>NZ_JBBMQM010000001.1:1261783-1892675 GCF_038900055.1 Henriciella sp. AS95
TGCGTTAACGGAGTGGAAACGGCATTGGTGTTAAGGGGCTGATCAAGATCCACACCTGCGTGCGGACGAAATTTCGTTTGCGCCACTAGAAAAGCGACGTTGCAAATGATCGGTAGCCTCCTCGGCATGCTTTCCACGGATATGGCCATTGACCTCGGGACGGCGAACACGCTCGTCTACGTCAAGGGTCAGGGCATCAAGCTCGATGAGCCGTCTGTGGTTGCGTATATGAACCAGGGTGGACGCAAGGTCGTCTACGCGGTGGGCAACCAGGCCAAGCAGATGCTGGGCAAGACGCCGCTCAATATGGAAGCGATCCGTCCGATGCGCGACGGTGTGATCGCGGACTTTGAAGTCGCTGAAGAAATGATCAAGCACTTCATTCGCAAAGTGCACAATCGCCGCGCCTTCGTTTCCCCGCTGATCATTATTTGTGTGCCGAGCTCTGCTACGAACGTTGAACGCCGCGCCATTCACCAGTCTGCGCTGGCAGCCGGTGCGCGCGACGTGCAGCTGATCGAGGAGCCAATGGCCGCTGCAATCGGGGCTGGCCTGCCAATCGAGGAGCCGGCTGGCTCCATGGTCGTCGACATTGGTGGTGGCACCACAGAGGTCGCTGTTCTCTCGCTTGGCGGTATCGTCTACTCGCGGTCTGTCCGCGTCGGCGGCGACAAGATGGACCACGCCATCATGAATTATCTGCGCAAGACAAAGCAGATCATGATCGGTGAAATGTCGGCTGAGCGGATCAAAAAGGAAATCGGGTCTGCCAAGGCGCCGGAAAGCGGCGAAGGCCTGACCGTGACCGTGCGCGGTCGCGGATCGGCAGATGGCGTTCCGAACGAAGTTGAAGTCAACGAAGCCATGATGGCAGAAGCGCTAGCCGATCCGGTCGGTGAAATCGTCGAAGCGATCAAGCTGGCGCTCGAAGCGATGGCGCCCGAACTGGCCGCTGACATTGTCGACCGCGGCATCGTCCTTACGGGCGGCGGTGCCTTGCTGCGCAACTTGGATGTCGTGATCCGTGAGCAGGCTCAGCTTCCTGTGATGATTGCCGATGATCCGCTGAAATGTGTTGCCAATGGCTGTGGCTATGTTCTGGAAAACCTGGTGCGGATGAAGAACGTCCTGTCGCCGGAAGTCTAAGAGCAGCAACGCTGATTTGCCGGTTGCGAAACCAGCCGGATCAATTCAGGATTAATCGAGTGGTCGGAGCCAGAAGGGACGTCCATGCCCCGTGTGCGAGGAAAGCGTCTAAAGGGTCGCCCATTGCGGCGATACGCCCTTTTTATTGCTCTCGTGGGCCTTTTCGGCGTGCTACTTCTCCAGACATCTCCAAGACTGCGTGCGATGGTCGACCCGACGCGCGCCATGGCAGCTGATCAGCTAGCAAGCTCGGCGCGGCCTGGTCTCTGGGACAAGATTACCGGAAAGGCGGCGCGTGAAGCGCGGATCGTCGAACTGGAAGCGCAGGTCCGCGAACTGACGCGCTATCGCTCTGTTGCGATCTCCATGGCGGCGCGTCTTGAGGCTTATGAGGACATGCTCAATGTGATGGGCGAACCTCCCGTACGTGGTGTCACGGCGCGGATTACGTCTGAGACCAATGGGCCATTCCGCGAAGCCATTCTTGTCAATGCTGGCCGGCTTCAGGGCGTCGAAGGCGGAGCCTATGCCGAGAATGAAGGCGGCCTGGTGGGCCGGGTGGTGCAGCTTGGCGAACGCTCGGCGCGGGTGCTGTTGGTGACGGATTTCAATTCGCGCGTGCCTGTCATGGGTGAGGCGAGCGGGCTTCGTGGCATCCTGTTTGGGGACCGCGATGACCTCGGAACGCTGACCGACCTGCCCGAGCGAGGCGAGTTCATTCTGGGCGAGCGCGTACTGACGTCAGGTGAGGGCGGTATCTTCCCGCGCGGTGTTGTCGTGGGAGAGATTGTGCAGCGCGGCGGCGCTCGGCGCGTGGAGTTCTCAATGCTGGAGTCGCAAGGCGGCTTTGTGCGCCTGATGCCGAGCATGAAGATTCCGACACCGGAAGAATTCCCAATCGAAGAAGAGCCGATCGACGAAACCGAGACAGCCGCATCCGACGGGTCAGAACCAGAGGGCGCGCAGAACCCGGGGGCGCCGTAGCTCATGGCCAACCGTCAAAAACAGGGCCCATTCTCTGGCATATCCCGTCTCTGGCATGAGGCAGGACCGACCAGCCGTCTGATTGTCGGCACGTTGATTGTGGCGTTGATCGGGATCGTCGGGCTGACGCCCAAGACGCTTTTCAGCCAGGAACTGATCTGGCCGTATGCCGCCTTGGTGGCCGCCATTGGGTGGGGCCGTAGCGGCGTTGCCTTTCGCCCCATGGTCATTCTGGTCATCCTCGGCGTGGCGCAGGATGTCAGTGCCTATGCGCCGCTGGGTTGCTTCGGCTTCATCAATCTCAGCGTCTTCGGCATGAGCGCGGCACTCAGCCGGGCGTTCGACCGTGAGCGTGCACCGATCATAACAATGCTTGCTCCGATCCTGCTTTATTCAGCAGCCTTCGGCCTGGTCTGGTTACTTGCGAGCTTTGCGTCCGGACATATGGTGCAACTGTCACCCCTCGTCGGCGCTTTCGTCGTGACCTACATAATGCATATGCTGGTGGCGCCGGTATTTGATCTCGGACGCCGCATCACTCCCATGACAGGAAGCATGGTATGAGTTCTCCCAAGGATTTTGATGATCGACTGAACCGGCGAACGGTCGCCACCGGGATTGCCGGTGGTCTTATGTTTTCGGGTCTGGTCGCGCGCCTCGCACAGCTGCAGCTGTTCGAAGGCAAACGCTATATGGAGATCGCCAAGGAGAACGGGGTCAAGCTGGATCTTGCCCCGCCCCTCCGGGGTACAATCTATGACCGCTTCGGCGTGCCGCTCGCATCGCACCGTCAGGCAGGGCGTGTCTCCATCGTGCGCGAGCAGACCCCCAATCTCGAAGCATCGCTCGCCGAGATCGCGAAACACATTGATCTGCCGCCTGAGCAGCAGGCGCGAATTGCGCGTCAGGCGCGCCAGCAGGCCTCGTTCCAGTCGGCCATTGTGCGCAGCGAGCTATCGTATGAAGATTTTGCGCGCATGTCGCTTATCGCAGCGAATATTCCCGGGGTGCAGGTCGATATGGCTGCAACGCGCTCCTATCCGCGCGGGCGGGATTTCGCCCATGTGCTCGGTTATGTCGCCAAGGCGAGTCAGGATGATCTGGCCCGTCTGACTGAAGAGCTTGGCGACGAAGAGACTCGGTTGCTGACGCGGCTGTTCAAACATCCCGACATGCGCACCGGGCGTTCAGGCGTCGAGCGTCATGCCGAGAGCTGGTTGCGCGGTGAGCCGGGGTTCAGGCGGCTGGAAACGAATGCAGCCGGCCGCGTCATTCGTGAACTGGACAGTGACGATCTCGCGCCGACGCCCGGCAAGGATATCGGCCTGACCGTGGACGCCGAACTCCAGCGGGCGGCAATTGACCGGTTCGGTGAGGAAAGCGGCGCGGCCGTCGTCCTCGATATCGAGACCGGCGCCATTCTCGCTTTCGTGTCGACGCCAGCCTTCGACCCGAATGACTTCGTCAACGGCATCTCTTACGCAGACTATAATCTGCTTCGTGAGAATGATCGCTCGCCGCTCTATCACAAGGCCTATGACGGGACCTATCCGCCCGGTTCGACGTTCAAGATGGTCGTGGCAACGGCTGCGCTTGAATCGGGTATCGACCCGAACATGCGTGTGCATTGCAATCGTTACTATCGTTTCGGCAATCGGACATGGCACTGCTGGAAGCGCGGCGGCCACGGGTCGGTCAACATGCATTGGGCCATCAAGGGCAGTTGCGACGTCTATTTCTATGAGATCGCACGCCGCGTGGGCGTCGAGAAGATTGCTGAAGTGTCCAAGAAGTTTGGCTTTGGTCAACGCTGGGAGCTCGGTCTGACCGGTGGCCGTTCCGGCACCGTCCCGAACGATGAATGGAAGCGCAAGGCGCTTGGCGAGCCATGGTATGAAGGCGAGACGCTGAACTATGGTATCGGCCAGGGCTATCTCTCGACGACTCCGCTTCAACTGGCACTGATGTCGGCGCGGATCGCTGCGAAGGGCCGCATCATCGAGCCTTATATCATCGGTGACGGTCCACGCCCTGACGAGCCGATCAAGGAAGATGCGCCGCTCGATCCGGAGATGATGGAACGGATGATGGCCGGCATGTATGGTGTCACATCCGAGGCGGGTGGCACCGCCTGGCGGTCCGGTGACCTTGGTCTCGGCGGGCCGCGCCTTGCGGGCAAGACGGGTACGGCGCAGGTGCGCCGCATCTCCGAGGCTGAACGCCGGTCTGGTGTTCTCAAGGGTGACCAGATTGACCGCAAGCTTCGCGACCATGCCTTGTTCGTGGCCTATGCGCCGGCTGACGATCCCAAATACGCGATTTCCGTAGTTGTCGAGCACGGCGAGGGTGGTTCGAGTACGGCCGCCCCTGTCGCACGCGACATTCTCGCTGAAGCGATCCGCCGCGATTCCCGCAAAGCCGCAAAGTGGCAGCAGACGGCCGGGCGTCCATCCGGCGGCAGTGACCGCGGCGCCCCCTGATGGCCTGGACATCCAGCGCCTCTTCGGTCCGCGTTGAGGACCGCGACTTCGGCAAGACGCTCGCGTCATTGCCGTGGGGCCTCATCCTGCTTCTGGTGATGGTCGCCTGCATCGGCACGGCGGCTCTGTTCAGTGCCACATTCACAAACCCGGATGAAGCAGCGCTTCCCGCGCGACATGCGGTCCGTTTCGCGATTGCGCTCGGCCTGATGTTTGTGGTGGCGCTGGTGCCCATACGCGTATGGCTGCAGGCCGCGTGGCCGGCTTATTTCGTCACGCTCGCCATGCTGGTTGGTGTCGAATTGTTTGGCGTGACACGCGGTGGGGCGCAGCGCTGGCTGCCGCTCGGGCCGATCGCCGTGCAACCGTCCGAGTTCATGAAGCTCGCGCTGACACTGGCGCTTGCCCGCTATTATCACAACAATCTCAGCTATCAGTCAGGCCGGCTTCTCATACATTTTCCGCCGCTGCTGATGATCCTCGTGCCGGCGGCGCTGATTTTCAAACAGCCGGACTTCGGCACCACGCTCGCTCTGTTCGCGTCGGGCTTTGTGCTGATTTATCTCGGCGGCCTCTGGTACCGCGTCATCATTTCTGTGGTCGTCGCCGCGCTTCTCAGCGCGTGGCCGGTGTACCAGTTCGTGCTTGAGCCATACCAGCAGGAGCGCGTCGATACGTTCGTTGCGCAGCTGACGGGCGAGTCCGTCAACACGTTGGATGACGGCTACCAGATCGAGCAGGCCAAGATCGCCATTGGTTCGGGCGGCTGGGAAGGGCGGGGCTTCATGGAAGGCACGCAAGCCCAGCTCGACTATATCCCGGAGCAGCACACAGACTTCATTTTGACGGTAATCGCCGAAGAGTTCGGATTTCTCGGCGCGTCGGGGCTGCTGCTGATCTGGGGAATCATCCTGTCCTGGGGACTCTATATTGCGGGGCGTTCGACCAGTGTGTTCGGCCGGTTTGCAGCCGTAGGGTCGGTCGCGACGGTGGCTTTCTTCATCCTGTTTAATGTCGCAATGGTTCTCGGACTCGTGCCCGTGGTGGGAGTACCCTTGCCGCTCGTCTCCTATGGCGGCACCGTGATGTTCACGACAATGGCGTGCTTCGGTATTATCATCTCAGTCCATCTGGGACGTGGAGAGCGGTTGGCGGCGCAGGGGGGAATTTAACCCCGAAGCGCGACCAAGCGTTGACCTTTATCCCGCCGTGGATACTGTCCGGCGAAAATCATTTCCTTGAGGGAGCGAAATATGGAAATTGGCCGCAAGAC
Source organism: Henriciella sp. AS95 (assembly GCF_038900055.1). Taxonomy (NCBI): domain Bacteria; kingdom Pseudomonadati; phylum Pseudomonadota; class Alphaproteobacteria; order Hyphomonadales; family Hyphomonadaceae; genus Henriciella; species Henriciella sp. AS95. The sequence continues at coordinate 1,267,667 of NZ_JBBMQM010000001.1, forward strand.
AGAGACCTGGGGCTCGAAGTTCGGCTTCATCATGGCCGCCGTGGGGTCTTCGGTTGGCCTCGGCAATTTCTGGCGCTTTCCTTACACGGCCGGTGAAAACGGCGGTGGGGCTTTCATTATCATCTACTTGGTCTGTGTGGCCCTCATCGGTCTACCCTTGCTGATGGCTGAGTACGCCATGGGCCGAAAGTCGGGCATGTCGGCTGTAGAAGGTGTGGAATCGCTCGCCCGCGCCGAAGGAAAAAGCCTCAACTGGGGCATTGTCGGCTGGGTCGGCACGCTCACGGCGTCGTTTATTCTCAGCTTCTATGTTGTGATCTCCGCCTGGTTGATGGCGTTCACGACGCAGGCGGTGCAGGGCAAATTCACCGACATGGATGCCGCCGCTTCCGGCACCAATTTCGCCGACGTTATCGGCATCGGTGCGCACCCGATGACATCGAAATGGTATATCCTCTTCCTTCTTGCGCTGTTCCTTGCCGCGAATGTCTGGATCGTCGGACGCGGTGTGAAAGGCGGTATTGAGCGAGCGGCGACCGTGCTGATGCCGGCTTTCTTCATCATGCTTGTCGTGGTCGTGGGCTTCTCGCTCGCCAATGGCGATGGCGGTGCGGCTGCTGAATTCCTTCTGACGCCCAAATGGGAGGATGTTGGTTTCAACACGTTCCTGGAAGCGATTGGCCAGGCGTTCTTCTCGATTGGCGTCGGGGTTGGCCTGATGATCACCTATGGTGCCTATCTTGCGCGCGATACGGACATCCCGCGGGCATCCGGCATTGTGGCGGGCTCAGATACGCTTGTCGCGCTGATTGCCGGTTTCGCGATCTTCCCGATCGTCTTCGCAGCCGGACTCGACCCGGCTGGCGGTCCAAGCCTCTTCTTCGTCTCCATGCCCGTCGCCTTTGGCAGCATCCCGGGCGGTGAGCTGATGGCCGTGATCTTCTTTGGTCTCGCCCTGTTCGCAGCGTTCACCTCCTCGATTTCGCTTATGGAGGTGTCGGTGTCATGGCTTGAAGAGCGCCAGGGCGTCACGCGGTTCGGGGCCTCGCTGGGTATGGGCGTGATCCTGTTCGTTGTCGGGGCGGCCTATGTCTTCTCGCTCGATTATCTCGACTTCGTGGACTTCCTGACGGGCAATCTGCTGTTGCCGCTCGGCGGCTTGCTGGCGGTCATCTTCGCAGGCTGGATTCTCTCGCGAGACATGCTGGAAAGCGAAATCGGTGAAGGCACGGTGATGAATATCTGGCGCTTCCTGATGCGCTGGCCTGTGCCAATCTTCCTCGCCTTCGTTCTGTTCTTTGGCTTCTTCGACAAGATCCAGCAGCAATACAACGTCCAGCTGCCGGGCTTCATGACGAGCTTCCTCGGCCCGAACAATGAGCTGCCGGCGGAGTAGGGCAGGGTACAGGCAAAAGAAAAGGGCGCCCATATCGCGGCGCCCTTATTCTTTATGTTGTTGGGCCGAGCCTACTCAGCCTTCAGCTTTTCGCTGAGTGCCAGATAGGGGGCGCCTGCCTCGACATTGCCCATGGCACGATAAAGCTGTCCGATATTGTAAGCGGTCCGTGCACGCTCTTCGCGCGGCTGGCTCTCATCAGAGACGATAGGGTCCAGTAAGGAGATGGCGTTCCCGAAGTCCTTGAGTTCGACGAAGACAGCCGCCCGCAGCTTGCGGACGGAATCGCGTTCAAAACAGTTGAGGTTGGACGTCCAAAGCGCCGTGGTGATGGGCAGCGCCGCTGCCGGATCGTTTTTCTCCATTAGCGCAGTCTCGGCTTCGAGATAGGCCTCTCCGGTCTTACTGCTAAACGTCGACTTGTTGCACGGTTCGGCCTGTGCGACGGCCCCGACCAGAATGGCCAGGCCTGCGAAGGTGACGAGTGGCTTCATCATGCTTCCCTATGTGATATGATATCATATACCACGGGGGTGGTGCGGCCTCAATTGGTGATAGCTTTGTTGTCACCGGTTGGAGACGTCTTATCCGAACTTCTTCGCAAAGCTCCGCGTTGCGCGGATCAGCTGGTCGATGATGCCATTGTCGAGGCTGGAGTGTCCTGCGTCCGGCACGATGTGCAGCTCTGCATCCGGCCAGACCTTGGTGAGTGCCCAGGCGGTCGACAGCGGCGTGACGACATCATACCGGCCATGCACGATGACGCCGGGAATGCCTTGGAGCTTCTCTTCAGCCTGCTTCAGCAGCCAGCCATCTTCATCAAAGAAACCCTTATTGACGAAGTAGTGGCACTCAATGCGAGCGAATGCATCCGCGAAGGCATCCTCTTCGAATTTGGCTGGTCGTGATGATGGGCCCTGAATCGAAATCGTCTCACCTTCCCAGCAGGCCCACGCCTTGGCGGCCGTGATCCGTTCTTGCCGGTCATCACTGGTGAGGCGCTTATGGAAGGCGTGCAACAGGTCGCCGCGCTCGTCCTCGGGAATAGGGGCGACATAGCGGTCGTAAGCATCGGGGAAGAGCCGGCTGGCGCCATCCTGATAGAACCACTGGATCTCTGCTTCAGTGATCAGGAAGATGCCGCGCAGGATCAGGCCAAGCACGCGGTCTGTATGGGTGACCGCATAAGACAATGACAGGGTAGAGCCCCAGGAGCCGCCGAAAACGACCCATTTGTCGATTCTGAGATGCGTGCGGATCTCCTCCATGTCGCTGACAAGAGCCCAGGTATCGTTTTCGCGTAGCTCTGAATGCGGTGTCGAGCGGCCACAGCCGCGCTGATCGAAGAGAATGATGCGGTAAAGTTCTGGATCAAAGAAGCGGCGCATTTCGGGGTTTGAGCCGCCACCAGGTCCACCATGTAGCGCGATGACTGGCAGGCCGTCAGGGTTGCCCGACTCTTCCCAGTAGATCTCGTGGAGGTCGGAAACTTTCAGGCGCCCGGTTTTGCGCGCTTCAATTGGTGGATAAAGTTTTAACATTGTAATCCTTTGTTCACGCCCTCTTCACACAATTGCAATTCTATATGGGATTAAGGTCTGGACGCGTAATGGCCAATCTGTAATCCTCAGTGCGGGGTTGCGTAATTTACGGGCGATCAATTGTCGATGATGAAAGTGCTTTCTTCTCTGTCAGTCCTGCTTCTGTCAGGATGCGCGACCGTTTCCATGGTCTCGAAGCAAGCCATCGTTGAAACCGAAATTGCAGCCGAGCAATCAGCGCTTCGCGACTCTGCTGACGCTTTCAAGACCAGCGCCGAAACCCAGGGCTGGGTGTCTGAGTCCAGAGGTCTTGCCGACTTTGCCAATATTCTGTTTGGCGGCGCCTCTGAGCAGACCGACCGCGCGCCAGCGTCTTATAGCGACAAGATCGGAGCGGGTGACGAGGATGTCGATGCCGTCTTCCAGACCATCGAGACCGATGCGCGCCAGGCCGCGACGTCCCTGACGGAACTTGATGTTCTTGCCGGCGAATTGCTGCTCAGCGGTGAGGTCTCTCGCGCTGATGTCATCAGTTTCGAAAGCGCCCTCGTGGTGGCTCAAAAAAGCTATCGCAGCTTTTCCGAAGCGGCAGGCATTGCAGGCGGCCGCGGGAATACGGGTCTGACCGGCGCTGAACTCGCCCTCGCGCAGCTGGCGTCGTCCATTGACGAAGCCCGTTTGTCAGCAGACCAGCTGGCGAGCGCTTATGCCGACGATACACCTGCTCAGACCGCCAGCAGCTGATTAGCAATCAATCGGCACGGCGCGTTGACGCGCGCCTGTCTGCCTAACCGTCCTGATCCGAGAACCAGGCCATCATCAGGATGTCCACCAATTGTTCGGTGCGGGCGCGAACATCTTCGGCCGTCCAGCTCTGGCGTGTGCGCAGGTCTTCCGTGAGAGAGAAGATCTGTCCGCCCTGTTCGAAGAAAATCTTCTTCTTCTCACGAAAATCCTTTCGGTCGGCTGCGCGGTTGATGTGCTGCGGCACGATCACAAAGTTGCCGATGGTCTCGCAGAGTTCGCGTTGAACCGGACCTTTGGGCCAGACTGTGTTCCAGAAGGAATCCTCCGGGACCGCGCGGGGCAATACATGTTCGACCGTGGCGTCGTCTTCCGGGGTAATCGATTGCCCGTTTTCCAAGGCCGCGTTCAGGCGCAAGGCGATGGCCCGGCGCTGCGAGAAATTGCCAAAACGTCCCCCCAGGCGGTCGCGGACCTTTTTCTGGTCTTCCTTCGAGAAGTACAGGACGCTCTTGCCGTCGAACAGCTGTTTGCCGCCCAGCACGCTCTGGGTGAGCTTGGTGTATCGCTTCTGCCGGGGCGTGCGGTCGGTGATGTGCAGCATCATCACGAAGGCAAATCGTTCCAGCAGGCGAAAGAACTTCAGGGCTTCTTCGCTGTCATGGCCATTGTTGTACAGGTAGGCGACGGCCGGCACGCGCCAAAGCCCGTGATCGATCAGGCGCAAATGATCCAGCGCTGTCTTGATCTCTTCGCTATGTGAGCCGAATTCCGGGTCTCCCTTCAGGACGGTGCGGTACGCTTCCACGTATCGCGGCAGCTCCTTCTCGAGGAAGGTTTTCGCGTCCACTTTTGACAGGACAACCTTTGCGAAGTCAGACGACTTGCCGCGCTGGCCCTTGCTGTAGATTTGCCGGATGATGTTCATCAGGTCATTGAGGCCGCTACCGCCAAGCTGGGCTTCGAAGTCCAGCCAGTCGCGGGCATACTTTCCGGCCTGCTCGAGCGGAACGTCGGCTTTCTGGAGAATCTCGGTCTTGATGATGTCGTGGGCGTTTGGCGCCTTGCCGCGCGTGTTGAGAACGCGAAACACCTCATTGCCTTCGTTGCGATTGGGAACGGTGACGCGAACGACGACCACTTGGTCGCGGATCGTCTGAAACAGGGCAGACCGCTGCGCGGCCGACAGTTTTTTCAGTTCGGTCTCAAGGAATTGCAGGTTCTTCTGAATGCGGTTGTGGTTGGAGGTCTCGTCCGTCTCTATGTCGCGGCGCTGGGTGGCCCCTTCCTCCTGAACAGCCTCGCGAAAAAATGGGTTGTCGACATGGTTGAGGGTGAGGCGCCAGGCGCGTCCCTGGCCATTTCTGGCCCGGTCGCGATCGCCAATCATGCTGTGAATATTGGTTGTCGTGGCTTCGTCATCTTCCATATCGCGCAGTACTGCGAGGATCATGGTCAACGTTGTCAGCCGTTGCTGGCCGTCGACGACAAGCGAGGTGTACTGGTCGAGGTCGACTAGAACGATCGCGCCGATGAAGTGATGACGCATGTCGCCCGACGCCTCCTTCAAATCCCCCAGAAGTTCGCCGACTTCTTCCTTGTCCCAGACATAGCTGCGCTGGTAGGGGGGCATTTTGAGTTCGACATCTCGTGCAAGCAGCTCTGCGAGGCTGCAGGTCTGCGCCTTTATCCCTGAATCCATTGATATCCCCGATAGACTTAGTAGACGTTAGATACGCTCGGATTAGCGTCCAGGAGTCATTGAATACACTCTTGGTTCGGACGTTTTCGAACAGGTGTGTCGGGAGGGCAACGAACAGATGAAATGGGTGAACTTCGAGGTTGACGGGAAATTATGGTGCGGACTGCTGAATAATCAACGGGTTCATCCGGTTGAACCGTGTTGCCTCAGTCATTTTCTAGGCGATCTTCCGTCCAAAAAAAACGCAGCGCTCACTGCTGAGCCGCTCAAGCTAGAAAGTGTGAGACTTCGCCAGCCGGTTATCCGGCCGGGAAAAATTCTGGCGATCGGGCTCAATTACGCCGCGCATGTCGCTGAAAGTGCGAGCTTTGTCGACACAGAAAAACCGAGCGCCCAGATATGGTTCAACAAACAGGTAACAGCGGCGTCCGGGCCGGGCGATCCGATCCATGTTCCCCGGGTCTCCAGCATGCTCGACTACGAGGCTGAGCTGGTCGTGGTGATCGGTCAAAGCGGTCGCCATGTCCCGGCTGACCGCGCGATGGATATCATTGCGGGATTTACGTGCGGGTGTGACGCATCCGTGCGCGACTGGCAGAAAGCGAGCCCGACAATGATGATGGGCAAGGGCTTCGACACGCATGCGCCTTTTGGGCCTGCGCTCGTTACACCAGACGAGGTCGGCCCGCTGGAGCAGCTGAGCATAAAGGGTTTTGTCAACGATGAGCTGCGCCAGAATGCCAAGCTCGGTGACATGATCCACAATATCGCGGAACAGATTGCACACTTGAGCGCTGCCTTCACTCTGGAACCGGGCGATATTATTTTCACCGGGACGCCCGCGGGCGTCGCGATCGGTCATACGCCGCCGAAGTGGTTGAAGGCCGGAGACCGGTTCCGGGTTGAGATCGAAAATGTAGGCGTATTGGAGAACCCAGTGATCGACGAGCCAGATACCGCAGAAATCGGCGGGGTGCCCTTGTGAAGTGGGCGGTTTGCCTATTTCTGCCGCTAAGTCTTCTCGCCGCGTGCGACAGCGGCTCAACAGAAGCAATTGCCGTTTCCGCCGAACCGCCCGCCGAGGTCGTGATCAGCTCGAACGATTTCGCACTCGTGCCATGTGGTGCCTCGCAGGATGCCGCGTGCGTGCTTGTGTTCGCAGGTGGCAAGGGCTTGTTGTTTGGAGCGCCTGCCGGCCTCTCGAATGGCATATCTGAAGACAGGCTTGCCAGTCTCGACAGCACGTTCCTGTTTTCGCTGATGCCGCGCGATGTCGAAGGACTTGATGAGGTGCGCAATCGAGGCTGGAGAGCGGGCCGCGCCGATGCGTTGATTGTTGCCGGACCTGAAGGCGTGGGCGACATGATTACGGCGCTTAATCTGGCTTTCGAGCAGCCCGACGCACTGAGTTATGTGGAGGAGGGTGCCCCGCGCGGGGGCTTCAATGCGGCGCTTCTTCAAGCTGGTGTTGAGGTCGTGTCCGAAGCGGCTGCTTTCGATTCCGGAGATCTGAAAGTGTCGGGTGTGTCTGGCCCGGGCTCACACCTGACGTACCGAATAGGTTACCGTGATCTTGCTGGTAACTGGCATGATCTGGTTCTCAAGCCGTGTTCCGGGCCCGAGCCGGCCGCGCCAAATTATGATGCAGAGCCGCGATCCGTAACTGTCATTGCGTGTGATGGCGAAGACGCCGACCTTAACTGGCCGATCCGGGACGTTATCAAAATCACGAAATAATCTGGCCTGAAAAAGCTACGGGGTCCCGCCTTGGCAGGACCCCGGTCTCCCCCGAGACGCCCCCGTCCGGCCAAATAGGCCGCGGACATCAAGGCGCGGGTCACCTTTTATGAGTACCGCCGTTCGGTCTTGAGTCAAACTTCTTGTCGTCTTGTTCCGCATGCGGCGGGAAAGTGTGTCCTATGCGACACGCTGTGGGCAACTCTGCTGAGAACATTGGCAAGGACCCCAAATCAGGCCTATTGCTACCAATTCGTTAACTCTTGGCACATAGCTGTTAAGGTTAAGCGAGTTTGGGGCTGCCGAATTAATGATTGGAATATTGTTCTTTTTCTATGTTGCGATTGGCGCTGCGCTGGGCTTCGGCCTGCACTCCTATGCCGGTTTCACCATTCCTGTGTCTGTTGCGCTGGGCGCCGTCGCCACGGCAATTCTGGGCCAATTTCACCTGCTGATCGCGCACGTCACCAAGACCGGCGACGCTGAAGACCGGATCGAGCACCTGGAAAAGACGCAATCGGCTGCGCGTGAGCGAATTGAGATGATCGAGGCGCGCACTGAGAGCGTGGAATCGACCCTGAAGCATGAACTCACCGAGCGGCGCGATGCGCTGGTCTCCGAGATGCGCCAGCTTGAAGGACTCATTGATCGGCTCTCGCGCAATTTCGAAAACAAGCTTTCCGAGACCAGCCCAGCAGAGGTGAAACCCCAGGAAGACGCCGTCCTGCGCAACGTGAAAGATGCGCTACAGGATGGCCGTGTCGACCTCCATCTCCAGCCGATCGTGTCGCTGCCGCAGCGCCGCGTGGCTTTTTACGAAGGCTTCACGCGCCTGCGCCGCCCGGATGGCTCCCTGATCCTGCCGGCTGAATTCCTTGACGCAGCCCGCCGCGCGCGCCTGATGGGTGTGATCGACAACATGCTCTTGTTCCGCTGCGTACAGATCGTCCGCCGCTTGTCAGAGCGCGATCGGCGCGTTGGGGTGTTCTGCAACATCTCCACCCATTCGCTCACGGATGAGCACTTCTTCCCGCAATTCCTCGAATTCATGCAGGAGAACCGTGACCTCTCCGGTGCGCTCATTTTTGAGATCCCAGCAGACCGGTTCGAAAACCGCTCGCGCGAATTGCGGGCAAGCATGGAGAAGCTGACTGCGCTTGGCTTCCGCTTCTCGATCGATCATGCAAGCGATCTCGCGCTCGACCTGCCACGCATGCAGGATGCAGGTGTCCGGTTTGTGAAAATGAGGGGCGGCGACCTCATCGACCAGCTTCGCGACCCGTCCGGTCCGCGTCCGATCTCGAATGTTGAGCGGCGCATTCAGGGCGAAGAGGTTTCGGCAGTATGTTCGCGCTTTGGCGTGACGCTGGTTGCCGAAAAGATCGAAGAAGAAGTGAGCGTGGTGGAAATTCTCGAATATGAGATCCCATACGGTCAGGGGCATGTGTTTGGTGCGCCGAAACCGATCAAGTCTTCCCTGATGGAAGAGACGGCACCGCCCGCCAACTTCATCGCGAAGCTGTCTGCATTCGGCTGAAGTGGCGCCGGGGTTTGACCGCTGGTGCAGCGCTCACTACTGAGCTTTCCGCATGACCCAACCAGATTTTCCTGCCGGCCTGTCCGAAATCGCGTCCCGCTATGACACCGTCTTTTGCGATGTGTGGGGCGTGATCCATAATGGCCGCCGGGCTTTCGAACCCGCCTGTGAGGCGCTTCAGAATTTCCGGAAACAAGGCGGCACCGTGGTGTTGATCACCAATGCGCCGGTGCCAAAGGCGCAGGTCATCTCCTATTTCAAGCCGATGGGCGTTCCGGCGGATGCATTCGACGATTGTGTCTCGTCTGGTGACGCGACACGCGAAGAGCTGAACAAGCGGCGGCATGAAAAGATCTGGCGGCTCGGCGTCGACTCAGGCTGGGAGCGCGATGCGTTTCTCTATAAGGGGCTCGACCTCGACTTCGTCGAACCCGATGAGGCAGAGACGCTGTTGTGTATTGGCTTGCGTGACCAGGTGAATGATGATCCGGAAGATTATCGCGAGATGCTGAAGCAAGGCGTCGAGCGGAATATGCCGATGATTTGTGCAAACCCGGATATAAAGGTTCGCATCGGTGACCAACTCGTCTGGTGTGCCGGGGCCCTGGCCAAAATCTACGAAGAAGAGGGCGGCCGGGTTATCTATCCGGGCAAGCCGCACGAGGCGATCTATCAGCTGGCGGCGGAGCGCGCGTCCTCCATTCGCGGGAGGGCTCCCGAAAAGGTGCTGTGTATCGGAGACAGTCCTGCGACGGATATGCGCGGGGCGATCATGCACGGCCATGACGGGCTTTATGTCGGCACCGGACTTGCTGAGCACGGGGAGAATTTCAGGCAGGAACTGGTTTCGCTGCTTGAGCAGTATGACACAACGGCGCGATGGGCGATGCCCGCGCTCAGGTGGTGACGGCACGTCCGTCGCATTGTAACAGTAACAGGTTTTGAAATTCGGAGTACCGCTGATGAGCGTCAAGGACGGTTACAAATTTGAGGAATTGAGTGTGGGCATGGCGCATGAGACCCACCACACGATTACCGAAGAAGACATTGAAATGTTCGCCAAGGTATCGGGTGATTACAACCCGATTCACATGGATGAGGAGTTTGCCAAGAAGACGCCCTTCGGTCAGCGGATTGCTCACGGCGCCCTCACGGCGAGCTATATCTCAGGCATTCTCGGCAATGACCTTCCCGGTCCAGGCGCCATTTTCACCCATCTTGAAATGCGTTTCCGGCGTCCGGTCTTTATCGGTTCCACCGTTACCGCACGCGCAGAAATCACGGAAATGTTCGAGCGCGGCAACCGCGTGACGCTCAAGATCACCTGCAGCGTGGATGGCAAGGCGGTTGTGGCCGGAGAAGCCAAGGTCATGGTGCCGGGCAAGGACGATTGATGCCCGTCTTCGCCGACTTTCGCGGCCTACCGGAGTCCGCCAGGGGCCACTCGATTGCGCTCGGCAATTTCGACGGTGTGCATGCCGGTCACCAGGCCGTCATTGAAGCCGCGCGGATCGACGCTGCGCCGCTTGGCGTGGCAACGTTCGAGCCGCCACCGCGCGCCTATTTCCGGCCGAACGATCCGCCGTTCAGAATTTACCGGCCCAGCAGGCGCAACGACCGGCTGATCGAACTCGGTGCCGATGCGGTGTACGAGTTACCGTTCAATGGCGAAATGGCCTCCATGACGGATGAGGAATTCTGTCGGGTGGTGCTTCACGACGGACTGGGTGTTCGTCATGTCGCGGTGGGTTTCGATTTCCGGTTCGGCCGAGGGCGGATGGGCGATGCGACCAGACTCTCCTCATTAGGGCGCTCGCTCGGTTTTGATGTCAGCATTGTCGACCGTGTCGAGGGCGTTGATGTCATCAAGGCCTCTTCCACGGCGATACGTGAAGCCTTGATCTCCGGCGATCCTCAGAAAGCCGCGACGATGCTGGGTCACCCCTGGATCGCCGATGGTTCGGTCGAGCATGGCGAGAAGCGCGGGCGAACCCTGGGCTTCCCAACGGCCAATATCCATCTCGGGACCCTCATTCACCCCAGACACGGTGTCTATGCCGTCAAGCTCAGAATTGATCGTGACGGAGAGTGGCTACCGGGCGTCGCAAATTTCGGACGGACACCGACCACAGGTGTCCGCGACCCGCTGCTCGAAACATTCATTTTCGACTTTGATCGCGACATCTACGGCCATTTCGTCGAAGTCGAACTCCACCACTATCTGAGACCCGAGCTCGCCTTTCCATCTGTCGATGACATGGTCGAGCAGATGAAGGCTGACTGCGAGGATGCCAAAGCGCTCCTTGCAAGTTGAGCCGGCTGCGCGGGGTGACAAACCGGCGAAGCGGCTTAAACATTACCAATCTCGAAGGAGAGGGGAAGATAATGAAATTCACAACACTTGTTGCAGCAGCGATGGCCGTGTCGCTGCCGGCTATGGCGCAGGACGCAGGGCTGATCTCGTCGGTGACGGAGGACAGCCTCGCTGCTTTCGCAGAGGCGCAGGGCCATGAAGTTCTGGGGTATGGTGAAGCGGGCGAGGTTTCCGTGCGCGCGGAGAGCGCTGACGGGATCGTCTACTATCTCACGGGCACTGCCTGCACGGACGGGACCTGTACCGGCATCAATATGAGCGCGCGTTTCGACGCGAACGAGCAGGTGACACTGGAAACGATCAATGACGCCAATATCCGGCGGGCCGCCGTCAGCGTCTGGCTGCTGGACAATACGCTTGGCATTTCGCGCTATGTGATCCTCGATGGCGGGATGACTGAGGAAAACATCCAGATCAATTTTGATAATTTCATCGCGATCGTTCCTGCCGTGATCGACATGTTCTACGAAGAGTAGGGCGCGACTTGCTGTCGGGAAGATGACATTGCCGGAAGGCTCTGCTAGACGCCAGACGTGATGACGAACCCGGCCAAATATTCCGCGATTCGAATTAGCCGCCCGGCTTTGCTATGACCTGCCTCGAATAGAGGCGTCATGCGAAGCCGGGGCTATCCCGTGCGACCTGAGGACAACTGCTAATTCGAGACTGATCAGAGACAATGAGTAACGAAACGACGAGCGACGCGGGCAATGACTACCGCGACACGCTCTTTCTTCCGAAAACCGAATTCCCGATGCGCGGCGGCCTGCCAAAAGCGGAGCCCAAATGGATCGAGCGCTGGGATGAGATGAAGCTGTATGAGCGCATGCGGGCCGATGCGAAGGCGCGTGGCGCTGAGCCCTTCATCCTGCATGACGGCCCACCCTATGCGAACGGCCCGATCCACCTCGGCACCGCGATGAACAAGATCCTCAAGGACCTTGTCGTGCGCGGCCACCAGATGCTGGGCTATGACGCCTCCTACATCCCCGGCTGGGATTGCCATGGCCTGCCGATCGAATGGAAGGTCGAGGAGGAGTTCCGCTCAAAGGGCCGCACCAAGGATGATGTGCCGGGCGACGAGTTCCGCCGCGCCTGCCGCGCCTATGCCGAGAAATGGATCGAGGTCCAGAAGCAGGGCTTCCGCCGCTGCGGCGTTGAGGGTGACTGGGACCATCCGTACCTGACGATGAATTACGAGTCCGAAGCCGCCACGGTGCGCGAATTCTTGAGCGTCGCCATGTCCGGCCGCCTCGTGCGCGGCTCCAAGCCGATCATGTGGAGCCCTGTGGAGCGTACCGCGCTTGCCGAAGCCGAAGTCGAATATTACGACCGCAAGGTGCCGGTGATCTGGGTGAAGTTTCCGATCAAGACCGATGCTGAGCATTGGGGTGATATCGGCTCGAAGGAAGAGATCGATGCGCTGGTCGGCGCGTCGGTGATCATCTGGACGACCACGCCCTGGACGATCCCGGCCAACCAGGCCGTCAGCTTCAATCCTTCTATCGATTACGGTCTCTACGAAGTCGAGACCGTGATGAGCGAGGAAGAACTAGGCTTCGCACCGTTCGCTGCGCCCGGTGATAAATATGTGCTGGCAGATGCGCTCGCGCAGGGCGTCATGGACAGCGCTAAAGTGTCGTCTTTCAAGCGCGTCTCGGACGTCAATCCGGAAGGCTGGGTGCTTTCTCACCCGCTCCATGATCTCTCGGACTTCTACAAGCACGACATTCCCATGCTCGCTGGTGACCATGTCACCGATGATGCGGGTACCGGCTTCGTGCACACAGCGCCGGCCCATGGCGAGGACGACTTCCTTGTCTGGATCGCGTCGGGTCACAAGGCGTCGGACATCCGCGACATCGTCAACCAGGACGGCGTCTACGAGCATGACGACCTGCCGGAAGCCTTGCAGGGCCTCGATATCATCCGCACGTCCGGCAAGAAGCGAGGCGAGCAGGGCAAGGCCAATCAGGAGGTCATGCGTCTCCTGACAGAGGCCGGAAACCTCCTCTCGCGCGGCGTCACCATGATCCGCGATGCGCATTCCTGGCGCTCCAAGGCCCCCGTCATCCGCCGCGCGACGCCGCAATGGTTCATCGCAATGGACAAGACGGCCTCTGATGGCTCCAAACCGCTGCGCGATCTCGCGCTGAACGCGCTGGAGGACACGGCCTTCGTGCCGCCGCAACTGCGCAACCGGATCACAAGCATGGTCGCAGACCGGCCAGACTGGCTGATCTCACGCCAGCGCAATTGGGGCGTGCCGATCACGCTGCTCGTCAGCCCTGATGGCGAGCCGCATACGGTCTCCCTGCCGCAAGACAAGGCAATGGACGTCAACAAACGGATCCTCGATGCCATCGCAGCCGAGGGGGTCGAAGCCTGGTTCTCCGCCGACGCTGCCAAATTCCTCGATGGGATCGTGGACCCGGCGGGCTGGGAGAAGGTCAACGACGTGCTCGATGTCTGGTTCGACAGCGGCACGACCCACGCCTTCACCCTGCGCGATCGCGGCATCATCGACGAAGACACCGGTCAGGCCGATGTCTATCTTGAAGGGTCCGACCAGCATCGTGGCTGGTTCCAGTCATCGCTTCTGGAGAACTGTGCCACACGCGGTATGGCGCCTTACAAGACGGTCGTCACCCACGGTTTCATCGTCGACGCTGACGGGAAAAAGATGTCCAAGTCGCTCGGCAACACGGTCGAGCCGCAAAAGGTCGCTGACCAGTTCGGGATCGAGATCCTGCGTCTCTGGACGGCGTCTTCGGACTTCACCGAAGACCTCCGCATCTCCGACGACATCCTGAAGACCAATGCGGAGTCCTATCGCCGCCTGCGCAATACGCTGCGCTATCTGCTCGGCGCGCTGGACGGCTATAGCGAAGATGAAACGGTTTCGCGCGACGAGATGCCGGGCCTTGAAAAATGGGTCCTGCATCGTCTGGCCGAAAGCGACGCGCTGGTGCGAAAATCCTACGAGAATTTCGACTTCAAACGCGTCATGTCCGCCATGCTGAACTTCTGCGGTGTGGACCTGTCGGCGATCTATTTTGATATCCGGAAAGACAGCCTCTACTGCGATGCGCCATCGGACGTCCGTCGCCGCGCCACGCGCACGGTGATGAGCTTGGTGCTTGAGCGCCTGCTGACCTGGCTTGCGCCAATCATGCCGTTTACCACTGAAGAGGCCTTTCTGATGAGCCACTTCGCTGACAAGGCAGACAGCGTCCACTTGCTGACATTCCCGGAGACGCCAGACAGTTGGCTCGATCCTGAATTGGCGGCGCGCTGGGAGAAGATCTTCAAGGTCCGCCGGGTCGTCACAGGGGCGCTCGAGATCGAACGCCGCGAAAAGCGGATCGGGGCATCGCTTGAGGCGGCGCCTGAGGTTTATGTTGAGAATGCTGACCTGATCGCGGCCTTTGAGGGTGAAAACCCGGCTGACCTGTTCATCACGTCGGGCGCCAAGCTCATCGAGGGGTCCGGGCCTGCAGATGCCTACAGGCTGGACGATACGGCTGGTGTCAGCGTTGTGCCGACCAAGGCAGAGGGTATCAAATGCGCGCGCAGCTGGAAGTACTTCGACCCTGCGACGGCAGATCCGGCCTATCCGGACATCACGCCGCGCGATGCGGCCGCTGTTAAAGCCATAAGGAGCGCTGCCTGATGGCGTCTGCACGGAATAGGGCGATCTGGCTGGCGGTCATCGCCGCGGTCATCATCTCGGATCAGCTGACAAAATGGCTCATTCTTAATGAGCCGGCGTTCAATGCCATCAATTGTCTTCCCGATCGAAGCCAGTGCGGCAAGATCGAGATATCGTCAGTGTTCGATCTCACCATGCTCTGGAATTTCGGTATCAGTTTCGGCACGCTTCAGTCCGACGGCCTGATGCGCTGGGTTCTGGTCCTGGTGACGACCGGCATTGCTGCAGCCTTTGGCTATTGGCTATTGCGGGCTGAGCGGTGGCTGACCTCCCTGTCACTGGCGCTCGTCATCGGCGGCGCAATTGGCAACCTGATCGACCGTATCCGCTTTGGCGCCGTCGTCGATTTTCTGGATTTCTCGGGACCCTGGTTCGGCGCTTATATCGGCAACTGGCCCGTCGGCTTCCCGTGGGTCTTCAATATCGCAGACGCCGGGATTACTGTCGGCGCGGTCTTGCTGTTTTTCGATCAGTTTTTAATGTCTCGAAACGAGACCGGCGATGCGACCGGTGTTTAGAACGTGTTTTTGAAGTGAGGACGCCAATGAATAAGGCAATTATGACCAGCGCGGCATTGGGGGCGCTCCTTGCGACCAGTGGATGCTCCATTTTTCGGGGTGGCAGTGCGCCCGGTCCAGACGAATTTCGTGTCGTGACCAAAGCTCCGCTTTCGGTCCCGCCGGAATATAGCCTTCGTCCACCGGCAGCCGGCAAGACCATTCCTGCCGAAGCCGATGCGACCCGCGCACCGGTTGCAACGGCTTTCGGGACCTCAATGGGCCAGGATGCGAGCCCTGTTGAACGCGCGCTTGTCACAGCGGCTGGCGCCAATGCCGTGAACCCGATGATCCGCTCAGTGATCGACTATGAAGAAGCCGGTATCGTGCGCAAGACGCGCGACAGTGCCGACACCATCCTGACTAACAATGGTGACGGCGTGACCGACGATTCCGCAACCGGCGGAGCAGACGTGTCCATTGCGCGCGGCAGCGGCGAACGCATCAAACTGCCAGGAACGTAAGCGGCCTATCCAATCTATCTGTTAGCCCAGACAAATACCGGAGTAAGAATATGAGAGCATTTCTTGCGGGGGGTCTGGTGGCAACGGTCGCATTTGCGGTCGCACCTGCCCAAGCCGACACAGCAGAGGCTGAAGCGGCGCCGTCGACGTTCGAATTGTCGAACGGGATGGAAGTTGTCGTCATCCCCGACCATCGCGCACCTGTCGTGACGCATATGGTCTGGTACAAGGTTGGCGCCGTCGATGAAGACCCCGGCAAATCCGGTATCGCCCACCTCTTTGAGCACGTCATGTTCAAGGAAACCGACGATATCGGCCCGGAAGAGTTTACGACGATCGTTCAACGCAATGGTGGCCAGCTGAACGCCTTCACCTCGTGGGACTACACAGCCTACTACGAACGCGTCGCCAAACAGCACCTTGAAAAGATGATGGAGCTCGAAGTCGAGCGCATGACGGATCTCATCATCAATGATGATCCGGAAGGGCCGTTCATTTCCGAGCGCGACGTTGTGAAAGAAGAGCGCCGCCAGCGGATCGACAGCAATCCGGGCGTTATTCTGCAGGAGCAGGTGATGTCCGCGCTCTATCAGGATCATCCCTACCACATCACGGTCATTGGCAATATGGATGAGGTCGCCGCGCTGACCCCGCAGGACGGCCTCGATTTTTACAAGAAATGGTACACGCCATCTGAAGCGATCCTTGTGGTCGCCGGTGATGTGACAGCCGATGAGGTCCGGACCCTGGCGGAAAAGACCTATGGTCAGGTCGAGGTCGCCAGCACAGAAATCCCGACCCGCGGATGGCAGGAGGTTCAGCCCCTTGCTGAAACCCAGACGATCGAGCACCGCGACCCGAAAGTCCGCCAGCCGGAATGGGACCGTTGGTACCTGTCGACCTCCTATCAGGAGGACAAGGAATTCGCCTACGCCCTGGATGTGGCGCTGGATGTTCTTGGCGGTGGGCGAACCAGCCGTCTTTATCAGGCACTTGTTGAAGACCAGAAGATCGCGGTCAGCGCCTCAGCTGGCGCCTGGCTGTCCCTGCACGATACCGCGCCGACGGTTTTGTCCGCGTCGCCGTCTGATGGCGTGAGCCTGGACGAGCTGGAGGCGGCTTATATGGCCGTGGTGGCAGACGTCCTCGAAAACGGCTTTACCGAGGCCGAGGTGGAACGGTCTCGCAATTCCCTCGCAGCGAGCGCCATCTATCAGCGCGACAGTCAGGCCAGCATGGCAAACAATTACGGGCAGACGCTTGCGATCGGCGGCTCGATTGAAGACGTGCTCGATTATCCTGACGACATTCGCGCTGTGACAGCCGACGACGCGATTGCCGCCCTGCGCCGCGTTCTCGCGGAAGACAAGAATTACATTGAAGCCCACCTGCTTCCGGAAGAGGAGAGCCAGGATGATGAATAAGTTCAAACTCGGTCTTGGAGCCAGTGTCGCAGTTTCGCTGCTTCTGGCCGCGTGCCAGGTGCCAGCAGAAACCGCAGACACGACGACGGCGATGGATGTGGTCGCGCCTGATAGCGATGAGCTGGCCGTCACGGTTCATGAAGGCGATTTCGCAACGATCCAGCAGTTCACCACGCCAGGCGGCATTTCCGTCTGGCTGGTTGAAGAGCCCTCCATCCCGATCATGGCGCTGCGAATGGCGTGGGAGACAGGCGCCGCGACGGATCCGGAAGGCCTTGAGGGGCTAACCAATGCGACGACTTACATGATGAATGAGGGGGCGGGCGACCTCGACTCGCTGGCCTTCGCAACCCGCATGGAAGAACTCAATATGAGCTTCGGGTGCGGTTCCGACAATGAGGCGACGTATTGCTCAGCCAGCATGCTGACTGACAATGCCGATGACGCCATGGGGCTTGTCGCTCTGGCCATGACGGAGCCGCGTTTCGATACCGACCCGATCGAGCGCTTCAAGCGCGAGGAACTCATTGGCATTCGCACGCGTGAGACCAATGACGGCTATCTGGCTGCCCGGGCGCGCGATCAGGCGCTGATGCCTGACCATCCATTCTCCCGCGAGACAAGCGAAGACAGCATCACGGCAATCACCCAGGATCTGATAATGGCCCGCAAGGATCAGATCATGGTGCAGGACGGGCTTCTGGTGACGGCTGTCGGCGCGATGTCACCGGATGAGCTTGCGCCATTGCTCGATGCGGCCCTGTCTGGTCTGCCGGAAAGCTCTGAATTGCCGGCGATCCAGGATGTGACACTCAACGCGCCGCTCCAGGCACCGATCGTGGTCGACCTGCCGCAGCCGCAAAGTCTCGTCAGCTTCACGGCGACGGGGCCTGCCCGTGATGATCCCGACTTTTTCGGCGCTTACGTACTGAACTACACATTTGGCGGCGGCGGCTTCGAAAGCCGCCTGATGAAGGATCTTCGGGTTGAGAAAGGCCTCACCTATGGCGTCTCAACGGGCATTTCGACGGGAGATCACCTGAACACCTGGCGCGGTGGTGGCCGTACCAAGAATGAGAGCGCCGGTGAGTTCATTGAAGGCATCAAGACCGAGATGAACGACATCGTCGCCAATGGTGTGACCGAGCAGGAACTGTCGGACGCAAAAGCTTATCTTACAGGCTCTTATCCGCTTTCCTTCGATAGCAACTCCAAGATTGCGTCCAATCTGATGGGCGTTCGGCTGGAGGAACTCGGTGTCGACTATTTCGACAAGCGCAATTCGCTTGTTGAGGCGGTGACGCTGGACGATGTGAACCGGATCGCGGCGGAGTATCTGCAGCCCGAGAATTTCACATTCATCGTGGTTGGTGAGCCGGACGGCATCGAAGAAACCGCGTTGACGTTGGACGCCGGCGAGGTTGTCACGCTGGATGAGGCCGGTGACATGGAAGAGCACGAGGCGGAGGAAACCGACGCCATGCCGGACCCGGATCACGGCTAGGCCATTGGCAATATGTGGATGAGCGGTCCGCGCGACAGGCTGCTCCATGGACGAGAAATGTAATGACGACCGCAGAAGCACAGACAGAGATCGAGAGGCTGGAGTCACTGTTCGCGCAGAATGACCTTGAGGCAGGCTTGCAGCTTTCTTCCGTCCTCGCTGAAAACAACCAGCCTGAGCGCAGCTTTGAGGTGATCGTGGCGACCGCGAAGGCTGGGCATCCTCAAGCTGCGGTCGAAATGGGGTTCCGGCTCGTTAGCGGACTGGACGCGCCAATCGATCCCGAAAACGGTTTCAAGTGGGTGCAGATGGCCGCGCGCGCCGGGTACTTGCCAGCCATGCGGGCGCTCGCGATGCTGCGTATTTCTGGCGTCGGCTGTGAACGTGCTCCTCGGCGTGCGCTGGCGCTGCTGACCGATGCGGCCAGGGCCGGTGATGTCCATGCAGCGACGCAGATTAACCTGCTGTTGCAGTCTGGCATCCGCAATGACGAGGCGCTGGAAGCCTTCCTGAGCCCCGGACAAGCGCAAACTCGCAGCGAGTCTCCGCGGATCGTCACGCTGGAGGATTGCCTGCCAGCGCCGATGTGCCAGTGGTGGATCGAGATAGCGCGCACCCGTCTTCAGCGCGCAACGGTCTGGGACGCAGAGCAGGGTGGCACGCGTCCCGATGACGTTCGCACCAATATGAATGCGGGGCTGCGCTTCACGCACACCGACTTTGTTACGCAGGCCTGCATGGTCAGAATTGCGGGAGCAGCTGGTCATCCATTCGCGCATCATGAGCCGCCAAATGTCCTGCGATATCAGCCTGGCGAAGAGTATTCGTCGCACTACGACTTTTTCGATCCCCAAAATCCTGCCTTCGCAGATGCCATCAAGGTGCACGGTCAGCGCGTCGCGACGGCACTCGTCTATCTGAATGACGCATTTGAAGGCGGTGAAACGGGCTTTGATCGGCTCGACCAGGCAATCCGTATGCCCGCTGGTGGCATGCTCGCATTCGACAGTGTGAGCAATGGCCAGCCAGATGAGCGCACGCTTCATAGTGGGCGCACACCTACGAGCGGAGAAAAGTGGCTCCTTTCAATCTGGTTCCGAGATCGTCCACAACTGGCGCTCTGACCAGCCGTTCGGGCGACAGGCGGCTGTGCATACTGTAAACTGACCTCATGCCTGATTCTGCGCGCCTTCCAGACCGTCCGGTCATCCGCCAGCTGCCGCCTGACGCGGTCAACCGCATTGCGGCCGGCGAAGTCGTCGAGCGCCCGGCAGCGGTCGTGAAGGAGCTTGTCGAAAACGCGCTCGATGCGGGTGCGCGCGCCATTTCCATCAGCATCGAGGATGGCGGACTCAAACGCCTCCTCGTTGAAGACAATGGTTGCGGCATGAGCGCCGACGACATGCTGATGGCGCTGGAGCGACACGCGACATCGAAGCTCGTTCCCGGCGATGATGGCCTGATTGACCTTCTCAATATTCACACAATGGGCTTTCGCGGAGAGGCGTTGCCGTCGATTGCCAGCGTCTCACGCATGACGATCACGTCGAGAGCAGCCGGTGAAGATGCTGCCGAAGTCTTCGTTGAAGCCGGGCGTGTCGAAGGCCCGAAACCAGCCGCCTGGACCGGTAAAGGAGAGACGGGGACACGCATTGAGGTTCGCGATCTTTTTCACGCAACGCCTGCGCGCCTGAAATTCATGAAGTCGGAGCGCTCCGAGACCATGGCGGTGACGGACGCGGTCAAGCGCCTTGCCATGGCGAATGCGCATGTGTCCTTCTCTCTCGAGAGCAATGGCCGCAACACGTTTCGCTATTCCGCGCATAGTGCCACACCTGAGGGTCATCTCGAGCGCCTGGGCGCCATCATGGGGCGTGACTTTCGTGAGAATGCGATCCCCATCGAGTCCGAGCGCGATGGGGTGCAGCTGTCCGGGTTTGCCGGCTTGCCGACATTGAACCGCGGGAACGGGTCGTACCAGTATCTCTTCGTGAATGGGCGCCCGGTAAAGGACAGGATGCTGACAGGAGTCATTCGCGCCGCCTATCAGGATTTCCTGGCGCGAGATCGTCACCCCATGGCGGCGCTGTTTGTTGATTGCGACCCGGAGCTGGTCGATGTGAACGTCCACCCGGCCAAGACCGAAGTGCGCTTTCGCGATGCCGGCAATGTGCGCGGCCTGATCATTGGGTCACTGCGCCACTCGCTCGCGGCTGCAGGCCATCGTGCCAGCACGACGGTGGCGGGCTATGCGCTTGGCAAGATGCAGGCAGAGCAGGGTGTGCAGCGCGATGCACCGCTGCCGCAGCCTTCGGTCTGGGACAGAAGCTCGCTATTCCGGGACAGCTATGGTGCGACGCCGCCGCGTCAGCAGCCGCAATCTTTCGAACCCGCGCCGCCCGCTGGAGTGGCTGAAAATGAAGCGCGGTATGACGCGCCGTCGGTGCGTATGGAGGACACTCCCGCTGCCGAGGCGCCGACGCATGATTTTCCGCTTGGTGTTGCGCGGGCGCAGCTCCACGAAACCTATATCGTTGCCCAGACCCGCGACGGCATCGTTATCGTCGACCAGCACGCGGCGCATGAACGCCTCGTCTACGAGCAGATGAAAACCCAGATGGCGGGAGACGGCGTGAAGCGACAGGCGCTGCTCATTCCTGAAGTAGTTGAACTGGGTGAGGATGAGGCGGCGAGGATTATCGAACGCGCCGACGAACTCTCTGAAATGGGGCTGGAAGTCGAGGCGTTCGGGGCTGGGGCAGTCTGCGTCCGGGCGACACCGGCCCTGTTTGGCAATATGGATGCTGCCAGCCTGATCAAGGATCTGGCTGATGACTTTGCTGAGTATGATGAAGGCCTGGCCCTGAAGGAGCGGTTTGAAGACGTCATGGGCAATATGGCCTGCAGCGGCGGGGCCGTGCGCGCCGGGCGCCGTCTCAATGCCGAAGAGATGAATGCGCTGCTCCGCCAGATGGAAGCAACGCCCTATTCAGGCCAGTGCAACCATGGCCGCCCGACCTATGTCGAGCTGAAACTCGCCGACATCGAACGCCTCTTCGGACGGCGCTAGGCTTGCCGAGCCGCCCTACTCAACACCGCCGACATCGCCTTCGATCACGGTGTAGATTTCAGGGGTGCAGGTGCCCTCGGTGATCAGCTCCGCCTTGATCGTGTAGTCGGCGCCGGCTTCCGGGACAGAGGGAAAGTCCTCGACCGGCATGTAGAAGCTCTCGCTGTCCGTCCCAGCAAGCTCGACGATGCCATCCTCGATGGTGATAACGTGCGCATCGATGACGCTGTCATCGTAGCTGCATGGACCGCCGACGATCGGCATGTCGGTTTCGCTTTCGTCGACAATACTGGTTTCGGCTGGCGGGGTGGGCGCGGCCATATCGTCGGCGGGCAGGTCACTGTCGCCGCCTCCGCAGGCAGATGCGAGGAGGGCAAGGGCGGGTAGCATAATGAGGCGCATTTGGGCTGTCTCCTTGAGTCGGGCTAGAGACTACACGGTCTACGCGCGCTCGCTAGTGCGTGCCGCAAACCTTGCGATAAGAGGAAAATTGACGCGGAGGCCATCAAGCCGGTACTGCTTGCCTGCGGTCGAAGAGCCGCAGGGGCCGGGAGGGCTTGAGCGATGAAACTCAAACAGGCGCTCAATATTGACGACCTGCGCACTATGGCGAAGCGTAAGCTTCCTCGCATGGTGTTCGATTATATCGATGGCGGCGCGGATGATGAGGTGACGCTTCGCGAATCGGTTCGCCGGTTTGACGACTATCAGCTGACCTGGCGGGCCCTGCGAGATGTCACAAAGATCGACACATCGACGTCTATCATGGGGCAGCAGACCAAGCTTCCATTCTTCATCTCACCGACAGCTTCGACGCGCCTGTTTCATCCGGCCGAGGGCGAACTTGCCATGGCGCGAGCGGCCGAAGCGCGCGAGGTGATTTATTCATGCTCCACGCTGGCGTCGCAAACGGTGGAGGATATCGCCGATGCGACCTCTGGGCCGAAATGGGTGCAGATCTATGTCTGGAAGGACAAGGAGATCGTCAGAAACTTCCTTGCCCGCGCCAAGGAGGCGGGATTTACGGGCTGCATCCTGACGGTCGATCTGCCAGTGGGCGGCAATCGCGAACGCGATCCGCGCAATCGGTTTTCAGTGCCGCCCAAGCCAAATTTCAGCCTGGCAAGGCAGGTGGCGACAAAGCCCGGTTGGGCCTGGGACCTGATGCGCAGTCCGAAGATCAAACCGGCCAACTTCAGCCACATGCGAAAACAGGGTGACCAGGGCGGGGTTGTCGGCTTTGTGAACCAACAGTTCTCGCGCGCTGTTACCTGGTCAGACGTGGAATGGATGCGCGAGTTCTGGGGGCCAGGTTTCGCGATCAAGGGCATTTCGCGAGCCGAGGACGCCAAGCGTGCGATCGATATCGGTGCGGACGCTGTCTGGGTGTCCAATCATGGCGGGCGTCAGCTCGATACCTCGGTGCCGACCATCGACCTGCTCCCCGAAATTGTCGATGCTGTGCGGGGCCGGGCGGATATCATCGCTGATGGCGGGGTGCGCCGGGGGAGCCATGTTGCAAAGCTTCTCATGCGCGGGGCGACGGGTGTCGCCTTGGGCAGGGCATCGCTCTATGGGCTAGGCGCTGGCGGACAGCCGGGCGTTGAGCGCGCGCTGAAGATCATCGAGGATGAGTTCCTGCGGACAATGGCGCTTCTCGGCGCGACGCGTATCAGCGAACTCGACCCGGAGCTGATGCGGGGACCAGCGAGCCGCTAGCGCCCGCGCTTAACCTTCTGGATTTCGACTTCCAGCGCTGACAGGAAATTCGAGCGGTCGGCAGGCTTGAAGGGCGCTGGCCCGCTCGTCTGTTCGCCTGTCGAGCGCAGATCCTCCATGATGGCGCGCGTGGCGACCTGCTGGCCGATGGAGTTCGCCGTGAAGGCCCTGCCTTTCGGTGAAAGCACGCGCGCGCCATTCTGCAGGCAGCGTTCGGCGAGCAGGATATCCGCGGTGATCACAACCGAGCTTGCATCCGCCCGCTCGGCGATCCAGTCATCGGCGACATCGGGCCCGTCCGGCACCATGATGAATTTGAACAGCGGGTTCTGCGGCACGCGAATGAAACTGTTGGCCACGATATTGACGGGCAGTCGATGGCGAAGCGCCACCTTGTAGACCTCATCCTTTACAGGGCAGGCATCGGCATCGACATGAATGACAAGGCTCAAGGCAGGTCCGTTTCCGGCTCCATCCAGCCTGCGAGCATGACGAAATTCGGCGCGCCGGAACTGGCAAAGACGAGATCAGGCAAACCGTCACTGTTCATGTCGCCAATTGCGACGCCATACGTGTCCTCTGCCTCGTCCTCGAGTGTGAACACTGTGAAGTTTGCCGCGCCATCATTGATGTAGAACCGGTTGTTCTTCTCCTCCAGCCCGGCGACGAAATCGAGATCGCCATCGCCATCAAGATCGGCGGCTGCTAGCGCCTGGATCGGCAGGTCTTCGGGGGAGGGCGGCAACGGCCCGGCATCGTCAATCGACCCGCCCGGCGTGAACCTCCGCTCTGACCCGCCAAGCAGGACATGCAGGCCGCCATCGACCGCGCCCAGAATGACATCGGCGTACCTGTCGCCGTTGAAGTCACCCGCAACGATCTGGCGGTGATCGCCTTCGCTGCCGGCCAGTGCTTCAGCGGTCCAGCCACGTCCGGCGAGGTTCATCAGCAGATAGCTCGGGCCACCATCGCGGCAGGCGACCGCCAGATCCGGCCGGCCATCGCCGTTGAAGTCGCCCATGTCGATACCGGTTGAGCCGCGCAGGTCGCCCGGCATCTGGTAGGGGGCATCGAAACTTCCGTCGCCGAGGCCGGCAAACATCCGAACGCCGCCCCTCCGCTGTACGGTGACGAGGTCCAGCGCGCTGTCGCCATTGAGGTCTTCCAGCAAGGCATTGCGCGCGGGTCCATCGCTGCCTTCGATTTCTCCAAGCAGCGTGAAAACACCCGTCCCGTCATTGGTGAACACTTTTGCCGGAACACCGTCGCCGACAATGACCGCGTCCATGTCGCCATCCGCGTCGAGATCGCCTGCGCGCACGATGTAGCTCGGCCCATGCACGTCGCCGAGCTGGCGCGCCGTGGTCAGTCGGCCATTGCCCGTGTTGTAGTAGACGACATCCGGCTGCGCCCAGTGCCGGCCATTGGCGACCAGCACGTCGAGGTCGCCGTCCCCGTCCACATCGGCCAGCTCTACCCCCGCCGTGAGCCGCTCGTCCCAGTCGAACACAAAGAACGGGTTGGTCTCATAAGACAGCCTCTGCGCGAGGGCAGGCGAAACCGCGACAAGGCTGGCGACCAGGGTTGCCACGGCATATCTGGTGGAGGTGGCTGTCATGTCTACTCCTCTGGCGCCTCAATCACCGGCACGTCCGTAAAGGGTTCGATACCGAAGGACGGATATATCTCTGTCGGGAAGTAGGCGACGCCGTCTTTCATGACCATCCGGATCGTCTTGATCGCCTTCAGGTCTTCAACAGGGTTGCCCTGAATGAGGAAGAAGTCGGCGAGCTTGCCCTCTTCGATTGAACCGACCTCATCGCCCATTCCAAGATAATCAGCGGCATCCTGTGTGGAGCGCCGCAGGATCTCGCCCGGCGTAAATCCGATGGTCTGGTAAAGCTCAAGCTCACGGTGAAGCGTGAGCGCGCCGCCGAGATCGGTCCCGAAGAGGATCAGGATACCGCGATCCTTCATCATCTGCAGAGTCTCGGTGATTTGATCGAAGGCACCGGCATAGGCGGCGTCGTCTTCGGGCGTTTCAATGTTCGACCAGGCCTGACGGGCACTGCGCTGTACGCCGACTGGCATGTTGTCGATATAGTCCACCATGCCCGGGTTGAGTTCGCCATTGCGTGACAGCAGCAGGGATTCGTGGATCGCGAAGGTCGGATCGATTGCAACATCGTTCTCCACCATCAGGTCCAGAGTGTGCTGAACCGCGTCGGATGAGAGATCGAGCTTCGGCAGGCGCTGCAGGGCTGTCAGGCGCAGCAGGGTTCGCGTGTCCTCGTCTGCATCAAGCACCCATCCCAGCATCACCTGGTTGATGTGGGTCAGCTCATCATATCCGGCTTGGATCATCGTGTCGGCGCGAGAGAAAGCCGGAACGTGTCCGGCGACGCGCAGACCGCATTCGTGCGCCAGGTCCACCATTTCGGGCACCCATTCGCCCTTCATGGAATTGTAGATCTTGATCTGGTTGAAGACGCCCATCTCACAGGATTTGCGGACGGCGTCATTTGCCTCCTCCTGGCTGGTGACGATCATGCCATTGTTCGAGTTGTATGGGCTTTTGCCCTCGATGAAGCTCGAGCGGACAATGCGTGGCCCCGCGAGCGTGCCGGCTTCGATCTTCTCGATCAGGTCCCCGAGGACGTCATTGTCATTGCCCATGTCGCGCACGAAAGTGACGCCGGCCGCCAGGTTCTGCATGGCTGCGTCCTGTCCCATATGACCATGCATGTCCGACAGGCCCGGCACCAGCGTGCCGCCCGCGCCATCAATGACATACTCGCCAGCGGCCGATGCGCCAGCCGCATCGATCGACACGATCCGCTCACCGTCCACGAGCACCGACGCGGGGGGTGTGAGGTCCATGGTGTTAGGATCGAAGATGCGGACATTTGTAATGCGGACGGGCGCATCGAATGAATGAGCCGTGTCCGCCTGCAATTGCTCAAACCGGGCCGTTGAATACTCGACGGCCTTTTCGCGCAAGCGGACGTCTTCGCTCTCATAGCCTTCCTTCACGATCAGGAATTCCGGGGAGATCAGCGCGAACAGATCATCCTGATCATCGAGCAGAAAGTAGGTCGGATCGAGTTCCGGCCCGATCAGCGCATAGGATGTCACCGTCTCCTCTTCAGGTCCACTGACAGGGAAGTCCTCGAGCTTTTGAAGGGACAGGGAGCCACCGGGCAATGCTGGTAGCGACTGGTCAGGGTCAGCAAGCAATGCATCGGAATACACAGCGAGAGAATAGGGCGTACCGGACTGGGCGATGTACATTGAAGGTTCGGTGATTTCAGCAGACCCATCGCCTGTCGAGTCTGTCCAGCTGGCCGACGAGCCGTCGAGCGTGAAGGTCTCATTGATCGCATTTCCGAACGTTGAGTTGCCTTTGACCGTCCACGAAACCGGAATACCGTTCTCACCAATCTCGACAGTTTCCAGCATGGTCGGACCGCGTCCATTATTGCGGTATTCGTAGTCGACACTGATCGTGTCATCGGCTTCGGTGACGACCATGTCGCCAATCTTCGTGCCGCTGACGAGGATCGTATAAACCATGTCCGAAGGCGTGGCCGCTTCAGGCGCAATGGCGGGAGCCGTTTCGGAGTCGGTCGGCGAACTGCTGCATGCCGCCAAAGCGAGAATGCCAAGGCTGGCGGTGAGTGTCTTTTTCATTGTCGTTTTCCTCATGCTGGCCGCACGCTTTTCGGTGCTCTGACTCAGTGCTGGCTGGCAACAAAGCACTCTCCTGCTCGGAAGGCGAGAGGTTGGGATTGAAACTTTTCAGTTCGGTCGATTTGTCATGTATTGTTCCTGGGTCAGTGAAACTGGCCGGACTGACAAGCTTGCATTGCAAGGGGACGCGACATGAAACGAATTGACGGTAAAAGTTCTGTTCTGCTGGGAGCGGCGCTGCTGCTGGCCGCTTCCTGTGTGGTTGAAGGTGAAGATGCGCTGGCCGAAGACTGGCCGGGCATTGCCTCTCTGCAGTTTGCGCAAGGCCGGTCAATGATGCACGAATGCGGCGCTTCGGTCATTGCAGAGCGATGGGTCCTGACCGCAGCCCATTGCGTAGACGAGGCCCGGATCGAGCGAAGTGGCAAAGCGGCTCAATTCCGGCGGCGCGAAGACGGCATGATGCAGCGGCTCGGCCCCATGCGGGTTGCAATCGGGCGCACCGACCTTGCCGCCGACGAAGATGTCAAAACCTATGCGGTGACCGGCATTCACATCCATCCCGATTATGTCGCCGGAGAGTTCGAGCGTGGCAGTGACATTGCCCTGCTGCAGATCGAGGCAGGCTATAAAGGTCCATATATGCGTGTCGACGGGCTGGACTCTGGGCCGGTCGATCTGGTCGAGGGCTCGTACGGTTACGTTGCCGGCTATGGAAATACAGAGGAGATGGACGCTTCGGAAGGCAGCCTGAATGCGCGTGGGCGCGCTGTCTACGCGCCGAGCCTGAGACTTCAGCAAGCGGCGCTCCTGCTCATAGGTCCTGATGAATGCAAAGCCGCCCTCGATGATGTCATCGAACGACATGAGCTGGGGGGGATTTATGGTGATTACAGTATCGGTGAGACCACTGTGTGCGCGGGCGGTGGACAGACAGATTCCTGTTACGGTGATAGTGGCGGTCCGCTGGTGATGCGCGACGATTATGGCGAGCCGACCCAGATTGGTATTGTCAGCTGGGGGCTTGGTTGCGCCCGCGCCGGCAGCCCCGGTGTCTATACGCGGGCGGACCATTTTACGCCGTGGATCGAGCAAATAACGCAGCTGCAGTCGCCACCGGGCTAGACGTGCGGGAACATCGCTCCAGCTTCATCGCTATTGCCCTAGCGATGCCCAGGAGTCCCCATGCGCCAGATGTCCCCCATTCTCATAGTTTCGATTGCGGCGCTTTGCGTCGGTTGCGCAGGCAAGGCCGATGCGCCTGTCTCGATTGGTTACGGCGCGTCACCCGTGCTGCCGAAGCCGGAAAACAAGCTGATCCCGACGGTAAAGGTCGCCGATGCGACGGGCTGGCCGGCCGGCGAGATGCCGATTGCCGCTGACGGGCTGGAGGTACAGGCCTTCGCAAGCGGGCTCGACCATCCGCGCTGGCTCCACGTTCTGCCGAATGGCGATGTGCTGGTCGCAGAAACCAATGCGCCGCCACGGCCAGAGAATGGCGGGGGTATTCGAGGCTTCTTCATGAAACAGGCGATGGAGAAAGCCGGTGCCGCCGTGCCGAGCGCCAACAGGATCACGCTACTGCGCGACACCGACAGCGACGGCGTGGCCGATGAAAGCCATGCCTTTCTCACCGATCTCAATTCGCCCTTCGGCATGCAGCTTGTCGGCGACACGCTCTATGTGGCCAACACAGATGCGATTGTCGGTTTTCCCTATGAGGAGGGTGCAACAAGTATTAGCGCGCTCGGCGAAACGCTGACGGAACTGCCGGCCGGCGAGATCAATCATCACTGGACGAAAAACATCCTCGCCTCTGAAGACGGCACGAAACTTTATGCGACCGTGGGCTCCAATTCGAACGTGGCCGAGAACGGCATCGACGCCGAAGAGGGCCGCGCCGCGATCTGGGAAGTCGATATCGAAACCGGCGAGAAACGCCTCTTTGCAACGGGCCTGCGCAATCCCAATGGCATGGACTGGAATCCCTCATCCGGCATGCTCTGGACCGCCGTCAATGAACGCGACGAACTCGGCGACAATCTGGTGCCTGACTATATGACCTCGGTTCAGGATGGCGCCTTCTATGGCTGGCCGTGGAGCTATTATGGTGACACCGTCGACACGCGGGTCAAGCCGGCCAGGCCGGACATGGTCGCCAAGGCGATCGCGCCTGACTATGGGCTCGGCAGCCACACGGCCTCTCTCGGTCTCGAATTTTCCGAAGAGACAGATCTCGGCGCTGACTACGCCTCAGGCGCCTTTATCGGCCAGCACGGCTCCTGGAACCGGAAACCCCGAAGCGGCTACAAGGTCGTCTTCGTCCCGTTTGACGGCGCCCAGCCCTCGGGCCAGCCGCAGGACGTGCTGACCGGCTTCCTCGATGGCAACAAGGCACGCGGCCGTCCGGTCGATGTCGCGACCGCAAAAGATGGCGCGCTTCTGGTGACCGATGATGTCGGCAACACCGTCTGGCGGATCAGCAAAGCGGACTAGGGCAGGGCGACGTACTTGTAAAAAATATTTGACAGTCAAAAATTTTTGACTATCTATCGTGTCAGATATTTTTGACACGGAGAGAAGACACGTCATGTCATTCCACGAGAAATCGTCCTGGGCGATGGCCGCCGTCATGCTGGCTGGCCTCATCTACTATTTCAGCCTGGTTGACCGCATGTCGAAGGGCATGGAGACGCTCGCGCCGCCCGTCCTGCCGGTCGTGGTGACCTATGTGGTCGTCATCGTCATCCTGTCGATTGCGAGCCATATCCTGATCGCCATCTCCAAACCGTCCGAAGCCGACGACACGATGGATGAGCGCGACAAGCTGATCGCCGCCCGCGCCGGAAACATCGCTGGCGTGCTGCTCGGGCTCGGCGTGCTGGGCGGGCTGGGCGCCTACCTCTTCACCTATGATGGCAACCTCATGTTCCACACTGTCTTCGGCGCGATGATGATCGCCCAGATCGCCGAATATGGCGCGCGGATCGTCTACTACCGCGGCGGCTTCTGAGCCGACCTGAACCCATGTCTGCCTCAAACACGGAGACTTCCATGCCTTACTGGGAACGCAATACCATCATCCTGGGGCTCGGCAGCCTGATCGGTGGTACCTACTATCTCGTCATGGTGCTCATCCAGTCGATGGCCATTGGCGCCGTCGCACCGCCCAGCCTGTTCACCTTCATCAGCTACCTCGTCCTTCAGATCGCGATTTCGGCGATTGGCGTGTCGGTTTCGACCGCTCGAGCCTCAAAAGGCGGAGAACTCGCGGGCCTGCCCGGCGGCATGGATGAACGCGATACTCTGGTGAAAACGAAATCCGAAGCCGGGTATGGCCACCTGGTCTCGGCCGTGATGTTCCTCGCCCTCGCCGCCTGGTTCATTCACCAGAATGCAAACCTGCTGTTTCACAGCGTTGTAGTGGGTCTTGTCTTCGGCGAACTCGGCCGCGCGGTTATTCAACTCGTCAATTACCGCCGAGGCGTCTGACAATGGCCAAACGCCCCCCGATCACCAATCGCGTGAAGGAACTGCGCGAAGCTCATGACGGCATGAGCCAGGCCGCACTCGCCAAGGCGATCGGCGTCACTCGCCAGACCGTCATCGCGATAGAGCAGGGGCGCTATTCGCCCTCGCTTGAAAGCGCCTTCCGGATATCGCGCGTGTTCGGCGTCGGTCTCGAAGATGTCTTTGGTTGGACGGAAGACTGAACAGCCGCATCGGAGCCTTGGCGTCAGCGACGCGTTGATCAGTCAGGAACAAACGTCCCCCTGATCAGAAGGATCGCTCATGACCCGCCCAATTCTCCACCTCACTACCGCCGCGCTCGCTCTTGGTATCGCCGCGCCCGCCGCTTTGGCGTCCGTCGCCCCGGAGGATGTGAATTCGGCCAGTTATGAGGGCGGCGCGCTGCCGGATGGTCAGAGCGCCATCACTGCGAAAGTGCAGGTCATGCTCGATCGGGCTGGCGTCTCGCCAGGCGTAATTGACGGCTACACGGGTGAGAATGTCGACAATGCCATTCGCGATTTTGAAGAGATGAATGGCTTTGAGATCGACGGCGTCATGGACGAGAAAGTCTGGGAAGCGCTCGGCGAGGCTGACACGCTCACCACGACTTACACGATCACCGAAGAAGACCTCGCCGGCCTGATGCCGGACCTGACCCATGATTATGGCGATTTCGCCAAACGCGACCGGCTTGGCTTCCGGACTATCGAGGAACTGGTCGCAGAGGCCTACCACATGGACCGCGACCTTCTCATCGACATGAACCCGGACGCCGACTGGTCAGCCGGGTCGGAGGTGGCGGTGCTCGATCCGGGGGCCGCTCTTGAAGGCAAGGTCGCGAAGATCACCGCTGACAAGTCCAGGGCGCAGCTCCTCGCCTATGACGCTGATGACAAGCTTATCGCCAGCTATCCGGCAACGATCGGTTCCAGCGACACGCCGAGCCCGGAAGGCAGCTACAAGGTGACCGCAATCGCGATTAATCCGACCTATTCCTACAATCCGGAAAAGAACTTCCAGCAGGGCGATAATGCAGAGGCGATGACGCTTCCGCCCGGCCCGAACGGCCCCGTCGGTACGGTCTGGATCGATCTGGAAAAGGACACGTTCGGCCTCCACGGCACCGAAGATCCGCACCTTGTTGGCAAGGAACAGTCACATGGCTGTATCCGCCTGACGAACTGGGACGCGACTGAACTTGCCGGGATGGTCGATGAGGGCGTCGAAGTGACATTTAGCGATTAGGAACCATTGCCCCGGTTTCAGTCGCCAGCCTTGCGGAAACCTGCTAGGTTCACATCGTCATGCAAGAGGATATCCACGAGCTGGTCGAGCGGGTTTACGCCGCGCGCCGGGACGCAAGCCCCGACGAAGCTCACGCTCTTGCCAGAGATGCACTCGAATATGCGCGCGGCGCGAATGATCCGGAACTGCTCGTCCGCGCCCTGATGGCCAAGGGACAGTGCTATCGCGACGAAGGCCGGTTCGAGGACGCTGAAAAGCTCTATGTCGAAGCAACCAATATTTGCCGGCGCGAGCGTGTCTCGCCGCTGGTGACAGCGCATGTCATACGTCATCTTGGCGATGTCACCGCCGAGCTTGGCCGGTTCGGCCTCGCCCAGACCCATTATGAGGAAGCGCTCGATCTATATCGCGAGATTGACGATCTGCCGCCTGCGACGCTGGCGAATGCGATCCGGCCGCTCGCCCGCCTTCTGGATATTCTCGACCACCGCGCCGAAGCTGTCGACCACTGGCGCGAAGCGCTTGATCTCTATGAGGAAGCGAATGTCCGCGCTGGCGTCGAGGAATGTACGCGGCGTCTCAACGGCGCAGCTTAGGGCGGGAGCCGCCTAGAAAGGCACGTTCGGATCGTCCTCGCCGGTCCCACCAAGTGCCAGGCCCGCAAAGTCAAACACGCGCGGGTCATGCAGGTGGCTCGGGCGCACGGTGGCCAGCGCATGTGCCATGACCTGCCGCACGCCCGGCTTCTTGCGCTCCCACTCATCCAGCATCTGCTTCATCGCAACGCGCTGGAGCCCATCCTGAGAGCCGCAGAGATTGCACGGGATGATCGGGAAGTTCATCGCCTCGGCAAACTTCGCCAGGTCGTCCTCGGCGCAGGTGATCAGCGGCCGCAGCACGAACATGTCGCCGGCATCATTGAGCAGCTTTGGCGGCATCGCCGCCATCCGCCCGCCATGCACAAGGTTCATCATGAAGGTCTCAAGCGCATCGTCGCGGTGATGGCCGAGCACGATCGCCTCACAGCCTTGCTCGCGCGCGATACGGTAGAGGATCCCCCGGCGCAGACGCGAACACATCGAGCAGAAAGTCCGCCCCTCCGGCACCTTCTCCGTCACGATGGAATAGGTGTCCTCGGTCTCGATCCGATATTTCACGCCGACCTTGTCGAGCCATTCCGGCAGGACATGTTTCGGAAAACCCGGCTGGCCCTGATCGAGATTGCAGGCGATCAGCTCGACCGGCAGCGCGCCCTGCCATTGCAGGTCCAGCAGTGCGGCGAGCAGGCCATAAGAGTCCTTGCCACCTGACAGGCAGACCAGCCATTTCGGCTTGTCGGCGCGCGCTCGGTCGACCATGCCGAAATCGTCAATCGCCTGCAGCGCATTGCGCACGATCCGCTTGCGCAGCTTCTTGAAGGTCACGCTCTTGGGCACATCAGCAAAGAGCGGCGGGACCATGCCCGTCATCATATCGTCAGCCATGACGGCCTTCTGCCATGCCTTGCCCCTCTGACGCCAGAGGCGGTGGCACCCGCCAGACGAGCGCGCCAAATGCGATCAGCGCGAACATCCAGCTCGGAGATCCCAGGAAGGACGCAATAAGCGCGACCAGCGCCATGACCGGCAAGGCGACCTGCCGGTTGCCCAGGGAATGGTACCGATCCCGAACGAACCAGAGTGACAGGAAGTAGACCGCCAAAGGTCCGCCCATCCACCAGGCAACATAGTCCTGTGTGGTGTGGCTATGATGAGTCGCCAAGTCGAGCTCGGCCGCAATGCCAGCGCCAATGGCGGCGATCGACCCAAAAACGAGGAGGTGGCCATAGCCCCAGCTAAATGCCGTTGCAAAGTCGCTCGACACCAGATGGTCGCCTTTGCAGAAATAGAGGCTGAACAGGCAGAAGACGAGCACGAGTGCAGCGACCGCCGTGATCACGGGACCGATGGCGGCGTGTTCTCCGTAAAGCGCGCCAAAGCCGAGACTGATTGCCAGCACGACTTCACCGAGCGAGATGATGGTCAGCAGGCCATAGCGCTCGATCATGTGATGGCGGTGGAATGGTGTTTGTCTTGCCCGCTCGGCGAAGAGTGGCACTGCAAATTCAACAAGAAAAATGGCGATGCCCGCGGCGTAGAATAAAGGACTTCCGGGCACAGTCAGGACGTAGAAGGCGATCCAGAGCAATTGTGCGAACATCACCCCGAAGCCATATCTGAGACAGGTCTTGCGATAGGCCATGTTTCCGGCGGCCCGGAACCAGAGCACGGCCATGGCAACACGCATGACGGTCCAGCCAAGAATACCCCAGCTAAAATCGCCGGTCTCGAACATATAGGCCGCACCGCCTGCGAATAGAACTTCGCCACCCATCAGCACCATGACAAGCGTGCGATAGAACGGCCCGTCATTGTCGAAGGCAGACGCAAACCAGGTAAAGTTCATCCAGGCCCACCAGATGCCGATAAAGAGAAAGGCGAAGATGGGGAGCTTTTCGACACCATGCCCTTCGCTGATCGCGTGATGCAGGCCAGCAGTGATCGCAGCAATCGCCACGACGCTAATCAGGTCAAAGAAAAGCTCAAGAGGCGTTGCGGCCCTGTGCGGCACATCAGGATCGCGCGCCGGAAGCGGCAGGAGCGAGAAATAGCGCTGGAGCATCAAATGTCCCCCTTCAACACGGGAGAACTCTCACCGAAGCGGTCGCAGCGCGCAAGCCTCCACTTATTCGCGTTTGCGGACAGGGTGTATTGTGCCTCTACTCGTACTCCACCGTCATTTCGATGCGGCGGTTGCGTAGTTCGGCGACCTCGTCGTCTGTTTCAACGGCAGGCTCGGTGTCGCCGCGCCCTTCAGCGAGGATGAAGTCTGGCTCGATGCCTGTCTCATTCACGATGTAGGCCTTGAGGGCGTCCGCCCAGGCCTTGGTTCTGGCCTGGTTCTCTTCAGGCGTGCCGACCGTGTCTGTATGGGCGCGGATCGTGATGATGGAGACGTCGCCGCGTGTGAGCGCTGGCATGAATTGCGGGGCGAAGGCTTCGGGGTCGAAATTGTCCCGGTCCTCGATATAGAGCGTCACATCAAGCGGTGGCAGGAGTCCAGGTTCCGGCGCGCTGCGCGGGGTTGTCTCTGTCTGTGTCTCTGGCGGCGGCGGTGGAGCCATCTCACGCGCTGGCTTAAAGCGGTCACCTTCGGGGGCCTCTCGCACATCGGTCAGCGGGAAGGCATCCCGGAAGAGTGAGCATTCTTCATAGCCTGGTGCGACGGCCGCATTAACGCGGTAATATTCGTCGCCATCTTCCAGCGCGCCGAAACGAAGCCGTTCGAGCGCGCGCTCTTCCGGCGCGGCCTCTGCCATTGCACAGAGCATGTCGCCGAGGATGAAGGGATTGTCTGAATAGTAATTGTGCCCGAGGCCGAACAGCTCGGTTGCAACCCCCGTCGCATCGACCGTTTCATAGAACTCATTGCGCCGGATATAGGGCTTGTTTCCGTCCGTATCGCCGAGACGGAGCTTCTTGTTGACGATCTCGGAGACATGCAGCGCGCGGTCTGCATCGGACGTATAGATGGTCACATTGGCCTTCAGATTGTCGAGAACGCCGGTCACCTGGTCGAATATCTCGCGGTCGACATCGGCTGCGACGAGGATGATCCGGAACTCGATATCGTCTTCGCCGTGCCGCTCCAGATAGTCGGCGGCATAGTCTTCCAGCGCCTTTGTCAGGATGCGGTTGCCCATGGAGTGGGCGACGATGTTGATCCGGTCGATGTCAGCGTTCTCAATGATGAGATCGAGAAATTCCTCCAGGTATGGAGCGGCAGCCAGTGAGCGATCCTGGTCCCCGCGATAGTCGCCCAGCGAAACCTTGCCAGCGGATGGCCAGCTGAAAAGAATGGGCACGCCGACGTCGAACAGGTCACGGCGGGAGAGGTCCACAGACAATTGCGCTGAGCGGATGAGCGCGTCTTCAAATGGTGTGTTGAAGCCGTGCACGAACAGCAGGGCCGAGTAGGAATTGTTCGCGATCAAGGCGTCATCGAGCTCGGCAAGGAACCGCTCCCGGCCCGCCTTGGTAATCCGTGTCAGGAAGACGTATTTGACCAGTTCATTCTGCTCTTCAGGGACTTCGCCCTGCAGGAATGGCGTCTCACCGCGCTCACGGCTGCCACCTTCCTCGACAAGTTTCGGGAGCCAGACATCGGCTCGGCCGATGAGGAGTTCTCCAGCGTCTTCGCTTTTGACCCCTGTGGTATCAATTTCGCTGTCAGCGGCCGGCGCGGAGCCATCAAACTCAATCTTGCGATTGGTGCCGTAAAAAACGCGAACGCAATCGACGGCCTCTTCGGTCTGTGGTGTCAGCAGGTCGCGACAGTCATTGCCGAAATCAGGATGAAAAAGCGTCGTTTTCGGCTGAAGCAGAAGCAGCGTTGTGCCGATGCCGCCCCCAATCAGAACAAGCGCAAGTAGGATAAATAAGGCCCGGCGCATTTATCGTCCCCTCGACTGACAAATCCGGCGCTTAGACATCACAGGGATGTCGCGAATTCAAGCTGGATTGACCGCCAGTGTTTCAGGAGCGACCAGATCAGGCTTGCACGCCGGCCTGTTCGAGCGCGAATTCCCTGATCGACTTGTAATCGGCCTTTCCGTTTGGCGCGCGCCCAAGGTCTGGCTTGAAGAAGATGCGCTTGGGCGCTTTGTATCGGGCAAGCTGGGTCTGCACGAAGCCGCGCAGCGTATCTTCATCGACCTGCGCGCCATCGTTCAGTTCGACCACGGCGGTGACCGCTGATCCCCATTTGTCGTCCGGAAGCCCGACGACCAGCGCATCGCGAACGGTTTCATGGTTTTTCAGGGCCTCTTCGACTTCTTCAGGATATATCTTTTCTCCGCCTGAATTGATGCAATTCGACCCCCGCCCGAGCAGAGTGATCGTGCCGTCGGTCTCCACCGTGCACCAGTCTCCCGGCACGGCATAGCGAACGCCTTCAACCTCCCAGAACGTCTTCGCTGACTTCTCCGGGTCCTTGTAATAGCCAAGAGGAACGGCCCCGCCTCGTGCGATAAGGCCGGCTTCACCTGATCCGGCTTTCACCTCGCGGCGATCCTCGGTGAACACTTTGCATTTGTCGCCGATCTGGAACTTGGCCGTCTGTTGAACGCCTTCAGCCGTGGTCACCGACATGCCGAAACCAACCGCTTCAGAAGCCCCGAAGCTATCCATCAGTGCGACCTGGGGCATGTGTTTGATAAGGCCACGCTTGACCTCCATTGACCACATCACGCCAGAGCTGGTGATGGTCTGCACCGAGGAGAGATTGTACTTCCCAGGATGGGCGTCGAGCACTTTCAGCATCGGTTTGGCAAAGGCATCACCAACAATCGCCATGGCCGTCACGCCGCGCCGGTCGACGGTTTCCCAGAGTTCGACTGGATCAAATTTCTTCGTATTTTCGAGGGTCACGATACAGCCGCCGGCAATCATCGAGCCCATGGCGGTGAAGAGACCCGTGCCGTGCATCAGAGGACAGGCAGGCAGCTGGCGTGAAAGCTTGCCGGCCTCCTGCGTCCAGGCGATGTGCTGCTCCATGCTTTCTGGCGCGAAGCCGTAGACTTTCACCATCGCTTCGCGAGAGCTTTCGCGCCAGATACGGTGGCTCCACATGACGCCCTTGGGCATTCCGGTCGTGCCGCCGGTGTACAGGAACAGCTGGTCATCATCGGACCGTTCGATATCGAGGGCTGAGCCATCACCGTCTGAGGCGATGTCCTCATATGCGATGGCGAAGTCTGGTGTGTCTGAACCGTCACCGCCAATCTCTACCCAGGCCTTTACCTTGGGCAGCTTGGCGCGCACGCGCTCGACATTCTCTCGAAACTCGCGATCAAAGAAAACGACAGCGGAATCTGAATTGTCGAAGATGTAGGTCAGCTCATCATCAAGATAGCGATAGTTCACATTGACGTGCGTGAACCGGGCTTTGAAGCAGGCCGCGAGCGCTTCCATGTATTCGGGCTGATTGCGCAGATAGAACCCGGCCTTGTCTCCGGTTTCGATCCCGTGGGCGCGAAGGTGGCGCGCGACATTGTTCGACCGGCTCGTCATCTCTGGCCATGAAATCACCCGGTCGCCATGGATGAGGGCCGGATCGTCTGGACCGAGCTCGCGACCGACCGCGTCGAGCATGTCTCCGAGATTGAAGATGCTGTCGCCCATGATGAGCTGCCTCCCTGGTGGCTATTTTTATTTTCCAGCAAGATAAGCAGAAAAGAGGGGCACCGGGGAGGGCTGACGTAGCGTTGGCTAGCCGATGTGAGGTTTGCCCCACCAGAAGCGGTTCCAGAAGCGCTTGCGGCGCCAGGCTTTTTCGAGGCCGCGATGATTTGGGGCGTCTAGCTGTCCGCGCGGAATCAGCATGTCGTTCATGACAGGTTGGTAGCGCCGGATCAGATCTTCCTCGATGCGCGCGCGGGCGCGAGCATTCGGCACTTTCAAGATGTGGCGCTCGGTGGCGCCGCGGTTCCACCAGGCTTCCGCCCAGCGCTCGTGGCCAATGAGGCGACTTTTCAGGTTGGTTGCCTTGCCGATGTAGAGCGGGTCCAGAAAGAACACGAAGCGACGGCGTACAAATACGTAAATGCCCGCACCGTCAGGAATGCCCTTGTCGGTGAGGGTGACGTTGAATTTGTATTTGCGCCCGGTTTCTCCAAACCAGGGATGAGCACCAAACACGATCATGTGCCTGCCTCCTCCGAACTTTTGCGGAGACTCCTGCCGGAATGGTTAATGGCAGGTTAACAGATTGGGGCGCTGGGGAGGTTGTTTGGTCGTCAGAGTTGGACAGGCTCGCACCTGCCTCTTGAGTGAGCGATCCAGCGATTTGGAATGTCCTGACCCCGATTGGAAGGTTTCTACGCCTAGTTAGATGGGGACATAACAGCCCCAGCAAAGGGGAGCTATTCGATGAAACTATCCAGAATTACAGCCGCCATTGCGGTGTCGCTGTCAGTTGCATTGCCGGCGATTGCGGAAGACGAGGGCGCCATACCGCCCGCCCGCGCTGGCGAGATGGCGGATTTCTCAAAGGCGGAAAAAATGGCCTATGTGGCAGGCGTCATTCAGGCTCTGGCCTATCTGACGGCAACGACGTCAGAGGATTATAATAAGGCGGCGTGCATCGCCGGTCAGGAAAAACTGGCTTACCGGACGCTAAGTGATGCGTCGCCGGATGACCTGGTAGCGCTGGAAATTGAGTTGGCGATCATGGAGACCTGTGACGCCGGATCATCAAATGGAACCGGGACGTTGCTGGGCGCTGGCGATGTCGACGAGTGGTTCGGATCGAGCACGCCACAACTGGAACGCGCACTGTTTGTCTATGGCTTGTCGGACACGGTTTTCTTCAGGGTTTTCAGCCGTGTCGAAGATTCGGTCGCCGAATGTGTTCATGAGTTAAGCCAGGTCGCGATGTCACCTGACAATGATTTTTCGCGCCAGTTTGAAAGTGAGCCTTCTGAGCCGCTGGTTGCCGATCTGATTGACCGACCCGTCGGCGCTTGCCTCGAATAAGGTGCCAGGCTCAGGCTGCTGCTTCCAGCGCTTTTCGAACGGGCGCGAACGTCATGCGATGGCATTTGCAGGGGCCGAGTTCCTGTAGCGCCGAGGAGTGCGCCGCCGTGCCATATCCCTTGTGCTTGCGGAAACCGTAGCCCGGAAAACGGTTGGACAGATCGACCATGGCGCGGTCACGCGCGACCTTTGCCAAGATGGAAGCTGCCGAAATCGCAGGCTCGGTCAGATCCCCTTTCACAATCGCGTTGGCCGGACAGGGAAGGGGCTGTGGAAGTGAGTTTCCATCCACAAGAATCTTGTCAGGAACGATCCCCATAATGGCGATGGCCCGTTTCATGGCGAGAAACGTCGCCTCTCGAATGTTGAGCTTGTCGATCTCATCCGGGCTCGCCCAGCCAATACCAAAGGTGATCGCCTTGGCCTTGATTTCCGGGTAGAGAGCCTCGCGACGCGCTTCCGTCAGTTTCTTGGAATCTGTCAGCCCATCAATGGGTTGTGCCGGGTCCAGAATGACCGCACCAGCTGTCACCGGCCCCGCCCAGGGACCGCGTCCGGCCTCGTCAACGCCGCAGATCATTCCTATCTTGGTCATAACGATACCAATCCATCATGATTCCGGGAGCCTTAACCATGAGCGACGCATATTGCATTCAGATTAACGAGCTGGGCGGACCCGAAGTCTTAACCAAGGTTTCGATGGCGCCGAGAGAGCCGGGACCTGGCGAAGCGCTGGTCCGCCAGTCCGCAATTGGCCTCAATTTCATCGATACGTATTTTCGCACGGGGCTATATCCGGTGAAGCTGCCCTTCACCCCGGGCCAGGAGGCGGCCGGCACGGTCGAGGCCGTCGGGGAGGGTGTTGAAAACGTGCAGCCTGGCGACCGCGTCGCCTATATGGGCACCGGCACCTATGCGACGCATTTCACGGGCCCTGCCGCGCGCATGATCAAGCTACCGGAAGGGATATCCGAAGACGATGCGGCCGCCACCTTGCTGAAGGGGCTCACTGCCTGGATGCTTCTTTTCGAAATCCGCCGCGCCGCCCCGGGCGACACCGCACTCGTCTGGGCGCCATCGGGCGGGGTTGGATCGCTGTTGGTACCCTGGGCGACATCCATGGGTGTGCGCGTGCTTGCCGTCACATCGACCGAGGACAAGGCGGAGCTGGCTCGCAAGGCTGGCGCCGATGAGGTCATCTTTTCACATGAAGATGTGGCCGGTCGTGTGCGAGCGCTAACAGGCGGAAAAGGCGTTGACGTTTCATATGACGGCGTTGGCAAGGCGTCCGCCGAGGCCTCCCTCGACAGCCTGAAGCCGCGCGGCTGGTGGATGACTTACGGAAATGCGTCTGGCGCGGTGGAACCACTCGCTCCCGGGGAGCTAAACCGTCGCGGCTCGCTCGTCATGACGCGTCCCGGCCTGTATCATTTCACCTCCAATGATGATGATTGGCGGCGAGGCGCTTCGGCGCTGCTCGGCGCATTGAAGACAGGAACCATCAAGGCGCAGATCGGCCAGGATTTTCCGCTGGAGAAGGCGGCTGACGCCCATCGCGCGCTGGAAAATCGTCGTACGACAGGGTCAACACTGCTGAGGCCCTAATTTGGCATCTCTTCGGCTGAAGCAGCGCTGTCCGGCTGAAGCTCAAGGAGGAGCGCCGGATCGATGTAAAAATCGCCGTCGCGATCGTCGCTTGCGGTGTTTCGCCATTTGACCGCCCAGTGAAGGTGCGGGCCGGTGGTCCTGCCCGTGTTGCCTGAAAGGCCCAGCTGGTTGCCCGTGCCGACGAAATCGCCCGCTTTCACCTCGACTTTGGACATATGCATGAAAACCGACACCAGGCCGCCGCCATGATCAAGGAACACAGCGCCGCCCTCATAGTATAGGTCGGGATCGCCAAGGATGACGACGCCGCTCGCGGGCGCGACAATTGGTGTGCCGGTCGGGATGGCCATATCATAGCCGCGGTGAACGGACGTGCTTTCGCATTCCTTCCCGTCGGCCCCGACGCCAATATATTTGCGGGTCGGTCCAAAAGGCGACGACGTCGGACCGGAAGCGGGTTTGACAAAGCCTTGGGAGGCGGCCGGCCCACGGTTGAATGTCTCGAAGGCTGCCTGTTTCTTTACCCAGCTGTCAGCGGCATGCTGCTTCTGTTCTTCGGTGCGGGCATCGACCTTGTCGCAATCGAGACCGCGAATGACCCGATAGTCGTCATTGCGCGGAGCTATCGACATATTCAGGGGGGCTGCGCCGGGGCTTTTGGGGGTCAGGACAAGGTCAGGCGCTTCGTCCTGCGCGAGGCCGATGACAACCTGGCCGTCAGCATCTGTCTTTACAGTGCGCACGTTTTCGCCGCCCGCCGTCGACACGTCGATTTCTGTTTCGGCCGGGCCCGAACACACCAACAGGCCGCTCTGTTTGGCAATTCCGCCGCATGACAGTTCAGCGGCCGCCGGCGCCGCGGGAATGAGAAACAGCAGACCGGGAAAAATCAGGTCGCGAAGAAAGAGCATTGGCTGCCGATTATTTCTCGACCATGCGGGACGCAGCCGCCTCGGCATCGACATAGGCTTCCTGGCGATCAACGCTCCAGTACCGGAGCGCCTGCAATGGAATTTTTCGTCCTGTGACCGCGCAGGTGACATAGTCGCCGGGTTCGATGACCTCGAGGTCGGCATCGAGATAGCGCAGGCGCGCTTCACCAGCAGGTTTTCCAGTTCGTGTCAGCATGTCCCTATAATGATACGTTTGAGCGTCCGGTGAAAGGGCTCTTTCTCGCGCGGCTGCTTCTTTTAAGGGGCCGGTTCATCTTCAAGCGGCTCCGGCCTGTCCGGATTGGGCGTCCGGAAGATCAGGTCCAGACTGCGCATATAAGTGAGCGGCCAGTCTCCGGTACGGGCATGCTGGCGGGTCCTGAGGACAAGCTCTACGGGCACGTCGGGATGGGAGAACAGGAAGTCCTCATTGATATCGCCAGCGGAGAGATCTGCTTCTTCGGGCGGGGTTGCCGTCCAGCGCGCCATGGCGGGGCAAGCGGCAATCTGTTCAGCCAGTTCAGTTCGCCGGTCACGCATATCTTCGAGGTATTCGGCCTCGCCATTTGCCATGTCGAGCTGGCAGGTCACCTGATTATACACACTGTCCGCGGTCAGGTCCGAAGCGGCCGGGATGACAATGGTGCAGTAGTCTGCGCCAAGTGCCTTGAAGGCATCGCCCGTCTGGTGCTTGCCGATTGGCGCGCCATCGAGCGTTGACGGCGACAGGGTCGCAAAGCGGGACGCAACAACGCCCGCGCGAATGATGGGGCCGATTTCCAGGCAAACCGGATCGACCGGCGGCGCTTCCACAACTCGCGTGGTTGTCGGATAGGACGGGCTGGTCGGCGGGGCGGATTGAACCGTCGGCGCGAAGGGAAGAGTCGTTGGTGGCGGCTCATCGGCTGCCGACGCCTGCTCTGTGGTCGAATCCTGGGCGACTGCTTGCAGCGCAAACAGCGACGCGGCGCAGATTGCTATCCAGAGTGCGCGATTTTGCAACATGACATTCCCTGAAACCACGACCAATGAACAGGAGTCTAGGCGTGTCCGACCCTTGCTGGCAAGCGTCTCAGACATGACGAAAGTTTTTGTTTTGTTCTTGAGAACATATGTGGTACAGAGTTCTCTCTAGATGAAACGCCGGCCTTGCAATGCAGGGCTAGATATGGACCTAAGGAGACGACTCATGGCCAAACCCGCATTGCAACTCGTGGACAAGGAATCCGGCGTGGATAAGCAGAAAGCACTTGAAACAGCCCTCTCGAACATCGAGCGCTCTTTTGGCAAGGGCTCGGTCATGCGGCTGGGCGACAAGCAGACCATGGACATCGAGGCGGTCTCGACCGGTTCGCTTGGCCTTGATATTGCGCTCGGAATTGGCGGCCTGCCCAAAGGCCGGATTATCGAAATCTATGGCCCGGAGAGTTCCGGCAAGACCACGCTCTCGCTCCATTCTGTGGCGGAAGCCCAGAAAAATGGCGGTGTCTGCGCCTTTGTCGACGCGGAACATGCGCTCGATCCGGTCTACGCATCCAAGCTTGGCGTCGATCTCGATGATCTCCTCGTTTCCCAGCCGGACACAGGCGAACAAGCCCTTGAAATCGCCGATACGCTGGTGAGGTCCGGTGCTGTGGATCTGCTGGTTATCGACTCGGTTGCGGCTTTGACCCCGCGCGCTGAAATCGAAGGTGAGATGGGCGATAGCCTCCCGGGGCTTCAGGCTCGCCTGATGAGCCAGGCGCTGCGCAAGCTGACGGGTTCGATCTCGAAATCGAAGTGCATGGTCATCTTCATCAACCAGATCCGTATGAAGATTGGTGTGATGTTTGGTAGCCCGGAAACCACGACGGGCGGTAATGCGCTAAAATTCTACGCGTCCGTCCGTCTTGATATTCGCCGTATTGGCGCGATCAAGGACCGTGACGAAGTGATTGGCAACCAGACGCGCGTGAAGGTCGTCAAGAACAAGGTCGCCCCACCGTTCCGCCAGGTGGAATTCGACATTATCTACGGCGAAGGCATTTCCAAGACGGGTGAACTGATTGACCTCGGTGTGAAATGCGAAGTTATCGACAAGGCGGGGTCCTGGTATTCCTATAAGGAAGACCGGATCGGGCAGGGCCGTGAGAAAACCCGGCAATTCCTTAAGGAAAATCCTGAAATCGCCGATGAGATCGAGAACGAAATCCGCAAGCGCTCTGGCCTGCTTTCTGATGTTATGCTGTCCGAAGACAATGCCGAGTCTGATGATGCCGGTGATGCAGATGCGGCCGAGGCAGGCTGAGACATTTCCGTCGCACTGTAATTGAATAGGACTTGCGGCGCGCCTGACGCTTGGCGCGCCGCAAGTGACTCTTTATATCCGCTACTTCGATGCTGGTGCAGGCGACTGCCTGCATGACAGCTAATGGATTACGGGGCCAGGATACCAAAGATGACAAGCGTCAACGAACTTCGCGAGACTTTTCTCTCCTATTTCGAGAGACAG
Source organism: Henriciella sp. AS95 (assembly GCF_038900055.1). Classification (NCBI taxonomy): domain Bacteria; kingdom Pseudomonadati; phylum Pseudomonadota; class Alphaproteobacteria; order Hyphomonadales; family Hyphomonadaceae; genus Henriciella; species Henriciella sp. AS95. The sequence goes on from NZ_JBBMQM010000001.1 coordinate 1,312,201, forward strand.
GGACACACCCGCAAGGCATCCGCGCCGCTTGTGCCGGATAATGATCCGACCCTGCTTTTCGTCAATGCGGGCATGGTTCCGTTCAAGAATATCTTCACCGGCGCCGAGACCCCCTTTGCCCCGCGCGCGACGACATCGCAAAAGTGCGTTCGCGCCGGCGGAAAGCACAATGACCTCGATAATGTCGGCTACACGGCGCGCCATCACACCTTCTTTGAAATGCTCGGCAACTTTTCGTTCGGCGACTATTTCAAGGATGATGCGATCGCATTCGGTTGGGAGCTGGTGACGAAAGAGCTCGGACTGTCCAAGGACCGGCTGTTGGTGACTGTCTATTCCGAAGATGAAGAAGCGGCGGCGCTCTGGAAGAAGGTTGCCGGTCTGCCGGATGACCGGATCATTCGCATCGCGACCAGCGATAATTTCTGGTCGATGGGCGATACCGGTCCTTGTGGCCCTTGCTCGGAAATCTTCTTCGACCATGGCGACAAAATTCCAGGCGGCCCTCCAGGGTCACCGGATGAAGACGGCGACCGGTTCATCGAAATCTGGAACCTCGTCTTCATGCAGTTTGAGCAGCAAGCGAACGGCGAGCGCACAAACCTGCCCAAGCCGTCCATCGACACCGGTATGGGTCTTGAACGTATGGCTGCCGTCCTGCAGGGCGTTCACAACAATTACGAGATCGATCTATTTCAGAAGCTGATTGCCGCCGAAGAAGACATCTACAACGCGAAAGCAACTGGTGATCAATTGGCTTCGTTCCGCGTTATCGCGGACCATCTTCGCACTTCGGCCTTTCTGATTGCCGATGGCGTAACGCCATCCAATGAAGGCCGCGGATACGTGCTTCGCCGGATCATGCGCCGCGCCATGCGTCACGGCCATCTCCTGGGCGCGCGCGAACCGGCAATGTATAAACTTGTCGGTGCGCTCTCCGAAGAGATGGGCGAAGCCTATCCGGAACTCGTTCGCGCCAAGCCCGCAATCGAAGCCGCGCTCGAGCAGGAAGAAGCCCGTTTCCAGCGGACCCTGGGCCGCGGCCTTGCCCTGCTGGATGAGGCGACGGAAGGCCTAGCGGACGATGGCGAATTGCCTGGCGAAACGGCTTTCCGGCTCTATGACACCTTTGGTTTCCCACTCGATCTGACGCAGGATATTCTGCGCGGCCGGGGGATGAGCGTGGACACGCAAGGCTTTGATAATGCCATGGACTTGCAGAAAAAGGCGGCCCGCGAGGCTTGGGCAGGCTCCGGTGATGCCGGATCTGACGCGATCTGGTTCCGCGTGCGAGACAAGGTCGGCCCGACCGAATTTCTCGGTTATCAGGGCGTCGACGCAGGCGGTGCATTGAAAGCCATCGTTGCGGGCGGCGCGATGACCGACACGTTTGAGGGCGGCGACTGCGAACTCGTCTTTGACCAGACGCCCTTCTATGCCGAGAGTGGCGGCCAGGCGGGCGACCATGGCGAAATCCATTTTGAAAGTGGTGCCCGTTTCATTGTGCGCGATGTTCAGAAGCGCGCCGGCGACGTGCATGTCCATATCGGCGAGCTGACCGATGGGGCCATCACGATTGGTGACCCTGCGAAACTGGTGGCCAGCTATGAGCGCCGCCAGCGTATTCGCGCCAACCATTCGGCCACACATCTGCTTCATGCCGCGCTGCGCAGCGTGCTTGGGCCACACGTCACGCAAAAAGGCTCGCTTGTCGAGGAAGATCGGCTTCGCTTCGATTTCTCTCACGGCGCCCCGCTGACCCCTGCTGAAATTGAAGCCGTTGAAGACCAGGTGAACGCCGTCATTCGCCAGAATGACGAAGCGAAAATTCGCGTTATGGCGCCGGACAAGGCCATTGAGGCTGGCGCGCTTGCTCTCTTCGGAGAAAAGTATGGCGACGAAGTCCGGGTCCTTTCCATGGGGCAGTCGCTTGATTCAGATGAGCGCCCTTATTCTGTCGAGTTGTGCGGGGGGACACACGTTGCCCGCACAGGCGATATCGCCGCATTCGTGATCACGTCAGAAGGCGGCGTTTCTGCAGGTGTGCGGCGGATCGAGGCGGCAACTGGTGCTGAGGCGATTTCATTCCTAAAGGGCCGCGCTCAGGTTGCGCTGGACCTCGCGGACCAGCTCAAGGTGCCGCTGAAAGATGTTGGCCGCAAGGTCGCATCGCTCAGCGAGGAACGCCGCAATCTGGAGCGCGAGCTTGCCGATGCCAAGCGAAAGCTCGCTATGGGCGGCGGTGGTTCATCGGCGCCAGCCGGGCCGGAAGAGATCGGTGGCTACAAGCTGATTGCCCGCGTCGCAGACGGTGTTGGCGGACGGGATCTCCGCGGCCTCGTCGATGAAGCGAAGTCGAAGCTTGGGTCAGGCATCGCGGTGTTCGTTGGCGTGAACGAGGGCAAGGCTGCCGTGGCAGTCGGCGTGACCGATGACCTGACAGGCAAGGTGTCCGCAGTTGAACTCGTCCGCGTTGCGGCGGCGGAAGTTGGCGGCAAGGGCGGCGGCGGCCGGCCAGACATGGCCCAGGCAGGCGGCCCGGATGGCGACAAGGCCGAAGCGGCGCTGGAGGCTGTCCGCAAGGCGCTTGCTGGCTAGGCTTCTGCCGGAAAAAGCGGTTCGCTGTCGCCGGTTTTCCATTGTGCGAACTTCGGCATGATCGATTTGAAACGGTCACTCTCGAGGTGCCCGTTCAGCCAGCGTTGCAAGGATGGATAAGGCTGAGCGTCGAACCAGGCTCTGTCCGTATTCGCGAACTGGCGAATGAACGGCATGATGGCGAGATCTGCGAGCGATATGCGGTCTCCAAAGAGCTGCGCCATGGTTTCAAGCCGCGTGTCCAGCGTCTGAAGAAAGGCTTCGGCCGCCTCCCTGTGATCTTCGGCAACGGCGCCGTCATAGCGATCAGGATACTTGTACCGGTCGAGATGGTGCTTGAACGGGCCGTCACAGGCAGAAATCAGCGCCGTCATGTCGGCCAGTGATCCGCTTTCAGGCGCTAACAAGCCTTCCGGGTCTGCCTCATCCAGGACGTGGCTCATCACATCGAGGCTCTCTTCAATGACCTGTCCGGACGTCAACTGCAGAACGGGCACTGTGCCTTTTGGCGAAATCTCCAGCATTTCCGGCGGCTTGTCGCGCAGCACCACCTCGCGCAGCCGGCACTTGAAACCAGCCGACTGAATGGCGAGGCGTGCCCGCATGGCGTAGGGACATCGGCGGAATGAATAGAGGATCGGCAGGCTCATTACCCTGCTGTTTTCGCCTTTGCGCGCCCAAGATGCAATTCACCGCGTTGTTTCGCGAGCGCAATCTGTCGCTGGCGTTCACTGAACCGGGCGCGTTGGTCATCGGTGAGTTTGTCATGGCAGGAGGGACAGGAGAGCCCTTCGACAAAGCGTGCATCCTGTCGCTCTTCTTCGCTGACCGGGGTCTTGCAGGCATAGCAGAGATAGAAGGTGCCGAGTTCGAGGCCGTGCCCGACCGAAACGCGATCGTCAAAAACAAAGCACTCACCTTGCCATTTGCTTTCAGCCTGAGGCACCGTTTCGAGGTATTTGAGGATGCCGCCCTTTAGGTGGAAGACCTCGTCGATGCCTTCGGATTTGACGAAGCTCGTCGCTTTCTCGCAGCGTATGCCGCCCGTGCAGAACATGGCGATTCTTGGTTTGCGGCCCTTTGCTTCAAGGTCAGCGCGGAACTGGCGGAACCAGTCCGGGAATTCGCGAAAGGCGCGCGTTTCGGGGTCGACCGCGCCTTCGAAGGTGCCGATTGCGTATTCATAGTCATTGCGGGTGTCGATGATGACCGTGTCTGGATCAGTGATCAGATCGTTCCAGCTTTCTGGCTCAACATAAGTCCCCACCAGCTTGTTTGGGTCTGTGCCAGGAACGCCCATTGTCACGATTTCCCGCTTCAGCCGTACTTTCAGGCGCAGGAAGGGCATTTCATCGGCATGGCTTTCCTTATGCTCAAAGTCCGCGCAACCGGGCAAGGCGCGCAGGGTCGCCATGGCATCGTCCAGCGCGTCACCCTCTGCGGCGATCGTGCCGTTAATACCTTCGCTGGCGATGAGAACGGTCCCCATCGCACCGACGTTAGACAGGGCAGTACGCACAGTCTCGCGAATCGCTTCGATGTCGTCGAACGGCGTGAATTTGTAGAAGGCTGAAACGCGAATAGACATGGCAACGGCTTATGCCAGAGGTCTGCTCATGATTCCAGATTGGGCCGCAGGTGCGGCTGGTCATGCCCGAACGTCATTCGCATATTTCCAAACGCACCGACTCCCTGCTATTGGGGCGCTATGAAGAGCGCAGTGATTGTATTTCCCGGGTCCAATTGCGACCGCGACGCCCAGACCGCACTGACGGACATTACGGGTTCGGCGCCAGACATGATCTGGCACAAGGATGGCGACCTGCCTGAAAACGTGGACCTGGTCATGGTGCCCGGTGGTTTTTCCTATGGTGACTATCTGCGCTGCGGTGCGATGGCCGCGAACTCGCCGATCATCGCTGCGCTGAAGCGACATGCTGATCGCGGCGGATATGTTCTCGGTGTCTGCAATGGCTTTCAGGTGCTGACCGAGACACAGCTCTTGCCTGGTGCGCTCATTCGCAATTCTGGTCTGGAATTCGTCTGCAAGCCGCAGGGCCTGCAGGTCGAGAATAGCAATTCGCCGTTCACCAGCGCCTATGCCGGAAAATCTGAAATCTCGATTCCCATCGCTCACCATGACGGCAATTATGTCGCCGATGAAGAGACGCTGGACAGGCTGGAAGGCGAGGGGCGCGTTGCATTCCGCTATGCCGGCAATCCAAACGGATCAGCGCGCGACATTGCCGGTGTCCTGTCAGAGAATGGTCGCGTGCTGGGTCTGATGCCACATCCCGAACGCGCGATTGGCGGGCATGAAGGCGGAACCGATGGCCGTGCGATGTTCGAAAGCCTGATGGGCGCGCTTTAGCTTCAAGCCTGCGAGCGGCGGTCAATGAAGCCGTTGGCGGTATTGGCAAGCTGGCTCGATTCCCCGCGAGACGCTTTTCGTCGTTCGGGCGTGACCCGAAGCGCGAAGAAATAGTCGCCCTCAAACCCGGTCGGCACCCAGTGCTTTTCAAGCTGCTCGACGCCTTTTGTGAAGCGCCCATGAGCGCAGTCATATTTGTGCTGACGATAGAATCTGACGCCGGTTTGATTGAAACAAAGCGCTTCAAACCGGTCCGCGAAGGGCAAGCGTAGCCGGGCGAGGCCGTGCTGGCGGGCGATGTATTTCGCGGCTCGTATCAATGGCGGAATGACACGAACACCGTCACGCCCCGGCAGGACTTCAAGGTCGGAAATATATAGCTCTGCAGGCTCATAAGCGTTCGGCTTGGTGATGACGACCTGCATCAGGCACTCGATGTGATCGCCGTCCAACAGGCCCAGCAGCGCTGAGCGGCCCGGGGCGTCCGGGTCGCGGTGCTGATAAGAGAAAACTTCCGGGCTTCGAACAGGCGCGGCTGGTCTGGCCCGTGAGAGACGTTCATCGAATGCTGAGATGCGACTGGCGTCGGCCTGGATGTGAGGGTCGAGGTAGACCACATGATCGGGCATATGCTTCAGGCGTGATATGGCCCTGGCGCTGCCGGAGTATTTCTCCGATTCCGATAGACGTGCATACATTTTTTCATCGCGCGCCAATCTGGAAAGCGCTGTTCCCAGCGCCATGCTGACCGGCTTGACCGGCCACTCCAGCCGGGTTCGGCCACGATTGCCAAGCCAGGCCTTCAAGCCCACTTTTTTGTGAAACCGGCCTGCAATCTCATTATTGTTGAGCGTGTAAATCGCGGCAAAGTCTGTGTTGTTGAGCGCGCGTTTTGCCAGGGCGAAACCGGCGCCTTTGCCGTTTTTCGAAGATATGAACGTGTGTCCAGAAGCAGCGAAAATACGGCGGGCACCAAAGTGAAATCCCCGCGCCTGCGTGCCAAGCATCGCAACAATCTCGTCATCCTGTTCGGCAACATAGCCGACCGGAAGATCTGCCTGTTCAGGGTTTTCAAAAAGAGCCCAGTGCCAGCCTGCTTCGCTTCGTGCCGGAAATCCGGATTCGCGCGCCAGCTTCACAATGGCCGGAATGTCACCGGCAACAAGCTCCCTGCATTTGGCCATGTACGCTCCCTCCAGACGAGAAAGCTAGCAAATGGAGACTCAGATCCTCTGAAACAGATCGAGTAAATTTCACGCAATTCGAAAAGCGTTTTGCGTGCCCGCACGATTGCGCTTAATGGAGTAGCCTATCATGAAGGCCAGGGAGGAATGGCGATGAAAAGAATTTATGGTGCGCTGCTTGCCTCAGCGATGCTGGCGACGGCGTGTAGCCCGTCGGCTGACGAGACTGCGGACGTTGAAAGCGCTGAGACGCCGCCGGCGGAAACCGAGGTGGATGCAGACGAGACTGCGACGGCAGCCGCTGACTCAGACGGCGGCTTTGAGGTCGTAGACTATGAAGACGCCGCCAACTGGCTTTGCCACCCGGACAAGGCAAATGACGCGTGCGATGTCGATCTCACTTACACTGTGGTGAATGCTGACGGGACGACATCGGTAGAAGAGGTGGAACTCGCTGAGAACCCGCCGATCGACTGCTTCTACATTTATCCGACTGTCTCCATGGACGAAACGCCTAATAGTGACATGACGGCGAATGACGAAGAGCTGCGCGTTGTGGAAGGGCAGCTTGCCGCCTTTGGCCAGGAGTGCCGGATCTTTGCGCCGCTGTATCGTCAGATCACGGTCCCAGAGCTTCGCCGGGGGCTCGGTGGCCAAGGGTTCACCGCCGATATTGCCATGCGCTGGTCTGACGTGACGGGCGCATGGAATGAGTATGTCGAGAATTACAATGATGGCCGCGGCGTCGTCATCGTCGGCCATTCACAAGGGTCCAGCATGGTCCAGGACCTTGTGAAGAAGGAAATTGTCGGCTCGGACATGGAAGACAAGGTCATCTCGCTGATGCCGATCGGCATGACGACCCATGTCGATGCCGAAACAGGCAACTTTGGTCCGTACGAGCCGTGCACCACGATAAACCAGACCGGCTGCATCATTGCTTATTCTTCCTATCGCTCAACATTGCCGCCAAAGCAGGGCGCGCTGTTTGGCGGCAAAAGCCCGCAAGGGACCTCGGCATTGTGTATAAACCCGGCTGAGCTTTCCGGCGATGATGGCGTGCTGGACGCGCGTCTGTCATCAGGCGGCTGGTATGGTGAAGGCGAGTCGGAATTCGTGAATGGAGAAGGCGTCGATACGCCGTTCGCGTCTGTCCCAGGGTTGCTGACGGCAGAGTGTGTCGATGATGGCAGCTATTCCTACTTGGAAATCACGGTGAATGGCGATCCGTCAGACCCGCGCGCGGACGATATTGTTGGCGATGTTATCGGGGCGGACGGCGTGAATGCCGGCTGGGGCCTCCACCTCGTGGATATGCACGCAGCCATGGGCAATCTGGTCAAAATCCTTGGTGCTCAGTCAGACGCCTGGGCCGCGGCCCACCCCGCTGACGAATAGAGCCTGACCAACACGATACAAAAAAGCGCCGCCTCGAGATCGGGGCGGCGCTTCTGTTTATGGTATCGAGCGAGAAGTCTTATTCTTCGCTCTCAGTGTCTTCTTCATCTTCTTCAACCGGAGGCGTGTAGACATAGGCACCGCGGCATTCAGCCACGAACTCACGAACCTCTTCGGTTGTTGGAATGACGGTAACATCGCCGCTTCCGGTCACGATACGGATATCGCCCTGAGCGCTGGCGAGCATTACAGCAAATGGGTCATCCTCGGCGACCGTGATCGTCACGGGGTTGTCGCCGGCCGGGCCGTAGGATTTCGAACCGGACGACATATAGACCGAGATGGAATCGCCGACATCGTCAAACGCCATGAACCGGTGAAAGAGGACGCCGTTTTGTGCGTCTTCGCCTGTTTCCTTGCATCCGACCCCGGCAATCTGCTCTTCAGTGGCGCTCGTGAACACGAGTGAGTCGTTTCCATCGATACGGGTCGATGTCCATTCGCCTTCGATTCCCGAGCCGTCCGTCGACACGACGGCATACTCGTTGGAAGTAGGCGAAACGGTCGCGCCCGGCTCGCTGTCTTCCGGATATGGTGTTGGCATCCGGGCTTCGGGATCGATGCGTTCATTGCCGCAGGCGGCGAGCATGACCGGCAGCAGGGCCAGCAAAGCAAGTCTCATGGGGGCACTCCTTGATGTGTTTTCCGTGTCTGACTTAAGCCAAATCTATCAACACGCTCAAGGCCTATAAGTACAGGGGGTTGCTGAGACTGCAGTATTTGACGCGAATGCGACTGGCGACTCGCCGCTCATGCGGCTATGGAGCGGGCATGACGGACACATCTGCCATTCTTGAGCATCTGAAAGCTGAACAGACCGAAGCCGATGCGGCTGGTCACGGGATCAACGCCGAGGAGTGGGACCGCTTGGTCACCCGCCTCGGCCGTAAGCCGAACCTTGTGGAACTCGGCATCTATTCGGTGATGTGGTCCGAGCACTGCTCCTACAAATCCTCGCGCCGGCACCTGTCTAAATTCCCGACCAAGAATGCCCGCGTCATCCAGGGGCCGGGCGAGAATGCGGGCGTCATCGATATTGGTCATGGGCAGGCCGCCATCTTCAAGATGGAGTCGCACAACCACCCGTCCTACATCGAGCCCTATCAGGGCGCAGCGACCGGTGTTGGCGGCATTCTGCGTGACGTTTTCACCATGGGCGCGCGCCCGATTGCGCTGGTCAATGCGCTGCGCTTTGGCTCACCTGATCACCCGAAGACGCGCAGCCTCGTTGCCGGCGTCGTCGCTGGAATTGGCGGCTATGGCAATTGCGTCGGCGTGCCGACCGTTGCGGGCGAGACGCAGTTCGACGAGGGCTACAATGGCAACATCCTCGTCAATGCGATGGCGGTTGGCCTCGCCGATCAGGACAAGATTTTCTATGCCCGCGGCGCGACGCCCGGAAACCCGATCTTCTATGTCGGCTCCAAGACGGGCCGTGACGGCATCCACGGCGCGACCATGGCATCGGCTGAATTCTCTGAAGGCGATGAGGAAAAGCGCCCGACCGTGCAGGTCGGTGACCCGTTCACCGAAAAGCTGCTCATTGAAGCGTGTCTGGAGTTGATGGCCACCGACGCCATTCAGGCGATCCAGGACATGGGCGCGGCCGGCCTCACCTCGTCGTCCGTAGAGATGGCGGCGTCAGGCGGCGAGAATGGTGAAGGTATCGGTATCGAGATGGACCTCGACAAGGTGCCCCAGCGCGAGACCGGCATGACCGGCTATGAGATCATGCTGTCCGAGAGCCAGGAGCGCATGCTCATGGTGCTCTATCCAGACAAGATCGACGTCGCGAAGGCGATCTTCGACAAATATGACCTGTCAGCCGAAGTCATCGGCATGACGACCGATACTGGCAACATGGTGCTGAAGCAGTTCGGTGAGACAGTGTGCGATATCCCCGTCGCGCCGCTGGCCGAAGATGCGCCGAATTATGACCGGCCATGGACCGCGCCGGAACCGCGCGCGCCACTCGATATTTCGAAATATCCTGAGCCTGATGATTATGGCGCGGTGCTGTTGAAGCTTATGTCCTCGCCTGACATGGCCTCCAAGCGCTGGATCTGGGAACAGTATGACCGCCACGTGATGGGCGACACGGTCGACAGCTCGCAGTCCATGGGCGACGCGGCGATCGTCCGCATCCACGGCACGAACAAGGCGCTGGCGATCTGTTCCGATTGCAACCCGCATTACGTCGCCGCCGACCCGTATGAAGGCGGCAAGGCCGTAGTAGCGGAGGCTTATCGCAACCTCTCAGCCGTCGGCGCGACGCCGATCGCCATCACCGACAACCTCAATTTCGGCAATCCGGAAAAGCCCGCCACGATGGGCTACATCGTGAAAGCCATTGAAGGCATGGCCGAGGCCTGCCGCGCGCTCGATTTTCCCGTCGTCTCAGGCAATGTCAGCCTCTATAATGAGACCGATGGCGTTGCGATCCCGCCGACCCCGGTCGTTGGCGGTGTGGGGCTCATCGAGGATGTCTCGAAGATCGCAACGCTGAAAGGCGCGCAGCCGGGTGACGTGCTGATCCTGATCGGCGAGACGAAGGGCCATCTCGGTGCCTCGCTCTATGCGCGCGAATGGTTGGGCCTGAAGGGTGAGGACCTCGGCCCGCCACCGCCGGTGGATATTGGCAAAGCGAAAACCAGCGGTGATTTTGTGCGTGGGCTCGTCCAGACGGGCCGCATACATGGCATTCATGATGTGTCGGAAGGCGGGGTGTTCTGCGCGGTGGCCGAACTTGCGCTGCAGTCCGGCCAGGGCGTTTCGCTCTGGACCGATGTGCTGGAAGCGCCGCTGAAGGGTCACAAGCAAGCGGATGTCGCCGCGCTGTTCGCTGAAGATCAGGGCTGCTTCGTGCTGACGCTCGCGGCGGGTGATGCAGATGCCGTGCTGCGGGCGGCGGCGAAGGCGGGCGTGAGCGCGGTGAAGTGCGGTGCGGTCAATGCGGAGGTGGCCGAGCTTGTGCTGGGCGAGAAGGAAGTGCATGCGCGCATCGCGCTGGCCACGCTCCGCGAAGCCCATGAAGGCTGGCTGCCGCGCTATATGGCGGGCGAGGGCTAGGCGCCCCTGGTCGCAATTACATAAGTTTAAGATCAGCCGAGTGACCCGTTTTCGAGGCCCGTGCGTACTAACCATGAGAGCTGGAAAGTCTGCGGCGTACTTCGTCCCCACACCCAAACGTCCGGCTTTGCTCTCATATCGCGCTGGGAGACTGCGGCTTCACCCTCAAACTGGCTGCACTTCCAGCGCGATGTCCACTTTCAGATTCCTGATGAGCGTGCTTTCGGGCAAGAAAGCTCCGGGAATGACCGGACAACGCGCATGGTTGCGTCCTGCCTCGTGTGCTGGCCTGAAATAAAATTGCGCCTTTGGTCATGCGAAATTTGCTCAAGTGCCATTGACCTTAAACAAGGTTAGCGCTTCGTTTGCGCCATCATGGAGGTTCCCCAAATGAAACGATCCCTTTATTCTGCCAGCGCCGCAGCGCTCGGCTTTGCGATGCTGGCTGGATGTGCCGGAAACAGTGCAGACGTCCCGCCTGCCGAAGCTCCGGTGCCGCCGCCTGTCGCCGACGCCGGCCCGACCGTCGAAGACGCCCGTGCTTTCCTCGACCGCGCCGAGGCTGAGCTGGCCCAGATGTCGAAAGATGTCAGCCCGATCTTCTGGGAACAAGCGACCAATATCACGGACGAGACGAATGCCGCTGCTGCTGTCGCGGGCGCCGAAGCGACCAAGCTGGCTGTCTCGCTCGCCAATGAAACCAAGAAGTTCAAGGATGTTGATTTGCCGGCTGACCTCGATCGCAAAATGAAGCGACTTCAGTCCGGCATCACGATTCCAGCGCCATCGACGCCAGGTGCTGCGGAGGAATTGTCTGAAATCACGACTGGACTGGACGCCACCTATGGCACCGGCACATTCACCTATAAGGGCGAGGAGCTGAACCTCGACCAGCTCTCGACCATTATCGAGACAAGCCGGGACCCTGAAGAGCTGAAAACCGTCTGGGAAGGATGGCGCACGATTTCGCCGCCGATGAAGGACAATTACGCCCGCATGGTCGAGATCGCCAATACTGGCGCGAACGAGCTAGGCTATGACAATCTCAAGACCATGTGGCTGTCGAATTATGACATGCCGCCAGAGGAGATGGCTGAAGAGGTCGACCGGCTCTGGACGCAGGTCGAGCCGCTCTACGAAGAGCTGCACTGCTATGTCCGCGCGGAGCTGAATGAGCAATATGGCGATGAGGTCCAGCCTGCTACCGGGCCAATCCGCGCAGACCTTCTTGGCAATATGTGGTCGCAAAGCTGGGCCGGCATCTATCCGATTGTCGAGCCTGAAGGCCTTCCGGGGCAGGGCTATGACCTGACAGAAGAGCTGGTCGAAAAGGGCTATGATCCGATCAAGATGGTCGAGACGGGTGAAGCCTTCTTCACATCGCTTGGCCTTGCGCCACTACCGGAAACCTTCTGGGAACGCTCGATGATTGTGCGTCCGCCGGCCCCGCGCGAAGTTGTTTGCCACGCATCGGCATGGGACCTGGATGACGAAGAGGATGTGCGCATCAAGATGTGTACGGAGGTCAACGCCGAAGACTTCAACACCGTCCATCACGAACTCGGTCACAATTTCTACCAACGCGCCTATAAGGACCAGGATTACCTCTACAAGAATGGCGCCCATGACGGCTTCCATGAGGCTATCGGTGACTTCATCGCCCTGTCGATCACGCCGTCCTATCTGGTCGACATCGGCCTGATCGATGAGAGCCAGGTTCCGGGCGAAGATGCCGATATCTCGCTTCTGATGAATACCGCGCTCGACAAGATCGCGTTCCTGCCCTTCGCGATCACAGTCGATAGCTGGCGCTGGGACGTGCTCGACGGCACGACGCCACCTGAAGACTACAACACAGCATGGTGGGAAAAGCGGACCAAGTATCAGGGTATCGTGCCTCCGGGCCCACGCCCCGCCGATGCGTTCGATCCGGGGGCGAAGTACCACATTCCAGGCAACACGCCGTACCTGCGCTACTTCCTGAGCTACATCATGCAGTTCCAGTTCCATAAGGCCGCCTGTGAGCAGGCCGGTTGGGAAGGGCCGCTGCATCGCTGCTCGATCTATGGAAACGAGGAGGTCGGCGCGCGTTTTAATGCGATGATGGAAATGGGCGCTTCCGAGCCATGGCCGGACGTGCTGGAAACCTTCACCGGTACGCGTGAAATGGATGGCTCCGCCATTATCGAGTATTTCGACCCGTTGATGACCTACCTCAAAGAAGAGAATGAAGGCCGGTCCTGCGGTTGGGACTAACAAGCCTTCCGTTCTGAATATCCAGCCCCGGGCCTCTGGTCCGGGGCTTTTTATTGCCGACTCAGGGCATGCAAAAAATGCAAAAATTGGGGAAATTGCCAATTCCCACGCTATTCGATTGAATTACCACGGTTCTTCACACGCTCGCCCAAACGCCGTTCGTTCAGAAGGCGGCTCACGCACTGGCGCCCTGACACACACCAACCCCCTTAGTGCAAAAAATGGAGAACCAAAATGAAACTGACCAAGATATTAGCCCTCTCAACCCTTATCGGCCTGCAATTTACCATCGCAAGCGCGGCTCATGCGGCCAATACGTCTGAGAAGTTCGAGTTCAACTACAATCCGGCGCTCATCTCGACGCAGGCCGGTCGTGTTGAAATCAAGCAAAACCTGACGATCGAAGCGCGTAACTTCTGCAAGAACGGCATGTCGCTTCGCCACGCCGTGCGCCACGAGCGGGCCTGCACACGCGCTCTCATTTCGGAAGCAAACGCACAGATTGCCGATCGCCATCCGATCTGGAACGAAAATATTACGCCCGTTGCGGAGCGACCGAATCGCATCCGCCGCGCCTACAAGGCCCTCACCCCCGGCCTTCGCTAGGAAAACGAAATCTCTCCAGCGCCGATGGCTCTGACTTGCCTTGCCCCGGCCTCATTGCAGGCTGGGGCATTTTTTATGAGCACCAACCCTGTTGGTGATTGCCCCACCTGTAGGCGAGACCTTCAGAAATCAGGATTTGCCCGACCGACCGGCCATCGACTGTCGCGACACGCAGCAGGCGGCCATACTTGTCGCGGTCTCGCGAACCGGAGGTGCGTAGTTCGACCTGCCCCTGATTGAGCAGGGCTGCGAGACGGATGGTGGCTTTCTGTCCGAGCTCTTTCTCCGATGGGCAATCAGGCGAGAAAACTTCAGGCGCGTCGATGTCAGCCAGACGGATCTTGTCGCCATGTGCCCAGATCGTATCGCCATCGACGACGCAATTGAGGCGGACATTGCCGCTGCACGTCGAAAAGAAGACCGGGCCCAGCACATCGGTCTGCTCGCGTGACTTGTTCCAGTAAGAGACCGCCAGCGCCATGATGATGAGCAGGATCAGCGGCAGTATCGAAACATCACCGCCCTGAACGCGGAGCCAACGCCCGAAGAAAAAAGATTTGAACGCGCGCACCATGGTCGGCCTCCGTCTGAAAACGGGCCGAATATGGTTTCCAAAAGGTTACGAAAGTCTTTCCAGAAGGTTTCTCAATGGGGCAGGGTGCTTACTGATCAGCGTCGCTCTGTTCCTGCGCGACCCAATCATCAAGCGCTTCTGCGGTCATGATCACCGTGTCGATCGAACGGGCGAACGCTGCCGGGTTCACCTTGTCGAACTCATCACTTGGCCTGTGATAGTCAGCATGATCTTCGACGCCGAGATACAGGATGCGGATGCCCGAGCGCAGGAATGGCGCGTGATCGGATGCGAACGACCAGTCGTCAATGCCAAGGTCCGGCGTTTCGTGTCCGCGCAGGAGTTTCAGCGGCGCCCGCGAGGCGACATCCTCAATCACTGGAATGAGTTCCGGAAAGTGATAGCCGCCCACGGCGTAAAGTTCGCCCTTGTCGGCCCGGGCCACCATGTCGAGATTGAGGTTGATCGCGATATTCTCTTTTTCGGTTGTGCTTAACGTGTCGACCATGGACGATGAGCCAACAATGCCCTGTTCCTCAGCATCGAAGAAGGCAAATATGATGGAGTTCTGGGGTGGGTTGTCCTGAAACCAGGCGATTGTTTCCAGAAGAGCGGCGACGCCTGACGCATTGTCGTCTGCGCCATTATAAATTCCGTCCGCCGCGCCAAGGTGATCATAGTGCGCAGAGATCAGAAGGGCGGTTCGTGGGGTCGTTGTCCCCCTTATCGCAGCGACGAGGTTCGTCCCCTCGATCACGTTTTCCGGCGCATCGAAATTTGGCGCAGTGAAAGGCGCTTGGTAGCCATCCTTTTTGGCGGGGCTGACGCCGCTTTCGCGAAGTCGGGCCTCTATCCACGCCATTGCCCGGCGATTGCCCTCAGTTCCGGTTTTCCGGCCCTCAAACTCATCCGACGAAAGTGTCTTCAGGTTATCGAGGGCTCGATCCTGATCATGATACTCGGCGGTGTAGTTTTCGATATTGAACGGGACGGTTGAAGGCGCTGGTTCCACAGACGCGCTTGAGCACCCAACCAGACAGAGGCCGAGCGCTGATAAAACGTACTTCATTCAATGTCTCCGGATCAGGACTTAGTCTTGACCCTAAGAGCGTTGCGCGCCATGTGCCAGCGAAAGGAGACACCTGCAATGGCAATGGATCGCGAAACACTCGAATCCCACCTCAAGGACGCGTTTCCCGACGCTGAGATCACACTAACCGATCTCGCCGGGGACAATGATCATTGGCAGGCCGAGATTGTCTCTCCGCAGTTTGCTGGCGTGCCACGGGTGAAACAGCACCAGATGGTCTACGCTGCTCTAAAGGGAAAGATGGGCGGAGAGCTGCATGCGCTCGCCCTTAAGACCAAAGCGCCCGCTTAGTCTTCAGACGCGGCGGGCGCAGGCTTGGCCGGACCGTTTTCTTCAGAGACGCTATCGATAAATCCAGCGGTTGCTTCCCGGTCACCTGGAAGCTGTTCAAGGTTTTGGACCGAGTAACCTGCGCCCTCGTTTAGCCTGCGCCGCGGCAGCGGCGGGCGGTCATCCTGGCCGAGGGCAGGCAAAGGCGCCAGGTCCACCCGCCCCCCGAGAGACGGCAATGGCGGTTTATCCTGTTCTGGAATGGGAGTTGGCGCCGGTGCTGGGATGGATGCAGCTTCCCGGCGCGCGAGTGGCGCCTCCAC
This sequence comes from Henriciella sp. AS95, assembly GCF_038900055.1. Taxonomy (NCBI): domain Bacteria; kingdom Pseudomonadati; phylum Pseudomonadota; class Alphaproteobacteria; order Hyphomonadales; family Hyphomonadaceae; genus Henriciella; species Henriciella sp. AS95. Next base: position 1,328,000 of record NZ_JBBMQM010000001.1, read on the forward strand.
CACGCTTGGCCGGGCAATTAGAGGCGGAGGAGCGGGCGGTTTCGTTCGAGGCTGAACATTTGCCGGCTGCGTCGGCGCGGTGGGCTCAGATCGTCTCGGCGGGGCCGGTATTGGACGCTTCGGCTCGACCGGTTCTGGCTGAGGTGGCGCCGCGGCCACAGGAGGCGTTTTGGCGCTCTGGCTTATGTTGACCGGCTCTTTCATTGGCGCTGGCAGGGGAGTTTCAACTCTTCGCGGGGAGGGGGCGCTAAGGGCGGGCCGCGACCCTGCGGCCTGCTTCAACTCACATCGCGGTCCCATGCGGAAGGTCGGCAGGCTCAGCGTCCAGCCTGCGCAATTTGGGTCTTCGGCGCATTTGGCTTCACAGGCGGCGGGCGACGTCCCGCGCTGGGAATAATAAGTTGGCAGATCCTGGCCGTGCTCGGATGATGCGGCGAAGGGGTGGCTCTGTTGAGCGAGCCCCGGCAGCGTCAGTGGGAACAAAAGAGTCGCGAGGAATATCGTCGTGCGCAGCATTGGGCTGGCGTCCTTCGGTGGGCTTTCAATCTGTATCGCGCAAAGCGTTTAAGACAGTGTTAGGCTTAAGTGCCGCTGGCCAGGTCCTCTTTCAAAGCCTCGATTTCAAGCCATGCCTCTTCGGCCGCATCCAGTTCACGGCGGGCGTCTTCCAAACGTTCGGAAACGGTCTGAAACCGGTCGGGATTGGAGGCATAGAGGTCAGGGTCGGCGAGCTCGGCTTCCAGTTTCTCGATTTCTTTTCCGAGCCGGGGCATCGCCGCTTCAACTTCTTTCAGGCGGTGCTGATCCTTGAAGGAAAGTTTCGCGTCACGGCGGGCCGCCCGGTCAGGCTGGGATGCTGGTTTGGGCTTGGACGTACTCTCTGCCTTGGCCGCCTTCTGGCTTGTGAGGGCAGGGACCTGCGCGGCCGCATCGCTCCAGCCGCCAGCCGTCTCGACCCACCGGCCTTTACCGACGGGCACCAGGCAGGATGTGACGATTGCATCGAGAAAGGCGCGGTCGTGGCTGACAAGGATCAAGGTGCCATCGAAATCGCTGAGCATCTCTTCCAGAAGGTCGAGGGTCTGCATGTCGAGATCGTTGGTCGGTTCATCGAGAACGAGAACGTCAGCGGGTTTTGCCAGCGCAATCGCCAGGGTCAGCCGATTGCGTTCGCCGCCGGACAGGGCGGATACGGGCTGGCGCAACTGTTCAGGCGAAAACAGGAAGTCTTTGGCATACGCCGCCACATGTTTTGACTGGCCCTGAACCATGATCGCGTCTCCGCCAGCCGGAGCGAGGGCTTCCCAGAGTGTGTCGGTCGGTTTCAGCGTTTCGCGGGTCTGGTCGAGATAAGTCACGGTCAGTGCCTGTGACAGCTTCACCGAGCCTTTGTCCGGCTCAAGCTCGCCCAGAAGGATTTTCAATAGCGTTGTCTTGCCAACGCCATTTGGTCCGACAATGCCGATGCGGTCACCGCGCAAGATGCGCAGGGATAGATCATCCGCGATGACGAGATCGCCAAAGGCTTTGGAGATGCCAAAAGCTTCGAGGACTTTTCGGCTTTGGCTATCGCCGCTTTCGGCTGAAAGACCCGCCGTGGATTTTGCATCATTGACGAGGGATTTCTGTTTGGCGTGCTGGGCGCGAAGCTCATGCAGGCGCGCCAGTCGGCCCATATTGCGCTTGCGGCGTGCGGTGACGCCCCGGGCGAGCCAGTGTTGCTCCTCCTTGAGGTGGGTCTTCATCCGCTGCAGCTGCTTTTCCTCCTCGGCTTCGACGCCGGCGGCCCAGTCGTCAAACTCGGCATAGCCGCGCGGTGACTTCCAGACCTTGCCCTGCCGGAGCCAGAGCGTCGTCGTCGTGACATTCTCAAGGAAGCGCCGGTCGTGGCTGACGAGGAGTACAGCCCCTGGAAAGGATTTGAGACGGTCTTCCAGCGTCTCGATCATCGGGACATCGAGATGGTTGGTAGGCTCGTCCAGCAGCAGGATGTCGGGGTCTTTGGCAAAAGCCCTTGCGAGGGCGGCGCGGCGGATTTGTCCCCCTGAGAGCGTTGAGGGGCTAGCGGCCGGATCTATACCAAACAGGCCAAGTTCGGCTTCCGCCATCCATATCTCGTCAGTGCCCTCGCTGGCATAGTCGAGAACCGTGTCGAATGCTGACAGGTCAGGTTCCTGTTCGACGACCGCGACGTCTGTCCCCGGTTGCAGCCATAGGTCGCCGGCATCCGGTTCGTGGCGGCCTGTGACCAGCTTCATGAGCGTCGACTTTCCTGCGCCGTTTCGGCCCACAAGCGCAGCCCGCTCGCCCTTGGCGAGGGTGAACGTCACGCCCGTGAAGATCGGTGTGCCACCAAAGGTGAGTTCGACTTCGGCGAGGCGAAGGATGGGAAGGTCTGCCATGGCGCTTCTGGTGTGCCGATGAGCCGGCTGCGTCAAGCCGCTTCCATCAGGCTTTCAGCTTGTAACCAATCCGGAACAGCCACCACACCCAGAGGCAGGCGACAAAAGTGAAGAGGCCTGAGGCAATGAAGCCCACCATCAAGTCGGAATTGGAGACGCCTATAAACCCGGCGCGGAAGCCGTCGATCAGGTAGAAGATCGGGTCGAAATGTGCCGCCGTCTGAAACGGTTCGACCAGGACTTTAATGTCGTAGAATGTGCCCGACAGAAAAGTCAGAGGCACGATCACGAAGTTCGTCACGGCAGCGAGGTGATCAAATTTGTCAGCCCAGATGCCGCCGACCGCACCCAGCGCGGCCAGGAAGATCGTCGCCATCAGGCTGAACCACAGCACGGGCCAGAAGTTGACGATGCTGAGATCGGCAAGCCCTGTCAGGTGGATCGCCAGCGCGCCAATGATGCCCACCATCAGGCCGCGTGTGACGGCGCCGAAGATAAAGCCCAGAGTCAGCTCAACCGGCGACAGGGGCGGCATGAGGAAGTCGACCTGGCTGCCCTGAACCTTGGCAATGGTGAGCGACGAGGAAGTGTTCTGGAAGGCGTTCTGCAGCATCGACATGATCACCAGGCCGGGCGCAAGGAAGCTGTTATAGTCGAGGCCCTCAAAATCCCCCGTCAGCGTTCCGCGGTTGCCGAACGCCAGCTTGAACACGGTCATGAACAGTAATGTCGTAATGACGGGTGCGAACAGGGTCTGCATCCATACCTTCAGAAACCGGCCAACCTCACGCTTGTAGAGCGTCCAGAGGCCAATCCAGTTGACGGCACCATAGGAACGCGGCGGTTTTGGGAGGGGGCGGGATACAGCAGAAGTCTGATCAGTCATCGCGGCTATTTAAGGATGGTTGATGCAGATGACGATAGGCAAACCGCGAATCCCCGATTATTTTTGATTTTATCCACAGCTGACACAATATGTTGAAAGGTTGTGGAGAACCTGACTCAGCATGTTGTGTTTCGTTTCGCCCTTGATACGATATCTAGGTGTTAACGGGGGCGGCTGATTTTAGCTGCTACAACATCTAGGGGTGCAAAGCGCCAGGAGGCTATCCATGTCTTGGACGGAAGAACGCGTCGAAGTTTTGAAGAAACTCTGGGCTGAAGGACATTCAGCCAGCCAGATTGCGAAACAACTGGGCGGTGTCACCCGCAATGCAGTGATCGGCAAAGTCCACCGGCTCGGCCTGTCAGGTCGTGCGACGCCATCGCGACCGGTAAAGCGTCCACCACGTCTGGCGCGTCCGAAGCCACGGCTGAGTCCGGATGGAAGCGTGTCAGCACCGGCGAAGTCGCCGGAAGATACGCGTATTCGCCGCTCCGAGCAGCAGGCCATTGTGTCCGCGCTCCAGCCGGCACCAGTGGCCGACGGTGAAGCCGCCACCATCCTCACCCTGCGCGACTCCATGTGCAAATGGCCAATCGGTGATCCAGCAGATCCGAAATTTGCCTTCTGCGGTCGCAAGTCCGAATGCGGACCGTACTGCGCGGAGCATGCCAAGGTGGCGTTCCAGCCGCAACGCAAGCGCGACCGCAAGTCCAATAGCGACAGCGAACCACGCAGGATCGCCGGCTAGGACCCCACCGAGCCGCTCGGCAAATGAATAAGAGGACCGGACGCCTTCGAGTGTCCGGTCTTTTTTTTTGCTTAAGCGGCTTCGCTCTCCAGACTGTCGCTGGATTCAGCCTCCGGTTCCTGGACATCGAAGCGGTCGGCTTCGCGCGACATCCAATCGACGACTTGCTTCTCTTCTATGCCCAGCTGGCGCAGAGCATCGGCAGCCATTTCGATTCCCACAGGCTGCCCCATCGATAGCCACGCCCGCATGCCGAGGTCGGAGAAGCGTTGCCGGTCAGCTTCATTGTCGACGGCGACAAAGCGAGGCGTATTCGGAAACGCCCGTTGCGCCGCTGGTGTCAGATCCCGCGACACTTCATAGCGCGGCGCACCGATCACGACGGCGCGCGGATTGCGCCCAGCGACGGCCTCGACAAGGCGCAGGTTCGCAGCATTCCCGAATGCAACCTTGTAACCGTCGGCAATTGCGGAGACGAAGCGCTCCGGTTCGGCATCGAGGCAGACATGCGGGATATTATGGTCTGATAGCGCATCTGCGGTCAGCCTGCCGGCCGGAGTCATGCCGAAAATGATGACAGGCCGGTTGGGTGCGACGGGTGTGATCTCATTGTCAGGACGGGTCTGCCCGGCAAACAGCCTGGCGACCTTGCGCGAGAGCTTCATGCCCCCAGCCGCCCAGAATGGAGCGACAGCAAGGGACAGCGCAACGGCGGCGACGGAAATGGTCGCGATGAAGGGCGGCACCATGCCGGTGACAGAGGTCAGGATGGATAGAACGACAAGTGTGAACTCTGAGCCCTGCGCCAGCAGGAAGGCGAGCTGCACGCTGCCCGGATTGCTCCACTTGTTGAGACGAGCCGCTGCAAACCCAAAGACCGTCTTGATGACCAGAATGGACAGGGCAATCCCGACGACGAGCGGCCATTGGCTTGCCAGCACGTTGAGGTCCACCGAAAGGCCGACGGACATGAAGAAGAAGGACAGGAGCAGGCCGCGAAAAGGGCCGGTCTCCATCTGGATCTGATGACGGAAGGATGTACCGGAGACAGCAAGCCCGGCGAGGAACGCGCCAAGCGTCAGCGACAGGCCCAGCTGCGCGGTTGCGGATGCAGCCCCGAGCACGAGTAAAAGCGTAACCGCGGTAAAGGCTTCCTGGTTTCGGGTCTGCGCAAGGCTCTTGAAGACTGGGCCCATGAGATAATGACCGGCTGCAAAGGCCACAATAAAGGCGAGGACGGCGAGCCCGGCTGCGCGCGCCAGCGTTAGCGCCAATGCCCCGGCATCACCGCCGGAGCTGATTGATGTCGCAAAGATAAGCAGGAAGATCGCCACGATATCCTGGAAAATCAGGACATGTGTGGAAGACCGGCCGAGCGGGCAGGAGCCAAGTCCACGTTCTGCCATCACTCGCGAGACAACCGCCGTCGACGACAGACCGAATGACAGGCCGAGGGCGAGTGCAATGGGCCAGTCGAGGCCGAAGAGCATGAGCGCGATTGTGAACGGCAAACTGTTCAGCACCAGATGCGACGGAGCCAGCCCCATGAGGTCGCGGCCACTTTCCTTCAATTCGCGAAGGGAAACATGCAGGCCAATATCGAAGAGCAGGAAAACCACTCCGAGCTCGGCCAGCAGGTGCGTGGTCGAGCTCTCCTCGATCAGCCGAAAGGCGTCGGGGCCGATCAGGATGCCCACGGCAAGGTAGCCAACGATCGGAGATAAGCGCAGCGCCTTGCAGACAAGCGCGGCGGCGCCGCCCGCTGCCAGCAGGGTCATCGCTGGAATCAGCGCATCAACGGGTGTGCTTGCGGGATCCGCCATGTCCAGCCTCCTTCTGACACATATTGATATGTTCTCCGGCAAAAGAAAGGCCGCCGCTCATCGGAATGAGCGGCGGCCTGATGTCCTGGCAAGCGTTTACAGGAGAGAAACGCCCGTCAGGTCTGTTCTTGGCGCGGCTTTAAAGCGCGCGGCTGACGGAGACGACGAAGGTGTCGTCATTGCCGTCAACATCGGTTCCGATGTAGCGGAAGTCGAAATCAAAGCCTTCGAGCGCCGTGGTCAGACCAACGGACCAGTCGGTGTAGTCAGAGCCGCTGAGATCCGAGAAGTCGGAGTAACCGATGGTCGCATCAAGTCCGAAGCTTTCACCCAGTGGAATACCAGCACTGGCCGACCAGTAGAAGGCATCGCCTACTTCGAGATAGAAGTCCGGAGAGTAAGCAACCGAAGCGCCGACATCGACGAACTCGCCGAGCGTCGTGCTGGCACCGGCATATACTTCAACGAAGTTCTGGGATGGATCGTCCGGAGCGTCCGGATACCAGTAGTAAATAGCACCAAGGTCGAGGTCGAAAACGCCGACAGTTGGTGTCCAGCCAGCATAAACGTCAATTTCTGTTGACGTGCCGTCGTTGAAATCGACACCCGAAGCCCAGGTACCAATGTAGAATTCATCAGAAGCGAAGTCGAACCCGCCCTGAATCATCGGTGCGCCGTCAGTCTGCGTAAATCCGCGGAAGACGTAATCGCTGGTCAGGGTGACGTTGCCGCTCCACTCGCCTTCGGCGAGGGCTGGCGTTGCGATTACACTTGCTGCGACTGCCAATACGGCTGCACGTGTGAATGACTTGCTCATAATGAACCTCCTTTTCGTCCTCATCACCCGGCAAGAGTGGGGGCGGCAGGAGGGTGTGATCCACTTACATGACGGCGAGCGCGTCATTTTTTGCGTTGCAGCACGAAAATCGGGCAACTGGCGCAATATCAGCCTGTCAAAAGTGCTGATTCGCCAATTAGCGTGCGCTTAGAGGCGCATATCCGAGGTGCATACCGGCATCCACGAGCAGCGTTTCGCCCGTCACATGACGTGACGAATCGGTCAGGAAGAAAATCGCTGAATCTGCAATGTCGTCGGGGCCGCTGGCGACATTGAGCGGGACCGAATCGCGCACGCCTTGCTCCATCCGGTTGTACTGATCTTCGTCGAGCCGATCCTTGAACCACCGTGTACCGATGAATCCCGGGCAAATGGCATTTACACGTATGGCTGGGGCAAGCGCACGGGCCAAGGAGAGCGTCATTGTGTTCAAAGCGCCTTTGGTAGCGGCATATGCGACCGAGGAGCCGATTCCTGTGACACCGGCAATTGATGAAACATTGAGCACAGCGGCTGCGCGGCCACTTTCTTTGTGGGCTGTGACCATCAGGTCACGGCAGGCCTGCATCATAAGGAATGGACCGGCGACATTTACCGCATAGGTGTCCATGAAATCCTGCCGCGAAAGTGCGTCCAGATCTGCGTGGTTTCTGGCATGACGGGTAATGCCGGCATTGTTCACGAGGATGTCGAGTTTGCCCCATTGTGCGGCGGCGTCTGCAAGCGTCTTACAGCCTTCCTCAGTGGACACATCGCCCGTTACAAGCTGGGCCTGAGCGCCCGCTGCATTGCAGGCTGCGACGGTCTCTTCGGCCTCTTCCACGCTTCGCGTACAATTGATGATCACTTCAGCCCCGCGCTCAGCAAGGCGGATCGCAATTGACCGGCCCAGCCCAGTTGCAGATCCCGTCACCAGCGCCTTGCGGCCTTCCAGTTCACCAGTCGGCATAGTCTCTTTTCCCCGGCATGAAGTGTGGTTGATGGCCATCAATGCCGGAGCCGGTCGGCCTCCGTCAACATCCTGTCAGAGGTCATGAGTGCGGCGTATGCCGCCGCTCGCATGTGCGAAGACAACCGATACCGGTTGTGCTAGGTTTCCGCCGGGTGATTGAATCGGGGACGTCACGTGCAAAAAATCTTTCGCGAGTTGCAACGCCGGAATGTCTTCCGCGTCGCCTCGATCTACGCCATCACCGGGTGGTTATTGATGCAGCTTGCTGTTGTTCTCGAGACAACGCTGCTTTTGCCGCCCTGGTTTGATACCTTTGTCACCATCCTCGTCATCATCGGATTTCCAATCGCGGTCATCTTTGCCTGGTCGTTCGAGCTAACACCTGACGGCATTCGACCGACGGCGCGGGTATCACAAGACGAAAGCATCGCTTCGCGCACAGGAAAGCGGCTTGATCTGGTTATCGCGGTTGCCGCTGCAGCGCTGGTTCTCGTAATTGTCGGCGACCGGTTCCTGCCTGCAGATTCCACGGCCAAGGCGTCCACGCTGGCCAATGCCGGCGAATTCTCGATTGCCGTCTTGCCGTTTGCGGACATGAGTCCGCAGCAGGACCAGGAATATTTCGCCGACGGTATTTCGGAAGAACTGTTGAATGTCCTGGCGCAGGTGCCGGACCTCGCCGTCGCGGGAAGGACATCCTCTTTCGCTTTCAAAGGTAAGAACCAGGACTTGCGGGAAATCGGGCAGCTGCTCGATGTGGCCCATGTGCTGGAAGGTTCAGTCCGAAAATCCGGAAACACCATACGCGTCACGGCGCAGCTGGTGCGCACCGACAATGGCTTTCATCTCTGGTCTGAGACCTATGACCGCGACCTGATCGACATCTTTGCCGTTCAGGACGAAATTGCAAACGCCATCCTGACAGCGTTGAAGCCTCAACTGCTGGGTGAGATCGAGCCAGTGGCTGCGCCGCGCACCGACATCTCCAGCTATGATCTCTACCTGCTGGCACAACAGAAAGCCGCAGCGGGCAATATGGCCGGTTATGAGGCTGCTGCCGAGGCGTTGGACAGCGCTTTGTCCATCGACCCGGACTTTGTGCCCGCGCTAGCGTGGCGGGGATATTACGAGCTGATGATGTCGGATGGCGATGGAGCAGCCGGCAACATACCCATAGAAAAGGCGCTGGAGCGTGCCGGTGCCTGGACCGGCCATGCCCTGGCTCTCGACCCGGCGTCAGCAGACGCCCTCTTTGCACGGGCGGGATGGCTGTCCATGTCATTTGATGCTGAAGATCGGGCCCAGGCCGAGCGCTATTATGAGCTGGCGCTCAAAGAGAAGCCGAACTTTCCCCTGGCACGAAACGATTACGGCTATCTCCTGAACTCGCAGGGGCGCGTAGACGAATCCGTCGAGCAGCTGGAAATCGCCCTGGCGCATGATCCTGCTCAGAATGATGTCAACACAAACCTCGCCGCACATTTCTTGCGTCTCCGCGACTTTGACCGGGTTGAAGCCCTCATCGATCGTTGGGAGGCGATCTCACCCGAAAATACTGGGCCTCTTGGCTTCCGGTCAGCGATGCACAGGGCGCGCGGGGAGCTTGCGCAGAGTTACCTGCTCGACAAGAAAGTTGTTGAGCGCGCACCTGCTGATCCTCGAGCCATGCGGCTTATGTATCAGTCCTTGCTGTCCCTTGGTGAGTTCGACGAGGTTCTGACCTCGGGCATTGAGGACATGGAAGTTACGGCCCTTCTGTTTCTTGGCCGCAAGGATGAGGCCATCGACCGGGTGACGGGACATCTGGCTGAACGCCCCGATTTTCCTTTTGTGCAACAGGATTATGTGAGCGCGCAATATTTCGCGGGCGAGTGGGATGAGGTCGTCCAATTCTACGACACGGCCTGGGGGGATAAGGAAGCTTTTGAAAATGGTTACAGCCTCCCTCCCTATGGCATAGTGGCGCCTCCGCTACAGGCGGCAGGACATCCCGATGCGGATTCATTGGTCAGTGACTACAGAAGACGCATCGACGCGTTTCGGGCGGACGGCATTCAGGGCGGCGACATTGATGGTCTGGAAGCAGCGCTGCTTCTGATGGAAGGCCGTCCAGACGATGCCATTGCGATGCTGGAACAGGCCTTAGATAATGGCAATCGCGGCATGGGCTTCATTATGAACCCCGTATTCGAACCGCTGCGGGATACGCCGCGCTATGTCGCGCTTCAGAAAAAGCTGGCCTCAGCCATAAATTCAGAGCGGACGAAGCTGGAGCTGGACCCGATAGAGATGCCCAAGCCCTATCGGTGAAAACAGGGCGCAGGCCCCTGTTCAGCGAAGGCATTTGGTGCAAGCGGGCTGCGGGAACGGCCTGAGAGCGACAAACGCCAACGTCGCATGATCAAAGCTTGCTGCAAATCTCGTTCTCGAGGCCAAGATCGCATGCGCGGACATAGGCGTCATGTGCCCCATTGAGGTCCTTCTTGCCGCCCGAACCATCTTCGAGCATGAACGCGTAAAGCGCACATGCATGGGCGTGGTCGCTCTGGCAGGTTGCGTGGAAGAGCTTGCGCGCCAGAACGGGGTCTTCTTGCACGCCGTCGCCGGAAGTTAGCGCCACGCCTTGCAGGAAGCAGCCGTCTGCGTAATCCATTGAGCAGGCGAGCGCGTACCGGTCATAAGCCTTTTCAAGGTCCACGGGGCCGCCTTCGCCGTTTTGCAGCATCTCGCCGTGATAGTAACAAGCCGATGGAATATCAGCCTCGCAGGCGAGGTTCATCGCGCTACGCGCTTCCGGGTCATCTGTATCGAGCAATAGGGAGAGGTTCAGGCACGCTTCGGCCATGCCGTTCGTGCATGCGCGCCTGTAAAGTTCGGTCGCACTGTCTCTGGAGACGTCTCCGCCGATGCCCTCCTGCCAAGTATAGGCCAGGTTGTAGCATCCGATGGGTTCGCCCAGGCGGCACGCTTTCTTGTAGAAGCTACGTGCTGCTGCGCCGTCGACCTCTCCGACGCTGCCGTTTTCAGCAAACGTCCCAAGCGCATTGCACGCATCTGGAATGTCGTTCTCACAGGCCAGCGTGTATGCGGGTTCGGCTTTGGAGAGATCCTCCGGGCCACCCCATCCATTGTGAAGCACGAAGGCGTATGTGTAGCAGAATTCGGGAACCTCGAATAAGCATCCCTTTTCTGACAACCAGCGCACTTCCTCATAGTTTTCCTGTTCAGCGGCGGCCTTGATGGCTGCATCGAGCGATTCCACGGTCATGACGTTATCGTCAGGTTCTGCTGAGGCGTGCAGCGGTAACAGGATTACGAGCGCGGCGAGCAAGTGCTTGATCATGATCTGGGACCTCAATTCCTTCGTTCCTCTATTATGAGTAGGCGAAGAAATTCAGCGGACCGGGTCAGTCTTTGTGGTAGGGCGAGCCAGCCTCGATACTTGCGGCGCGGTAAAGCTGCTCAGCCAGCATGGCGCGCACCAGTCGATGAGGCCAGGTTTGCACGCCAAAAGCCATCTTTTGCGGAACCACCGCCTTTAGAGCATCGCCATAGCCTTCAGCGCCGCCAATCAGAAAGCAGAGGTCGGGCTGACCCTGATCTCGCAACTGGGCGAGATATTGCGAGAAGTCGGTCGAGCGCCATGACTTACCGAACTCGTCCAGACGGATTGATTGGGCGCCTGCCGGAATCTTTGAAAGAAGTCGCTCGGCTTCGGCATCAAGCCCGCCGCCGCTATCGACTTCAATAACATCTGCGCTGCGAAACCCGAGCGAACGCCCCGTTTTGCGGAAGCGGTCGAGATAGTCTTCGCACAAATCGAATTCGGGGCCGGATTTCAGCTTTCCGACCGAGATGATTGTGATCCGCATTAGTATTGAACCCGTTCGCGGGTGAGAGGGTCTAGCGTGCCGTCGAAAAACACGTTGAGTGCGCTCTGAAATATCGGGTCGTCCGGAGCAGCAAGATGAAACAGCGTCAGCGAGGAGCCCAGCTTCATGTCGTCAGGCGTGCCCATGATGTCGGTCGCGCTTTTGTCACTGTGGGTCAGAAGGGCAGCGGTGATGTCTCTCAGCCTCGTGCCCAGGAGCGGGTCACGCAGATATCGAACCGCCTCGTCGAGGGAACGTATTGCGTATTTCTGGCTCATCGCAGATTGTCCAAGGCCCTCTATCTGAGGGAAAATGAACCACATCCAGTGGGATCGTTTTCGGCCAGTCTGGATTTCGCCAAGCGCCGTTTCGTAGACGCCTTGCTGGGCTTGCCGAAATCGCTCAAGATCAGCCATTCAGGCTCTTGTCCTATCCCTGAACCGGCGGCCCGGACGTGCGCGGGCAATCAGGCGTGGCCGTGCGCGCTGTCGTCGGACCAGATTTTTTCGAGATTGTAGAAGGCGCGCACTTCAGGACGGAAGAGGTGCACGATGATGTCACCAACATCGAGCAGAACCCAATCGGCATTTGGCAGGCCTTCCAGCTTCACCGGTCGCCCCGTGGCTTCCTTGACAGTCTGGGCAAGGTGATCGGCGATGGAAGCGACGTGCCGGGCTGAGCGGCCAGACGCGATGACCATGATGTCTGCGAGCGATGACTTGCCCTGAAGATCGATGACGGTGACGTCTTCAGCTTTGTCGTCTTCAAGACTGTTGATGACGGTGTCGGCCAGCGCGCGAATGTCATCAATGCTAGCTTTGGCGGCCTTGATGGGCTGCGTACTCGTGGAAGGCAGGGTCTTAATTCCTTTATCTCGATTCCTGGGCACCATATCACGCCCGCCAATCTGGCTCTAGCGTTTTTGCGGGTTGCGCCGCAGTTGGGTCGAAGAAGTCCAGTCATAGGGAGCTTTGAGATACACCCAGGCCGGAGCGGTACAGTTCGGCAACAGGGCGGCATTTCGTTCGCGCAGCCGACAATTCGCATACCGTCTGGCAAATGGGGCTCGCAGCGCGCGTGGTCCCGCTTCAGGGCGTGAAACGACGCAGATCGGGATGGTCTCCGCGATTGCCTGCCACGCTCTCCAGTCGTGAAAGTTTCTGAGGCTGTCAGCTCCCATGAGCCAGACGAAATTCGCTTTCGGGCTGTGCCGCGTGAAGGTGTTCAGCACGTCGATCGTGTAACGGACATTAGCCCAGTGCTCGAAATCGCTGACGAACATGCGCGGATTGTGGCCAATGAGTTCGCGGACCTGATGCACGCGTTCATAAAAATCAGCCGGCTTGGATTTCAGCGGATTGCCACGCGCGGGCAGCCAGTAAACCCAGTCGAGGCGCAAACGCTTCAGCGCTGTCTCCGCCACATGCAGGTGTCCCGAGTGCGGCGGATTGAATGACCCGCCAAACAAGCCGATCCGCTGCGTCGTCCCGGTCGGCGGAAGTGTGCGGACAGGTGATAGAAAAGACGGCGACGACCGCTTGTCGAATATCACGGACGGGTCTGTCCCGTGCCGCGTACAACATATTTGAAGATGGTGAGCTGTTCAGCGCCGACCGGCCCCCGCGCGTGAATACGACCGGTGGCGATGCCGATTTCCGCACCCATGCCGAACTCGCCCCCATCGGCAAATTGTGTCGATGCGTTGTGCAAGACAATGCCCGCGTCCACCGTCAACAGGAAGCGCTCTGCAGTGCTTGTATTCTCGGTGATGATCATTTCGGTATGGCCAGTCCCGAACGTTGCGATATGGCGCAGGGCGTCGTCGAGGTCGTCGACGATCCGGACTGAGAGAATCGGGGCGAGATATTCCGTACGCCAGTCCTCATCCGTTGCCGGAACCATGTCTGGCAGGATTTCGCGAGCCGCCTCGTCGCCGCGCAGCTCGCAGCCTGCATCACGAAGCGGAGCAGCGATGGCCGGCAGCAATTGCGAGGCAACGCTCTTGTTGATGAGAAGCGTTTCGAGCGCGCCGCAGATACCCGTCCGCCGCATCTTCGCATTGAAGACCACGTTCACGGCTTTGTCCGGGTCGGCATCGACATCGATATAAGCGTGACAGAGGCCTTCGAGATGGCCGATGACAGGGATGCGCGCGTCCTGCTGGACACGAGCGACCAGCCCTTTTCCGCCGCGCGGTACGATGACATCAACCTTGCCCTCAAGGCCGGTCAGCATGTGGCCAACCGCTTCTCTATCCGGCGTATCGACAAGCTGGATCGCATCGGCTGGCAGGCCTGCGCCTTCCAGACCTGACCTCAGCGCCGTTGCAATGGCGAGGGCCGATTGAAGGCTTTCACTTCCGGCTCGAAGGATTGCGGCATTCCCCGAGCGCAGGCAGAGCGCCGCTGCATCGGCTGTTACGTTCGGCCGGGATTCGTAGATGATGCCGATCACGCCAAGCGGCGTGCGCACCCGCGCAATGTCGAGCCCGGATGGAACGGTCCATCGCGCGATCTCACTGCCGACGGGGTCGTCTAGTTTGGCAACGGCACGAACGGCATTGGCAACACCCCGCAAACGCTCGCCATCCAGCATCAGCCGGTCCAGCATTGCGTCGGTCAAACCTTTGGATTTGGCGGCCGCCATATCGCGTTTGTTGGCGTCGAGAATGAAGTCTTTTGAAGACTCAAGCGCATCTGCCATCGCGTTCAGGCCGCGAGTCCGGTCTGCCGCTGTCAGAGAGGCGAGGCGAGTGGACGCCGTACGGGCGCGGCGGCCAATCTCCAGCATTTGGTCCTGGAGCGATGGATGTTTGGTGCTCGAAATCATGGTCATGGCGCTTATTAGCCGCAAAGCGCGCAGCCTCGCAACTTAAAGCCTTGTGTAGCCATTCTTATAGGGGGCGGCTTCAGCCCTTCCAGAAACGCGCCGTCATCAGCGTAAAGACGGCCACGAACTCCAGACGGCCCATCAGCATGGTGATGAAGCAGATCCATTTAGCGACTTCGGGAATGTCCTGAAACGTGCTCGACGGACCGACCAGAGGCCCAAGTCCGGGGCCGACATTGGAAACACTTGTCGCAGAGGCGGAGATTGCTGACAGCAAATCGAGCCCTGTCATTGAGAGCAGGATCGTCGCGATAATGAAGGTCGCAAGATACAGGAACACAAACACCATCACCGACTGAAGCGTATCGGACGAAACAACGCGGCCAGCGTAGCGCACACGGACAACGCGGTTGGGACGAACGATCTGCGAGGCGTAAGCCAGCACCGCTTTGAAGCTAATCTCGAGCCTGAACATCTTGATCCCACAGGCTGCAGACCCGGCGCAGCCACCCAGAAATGTTGCGATGAGGAAGATGACAACCGCCGGCTCGCCCCAGGTGTCATAAGGCGCCGACGCATAGCCAGTGCCGGTCATGATGGAGATGATGTTGAAGAGTGCCTGCCGGAAACCGTGAAAGATGTGATTGAAAATAGGCGGGTCGACCACAGCTTCATGCCAGACCACGATCACTGTCGCGAACCCAACGGCCAGGAAGGCGTAGAGCCGCGGCTGGGGGTCGGTGAACATCGGGCGCCAGCGGCCATGGATGATCATGAGCGCCAGCAGGCTGAAGGGAAGGCCGGCGACAAACATGAAGACGGTCGCCGCATAGGCAGCCGGCGTGTCGCTGAAATATCCAAATGACGTGTCATGCGTCGAATACCCGCCTGCAGACATTGTGGTCATGGCGTGAGCGATCGCATCGAAAGCGCTCATCCCGCAGGCGGCGTAACTGATCGCGCAAACCGATGAGATGATGACGTAAACAATGCCGGTTTGAGCCGTGATCTCGGTGATTCGCGGCAGGAATTTGCCGGACATGTCAGAGCTTTCGATCTGGAAAAGCTGCATACCGCCCACGCGAAGCATCGGGAGGATTGCGATCGCGGTCACGATAATGCCGATGCCGCCAATCCATTGCAGGATAGCCCGCCACAGAAGGATGCCCCGTGACGTGGTGTCTAGCCCCGTCATGACCGTTGCGCCGGTTGTGGTGAGGCCTGACACGGACTCGAACATGGAGTCGGTAAACGACATGCCGTAATTCAGAAACGGGATCGTCGCGATGACAGGCAGGACGATCCAGATCATCACGGTCAGAAGAAAGGCTTCTCGCGCCCCCGTCGATGGCGGGGCGCCGCCAACCAGGACGGCGAGTCCAGCGCCGATGAGGATACTGATGGCGGCCGATATGAGGAAGACGTGCCATTGTTCGGTGCCGTCTGCGATATCCAGCAGGGCTGACGGAATCATGGCCGCGCCGAGAAGGGCGATCATCAGTCCGATGGCAAATATGACGGCGCGCAATTGCATCGGGACTGCCCTTAACACCGAAAACCCTGCGAAGCCGTCAATTTCTTCACAGATTGCTTTTTCGGTGTGCAGGTTTGACCGCATTGCCCTGAACGCGCTGCGATTTTCTCAAAAAAGCTGTGCGATTTTTCGGGCTGGTTAATGCTCTGTAAATAAAGCCTTTTCAAATTGTTAACGCGAGCGAAGCCCAGTGGGTGCTGGGTGAATTCCGCTTTATTCTCAATATGTTCTATATTTGATCTCTTGTGGAGTAACCGAATCATGGGCTTGCCCCATTGGTTCCCAAATTTACCCATGCTATCCCAGATGCTGATGATGCTGTCCCAAGAACTGGGGTGGTAGGGCACAAGGGAAGCGGTTGGTGTTTGTTTCCACCTATGAAACATCGCTTGATGCGAAAGGTCGGGTCTCTGTGCCCGCTCCCTTCCGCGCGGCGCTTGCTGGTGGAAGTCGCATTTTTCTCTGGCCTGCGATCGATGGTTCCGGTTGCCTTGAAGGCGGCGGTGACGAGCTGATGACGCTGTACCGCCAGACGCTGGCCCGTATGGCGCCCAATGACCCCAACCGGCGCGCTTTCATGCACACGATCTTCACCCGCTCTGCCGACCTGAAGATGGATGACACGGGCCGCATCTCGATTCCTGCCACCCTGCTTGAGGCTGCCGGTATCGAAAAAAAGCTTGTCTTCGCGGGTGCGTTTGACCGCTTCCATGTCTGGGAGCCGTCACGCTTTGCCGCCTTCGATGCGCAAATGGCCGAAACGGCCCTGAATAACCAGGATGCCATGGCTGAGCCGTTCCAGCAGGCCATGGCGGCGGGCGGGCTTCCAGGGCTCGGAAACGGGGGAGGTGAGTAATGGCGCACGTCCCGGTTCTGTTGAATGAAGTCGTTGAAGCGATGGCGCCGCGCGATGGCGACGTGCTTGTCGATGGCACTTTTGGTGGCGGCGGTTATGCCAGAGCGCTTCTTGCTGCCGCCGATTGCACGCTGATCGGTATCGACCGCGATGGCGATGCGATCAGGCGTGCCATGGAGATTGCGAAATCGCAGCCGCGTCTCGTTCCGCTTCTGGGGCAATTCGGCGACATCAAGCAGCTTCTTGCCAGCGCCAGTATGCCTGCCGTGGATGCCATCACGCTTGATCTTGGCGTCTCATCCTTTCAGCTGGATGAGGCCGAACGCGGCTTCTCTTTCATGCGCGACGGGCCACTGGATATGCGCATGGGGCAGTCCGGGCCGTCGGCAGCAGACGTCGTCAATCAGATGGATGAGCGCGACCTTGCGACGATTTTCTTCCGCCTCGGTGAGGAAAAACAGTCCCGTCGTATCGCGCGCGCCATTAAAGAGCGTCGCCTTAAGTCTCCTTTCACTTCAACCCTCGATCTTGCCAATCTGATCGAGGAAACGCTCGGTGGTCGGCGCGGCTCACGCACGCATCCGGCAACCCGCTCGTTCCAGGCGATCAGGATGTTCGTGAATGATGAGCTTGGAGAACTTGCCCGCGCACTGACAGCTTCAGAAGAAGTCCTGAAAGAAGGCGGCCGGCTCGTCATCGTGACCTTCCATTCACTGGAGGACAGGATGGTGAAACTTTTCATGCGGGAGCGCTCAGGTCTTCAGGGCGGCGGCTCCCGTCACATGCCCGAAAAACTGGATGGGCCGCGCCCGAGCTTCGAGATGCCATCAAAGAAGGCGGTCGAGCCTTCAGACGCCGAAATCCAGGCCAATCCTCGTGCGCGCTCTTCACGTTTGCGCGTTGCCGTGCGAACCGATGCGCCGCCTATGGCGCTGCCTGTGTCCACCGGTGTTGATCTGCCGGATCTTTCCGGGCTGGAGGCCGCATCATGAGCCGCCGTGCCCTCATTGTCGGGGTGGCGATTATCGGTCTCCTCATCTTCAGCCTGTACCGCGCAAAATACGGCGCCAGGGAAAGCGCCGAGGAAATTGCCGCTGTCGAAGCCGAAATCGATGAGGCGATTCGCGAACGCCGCGTTCTTCTCGGCGAGCTCAGCCATTTGTCGCGGCAGGAATGGGTTGAGGAATATGCTCGCTCGGAACTCGGAATGGTGCCCGCGCGCGCTGAGCAATTCGCCCGCCCAGAGGACCTGGATCATTTGATCGGTCCGCCTGCTGCGGATGATGAGGCTGGCGAGCCCCGCAGCGAGCGGGAAGGGGGCAATGATGGATGATCTCCGCTTCTCCGGGCCGACTGAGGGCGCCTCAATGCGCGCCAAGCTCGTTTCGCTCGGTGTTTGTCTTGGGTTTGCTGTCATTGCTGGCAAGGCCGGCATGGTCGCGATGACGCCTCAATCGTCTCACGGGGGCGCATCCCGCGCCTTTGAAGAGCCCGTTCGCCGCGCTGACATCGTCGACCGCAATGGTCAGCTTCTGGCGACGTCGGTCGCTGTCTACTCGCTGTTTGCTGACCCGCGCGCCATCTGGGATCCGGCTGAAGTTGCCACAGGCATCGGCAGCATATTCCCGGATATCGACGTCGATGCGCTGACGGCAGACCTGTCGGATAAGGAGCGGGCATTTGTCTGGGTGCGCCGGGGGCTGACGCCGCGCCAGCGCCAGGCTGTTTATGAGCTCGGGCTAGAAGGTCTCGATTTCCGGGAAGAGAGCCGCCGCGCCTATCCGCGTGGAACGCTCGCCGGACACATTCTCGGCTATGCTGGCACGGACGGGCAAGGTCTCGCCGGTGTCGAATACGCCATGGATTCTGAGCTGCTCGTCCGTTCGGACCCGCTCAAACTGACGATCGACTCCAATGTGCAGTTCGCGCTCGAAGCTGAACTTGCGGCGGCGGCGGGTGAATACGAAGTCGAGGGCGGCGCGGGCGTGGTGCTGAATGCGCGCAATGGCGAAGTCATGGGGCTGGCAAGTTGGCCACCTATTGATCCGAACCGCGTGCTCGAGCTTGACCGCGATGACCCAGCCCGGCTCAACCGGGCGGTTGGCGCACTTTTCGAGCTTGGATCGGTCTACAAGCCGCTGACGGTTGCGGCCGCGCTCGACACTGGCGCAATCCGACCGAGCGACCGCTTCGATGTTCGCGAGCCGCTGACGATTTCCGGGCGCACCATCCATGATGATCACCCGATTTCAGGCCAGGCTTCGCCAACGCGCATCGTTGCGGACAGCTCGAACATCGGCACGGTGAAGATCGCGATCATGCTCGGCGCGCGCCGTCAGCAGGAAATGCTGGCTGCGGTTGGCCTGTTCAATCGCTCGCCGATTGAGCTGGCGGGAAGCGCTGCGCCGCTGCTGCCGGAACAGTTCGATGATATTCACGCCGCGACTGTCAGCTATGGTCACGGTATCGCTGTCTCGCCAATGGCGTTTGCGACGGCCTTCTCCGTGTTTGCCAATGGCGGAGAGGTGGTCGAACCGACCATCGTTTTGGACGGCAAGCGTCGCCGCACGCGCCGCGTCATGTCGGCGCCAACCGCGGCCGTTGTGACGCAGATGCTGCGGGAAGCGGTGGTGGATGGCACAGGCTCTCATGCGGAGGTTGCCGGCTACCGTGTGGCGGGCAAGACCGGCACCGCCGAAAAGCCCGTCGCTGGCGGCTACGCTGAAGACGACAACATCTCCTCATTCGCAGCAATCTTTCCAGCTGACAGCCCTGATTATGTCGTATTGATCGTGCTCGATGCGCCCAAAGCAGGAGCAGGCCGAGGACGAACAGCTGCATATAATGCTGCGCCGACGGTCGGCCGGGTGATCGAACGGGTTGCGCCGATGTTGGGTGTCGAGCCGAAATTCGAAGATCTGGGCCGCGGTGAAAGCCCGATGGTCCGCTCCGTCTCTCAGAGAAGGAGTAGTCTATGAATTTGAGTGCGCTTTTCCCCGGACTGGACAGCAACGCCGGCACTGAAGTGACGGGCCTCACCGCCGATAGCCGCAAGGTGCAGCCGGGTTTTGTGTTTGCAGCCCTGAAGGGTGTCGCTGCGGATGGCCGTGATTACATTCCGCAAGCCATTGAAAAAGGCGCTGTCGCGATCATCGGCCACGACCTGCCCGATGTGTCGCCCGCTATCGCTATCGAAGTCGAGGAGCCGCGCCTCGCTTTGGCCACCGCGTCAGCGGCCTACTATGCGCGCCAGCCACAAACTGTAGTCGCGGTAACCGGCACAAATGGCAAAAGCTCAACGGTCGATTTCCTTCGCCAGATCTGGGAGACATCAGGCTTGACGGCGGCGTCGATGGGTACGCTCGGCGCGATTGGTCCTCAGGGACATATCGATCTCGGCCACACCACGCCTGACCCTGTCGCCATTCATGAAACGCTGGCGCTGCTCGCCGACCAGGGCGTGACGCATTGTGCAATGGAAGCCTCGTCTCACGGCTTGGTCCAGTATCGTCTCGATGCCGTGAAGCTCTCTGCCTGTGCCTTCACGAACCTGACGCAGGACCATCTCGACTACCACACCGACATGGACGACTACCGGGCTGCGAAGATGCGCCTGTTTACCGAGCTGATGCCTGCCGGCGCTCCAGCTGTCGTCAACGCTGACAGCCCTGAGCGGGGTGCTTTCGAAGCCGGCGCAAAGGCGGCCAGTCTCAAGCCGGTTTTGGTTGGCTGGCGCGGCGAAGACCTCAAGATTGAAGAGCTGATGCCGCGCGCCACGGGGCAGAAGTTGTTCCTGAAATGGCGCGGTGAAGCGTTCGAGGTGGAGCTGCCTCTGATCGGTGAGTTCCAGGCGTTGAATGCATTGACAGCAGCGGGCCTTGCCCTGGCGCTGGAGGCTCCGCTGAGCGGTGTCTGCGAGGGCATGTCGAAACTGAAGCCCGTGAAGGGGCGTCTTGAGTTCGTCGGCGAAACCGCTGACGGCGCTGGTGTTTTTGTCGACTATGCTCACACGCCAGATGGTCTCGATGTCCTGATCAGGGCGGCTCGTCCGCACACGGCGGGAAAGCTGGTTGTGATCTTCGGATGCGGCGGCGACCGTGACCGCAAGAAGCGTCCGCTCATGGGCGAGATCGCTGCCAAACATGCAGATGTGGTGATCGTCACGGACGACAATCCGCGTTCTGAGGATCCTGCCAGTATCCGGAAGGCGATTTTCGAAGCCGTTCCGAATGGCGTTGAGATCGGTGATCGCGGCGAAGCGATTCGTAGAGCCATCGCAGATCTCAAGGCTGGCGACACGCTGCTCATCGCAGGCAAAGGCCACGAAACCGGACAGATCATCGGCTCCACCGTCATTCCATTCTCAGACCAGGACACCGCCAAAGCCGCGCTTGAGGGGGTGAAAGCATGACACGCCCGCTCTGGACGTCAGATGAAATTGCCGCCGCTACCGGAGGCCGTGTCACGGCGCCCTTTGATGTGAATGGCGTCTCCATCGATACGCGCAGCCTTGAGCCAGGCGATCTCTTCGTCGCGCTGAAAGATGTGCGCGACGGGCATGACTTTGTTGCCAACGCGTTCGAGGCGGGGGCAGGTGCCGCGCTGGTGAGCCGCGAAATCGAGGGTGTCACCGGGCCACTGATCATCGTGGATGATGTGCTCGAGGCGCTGGAGAAGCTTGGAATCGCGGCGCGTGAACGGGCGAAAGATGCCGTTCGCATTGCGATCACCGGTTCTGTTGGCAAGACCAGCGTCAAGGAAATGATCGCGCGCATCCATCGCGGTGCGGGCAAGGCGCACTGGTCGGTCAAGAGTTTCAACAATCACTGGGGTGTCCCGCTGACGCTCGCTCGAATGCCGGCGGATACCGAATTTGCGGTTTTCGAAATTGGTATGTCGACGCCGGGCGAAATCGCGCCGCGCTCTAAAATGGCCCAGCCGCATGTTGCCGTGATCACACGCATTGCGTCTGCGCATCTTGAAGGGCTTGGCTCGATCGAGGGTGTGGCGAAAGAAAAGGCTGACATCGCTGCGGGTTTGATAGAGCCTGACGGCCAGGTCGTGCTTCCGGCGTCCGATCTGATGCTATCGACACTCGTGGAGCATGTCCGCGCCCTGAAGCCTGATGCGCCGATCGGTCTGTTTGGCCAGAAGGCAGATCGTGCGGGGGTCGAATGGGTCAGCAACCGGGACGGCTTCGCCTGGGTCGAGAGCTATGCCACGGCTGGTGGTATGAGCCACATTTCGCTCAACGCCCTGACCTGCCTGCTTGATGTCGAAATTCACGCCGTGGGGGACCACTGGGCCGACAATGTTGCCTGCGCGTTGCTCGCAAGCGGGCTCAACAGTTCAATCGACATGTATCAGGCGGCGCGCGATCTTTCGGGGTACACGCCGCCCCCCGGGCGAGGCACGGCCGAGGTGTTGAGGCTCCCAACCGGTGGTGAAATCACTCTGGTGGACGACGCCTATAATGCAAACCCGGCGTCCATGCGCGCAGCACTCAGGAGCTTCGCAGCCCGGCGTGGCCCACGCCACCTCGTTGCGCTGGGTGAAATGCTTGAGGTGGGCGTCACATCAGAGACTGAACATCGCTCGCTTCAGGAGCCCATTCTTGAGTGCGGAGCCGAGATTGTATTTCTCGCCGGAAAAGGGATGAAGCCGCTCGCAGATTCGCTCGAGGGGAGAATCGAGACGCATTGGCAAGTCAATGCAAAAGAGCTGGATTCGGTTGTTAAAAACTCCGTCAGAAACGGTGATCTTCTCTTGATAAAAGGCTCGAATGCATCCGGGATGGGCGGGCTCGCAGACAGGTTGCGCCATTGGAGCAAGACCGCAGACGAGCAAGTGATGGACCGCGACTCAGAACGAGTGGCAGGGGGTAACGATGCTGTATGATCTGCTGGCAGCCGATGACGGGCTGTTCCGCCTCTTCAACTACACAACGTTCCGCACGGGCGGCGCGATCGTCACAGCTTTCCTCTTCTCCGTTCTGACGGGTGACTGGGTCATCGGCCAGCTTCAACGCCGCCAGGGCAAGGGCCAGCCGATTCGCGATCTTTCTCTTGAGGCGCAGCTGTCCAAACGCGGCACGCCCACCATGGGCGGCTTCCTGATCTGGATCGGCCTGCTGCTCGCGACCGTTCTCTGGGCTGACCTGACAAACCCGTACATCTGGACGGTCCTTTTTGTGACCGTGTCATACGCAACGCTCGGCTTTCTCGATGACTACGCCAAGGTCACCAAACAGGATGATGCTGGCGTGTCGGCGAAGGTCCGTCTGCTTGTCGAGTTCGGCGTTGCGGCGCTCGCTGGTGCTTTCATCATGGGTATTCATGGCGCGCACACGCCGCTTGGCCATGCCGAATGGGGGCCACTGAACGATCTGGCGCAGATGATTGCCAGCCTGGCGCCGGAAACAACCGTCGAGCCGAATGATCAGTCCTTCTCTGGCGGCGTCGCGGTGCCTTTCGTCAACGACTATTTCGTTCCGCTGGGCGGCCTGTTCATCCTGTTTGCAATGGTCGTCATTGTCGGGGCCGCAAATGCGGTGAACTTCACCGATGGCCTCGATGGGCTTGCGATTGTGCCGATGATGTTTGCAGGCGCGTCCTATGCGCTGATTGCCTATCTGACGGGTAACTTCATCTTTGCCGAGTATCTCGGCATTCAGTTCTCGCCGGGCGCGGGCGAGATGGGCGTGTTGCTCGGCGCGATGATTGGCGCTGGCATGGGCTTTCTCTGGTTCAACGCCTATCCGGCGCGTGTCTTCATGGGAGACACAGGGTCGCTTGGACTCGGCGGTCTGATCGGCGTCGTTGCCGTCGCTGTGAAGCACGAGTTCGCGCTGGCCGTCATTGGCGGGCTGTTCGTTCTCGAAGCCCTGTCTGTGATGATGCAGGTGACTTGGTTCAAGATCACCCGAAAGCTCACCGGTGAAGGCAGGCGCATCTTCCTGATGGCGCCGCTGCACCACCATTTCCAGAAGAAGAACTGGCCGGAAACCCGTGTCGTCGTTCGCTTCTGGATATTGTCCGTTCTGTTCGCCCTCGCGG
This sequence comes from Henriciella sp. AS95, assembly GCF_038900055.1. Classification (NCBI taxonomy): domain Bacteria; kingdom Pseudomonadati; phylum Pseudomonadota; class Alphaproteobacteria; order Hyphomonadales; family Hyphomonadaceae; genus Henriciella; species Henriciella sp. AS95. Next base: position 1,351,795 of record NZ_JBBMQM010000001.1, read on the forward strand.
GCCTCGCCACGCTGAAGCTGAGGTAGTCCGCACCCTATGATCCCAATTACCGAATATGCTGGAAAAGACGTTGCGGTGTACGGCCTCGGCCGGACAGGCCTTGCGGCTGCGCGCGCCTTGAAGGCTGGTAAGGCGCGGGTTCATGCCTGGGATGACAGCGAGGAAACCCGCGCCAGAGCCGAAGCCGCTGGCATTCCACTGTCTGACCTCAACAAGCGCGACTGGCAGAGCTTCGCGGCGCTGGTGCTGTCACCGGGCATTCCGTATCGCTTCCCGCAGCCGCATCGCCTCGTGCGCCTTGCACAGATGACCAACGTTCCAGTCGTTGGCGATATGGAGCTTTTTGCCCGCGCGGTGCAGCAGCTGCCGGAGCGTGGCCGTCCGAAGGTGATCGGGATCACCGGGACCAATGGTAAGTCGACCACCACGGCTCTCATCGGACACATCCTGACAGAGTGCGGCATGGATGCGCGCATTGGCGGCAATATCGGCACCGGTGTGCTGGATATGGCGCCGCTGCATGCGAATGCCTGCTACGTGCTGGAGCTGTCTTCCTACCAGCTGGACCTGGTGAAGAGCCTGCACTGCGATGTTGCCGTGATGCTCAACGTCTCGCCAGACCATCTGGACCGCCATGGCGGAATGAAGGGTTATGTCGACGCCAAGCGCCGCATTTTCCTCAACCAGCAGCCGGGCGACACGGCGATCATCGCTGTAGACGACACGATCACGCAGACCCTTGCCATGGACCTTTCGGCCCGCGGCGGTGTCCGGGTCACTCAGGTTTCCTCAGAGTTTGCACTTGGGCGCGGTGTCAGCGCCATCAACGGCAATCTGTTCGACAGCTTGTCCGGCAATGCGCTCCGTGTTGGCGATCTGACTGAAGCGCCCGCCCTGCCTGGGCGCCACAACCATCAGAATGCGGCTGCTGCTTACGCCGCCTGTCGCGCGCTTGGCATCGATCCGGCTCGGATCTATGCGGCGATCCAGTCCTTTCCGGGGCTCGCCCACCGCATGGAGCAGGTCGGCGAGATTGATGGCGTGCGCTTCGTCAATGATTCCAAGGCGACCAACGCTCAGGCAGCCGAACAGGCCCTGCGCGCCTACCCGAAGGTCTATTGGATCGCCGGTGGCGTACCGAAGGCCGAAGGGATCGGCCCGCTTAGCGGTCTGTTTAAAAGGGTCGCAAAGGCTTATCTGATTGGTGACGCGGCAGACGCGTTCGCGCGCACGATTGATGATGCCATCCCTTGCGAGAAGTCGGGAACGCTCGAAAAAGCCGTTTCGGCTGCTTATCGCGACGCAAAAGCGTCCGGAGATGAGAGCCCGATCGTCCTTCTTTCTCCCGCCTGTGCGAGCTTTGACCAGTTCAAGGACTTTGAGGCTCGCGGGGACGCCTTCCGCCACATCGTGGAAGACATTGGTGGCAATGCGCTTGTGAAAGTGATGAAGGAATCAGCATGAGCGTCCAGCTCGGAGAAGCGCTGATCCTGCCGCGATCCGACCGGTCTCATATCACCGAGTGGCGCCGCAGTGTTGATTGGCCGATCCTCATTTCCGCGCTGGTTCTGCTTGGCCTTGGCCTCATCCTGTCATTGGCCGCTGGACCGCCAGCTGCGGAACGCCTGGACAAGGCCGACGAGTTCCACTTCGTCAAACGACATGCCTTCTTTGCCGTGGCGGCGATTATTACGCTGTTCGGCGCGAGCCTTCTGGACCGCACATGGGTCAGACGCATCTCGGCTTTCGTGTTCTGCGGCGCATTCGTCCTGCTGGCGGCAATCCTCATTATCGGCCACGAAGCCAAGGGCGCCCAGCGATGGATCGAGTATGGCGGCTTCACGCTGCAGCCATCGGAATTCGTGAAGCCGGCGCTTATCATTCTCTCGGGCTGGCTGCTCGCACAGCGTCAACTTTATCCGGGCGGTCCATGGGCGGTCGTTGCCCTGGTTTTTTATGTTGTCACGCTCGGGCTGTTGCTGCTCCAGCCTGATGTCGGTCAGTCTGCACTGCTGACCGCGGCGTTCATCGTCACGTTCTTTGTCTCCGGTCTGCCTTGGCGCTGGGCAGCGATGTTCTTCGGCGGTGGGCTCGGTCTGAGTGCGACGCTCTACGCGCTGCTTCCGCATGTCCGGTTTCGTGTGAACAGCTTCATCAATCCGTCGGATTACGACACCTACCAGATCGACAAGGCCTCTCAGGCCATCGGAAGAGGCGGTATTTTCGGCGCAGGACCGGGCGAGGGCACGGTGAAAACAGAGCTGCCGGACGCCCACACCGATTTTATCTACGCCGTCCTCAGCGAGGAGTTTGGCTATGTCGCCGCGCTCGCACTGATTGGGCTCTTCGTCTTCATTTGCTGGCGCGGCTTTCGTGCAGCCTCTCGTGTGCACGACCCGTACCCGCGAGCGGCCGCTGCCGGACTCTTTGCGCTTTTCGGCCTTCAGGCTGCCATTAATATCGGTGTGAATGTGAGCCTCATTCCCCCGAAAGGCATGACCTTGCCTTTCATTTCCTATGGAGGCTCATCAATGCTCGGCATCGCGTTGACACTGGGTCTCGCCCTGGCGCTTATTCGGCGACAGAGTTCGACGACCTGGAGGCCAGATGGCAGACCCTGACGCAGCAAAACCCCTCGTCATCATCGGCGCTGGCGGAACCGGCGGTCATATGTTCCCGGCTTCAGCCTTTGCCGAAGAGATGCGCTCACGCGGCTGGCAGGTCGGACTGATGAGCGATGCGCGCGGCCTTCGTTATGCCGACACGTTTCCGGCTGATTGGAAGGAAGAGGTCAAGGCGGCAAGCCCGAACACGCGCAAACCGTGGACGCTGCCAGGCGCCGCTCTGAAAATCTGGGGCGGCATCAATTCGGCCGCGTCGACGATGAAGCGGCTTAAGCCGTCGCTTGTCGCGGGCTTTGGTGGCTATCCGGCCTTTCCGGCGCTCAGTGCTGCAGCGCGCCGCAAAGTGCCGATCCTGATCCACGAACAGAATGCCGTGCTCGGCCGCGTAAATCGTCGCTTTGCCAGCAAGGCTGCCATCGTGGCCTCCGGTTTTGACCGCCTGGACAGGCTGCCATCTGACGCGATCCATCATCCGGTCGGTAACCCGGTTCGCGCGCCCATCGCGGCCATGCGAGACAAGCCTTATCCGTCGACCGATGGTGACCTCACCATCTTTATTACCGGTGGCAGTCAGGGCGCGAAAATTCTGGGCGACATCATTCCGCTCGCCATCGCAAACCATCTCCCAGCCCCCTTACGCTCGCGCCTGAAGGTCGTTCAACAGGTGCGTGAAGAGCAGCTTGAACAAGTCGCCGCCGTCTATGACAAGGTGCAGCTTCGCCATGAATTGAAGCCCTTTTTCTCTGACATGCCGGAACGGCTCGCAGCGGCGCATCTGATAATCGCACGTTCCGGCGCTGGCACGGTGAGCGAGATCGCGGCCGTCGGCCGTCCGAGTATCCTGATCCCGCTGAAGATTGCGATGGATGATCATCAGACAGCGAATGCTGAAGCGCTGGTCGATGCTGGCGCAGCGGACATGCTTCTGGAAGATAATCTCTATCCCAATCTGCTCGGCGAACTCATCAAGGTGCGTATGGAAGATGCGACCGATCTCAAAAACAGGGCGGCGTTGGCGCGTGTGACGGGAACCATAACCGCAGCAAGCGATCTTGCGGACCTGGCAGAACAAGTGGCAAAGCAACGCTCATGACACTCAAACCCTCTCCCTTCGAACTCGGACCAGCGCACCTTGTTGGCATTGGCGGAATCGGCATGTCCGGTATTGCCGAAATCATGATCAATCTTGGCTATCAGGTGCAGGGCTCTGACGTGAAGGAAAGCGCAAATGTCGAGCGCCTTCGCGAGAAGGGTGCGACTGTGTTGATCGGTCACTCTCCAAAGAATGTGATCGGCGCCGGTGCCGTCATCATTTCCTCGGCGATCAAGAGCGACAATCCTGAAGTGGTTGCGGCACGGGAGTCCGGTATACCGGTCGTTCGGCGCGCTGACATGCTGGCCGAGATCATCCGCATGAAGTGGACGGTCGCTGTCGCCGGCACGCATGGCAAGACGACGACGACAACCATGGTGGCCGCGCTGCTTGATGGCGCAGGCGTAGACCCGACCGTCATCAATGGCGGCATCATCAATGCCTATGGCTCCAATGCGAAAGCAGGGACGGGCGACTGGATCGTGCTTGAGGCCGACGAAAGCGACGGCACGTTCACCAAGCTCAGGCCCACCATCGCCATCGTGACCAATATGGACCCGGAACACATGGAGCATTACGGGAGCATGGAGGCGCTGCGCAAAGCGTTCGACACCTATGTCGGCAACATCCCGTTCTATGGTTTCGGCGTGCTTTGCACCGACCACCCTGAAGTCTCTGCCATGGTCAGCCGTGTCTCGGACCGCCGGATCATCACCTATGGCTTCAATCGCCAGTCTGATGTGCGCGCCGTCAATCTGGAGTCCGACCCGAACGGCGTGACCTTTGACGTGATGGTGCGGGGACGCCTCGGTCGGGAAGACATGACGATTGAAGGCGTGCGGCTGCCGATGGCCGGCGAACACAACGTTTCGAACGCGCTCGCCTCCATCACTGTCGCGCTTGAGCTGAATGCCACGCCCGAGCAGATCAAGCACAGCTTCGAGAATTTTGGCGGTGTCAAACGGCGCTTCACGCCAGCAGGGGAGTGGAACGGTATCCGGATCATTGATGATTACGGCCACCACCCGGTGGAGATCCAGGCCGTGCTCAAGGCGGCGCGGGCGATGCAGGGCGCCAACCGCGTGATTGCCGTTGCGCAGCCCCACCGTTACTCGCGCCTGCACGATCTTTTCGAGGACTTCTCGCAATGTTTCCGGGAAGCCGACATCGCGCTGATCGCGCCGGTCTATGCCGCCGGCGAAGACCCTATCGAAGGCGCGTCGCATACCGAGCTTGTCAAAAGCATCCGCTCCCACGGTCACAAGGATGCGCGCACCCTGTCTGACCTTGATGAGCTACCGGATGTGATCCGTGATGTCGCCAAGCCGGGCGACATGATTGTCTGCCTCGGGGCAGGCGATATTACCGCGCATGCAAATGCGCTGGCCGCGAAACTGGGCGGCTGACTTGGCAGAGTGGCGAGACAAACTGCCAGACGTCCGCGGTAAAGTGCTGCTGGATCAACCGCTCGCGCCGTACACCTGGTTCCGGGTGGGCGGACCTGCCGATGCGCTGTTCCTGCCGGCTGACGAGGATGATCTGGCTGACTTTCTGAAGGCGCTGCCGGAAAATGTCCCGGTCACCTTCATGGGGGTCGGTTCCAATACCATCGTCCGTGACGGCGGCATCGAAGGTGTCACGATCCGTCTGATGGGCGGCTATTGGGGCAAGGTGGAGCCAGCGGGTCCAAACTCCCTCTTCGCCCGTGCGGGAGCGCTTGATCTGTCGGTGGCAAAGGCGGCGGCACGCGAAGGCATTGCCGGCCTGTCTTTCTTTTCGGGCATTCCGGGCTCCATCGGCGGCGCGGTGCGGACAAATGCCGGCTGCTATGGCCGCGAGCTGAAAGACGTGGCGAACCAGATCGAAGGGGTCACGCGGTCTGGCGAGCGCGTGCGCTTCGAGGCCGAGATCGCTCAATATGGCGACCCGAAGATCGAGTTCTCTTATCGCCACACCAATTTCCCGGATGATGTCATCGTGACCGGCATCCTGCTGACAGGGTCTGGCGAAGGCGATCCCGATACGCTTGCCCAGGAGATCGCCGATCACCAGGCGCGCCGGTCCGAAACACAACCGATCAAGGACAAGACGGGCGGCTCGACTTTTGCCAATCCCGATCCGCCGGGCACGCCAAACCAGCGGTCCAGCTGGAAGCTGGTCGACGCGGCCGGCTGCCGGGGCCTTCGTGTCGGCGGGGCGCAGGTCAGCGAGAAGCACTGCAATTTCCTGATCAATACGGGTGACGCGACCGCTGCTGATATCGAAGCGCTGGGCGAGCTGGTGCGCGCCCGGGTGCTCGATGTGACCGGCGTTGACCTCAGATGGGAAATCCGCCGGATCGGCCGCCTGCAGGGTGAGCGCTAGAAGCTGCCTTTCAGCGACACAGTCAGGATGGGGCCCGGGCTCCAGCTTCGGTCTTCGGTGAACAGGAGGGCGCCGGTGCGGCGCGGCGTATAGACCTGCCGCGTGAACTGCTCGTCCCCATCGAAGATATTGAAATACTCGACCTGACCAGTCATGCCAAATATGTCCTTGTTTTCGAGGAACAGCCAGCCGAAGACAGGCCGGACCTCGAAGTGCTGGACTTCATTGAGTCGCACGAATTTCGCATTGTCATATCGTTCAGCCCCAATGCCGACCGCCCAGTCCGTATTGGGGACATCGTAACGAAGTTCGAGGTAGCCCCCGAAGATTGTGTCATCGTTGATGCGGCGCGTTTCTCCGGTCAGCGGGTCTTTGATTTGAGAATCACGAGCTTCGACTTCGTATTCAAGTTGCAAGCCCTCAACGCCAATAGGGGCGAACTTGAACGTCCCGTTTGCGGCGATGCCATAGCGGCTTGCGCTGTCGATGTTGCCGGGTCCATCCCGGTCAACCCCGAACGGAACCCGGTCGACGACATCTTCGATATCCTCGTAATAGAGTTTGATCGTGTGCGCGCCTGCTGCTCCAAATTGCCTTTCGAACTCGATTTCGCCGACCCAGCTCTGCTCGGGAACGATGTCCGGATTGCCCTCGTTGCCATTGCCCGAATTGACGTTCACAGAGGAAATGAAGTCGAAGAAATTCAGCTGTCCGACCTCGCGCGCGAGTTTGGCATTTATCGTGAGCTTGTCGTTCACTTCGTACGCGGCCGACACGAAGCCTTTTGGCCGTGTGAACTCCCGTGTCTGGTTCGCGCCGCCGGTCTGCGACAGTTCGGAATACTCAGCGCCCAATGATGCCTGGATGCTGAACGTGTCGGACAGCTTTCGCCCATGGGTGACATTGATTTCTGCGCGCTTCTCTTCGACGCGTGAATTCGCCTTGTCGAGCGGCACTGGAACGAGCACTCCAGACCCGTCCAGCGACTGAAGCGCGGCTTCAGATTCCAGGAAATTGAAGGCCCCCTCCAGAGCGACCTGCCAGTCGCGGCCGGGAGCTGGCTGCCAGCCATATTCGCTGCGAAGGATGGATTCTCCCTCGTCGACGGTCTGGTCGTAGATGGAGCGTTCGCTGAGCGAACCGTCTGCTTGAGTGGTTTGAACGCTGGAGATGACGGGGCTGTGTTCGAAGCGCCAAAGCGCGGTCGTTTTCAGTCGGCCCGGCCCCAAAGCGAATTCATAGTCGCCGCCGACTTCGCTGTTCCACTCATCTTCTGCATCCGTGAAGCGGCGATAGCGGGCAGGGGAGCCGTCCGTTGGAAACCGCTCCGATATTTCGCGCGAATCGATCTCGAAGATGTTGTACTCGGCATTGAAATTGGCGATCGACCCGTTGAGCGGTGTCCATTCGAGCGACGCGGAAACGCCGCTTTCGTCACCGACATTGTTTGCATCCTCATCGCGCCTTTCAATTTGAGCGCCGGTCCCATCATAGACAAATTCAGGACCGCGAGCGGCACCGCGAATGGGATTGCTTGTGAGGCCAAGCGTCCAGGCGAGTGCGTTTTGCCTGCCGGTCACCGAGATGTTGCCGCCATGATAATAGGGGGGAAGGTTTTCACGGAACCGCGCCCGCCATTTCCAGGTGCCGGACATGCCATTAACGGTCGCTTTTACATTCGCAACCTGGCCCGAAAGACCTGGAATATCGAGTGTTGCGCCGTCGACGAGCTCTATTGTCTCTACATTTGTCGCGGGGATGCGACTGAGCGCATCGCGGAGCGTGAGCGACTTGCCTGCGACCCGGCGGCCATTGATGAGAACATTGCCTTCCGCCTGGCCGAGGCCGCGCTCATTGGAGTTCTCTTCCTGAATGGAAAAGCCTGGTATACGTGCCACCATATCCAGCGCTGTCGTCGGTGAATACTGGGCAAAGTCTTCGGGCGTATAAGTTGTGCCGACGGGCGCGCCGGCCTGATATGTCAGTTCGAGCGCTGCGGCAGCAAAAGGCACAGTCAGGACGGTACCGGCCAAAATGGCGGTTCTAAAACTCATACTCGGTACTTCCTCCCAGAAGGGTAATTAGGTGCGACACCCTGTCGATAGCGTTACACTTGTAACGATACGAATCCGGTTTCGGTCGCAACTTACTATTTCGTAATGTTGAGGGCCTGTTTTGTCGGGTGTCGGATGTCGTAGCACTGCCTTAATTTCTGCCCGTCAGAGTGGTTGGGTCTATGACAATGAGGCCGGGTATCCGGCCGCGCCGATCTGGAGAAAGTCATGAAACGAGTTGCCGTTGTGTATGGAGGTTGGTCGTCCGAGCGGGAGGTGTCTGTTTCGTCCGGCACCCAGATGTTGCGGGCGGCTAAGGCGGCGGGCTACGACGCTGTCGGTATCGACGCGACGCGAGATCTCGCTCAGCAGATCGCAGATGCATCACCGGACGTCATTCTCAATGGACTGCACGGACCATGGGGCGAGGATGGCTGCGTGCAGGGCCTCTTCGAGATTCTCGACATTCCCTACAGCCATTCGGGTGTGACTGCGTCCGCGATCGCCATGGACAAGCGCAAGTCCAAAGCGGTCTACCTCCAGGCTGGGCTGGATGTGGCGCAGGACGTTGCCGTGACCCGCGAGGAAGCCGCTCGGGCGCACCCATTGAAGCCGCCTTATGTGATCAAGCCGGTCAATGAAGGATCGAGTTTCGGTGTCGTCTTCGTTCGCGAGGAAAACAACGGCCCGTCGCAATTGCTGCTGTCTGACGACTGGAAGTATGGCGACAATCTCATGGCCGAAGAATACATTCCCGGCCGCGAACTCACCGTTGCCGTGCTGGGTGACAAAGCTCTGGCTGTCACTGAAATCACAACGTTAAGGGAGTTTTACGATTTTGACGCAAAATATGCTGCAGGTGGATCGCGCCACGTTGTGCCCGCAGACATTCCCGAGCATGTTACTAAACAGGCTCTGGAGGCATCCCTGAAGGCGCATCAAGCTCTCGGTTGTAGAGGCGTGACGCGGTCCGATTTTCGTTTTGACGAGGAAAAGGACCGGCTCGTGATACTGGAAACAAATACCCAGCCAGGCATGACCCCGACATCCCTAGTGCCCGAACAGGCTGCCTTTACCGGCATCGCGTTCGAGGACCTCGTTTCGTGGATGATCGAGGACGCTTCATGCCGCCGGTAAGAGGACGCAGACAACAGGCCGTAGAGCCAGCGCGAGGACGCCGCCGCAAGGCCGCGCCACCACCGCCTGAGCCGGAATATGAAAGCGTCGATGCCTCATCGGTCGTCTTCGGTCTCGTCATGGTTCTGGCCGTTATCGTCGCTGGCGCGGCGCTGATGGGCGGCTCACTGTCGAAAATGGGCAATCGTGCGACCGGAGCGTTTGATGGCGTGGCGGGGGCGTTTGGCCTCGCCATTGCCGATGTCAAAGTTGTCGGCCTGGAAGGCGATGCCGCTCTTGCTGCCATGGTGGTCCGCCAGGCTGAAGTCGAAAGCGGCGACAACATGTTTACCTCTGACCCACACAAGATCCGCCGCCGCATTCTGGCGACAGGGCAGGTGACCGACGCCAGGGTTTACCGCTTGTGGCCGAACCAGATCCTGATCCATGCGTCTCCCGCCGAGCCAGTTGCTCTGTGGCATGATGGAGAAAAATGGACCGTGGTCGACAGCCTTGGGAAGCTCATAAAAGGTGTCCCGCCCGAGCAGCACGCCGATCTTATCCGCGTCGCGGGGCAGGGCGCACCTGATGGCGTTCCGGCGCTTGTGCGGGCAATGGGCATTAACCAGTCCCTTGCAACCAAGGTTTCGTATGCACAGCGCGTTTCCGAGCGCCGTTGGGACATCAAGCTCAAGACCGGGGCCACCATTCGTCTGCCGGTTGATCATTCTGTTGGCGGTGCTGCAGCGATGCTGGCCGAACTCGACAACAAAACCTCCCTGACTTCAAGAAGCCTGGACCGCATCGATCTGCGTGTCCCGGGAAAGATTTTTCTCAAACCCACACGCACAGTTGGCGCCGGTAGCGCGCCAGCGGAAAGCTGATCATGGCAACTGCCGAGTCACGACTGAAACCTGCAAAGGCCGCCCGTATCGGGCAGGCAATCGCGTCGCTCGACATCGGCAGTTCGAAGGTGACCTGCCTGATTGGCCGGTACGATCCGTCTTCAAAGGCGGGTTTCACTTTTCTCGGTGGTGGCCGGCAACAATCGCGCGGCTTTAACGGTGGCTCGATCAAGGACATGGATGCGCTGGAGCGCTCTGTCCGTCTCGCCGTGGAAGACGCAGAGCGCCAGGCAGGCGAGCGGATTGAGCACGTCGTGCTCGGCATTACAGGGCCGCGCGTTGGCTGTGAGTTTGTCGCTTCGCTGGTTGATGTCGGCGGACGGGACGTCACGGCGAAAGACCTGAAGAAACTGCACGCCGCGGCGCTTTCAAAGGTCAATCCGAAACAGCGCGAAATCCTGAGCGCCCATCCGGTGGTCTACCAACTCGATGACCAGGAAGGAATCAAGGACCCGGTTGGAATGATCGGCGAGAAGCTGAGCGTCCTCTTGTCCGTCATTTCTGCGCCGAAATCGCTCGTGCGCAACCTCGTTGAATGCGTTGGCCGGGCACACCTGCATGTTGACCGCATCGTTCCGTCAGCTGTCGCCAGTGGTGCTGGCACGCTGATCGATGATGAAATCGAGAATGGTGCGCTGTGCATCGACATGGGGTCCGGCGTGACGGCGGCCTGCGCGTTCATCAATGGGTCTCCGGCGTGGCTGGGCCTTGTTCCCGCGGGCGGCGCCAATGTGACGGGCGATATCGCTCAAGGCATCGGGACGACGTTTGCGGCTGCCGAGCGCATGAAGACAATCCATGGCAATGCGGCCGCTGATGGTCCGGGAATGGCCGAGCGCGTTGAAGTGGCGCGGCTTGGTGATGATGGCCGGCTCAATGGCTATCGGATGGAACGCGGCGAGATTGCCAAGATTATCGCACCGCGCGTCGAAGAGATCTTCGAATATACATCGCAACTGCTTTCCAGCAGCGAACTGAAGAAAATCATGCCGAGACGAACCGTACTTACCGGCGGCGGAAGCCTGCTGCCTGGTGTTCGTGATGTCGCCACGCGCGTCCTGCAGCAGCCTGTACGGCTTGGAAAGCCTGTGGAAGCCGATATTTTAGGTGAATCTCATGCCAATCCGGTCTTTTCCACAGCCGCAGGTCTGCTATCCTATGAGTTCAGGGGATTTAAGGACGTTGCTAGGGCTGGCAGCACGTCCGACAGTGGAGGTACGCCGGGCAAAGGTGGATTGCTGAAGAAAGTCTTTCGCTGGCTAAGTGAAAATTTTTGACGCCAGAAGACTTCACTTAACTGTCTCTTAGTCTGAGGCCGTCAATCTATAGCCTGACAACCTGCATGGTAGATTTGTAAAGGCGGACTATTTTCATGACTCAAGAACTCAAGCCCCGGATCGTAGTATTTGGTGTCGGCGGCGCTGGCGGTAACGCTGTCGACAACATGATCGAGGCGAAGCTGCAAGGCGTTGAGTTCGTTGTGGCGAATACAGACGCGCAAGCGCTGGAGCGCTCGAAGGCTGAGAACTCCATCCAGCTTGGTCTCGAAACCACCTCCGGCCTTGGTGCCGGGGCTCGTCCGGAAGTCGGCGCCGCCTCTGCCGAAGAATCCATCGACGACATCAATGAGTACCTTGAAGGTGCGCACATGGTCTTCATCGCTGCTGGTCTCGGCGGCGGAACCGGTACGGGGGCTGCACCGGTCATCGCCAAGGCTGCCCACGACAAAGGTATCCTGACCGTTGGCGTTGTGACGAAGCCTTTCGGTTTCGAAGGTGCGCGGCGCATGAAGATCGCCGAGAGCGGTCTCGAAAAAATGCGCGACGGCGTCGACACGATGATCGTCGTTCCAAACCAGAATCTTTTCCGCATCGCCAATGAGCGCACCACGTTCGCCGAAGCCTTCCGCATGGCCGACGACGTGCTCTATTCCGGTGTTCGAGGCATTACCGACCTCATGGTCATGCCTGGCCTCATCAATCTCGACTTTGCGGACGTGCGCACGATCATGAAGGGCATGGGCTCTGCCATGATGGGCATGGGCGAGAGCGAAGGCGAAGGCCGCGCGCTCGAAGCTGCCCGCGCTGCCATCGACAATCCGCTGCTGGACGATGTTTCGATGAAGGGTGCCAAGGGCGTCCTGATCAACATCACTGGCGGCTATGACATGACCCTGTTTGAACTCGACGAAGCGGCCAATGAAATTCGCCGTGAAGTCGATCCAGACGCCAACATCATCCTTGGTTCCACCTTCGACCCGGAACTTGAAGGCCGCCTTCGCGTGTCTGTTGTTGCAGCAGGCATTGAAGTGGCTGGCGAGGCTGCGAGCCCGGTCGCCCACGCTGAAGCGCCAGCGGCTGTTTCGGTCGAGGCCGCACCGGATGAGGCTGAGACAGAACAGCCAAAAGTCGTGGTCAGTGGAAGCGCCTCCGAACAGGATGACATGTTCGAAAGCGACCCGCGTCCAGACTTCAAAGGTCGCTCACTTCCCCCAGCCCACATTGAGCGCGCTGAGGGCAGCGACCAGGTCTCCGCTGATCAGGCTTTTTCGAGAACGCCGCAAAAATCTTCAAAACGGGACGAGGATGATGGCGGGGCAGGCTTTGCGAACCTTTTCGGCTGGCGCAAGGGCACCACACCGGGAGACAATGATGAGGGCGCCGTCGAGCAGCCTGAGAAGATTGTTTCCTCGCCCGACGACCATCCAAATGCCGCTCCATTCGATGACGCCGATCTTGAAATCCCGGCCTTCCTGAGACGGTCTGCTAACCACTAGAAGCAGCAGGTTTTGAAGCCTAAATTTTAACATGAAATCAGGGCTCTGGGGTCTCCCGGAGCCCTTTTTGTAATAAAGCGCAATACTCCTTGTTTTGAAGCTGGACGATGACTCCCTTCATAAGAACCATGACAAAGGGGCGTCCTTCTCATGAGTAGCGTGCAATTCCAGCAAACCATCAATTGTCCTGTCGTTTGCGCAGGCGTTGGCGTTCACAGCGGTGAGCGCGCGCGCATCGTGATGAAACCGGCCAAGGCTGGAACAGGTATCCGTTTCCGCCGGACAGATATTTCTGACCGTGACAATGAGATTGTTGCGCGCGGAGATCAGGTCTCGGAAGTCCAGCTTGGAACGACGCTGCGCAATGAAGCTGGCATCACCGTCGCCACTGTTGAGCACCTTCTGGCCGCTTGCGCCGGCGTTGGTGTCGACAATCTCATGATCGAGATTGATGGGCCGGAAGTACCCATCATGGATGGCTCTTCAGCCGTCTATTGTGAGCTGTTGCTGTCGGCGGGGCTGCGCGAGCAGAGCGCGCTGCGCAGCCGTATCCGCATCCTTGAAGAGATCGAAGTCACTGACGGTGTGAAGGTGGCGCGTCTCAGCCCGTCCGATGACAATTATCTTTCAATCCACGCCAAGATCGAATTTGAAAGCCGCGCGATCGGCACGCAGCAGATGTCCATGCGCCTGTCTCCGGGCATGTTCGCACGTGATATTGCCTTCGCCCGGACATTCGGCTTCGCCAAAGACGTCGAAAAACTGCAAGCAATGGGTCTGGCGCGTGGTGGATCACTCGACAATGCGGTTGTCCTTGACGGTGATGACATCGTGAACCCTGAAGGCTTGCGCACGAATGACGAGTTCATTCGTCACAAGATCCTCGATGCAATTGGTGATCTGATGCTGGCCGGTGCGCCCATCGCTGGCGTGTACGAAGCGCGTCAGCCCGGACATGCGCTGAACAACAAACTGGTCTGTGCACTGCTGGATCGTCCTGCAGCCTGGTGTTGGGAAACCGATGAGGCCCTCGCCACGCACGCTGTTACCGCCGCCCATCTTTAAGCGTCTATCGCGTTCAAATTGTGTGAGTTCAGGAAACGGGCGCCCGTCTATTCGGCGGGCAGGCCGTTGGATGGCTGAATAGGCGCCGCGCTCAGGCTTACGGCCTCATCGACATCATCAGCCTCTGCAAGAGTCCGGATCATGGTTTGAATGGCGGCGCGCACGCGCTCATCCTTGATCTTGGTCAAACTCCGCACGCAATCTATCGCGAAGCGCGATGAAGACGCGATCTCGTCGTCGGCAGGGTCCTGAGTGTCGTGGAGACCTTCGAAAAACCAGCCCGGAGAAATGTCGAGTTCCGCCGCGAGCAGATAGAGTCTGCCAGCGCTGACGCGGTTGGCACCGGTCTCGTATTTCTGGATTTGCTGATAGGAAACGCCGAGCGCTTCGCCAAGCTGGTCCTGGGTAAGGCCAGACAGAATTCTGCGGCGGCGGATTCGCTCGCCGACAATTGTATCAACTTCTGAGGCGGCGAAACCGCTATTTTCCTTCGTCGTCATTGCTATCGGCCTTGATCGCCGGGCGCCTATCGTTCCCGGTTTCGGCGTGGTCCAAATCGGATGGTAGTCCGTTCGGTCAAAATAACAAGGAATGTGAACAGAAGTTCCTGCACGCACCCACTTTACATCAGCCGCTCCAGCGGCAAAGTGCAGACCACTCTAGTGGACAGTGGACATATCCATGAAGTTGAAGTCGTCATCCCTTCTCGTCATCGCGACAGCTACCCTGGCCGTGAGCGCCTGTAGCTCCAGCCGCAAAGCACGGGACCTTGCCTATGTCGAACGGCCGGTGGAAGCGCTTTACAATGCCGGCGCTGAGGAACTGGACAAGCGGGACTATATCAGCGCGATTGAGCTCTTTAACGAAGTCGAGCGCCAGCACCCATATTCCGAATGGGCGCGCCGCTCCACGCTGATGTCCGCTTATGCCTCCTACCGCTCTCGCCGGTATGATGATGCGGTATCGACGGCTCAGCGCTACCTGTCGCTCAATCCGGCCGGTCAGGGCGCGCCTTATGCGTATTACATCATTTCGCTCAGCTACTTCCAGCAGATCGTCGACGTCGGCCGTGACCAGAAGACAACCGAACTCGCCCTGGCCGCGCTGAACGATGTTGTCCGCCGCTTCCCGCAGACCGACTATGCGCGTGATGCTGAAGTGAAGATCGACATGGTCCGCGATCAGCTCGCTGGCAAGGAGATGGAGATCGGCCGTTGGTATCTGCGCCGGAATGAACATCTGGCCGCAGTGAACAGGTTCAAAACCGTGGTCGAAGACTTCGACACCACCACCCATACGCCCGAGGCCCTCCACCGTCTGGTCGAGGCTTACCTCTCGCTTGGCTTGCGTGACCAGGCCGTGGCTGCTGCTTCCGTGCTCGGCTACAATTATCCGAATTCGCCCTGGTACGAGATGAGCTATGACCTCATCGAGAACAACAGCTCAGGGGCCCAGCGGACGTCATCTGAACGGACGCTGCTGCAGAAGCTGACCCCTTGGTAGCGGTCTAAACAAGACCTCTTGTTCTCTTTTTGTTCCAGTGTTATGAGGGCGCATGATTATTGCGCTCTCTATACGATCTTTCCTGCTTATTGAGCGACTCGACATCGAGGTCGCCCAAGGCTTCACCGCTCTCACCGGGGAAACCGGTGCGGGCAAGTCCATTATCCTTGATGCGCTGGGACAGGCGCTTGGCGACCCGGCTAATCGCAAATTCGTCCGCAAGGGCGAAGACCAGGCAAGTGTCCTGGCTGAATTCTGTTTGCCGCCGGATCACCCTGTCTGGGCGGTTCTGACCGAGCAGGGCGTCGAAGCGTCGCCGTTCGAAACCCTGATGCTGAAGCGGGTGATTTCATCGACCGGACCAGCGAGGGCTTTCATCAACGATCAGCCCGCCAGCGCTGGCTTGTTGCAGGCGGTTGGTGAGACGCTGGTCGAAATCCACGGTCAGCATGCCGCCTCCGGCCTGATGAAACCGGCCCAGCATCGATCCATGCTTGATCTCTTTGCTGGAAATGAGGACTTGCTCACGCAATGCGCGGCGACCTGGAAAACCTATCAGGAAAAACGCGCCGCGCGTGAGGCTCTAGAAGCTGATCTTGCCGAATCAGAGGAACGCTATGCCTGGCTGTCCGCGGCCGCCGAAGAGCTGGACGTGCTCGGGGCTGAAGCCGGTGAATATGACCGGCTGAGCAGTGAGCGCGGCGTCTTGATGCATTCTGAGAAGATCGCCGAGTCGGTTGCTGAATCTGTCGCTGCCTGTGACGAAGGCGACATTGAGGGCGCATTGGCGCGGGCCAGTCGCTCTGCCGAGCGCGTGCTTCGCATTGATGGCCTTGAAGCGTCGGGTGGTCCGCTGTCGAAGGCGGCAAAGGCGGCTGCTGAGGCCCTTGAACGGGCGCTTATCGAGTTTGGGGAAGCGCGCTCTGCACTGGACCTGCTCGCCGATGCAGCGGTCCATGACCCGGCTTCACTGGAAAAGGCCGAACAGCGCCTGTTTGCGCTGAAATCTGCCGCCCGCAAATACAATGTGGAGCCGGACAAGCTGTCAGATTTTACCGCTGAGATCGCCGAGAAACTCGACCTGTTCGATGCGCCTGAACGCCATGTCGAAAAGGCGCGCTCGGAAGAAAAGGATGCCGCGGCACGCTGGCGAACAGTCGCAGACCGGTTGAGCCAGGCGCGCATGACAGCGGCGCGTCAGCTCGAGGCCTCTATCGAAACCGAATTGAAACCCCTGAAATTGGACCGGACACGTGTGCGTGTTCGCTTCGACGAGATCGAAGAAGGGGCATCTGGCGCGATGGGACGAGAGAAAGTCGAGTTCGAGGTCGAGACCAATCCCGGTGCCGGCTTTGGTCCGCTTCGCCAGATCGCGTCGGGCGGCGAGCTTGCCCGCTTTTCGCTCGCGCTCCAGTGCGTGTTGGCGGAATCCAATGCTGTGCCGGTGATGGTGTTTGACGAGGCCGATCAGGGCGTTGGCGGCGCCGTTGCCGCAGCAATTGGTGAGCGCCTGTCGCGCCTCGCCACGTCACGTCAGGTCTTTGCCATCACGCACAGCCCGCAGGTCGCAGCGGCCGCCAGCGGACAATGGCTCATATCAAAGGACAGCAACGGTCAAAACGGACTTGGCCGGACGGTGCTGACCGGGCTAGATGCAGACGCTAGACATGAAGAAATTGCCCGCATGCTTTCCGGCTCAACGATCACTGAGGAGGCGCGTGCGGCAGCATCGCGATTGCTGGAGGATGTATGAGCAAGCCTGTTCCCGTCGAGGCGTTGAACGAAGCTGACGCCCGACGGGAACTGGCCCGACTCGCCACCGAGATCCGGCTGGCCGATTCGGCCTATTACAAGGATGATGATCCTCACCTGAGCGATGCCGACTATGATGCGCTCCGCGCTCGTAATCTCGAGATCGAAGCGCGTTTCCCGCATTTGAAACGCTCAGACAGCCCAAGCGAACGGGTGGGCATTGAGGTGTCTGAGGCTTTCTCGAAGGTGACCCATGGCGTGCCCATGCTCTCGCTGGACAATGCCTTTTCCGATGAAGACGTTGAAGAGTTTGTCGCTCGGATCCGACGTTATCTCGGCTTGGCTGACACTGAGGAACTCGTCATCACGGCAGAGCCGAAAATCGACGGACTGTCGCTCAGCCTCACCTATGAAAACGGAAAGCTCGTCCGGGCTGCGACGCGCGGTAATGGGCAGGTTGGTGAGGACGTCACGACGAATGCCCGCACGATTGAGGATATTCCCGTCGAACTGGCTGGCGACACCTGGCCTGAGATGATCGAGATACGCGGCGAAGTCTACATGACTGGCGATGCATTTGAGGCGCTCAATGCCAATCAGGAAGCCGCGGGGAAGAAGGTGTTCGCCAATCCTCGCAACGCCGCTGCGGGAAGCTTGCGGCAGCTCGACGTCGCAATTACCCGGTCGCGCCCGCTCCGCTTTTTCGCCTACGCTTGGGGAGCCGTATCGGCCCAGTTTGCCGACACGCAGACAGAGGCCGTCACCATGCTGGGCGAGTGGGGATTTGTGACGAATGACCTGTTCAAACCGCACAAGGACACGGTTGGCCTCATCGACGCCTATAATGATTTTGCAGAGCGGCGGGCTGCGCTTGGCTATGACATTGACGGCGTGGTCTACAAGGTGAACCGTCTCGACTGGCAGGAACGGCTCGGCTTCGTCAGTCGCTTTCCACGTTGGGCCATCGCTCATAAATTTCCCGCTGAGAAGGCTGTCACTACACTGGAAGCGATCGAAATCCAGGTGGGCCGGACAGGAACGCTCACGCCGGTCGCGCGCCTGACGCCTGTCACAGTTGGCGGCGTGGTCGTCTCCAATGCCACGCTGCACAATGAAGATGAGATTGCGCGGCTCGATGTCCGCCCTGGCGACAAGGTCGAGATCCAGCGCGCGGGCGATGTCATTCCACAAGTGCTCGGCGTCGTCGATCCGGACCGTACCGACCGGCCAGCGCCTTATGAGATGCCGACTGAATGCCCGGAATGTGGCGCAGCGGCCGTTCGCGAAGCGGACGAGACCGGCGAGGAAGATGTTCGCCGCCGCTGTGCGGGCGGTCTCACCTGTCCGGCGCAAGCCGTTGAAAGACTGAAACATTTCGTCTCGCGCAAGGCGCTGGATATTGACGGGCTAGGGGCAAAGCAGGTCGAGCTTTTTTACTCCACGGGCGTTGTGAAAGGCCCGCAGGATATTTTCCGGCTGGCGCAGAAGATTGAGGAAGCTGGCCTTCGTCCTCTGAAGGAGTGGGAAGGATTTGGCGAGACATCTGCAAATAATCTGTTCGCGTCGATTGATGCCCGCCGTAATCCGCCCTTCCAGAGATTTCTGAATGGGCTTGGCATTCGCCATGTCGGCGAGACGACATCGGGTGTTTTTGCGCGCAGCTATCTTAGCTGGCCCGCTTTCTGGCAGACGGTCGAGAAAGCGGCGGGCGGAGACGAAACGGCGGAAGCCGATCTCTTGTCCATCGATGGGGTGGGGCAGACGGCCGTGAAAAGCCTGAAGGAGTTCGCCGCCGAGCCGCACAATCAGGAGATGCTGACGGCCCTCCTCGACAAGGTCGACGTCGCCGATGCCGAAGCACCGGCCTCCGAATCGGCGGTTTCTGGCAAGACGATTGTCTTCACGGGCACGCTTGAAAAGATGACGCGGGACGAGGCCAAGTCCCGCGCGACGGCTCTCGGCGCAAAGGTGTCCGGCTCGGTCTCTGGTAAAACAGACATCGTGGTTGCAGGTCCGGGCGCCGGTTCAAAGCTCAAGAAAGCTGAAGACCTCGGGATCCAGGTGATGACCGAAGACGAGTGGCTGGAGATGGCCGGCGTTTAGAGCGGCGCGCAAGCGGCCTTCAGCCAGTCGCTGACATCGCCTTCGACCAGCGGGCCGATCTTCTCGAGCACCTCTGCATGATACTGGTCGACCCATTCATGCTCAGCGGGCGATAGCATGTCCTGCACAATGAGGTCGCGCGAGAGCGGCGCCCATGTCAGGCACTGGAAGCCCAGCATCTTTCTTTCGCCGCCGGGAATATCGGTGGCTTCGGTCACATATTGCAGGTTTTCGATGCGGATGCCGTACTGGCCTTCGCGGTAAAAGCCCGGTTCATTCGATACGATCATGCCTGGCCGGAGCGGGATGGCATTCCACGGTTTCGCGATCCGCTGCGGCCCCTCATGAACGCCAAGATAGACGCCGACGCCATGGCCGGTGCCGTGGTCGTAATCGAGGCCGGCCTGCCAGAGCGGGTGGCGGGCCAGCGCGTCGAGATGCGTGCCCGTCGTGCCCTTCGGAAAGCGGACTTTGGCCAGCGCGATGTGTCCTTGAAGCACCAGCGTATAGTGCCGTTTCATGTCGCCTGAGGCATCGCCGATGGGCACCGTGCGGGTCACATCCGTTGTGCCGTCGAGATATTGGCCGCCACTGTCGACAAGATAGAGCGTACCGCGCTCGAGCTTCAGATTTGACGCTGAAGAAACGCGGTAGTGAGGCAGCGCCCCGTGCGGACCTGCACCAGAAATGGTTTCGAACGAGAGGTCGTTGAGGTCGCCGAGATCCTCTCGAAACGATTCCAGCTTCAGCGCAGCATCGATTTCGGTCACCTCGCCAGACTGCGCTTCGGTGTCCAGCCAATGCAGGAAGCGGGTGAGCGCTGCACCGTCGCGAATATGGGCGGCTTCTGAACCGGCAATTTCCGTCTCGTTCTTGCAGGCCTTTGGCAGCAAGACGGGGTCGGGCTGGCGAAGGATCGTCGCGCCCGCATCTTCGACCTGTTTGAAGAACCATGCCGAGGCGAGCGCCGGGTCCAGGCTGATCGTCTTTCCGGACAGCCCAGCGAGCCCAGTTTCGAGTTCGTCCATGGGACGCAGCGTCACGGTATTGCCGAGATGCTCGCGCAGGTCCTTGCTCGCCTTGCGGGGATCGAGGAACAGGTCGGCCGAGCCGTCCTTGTTGATCACTGCGCGCGAGAGCGGCAGCGGCGAGCAGGCGACATCTCCGCCCCGGATATTGAAGGCCCATGCGACGGACGCAGGCGACGTTATGATGGCTGCGTCCGCGCCATCCTTCTCAAGGGCTTTGGCGATTGTTTCGCGCTTTGTCGTGGCTTCGACGCCGGCATGTTTCAGCGGTTGGGGCACGACGGGGGCCATCGGTTCAGCCGGCCGGTCATCCCAGGCTGCATCGATTGGATTGGTTTCTACGGCCTCCAGGGTCGCCCCGGCTTTCTTCGCAGCGGTTTCGAGTTTGGCCAACTCATCCGGCGTCATCAGGCGCGGATCGTAGCCAATCGTCTTGCCGGGCATCGATTGTTCTGCGAGCCAGCCGAATGGACCAGGATCGGGCAGGCTTTCCACGTCTATCAAGTCAGGATCGGTCTGGTCGCGGACCTGAAGTGTGTATCGGCCATCGGCGAAGATGACCGCCTTGTCCTGCAGAACCATTGCCGCGCCGGCCGAACCGGTGAAGCCGGTGGCCCAGGTCAACCGGTCATTCGAAGCGGGCAGGTACTCGTTCTGATATTCATCCTCATGCGGGATGTAGAAACCATCCAGACCTTGCGCCTTCATGGCGTCGCGAAGCTTGGGCAGGTTATTGCGGCCGAGCTGTGGACCGCCTTTCACGTCAAAATTCTGTCTCATGCGGCTAATCTAGTGCTTCCAGTGGAGAAGCGGAAGAACTTGTTCAGTGCGGCTTGCGAAAGACGAGGCTTGCCCAGCCGTCCTTGCGGATACGTTTGACGAGGCTGAGGCCGTGGCCGGTATATGCGTCGCGCACCAGTGGTTCCTGATGTGCCAGCAGGCCGGACAGGATGACGTGGCCGCCCGGCGCGGTCAGGTGAGCGATGGTTGGGCAAAGCCCGACGAGCGGACGGAACAGGATGTTTGCGAAAACAAGATCGTACGGCGCATCCGCGCGAAGCGTGGCATTGACGCCGCCAGCGGTCTCGAATGTCTTGAATGCGTTCGCAACATGGTTCTTCGCCGCGTTTTCATTGGCGACCCGGACGCTGTCGGCGTCGATTTCCGTGCCCCACGCCCGCTTGGACCCGGCCTTGATCGCGGCAATGGCGAGCACGCCTGAGCCGGTGCCGATATCCAGCACTTTTTGCGGGCGTCCCACCTTCAACACATGTTCCAGACCGATCAGGCAGCCAAGCGTCGTGCCGTGGTGGCCGGTCCCGAAAGCGGGGCCAGCTTCGATCAGGATTGGTGTCTTG
Source organism: Henriciella sp. AS95 (assembly GCF_038900055.1). Classification (NCBI taxonomy): domain Bacteria; kingdom Pseudomonadati; phylum Pseudomonadota; class Alphaproteobacteria; order Hyphomonadales; family Hyphomonadaceae; genus Henriciella; species Henriciella sp. AS95. The sequence continues at coordinate 1,373,536 of NZ_JBBMQM010000001.1, forward strand.
CCCGGCGCCGACTTGGCCAGAGCATGGCTACCGGCGACGATGAAACGTCCAGCGTCGACCGGTGGAAGGCCTTCCAGGGAGACGGTCACCCAATCGCGGTCTTCCAGCTCTTCGACAACCGGGTTGAGGTCTGGAGAGGTTTCCAGGATCAGCGCCTTGCACGCTTCGGCGTCATCGGCGTCTTCCGCGTAAGCGTCGAGGCGCCAGGCATGGCGGCCTTCTTCTTTCGCATCGACGGCGCCAGCAGGGGAAGGGTCAGCCCAGGCGAGGGCGTCCCACGCCGCTTCAATGGCCTCACGCGGGCCTTTTGCAGATATCTGATACATTGCGGCAAGCGCATAGCAGAGCGCGCAAAACCTCGATAGTCTTCATGTGTCGACCGGGAATCAGGGAGCAGGCAATGACGCGTTTCATCTGGCAAGCGATGCTGGTGTGCCTTGTGGCAACTGCGATTGGCATCATCTCGCTGCCTGGGTCTGCGCAGGAGACCGATGCCGGTGTGGAGGTCCTGCCTGAATGGCGGCCGATCCAGGCTGAGAACCTGCTGCTTATTGAGACAGAACACGGGACGATCAGCATCGAGCTCAATCCGGACTTTGCGCCCGCTCATGTTGATCGTATGCGCAAGCTGGCCTTTGGCGGCATCATGGCCGGTAATCGCTTCTATCGCGTGATTGACGGATTCGTTGCTCAGGGTGGCTTCCAGGACGAGACCGCTATTCTCGATTGGCCGAACCTCACCAATGAAAATGACAGGCCCTATTCGTCAGGTCGCTTCACGCCGCTCGGAAATAAAGATCTCTTCGCCCCCGAAGTTGGCCACATTACTGGTTTTCCGGTCGGCCGCAGCGAATTGATCGGGCGCGAATGGTTGCTTCATTGTCCGGGCGCAATCGCGATGGCGCGAGATGTCGATCCAGACAGCGGTTCGACCGAATTCTACATCGTTCTTGATGCCCAGCGCTATCTTGACAGAAACCTCACAGTCTTTGGCCGCGTCATTGACGGGATGGAACATGTCCAGGCGCTCCAGCGCGGCAGTCGCGAGATCGAGAATGGTGTGATCCAACCCCCATTGCAGGGTGACGTTATCCTGTCTTTCCGGATGGCATCCGACCTTCCGGAAGAGGCGCGGCCGAAATGGGAGGCGATGGTGACTGGCAGCCAGGCCTTTGAGGACTTCAAGCGCTCAAAGCGGATCAGGAACGACGAATTCTTCTATCGTAAGCCGCCGGAAATCCTGGACATTTGCAGTTTTAGCGTGCCGGTCCGCCGCGTCGAAACAGAGTAACGTCCTTGGCTGATAGACCAATTTCTGCCCTATGCGCAGCAGAGCAAAACCGTCTAAGAGTGTCGCCATGACTTCAGGACTGAAAATCGCAATTGCCGGGATCGCCGGACGGATGGGCCAACAACTGGCAAATGCGGCCATTGACGGCGGTCACATCCTTGCAGGCGCGAGCGAAGCACCCGGCTCGCCAAACATTGGCAAGACGGTCGGCGAAGTGCTCGCCCGGCCGGGTCTGTCCACCTCCATCAGCGACAGTGTCGAAGACGCCGCGAAGAAAGCCGATATATGGATCGACTTTACCACACCAAAGGCGACGCTTGCCGCTCTGGCGGCCCTGCGCAAGACAAGCGTCCAGGCTGTTATCATTGGCACGACTGGCTTTGACGCGGCCGCCGAAGCAGAGATCTCAGAAGCGGCAGGTGACCTCGCAATCGTCAAGGCTGGCAATTATTCGCTGGGTGTGAACCTGCTCTGCGCGCTCACAAAACGGGCCGCGCAAAGTCTTGGTGAAGACTGGGATATCGAGGTCCTCGAAACGCATCACCGGCGCAAAGTCGACGCGCCGTCTGGAACGGCGCTCATGCTGGGGGATGCGGCTGCAAGCGGGCGGGGCGCTGACCTCAAAACGCTGCGCTCAGAGCCTTATGATGGACCCGATGCAAAGCGGGAGCCTGGAAAGATCGGCTTTGCCGTGCGCCGTTCTGGCGGGGTCATCGGAGAGCATGAAGTCACGTTTGGCAGCGATATGGAAATCGTGTCGCTTTCCCATACGGCGCTCGACCGGGCTGTTTTCGCCAATGGAGCACTGGCCGCTGCCCGCTGGGCGATCCGCCAGTCGCCGGGTCTTTATGATATGAGCGACGTGCTCGGACTCTGACGCAACGGCATAGATTGCATTTACTCTGCGGAAGGCGGCTAGCTGATCCCATTCGATCAATGCCTTCGGGAGACATTCATGGCAGACGCATACATAATTGACGCGGTTCGCACGCCGCGTGGCATCGGTAAGGTTGGCAAAGGCTCGCTTGCCCACCTGCATCCACAACATCTCAGCGCCACGGTGCTGGCTGCAATCCGTGACCGCAACAATCTCGACACCGCGACCGTCGATGATGTGATCTGGGGCACGAGTTCCCAGCGCGGCGCACAAGGGGCTGACATGGGCCGCATGGCGGCGCTCGACGCCGGCTACGACGTGACGGCTTCCGGCGTCACGCTCGATCGTTTCTGTGGCTCGGGCATCACGACGGTTTCGCTCGCTGCGGCTCAAATCATGTCCGGCATGGAAGACTGCGTCGTCGCAGGCGGCTGTGAGATGATGAGCTACACCGCTGCGACTGCAGACCCGAAGAACCCGCCCATGATGGATGCAGGCAACCTTCACCTGCGCGAACTTCATCCGCAGTCCCAGCAGGGCTGTTGCGCTGATGCCATCGCGACCCTTGAGGGCATCGACCGTGAAGCTCTTGATCAACTTGCCGTCGTCTCGCAGCAGCGCGCCAAGATGGCCATGGATGAAGGCCGTTTCGACAAGTCCGTGATCCCTGTCTACAACCGCGACGGCACGCTGGCGCTCGACAAGGACGAGTTCCCGCGCCCCAGCACGACGATGGAAAGCCTGTCTGGCCTCAAGACCGTCTTCAACATGTTCTGGGATGTGCCGGTCGACGACAAGGGTCTGACCTATGGCAACATGATCGAGAAGAAGTATCCGCAACTGAAGGACGGCGTGGACCACGTCCATCACGCTGGTAACTCTTCCGGCGTCGTCGATGGCGCAGCAGCGATCCTCGTCACCTCGAAAGAGTATGCTGACAAGCATGGCCTTAAGCCGCGCGCCCGGATTGTTGCGACCTGCAATATGGGCGACGACCCGACGCTGATGCTCAACGCACCGGTGCCGGCTGCGAAGAAAGTCCTCGAAAAGGCTGGCCTGACAACGGACGATATCGACGTTTACGAGATCAACGAAGCCTTCTCTGTCGTCGCAGAGAAGTTCATCCGCGACCTCAAGCTCGACCGCGAGAAGGTCAACATCAATGGCGGTGCGATGGCGCTCGGCCACCCAATCGGCGCGACCGGCTCCATCCTGATCGGCACGGCCCTGGATGAGCTGGAGCGCTCCGGTGGCAAGTATGGTCTCGTGACCATGTGCGCCGCGGGCGGCATGGCCCCGGCCATCATCATCGAACGTATATAGAGCTTTTGTTTCCGGCTGTTTGGCCGGGACTACTCATTCCGTTCTGACCTGATTTCCTCCGAAAGCCCGCCTCTAATGACAGAGGCGAGTTTTCGGAGGTTTTCATGTCGACGCTATCAAAATCCATCATCAGGGTGGCCCTGGCTGGCGGTATCGCGGCCATGTCGATGTTCACCGCGAATGCGCAACCGAAGGATATGCGCTTCAAGGTCACAGAGATCATGGACCCGACGGGATTCGAGAAGCCCATCGTCGCCGCGACCTCGGTCATCCCTGCTGACTGGACGACCGAAGGCGGGATTGTCTGGCAGATGGGCATGGACTGCAATAAGGGCTTTCGAACCGACTGGACCGCGACCTCTGCTGACGGTGAAGCCATGATCCGTATGCTCCCGCAGACGAGCTGGCGCTTCAATAATCAGGGCATGCCGGTCGGTCAGGGGTGCATACCTGCAGCCATTAATTCCGCCGATGAGTATGTGCAGGGCTTTATCGGCCAGCTCGACAGCCCTCAGATCGTCAGTGTGGAGCGCGATCCGGCGACCTCCGAAGCCCTCGCCAAGCCACCGTTTACTTACGAGATGCAGGGCGATCCTTATTCCAAGAACTGGTGGGACGCCGCCAGCGTGACATTCGACTACAAGCGCGACGGCAAGGACTACACCGCTGCGATGATCGTCTTTTCGACGCACAGCTATATGCTTAGCGGACACAGCTTCGGCTTCGGACAGCCTCTGGAGGCTGGATATGGTGCTGCAGTGGTTCAAATCCTGATCGCAGCGCCGAAAGATCAGATCGAAGACTATGTGCCAGCTTTTATGCTGTTCCTGAAGAATTACCGTTCCAACCCTGAATGGGATCGTCGGATTCAGGCGTATCTCGAAGCCTCACGGCCCAAAAACACCCCTCGCCAGCCGAGTGCGAGCTCTGTCGTCTCCAATACGTATGACGAGATTTCCGACATCACCTTCAATGGCTGGAAAAAGCGAAATGAAATCACCTCATCAAGCCCGCGCGAGACGAGTGAGTGGATCCGCGGCGTTGAAACCTACAATGCCAACACGCCGAGCGGTCAGATCGAGCTGCCACAGGGATACGACCGTGCGTTCGAGATGAATGATGGCAGTTTTGTTGTCACAAACGACGCCTTCTTCGAAACGCTGGACGGGCGTGAGCTCTCGGTGACGCAATAGACCGTTCTGCGCGAGAGATCGTATTTCCATCAAATTTCAAGGATCGGCTGAACCATAACTCCATCTCTGTGTGCCATATCGGGCCGTAACGAAATGACCCAATGGGTCCGAAACACGGGTGAGATATATGGCCAAAACGGTTTTGGTGATCGACGACGATCCTACGCAGCGCAGACTGATTCAGGCGGCTGTGGAGAAGGCCGGCTTTGCTTGTCGTACGGCGCCCGATGGAGAGAGCGGCTTCACCACCGCGACGGAGGCGGGTGCCGACGTCATCCTTCTGGACCTCACAATGCCCGGTCTTTCAGGCATGGAAACGCTGGAGCGACTGTCAGAGCGTGTGCCGGATGTGCCGGTCATCATGCTCACCGCGACGTCGGGTATCGACACGATCGTTTCGGCCATGCGCGCAGGCGCCGTGGACTTCATCGTGAAGCCTGCCAATCCCGAACGCGTCGTGGTTTCAATTCGCAATGCGCTCAAAATGTCTACGCTGACTGGCGAAGTAAAACGCCTGACTCGCAAATCAGAAGGCGGGATGAGCTTTGACGACATGATCGCGGCCGCCCCGACCATGCGCCAGGTCGTTCGCCTCGGCCAGCGCGCGGCAAGTTCTGACATTCCGGTGCTCATTCTCGGTGAAAGCGGTGTCGGTAAGGAAGTGATCGCGCGGTGCATCCAGGGCGCTTCAGACCGTGCTGGCAAGCCTTTCGTCACGGTCAACTGCGGCGCGATCCCGGAAAACCTCGTCGAGTCGATCCTGTTCGGTCACGAGAAAGGCGCGTTTACGGGCGCCGTTTCAAAATCCCTGGGTAAGTTCGTCGAAGCCGACGGCGGCACGCTGTTCCTTGATGAGGTCGGTGAGCTGCCACTCGACATGCAGGTCAAACTGCTGCGGGCCCTTCAGGAAGGCGAGGTCGACGCGGTCGGTTCGCGCCGTCCGACAAAAGTCGATGTGCGGATCATCTCCGCGACCAATCGTGACCTTGCCGAGCAGGTAAAGGCCGGTGGTTTCCGCGAAGACCTCTATTACCGTCTCAACGTTTTCCCGATCGACATGCCGTCCCTGCGCGAGCGCAAGGAAGATATTCCAGCCATGGTCGATCTCTTCATCTCGCGCTTCAACGCGTCCGAGGGCAGGGACGTGCAGACGGCGAGCGAAGAGACGATCCGAATGCTTTGCGCTCATGACTGGCCGGGCAACGTCCGCCAGCTTGAAAATGCCGTGTTCCGGGCCGTGATCCTTTGTGAGGGAAGCGAACTCCAGACGCACGACTTCCCGCAAATCTCCGGCGTGATGCCGGAGATGGTTGACCTGCCACCGGTTCCGCAATCTGTCGGTGCCGCGAATGATACCAGCCAGATTGCTGCCTCAGCAGGGCCGATCGCGGTGAAGGACGAGGCTGGCGAACTTCGTCAGCTGTCAGAAATCGAACGCGACATCATCGAGTACGCCATTGATTTCTATCAGGGCCACATGTCCGAAGTCAGCCGCCGTCTCGGCATCGGGCGGTCGACGCTTTACCGCAAGATACGCGAATACGAACTTGACGGTGACGAGCAAAAAGTCGGCTAGTCATGGTCAACATCTTCATGCCGGGTTTCTTCCTGCTGGGAGGGCTCGGCCTGCTGGTTGGCGCGGGCATTGGCGAGTTTCTGGCCAACAAGTTCCCGCACCAGCGCTTCATCATCGCGATGTGCTTTTATGCGGCGCTCGCGGTCGCGATCCTCGCGGGCGCTGACTTCAATCAAATGATGTCTGGCATGATGGCCGATGGTCGCAATCCTCAGGGCAGCCTCATCTGGTATGTTGGGCGGCAGATTTTCATGCTCGGACTGTTCAGCGGTGCCGCGCTCTTCTGCCAGCAGCGCCGGCGTAGCGCGCAAGTCATCGCTCTCGGCGTGTCCGGCGTGATCGGCTTGCCCATCATGATGAATATCTGGATGGGCGCAGGCATCAGCTACGCGAAATCCGGCATGGGCGTCTGATCCGCAAGAAACGGGTGGAAAGGCCAAACCGATTGAGGGACACTCTCCCTCATGACGAGGACACTTCCCAATCTCGATGAGCGCGCCGTGGCCTATGAACGCATGGCTGACGCGTTGTCTTTCCTGGGGGATACCTGGCGCGACTGGCCAGACCTCAGCCAGTGTGCCCACGCGATGGGTCTCTCTCCGCATCACTTCCAGCGCGAGTTTACCCGCTGGGCCGGTATCAGCCCGAAACAGTTTCAGGCCGCGCTGGCCCATGCAGAGGCGGGGGACCTTTTGCGTCAGGGGGCGTCTGTCCTTGATGCATCGCTGGAGACCGGGCTCTCCGGTCCGTCTCGCCTCCATGACCTCTTCATCGCTCATGAAGGCCTCAGCCCGGGCGAAGCCAAAGCCGGAGGCGGCGGCGCCGATCTGATCATCGGCAAGGCGCCAACACCTTTCGGCACGGGCATCTTCATGGCCTCGCCGCGCGGCCTCTGCGGGCTTGGCTTTGCTGATGATGGCGCCGGGCAGAAGTCCGGCTTTGAGCATCCGGGATATTCAGAAGACCGCGTCTTCGCCGATCTCGCGAGCCGTTATCCCAATTCGGAGCCCCGCCGCGACGACGCTGAAGCGATGAAATGGTCGCAGCGTATCTTCCAGTCTGGAGACCCCGTTCCCGTCGCGCTATACGGAACACCCTTCCGGCGTCAGATCTGGCGCGCGCTACTGGATATCCCGGCTGGCGAGACCCGCACCTATGGCGAGGTTGCAGCCGCAGCAGGTCAGCCAAAAGCCGCCCGTGCAGCCGGCACAGCGATCGGCGCCAATACCATCGCCTGGCTCATTCCCTGCCATCGTGCCCTTGCCTCGGACAAGAGGCTACATAATTACCATTGGGGAGTGGCGCGTAAGCGTGCCATGCTGACTTTCGAGCGTGCCCATGCGGCCTGACCTGTAGTGATGGCAGGCCTGGCGCGCCCGCCAACTTGCAGGATACCAGATGCAGATACTCACATTCTACGCGCTGATGTTTGTCGCGCTGGGGCTATGGGGCGTTTGGCTCATCATGAAATGGCGTGAGCTGCCGGATTTTTCGAACGCGGTCTATAATTCCATGGTCGAGAAAGGCCTTCTCTCAGATTCGGTTGACCGCGACCTCTTCAAGCAGAGCTTCATCCGGTGCGAAGCGCCGCTTGCGGGAACCTATCGTTGGGTCGCCGCCCTGGTCAGCCTGATCGCTCTGCCGCCGCTGATCATGGCCTTCAACTGGATCTGGGATTTTCTCTGGCGACTGGGCGGTGCTGTCGAAGGGCCGATGCAGCGGGGCTATATGTTCCACAGCTTCATGACGTTCGTCTTCCTGATGGCCATCATCGTCGGTTTTCTCTTCCTCGTGACCTCCCACTATTATCGAAACGCGCCGCCGTCCTTGCGGTCAGAGATCAAACGCCTCGAAGGAAAAGACTCATGAGCGTAGAATATCTGCACACCATGATCCGCGTCAGCGATGTCGATGCGGCGTTGAACTTCTTCTGTAACGGCCTCGGGCTGCAGGAGCTACGCCGGGTCGATAATGAAGCCGGCCGGTTCACGCTGGTCTTCCTTGCCTCGCCTGAAGATATCGTCCGCTACCCAGCGGCGCGCGAAGGCGAGCAGGGTTTGCCACCCGGGCTTCCAATGGTCGAGCTGACCCACAATTGGGACCCTGAGGAATTGGAAGGGGGGCGCAACTTCGGTCACCTCGCTTACAAGGTCGACGACATTTACGAGGCGACTGAACGCTTCGAAAAGCTGGGCGTGACGATCAATCGCCCGCCGCGCGACGGACGGATGTGCTTTGTCCGCTCGCCAGATGGCATATCGGTCGAGCTCCTCCAGAAAGGTGACCCCCTACCGCCGAAAGAGCCATGGGCGAGCGCCGAGAATATCGGGTCGTGGTGACAGGGCTCTCATGGTCCGGTCATCCGCAGACCCCTGCGCAGGCAGGGGTCCATGGCATGACCTTGATGCGCTGGACAAGCTGAAAGGTTGAGCTTTGGATACCTGCCTTCGCAGGTATCTGCGGAAACAGGAGCCGTAACTCGAAAATGTCTGATGAACGCGACCCCGAACGAAACAGGCTGACTGCCCGCATCGCCCGCACAGCGAAGGTCGGGACCAATCTGTCTTCGGCTGGTCTTTCCTTTGCCGCCAATCGCATGTTCGGCGGCGATGACAGCGATGAGAAAGTCGCCAAGGCGCTCGCATCGGCGCTGGGGAAAACCAAGGGCCCGCTGATGAAGGTCGCCCAGATGCTGTCGACCATTCCGGACTTTCTGCCCGCCGAATACGCCGCCGAACTCTCCCAGCTACAGGCGCAGGCGCCGGCCATGGGCTGGCCTTTCGTGAAGCGCCGCATGCGCGCTGAGCTTGGGCCTGACTGGCAGGACAAGTTCGAAACCTTCGGCAAGGAAGCAGCCCATGCGGCCTCGCTCGGTCAGGTGCACCGTGCGACATTGCCCGACGGCCGCGAAGTTGCCTGCAAGCTGCAATACCCCGACATGTCGAGCGCCGTTGAGTCGGATGTCGGGCAGTTGAAAAACCTGCTCGGCCTTTTCCGGCGCATGGATGGGTCGATCGACCCTCGCGAGATGGTCGATGAGATCTCCGACCGGCTGCGTGAGGAACTCGACTATAAGCGCGAGCGCCAGCACATGCAGCTCTACCGGCACATGCTGGGCGGCAAGGATTTCGTGAATATTCCCGAGCCGATTGATGCTCTATCGACAGATCGACTGCTCACCATGGATTGGGTCAGCGGCGATCCGCTGAGCGCCTATGAAGACGCGCCGCAGGGCGTGCGAAACGATATCGCAAAGCGTCTCTACTGGACCTGGTGGCTCCCTTTCACACACCACGCCGTCATTCATGGCGATCCGCACCTTGGCAATTACCAGGTGACGGATGGCGGCCGGTCCCTGAACCTGCTGGACTTTGGCTGCGTTCGCATCTTTCCACCGGTCTTCGTGGGCGGCGTTGTCGATCTCTACCGCTCCCTGCTTGCCGATGATTTCGATGCGTCCTACGCGGCCTATGAAAAGTGGGGCTTCAAGAACCTCAATCGTGAGCTTGTCGAAGTGCTGAACATCTGGGCGCGGTTCATCTATGGGCCGCTGCTGGACAACCGGGTCCGCAGCGTCGCGGACGGGGTGAAGCCCGGCGAATATGGCCGCAAGGAAGCCTTCGAGGTTCGCAAGCTGCTCAAAGAGCGCGGGCCGGTGACGATCCCGCGAGAATTTGTCTTCATGGACCGGGCTGCCATCGGCCTTGGTGCAGCTTATCTGCGCCTCAAGGCCGAACTCAATTTCCATCAGCTCTTCGAAGAGAGCCTTGAAGGCTTCAGCGAAGAGACAGTGGCGAACCTTCAGGCCGAAGCCCTGTCGAGCGTTGGCTTGCAGGCAAGCTAGGCCATCTCGAACTTGATCGGCACAGACTTCGGTCCAGACACGAAGTTCGCCTGAACCCGCGTTGGCGTGCCGTTCAGTTCAACAGATTTGAGACGAGGCAGCAGCTCCTCCCAGAGGATGCGCATCTCCATCTTGGCCAGATGCTGGCCAAGGCAGACATGCGCGCCATAGCCAAACGCGACATGCTTGTTCGAAGGCCGGTCCACCTTGAATGTATACGGGTCATCAAACACGTCTTCATCCCGATTGCCAGAAGGGTAGGCGAGGAACAGCCAGTCATTCTTCTTGATTGGCTGGCCAGCGACTTCAGTGTCGTCCATGGCCGTGCGCATGAAGTGTTTTACGGGCGTTTCCCAGCGAATGGATTCGTCCACCATGGATGAAATCAGCGATGGATCGGCCTTCAGTTTGCGAAACTCATCCTGATTTTCGGCCAGCGCCCAGAGCGCGCCGGCCGTCGTGGCTGACGTGGTGTCGTGGCCCGCTGTCGCCGCGATGATGTAATAGCTCATGGCTTCGAGCTGGCCGAGGGGTTTGTCATAGACCTCGCCGTTCGCGATGACGCTGGCGAGGTCCTCACGCGGGCATTTGCGCCGGTCTTCAGTCATGGCGCCGAAATAGGTCATGAAGTCGGTGACCGTGGCCATGATGTTTCCGATGCCCATCTCGGTGTTCTCGACGGCGGCACCGGTGCGGTTCACATCGGGGTCCTGCGCGCCGAAAAGCTCCTGCGTCAGTTTCAGCATGCGTGGTTCATCCTCCATCGGCACGCCAATCACCTTCATAATGACGTGAAGCGGATAGAGAAAAGCGACGTCCTTGGCGAAGTCGCATTCGGTACCCTTGTCGGCCATGCCGTCGATGAATCCGCGGGCGATTTCGCGGATATCGTCCTCAAGCTTGCGCAAATTCTGCGGCATGAACCAGCCCTGGGTCAGACGGCGATACTGTAGGTGGTCCGGATTATCCATCTGGACGAGTGACCGCAGTAGGTTGGGTGAGCCACCCATCATCGCGCGGACTTTCTGATCCGCCTCGATTGTCGTCAGCGTCGCAGACCGGTCTTCATTGTGGAAGAGGTCGTTCTGGCGCTCGATTTCCTTGATGTCGGCATGCTTGGTGACAACCCAGAATGGGTCGTATCCGTCCACCTCCGCGACGTCGAGCGGGGCGTTCTTGCGAAGCCAGGCAAACGCCTGATGAGACTGTTCCCAGTCGGCATAGGCTTTTGGGTTAACGACGGCATTGGCAATGTCGGTGGGTATGGTCATGGTTTCCTCCGCGGGCGGTTTCGCCTCGTCACGTGGTATCGACTAACATATACTTGCTATACAGCCAACAAATATGTTACCGGGCAACCATGTCCGATGTTGAAGCTCTCAGCGATTCCAGCCAGCGCCTGACCCAGGCGGAGCGGCGTGAACGCTCGCATCAGGAACTGCTCGAAGCCACAATGCGGGTCGTCTCCAAGCAGGGCGTTGCCGGCGCAACTTTCGAAGCCATTGCGCGCGAAGCCGGTTTTTCGCGAGGGCTTGTGACGCAACGGTTCGGGTCCAAGGACGGGCTGATCCGCGCCCTGATCGATGGCCTTTATAACTGGCAGCAGAGTGCGTTGGATGCAGCGCATGTGCGGTCGATGGATGGCCTGTCGGCGCTCTGCGCTTTTGTGGAGCTTCATTGCCGCACATTGGAGGGCCACGAAGAAGACAAGGCGTACTATATGCTGCTCGCGGCGGCCGTCGCTGACCGGCTTGATATCCGGGAAGCTTTTGCCGATTCCCATGCGGTGCAGCGTGTCCTGATCCGCCGGATCATCGAGCGCGGCCAGGAAGATGGAAGCGTTCGCCCAGATGTCGATGCGGATGCGACAGCGCTTATGGCGGGGTGCGCCCTCATTGGGATCCGGATGCAAAACCTCATCGATGCGTCGACGGATATCGCGCCGATCCGCCACAGTCTGATTGGTGCGCTGCGCGCTCAATTGGCACCGTAAACCGCTGCAGGAGAACGCCATGAGTGATGCATCGTACAAGACCTGGCAGTGCCGAACCTGCGGCTATATCTATGAAGAAGCCGAGGGCGACCCGGACGAGGGACTCGCGCCAGGCACGCGCTGGGCGGACGTGCCCGAAGACTGGATATGCCCGCTATGCGGCACGCCGAAATCTGACTTCGACATGGTTGAACTGTAGCATCCAGAACGCAAAGAGCGCTTTGCAATCGTCCGCTGAGCCTCTAAGCCCGAAGGATGGAAACCGGCCCCTTTAATACCCCGATCGCGCTCGGCCGCGAGCCGTTCACAGCGGCCTTCTGGGTCCTGGTAGCACCGCTCCTCTTTCCCGTCATTGGCATGACGCTCGTAACGCTGGCCTGGCCCGGCTTCAGCGATGCGATCGGCTCTGATGCGCCGTCACCCGAAGCAATCTCCAGTATCTGGATGGTCATGGCCGCGATCCATTTTGCTCATTTTGTGGTTCTTAGCCTCTGGAGCGAACGCGTCGGTGCGGGCGCTTTTGCCGGAGATATGCGGGTCACGCCAAACTGGCTGATCGCGGCCATTCTGCTCGGCCCGCCGATCCTGCTCGCGCCAAACATCATCGCCGGGATGATATTCGGGGGCACTGAGGGGTGGGAATATAATGGCGACGTCAATACCAGCCTGTTCGCGCCGGAGAATTGGGGCGCGACGTATATCGTCTTCGCACTGTTGCTTGCGCCGATCCTGGAGGAGGTTACCTTTCGCGGCGTGGCGCTTGGGGCCATGGTCTGCCGGGGCGTGCCGCCGTGGATGGCGATGGTGCTGTCGAGCGCGGCCTTCACCTTCCTGCATTTCCAGTACTCCATCCCGGCGCTCGTCGTTGTCTTTGTCGCGGGTGTTGGCTTTGCGTGGCTGCGCCTGAAGAGCGGAAGCATGATGGTGCCGATCGCTGCGCACATTGCCGCGAATGCTACCATCACCTTCCTCGCGAGCCTTGCGCCTCCCGCTGGGTGAAGGCTTGCTGGACCCGCCCGCATGGGGCAAAGGCCGCTGCCTATGACTGATGATTTTACCCGCTCGCAGAGCTTCGATGTGCCGGATGGCTTTGAGCTTCTGCCCTGGCATCGCGGCTTTGGCCGGCAGGTCGGACCGCTCTTTGAAAAGCGCGACGACACCGGCCTGACGCGGGCATTCCGCGTTGAGGAGCATCACACCAATGGCATGATGAATGCGCATGGCGGGATGCTGATGACCTTTGCCGATATGTGCTGGGGCGGGGCCGTTGAGAAGGATGACGACACCTGGTGGGTGACGATCCGGCTGCTCTGTGACTTCCTATCAGGGGCCAAGCTTGGCGAGTGGGTTGAGGGCTCTGGCGCGGTGGTGGGGCAGGCCGGGGATGTGTTCACCGTGGAGGGCCGCATCTGGAGCGGGGAGCGGACGCTGCTCACCGGGACGGGGGTCTTCAAGGTGATCGAACGGCGGGTCTGAAAGCAGGCCGATTATAGGCCGATCCTAGGCCGATACCGGGTCGATTTCAGGCCGATGACAGGCTAACGCGCCGTGACCAGCCCTTCCAGCTGCGAGGCATCGCCTGCCAGGTCGCGGACCATGACGCGCGACTGGTCCTGCGGGCCGGGAAAGGTCAGCTTGCCGCGCGGCGTCACGACAAAGCCGATCTCTTCAAAATAGGCCGGCGCGCCGATCAGCACCGCGGCGGGCCAGCCGGCCGCCTTGCCGGCCTCCAGCGCTTCGCCGGTGACGGTCAGCCCCAGCCGGTCGCCGCGATGCGCGCGGGCGACGGCGACCGGGCCGTAGAACAGCGCCTTCATCTTCGCCGGGCCGACCACGAGCGGCCAGACGCGGCAGACGCCGACCACCTCACCGTCCAGCACGGCGACGCGGTTCACCTCCGGGATGGAGGCCGAATACTCACGCAGGCGCTCGGCCGTCTTGGCAAAGTGGCCGGGGCCGAAGGTGCGGTCGAACAGGTCTTCGATGGCCTCGGCGTGCAGGGCTGGCGTCTCAGGGATGATTTGCAACATGGGCGCGGGATTACGGCGCTGCGGCGGGAGATGCAATGGTCATTGCACGTTGAGGAGGCGCCGCTCATCCCCGCGAAGGCGGGGATCTCAGGCAGCGATGTCGGACCTTGCTGGACGAGATCCCCGCCTTCGCTGGGATGAGCGGAATTTTTCTTGTGCCGCCGATACCTGCGCAGGCAGGTATCCATGATGGCACAGCACGTCTGGACGCGAGGTCCGACCATGGGTCCCTGCCTTCGCAGGGACTGGCGGACATTGGGACCAGCACCAGCGGCCGCAGACTCCGGTTTGGGAGCGCGGCGAGGGGCTGAATTACACGTGATCGCTCACTCACGGCGGGAAAAGCAGGGGAGAGCCCGGGTGGGTTAAAGGGGAGAGGAAGGGGAGGGAGGAAAGGCCTGATGCATCCGCGCCTGCGCCATTGAGCGCGAGGCCGGTGGCGGCGCTGAGCATCAGGGCGGCGAGGGCTTGCGTTCGTGCGAGGCGGCGGAGGACCGGGGCGAGGAAGCGGGCGTCATAGCCAGGCTCGAGCCGCGTCCAGGGCGTTCGGTCAAAGCCGTCCGGCAGGGCGCATTTGGCGCGCTTTTCGGCCTCTGTCTCTTCCCAGGCCGAGATCCAGATGACGCCATCCGGGCGAAGGTGCCAGGTGATCCAGCCGCGCCCTTCGGCCCGCGCTGTCTCGAAGGTCATCTGGAGGCAGCCGAGATAATGGAACAGGGTGCGCCAGTGCCGCACCGGCACCCGCATCAGACAGCTCCATATCATGCCGAGGGTCAACTCCATGCGGCAGGGTTATAAACGGGGCAGCGGGGAGGGGGATGGATTCGAAAAAGATGTTTACTTCTGATTTGAAGTTATGAGAGGGCTTAGCGTTGTATCTGAAGGAGAGCGCGATGAGTTTGTTGGCTCGGTTCGGCCTCTATGCCTTGGGCATAACCTTGCTCGTTGTGTGGATTGTTGTTTGTGCAGCTGGGTTTTGGTTTTTGCTGAGAGCGACCCCTCAAGGTATTTCCGACGAATACGTTAGCTCACTGGCGTGGCCGTTCGTTGCAGTGCTCATAGCCGTACCCACCATTGGAGTATTGCTGGTTGGAGGGCTTAGCATGTTAGGGCAAGTGCTTACCTTGCGAACATTTTTAAGCGAGTTGCCGGGGCAAGTGACATCACTAGATAAGTTGACTTCGCAAATGGGTAAGCAAAGTGAAAAGTTTGAAACTCTGAAGGTGGATATAGAAGAGGCGGCTGGTACAATTGACCTAGCGAGTAGCCAACTGGCCGATTTGCAGGCGGCGATAGATACATTGAATTCAAGTGCGCAGCCGGGAGAGGCGCAAGTCAACAGAGGTGAAAATCTCGTCGAAGAGTTCAAAACTCATCTAAGCTGCGCCATGCATATATTCAATGAAGGAGCAGCGCGCTATTTGGATCAGAAGGGAGTGGAGGTCGACCGTACTCAAGGTTGGATTCTAGAGTCGTCTGTCCGTCAAATGAAAGATGCTGGCAGTCTCGATTCTCGCCACTCAGCCTATGTCACCGCACTCATCGACTTGGACCGCCGTACCCGGCGATCTGGCCGCAAGAATCTCCGGCGAGAAGATATCGATCTATTAAATCGTTTAAGACCCGACGGCTGTTGTTAACTAACAATGATTAACGGAGCAATGAGTGATCGAGCAATTTTTTCAAAACTAGAGTTCCATGGTGTTAGCTGAACTTAGGTGCTGGGATGATATTAGTTTAGTCTTCTTTTCTGCGCCAGGCGGCTCTTCTGCCGAAGTATCCGGTACTCCAAATGTTACCACTTCTTCGACTATATCCCTTTCGTATACTCGCCCAAGCTGAAGATCCTCTTTATTCGACGATACTATTCGGCCCGCATAAATCCCGAAGAATTTCGATGCCCCTCCAATTCGGTAGGTCCCGTCCTTCAACTCTGTTGATGAAAACGTCCGGCGAATAACGGGCGCACCCGACATACCAGATCGAGAAGCTGTGTCGACCAAGGAGTATACCTCGGATGCCATCTGCCATTCAGGTTCTGATGCGAGGGAAGCACGCTTCCATGTCGGCACACCTCCTCGGTCAAATATCGTAGTCGCGAATGGGAATCCCAGGATAAAAAGATCGTGTCCCACCCGGATTTTCATATCCTGATGTGAAAGAGTATTGATCGGATGTGCCGTGTGACCATCTGGCACTTTCACCGGCATAGCTACGACGTCGGCCAATTTGCCGTGTTCGTGATGGACTAGCCATCGAGGTTTGCCATTAGAATAAAGATCGAATGATCGTATCGCGAACGTATTGTCGCCTGCCACTGAGAAAAAAGACACTTCGAAATTTGTTGGTCGGCAACCCTGCGAGTGAATTGGCTGACCCGAAGACGGATCCAGCCCAGTAACGTTGTGCCAGTTAGTAACAAGAAAAACTTGGGCACCATGTTTCCAAAAAAAGCCCGTAGCTATGCCGCACTGTTGAGTGCCATAACTAAACAACAGCGGACGTGCAGCAAAGCTGTACTCGTCGATTGTTTTACTAGGCCGAGCCACAAGAAACCTCCATTTCAAAAATGTCGATGTCAAACCGACATCCGCGGCGGTGCATTCCTAACGCCCCTCACGTCTCCACGCCAGCATCAGCAGGCAAATGATGAGCGCCATCGCCAGTATGCCCGGCAGGAGGGGGAGGCTGGTGGAGCTGCGCACGGCGTAGGCGCCGCGTTCCCTGAGGCCGAGCCAGCTCGCGCCCTCGGCATCGGCACTGCGGCTGACGCGGCGGATGTCTGGCAGGCCGGCTGAGGGGGTGTCGACTTCATAGATGCCGCCGCCGGTGCGCTCGGCCAGCGGGGTGAGCACATCCGGTGTCGCTTCGAGGGCGGCATATTCCTTGGGGTTCACCGGGCCATTCAGCGTGACGGCTTCGAGGCCGCCCGAGCGCGCGCGGAACAGGCCGAGCCGGTCAATCGGGGCTTCGGCGGCAAACTCGCCGGGGCCGACTTCCTGCCAGGCCGGCTCCATCGTATTGCCGTCGGGCGTCTCGATGGTGAGCGGGGGGGCATTGTCCGACAGGGTGCGCAGCGTGGCGCGGACGGTGTCGCCCTGGGCTTCGAGGCGGAGCTGTCGCTCTTCCAGCTCAGGCTCTTTCATCAGCCAGTGGACCATGCGGCGGATCAGCTCTGCAAACGGCCCGCCGCCATCATGCCCGCGCGCCCAGAGCCAGATCTGGCCTGACAGAAGCTGGGCCACGCGGCCTTCGCCGACGCGGTCGACGACGAGAAGCGGGTCGCCATTCTCGGCGGTCATCAGGACGTCGCCGGCCTCTGCCGTGGCGCCGATGTAACGGACCCAGCCGCCCCATGAGCGGCCATCGAGAGCCTGGGTGACGGTGTGGCGGCGGCCTGTGTCTGACAGCTCGGGCGTGAAGTCGCCAACCTCGATCGTATTGGTGGGGAGCGCCGGCAGGACGGCCGCAAGCGGCGTGTTGGCGAGGGAGGCCGGGCCGGCAAAGTCTTCACCCGCCGCGATCAGCAGCGCGCCGCCATCGGCAACATAGCGCGCCATATTGGCGAGGTAGGACATGGTGATGACGGTGCGGCGCTCATACTGGTCGAAGATGATGAGGTCGAACTCGTCGAGCTTGTCCTCGAACAGCTCATCGGTCGGGAAGGCGATGAGCGCCATCTCTTCGAGGGGCGTGATGTCCTGCTTGAAGGGCGGGCGCAGGATGGTGAAGTGGACGAGATCGACCGAGGGGTCGGATTTCAGGAGGTCGCGCCAGACACGGCCGGCGGCGTTGGGCTTGCCGGTGATGAGCAGCACGCGCAGGCGGTCGCGCACGCCCGACAGGGTGGCGGCGGTGCGATTATTGGCGAGGGTGAGTTCCTGATCGCCGGGCGGGGTCTCGACGACGACGATATTGTCGCCGCGCCGCTCGATCTCGATGGGCAGCGGGGTGTCCTCGCCGGTCTCGACGGTAATGCGCTGGGGCAGGCCGCCATTGACGGAGACGGTAACGGTAGCGGTGTCTGCGGACGGGTCATCGACGCGGACGATGAAGGGCGCTTCCTCGCCGACGATGCCAAAGTCCGGGGACTGGACGAGGGTGATGCGCCGGTCGCCGCTATCTGGGTCGCCGGTGATGACGGCGTGGACGGGGCCGAGAGCGGCGAGCGGAGAGAGGTCTTCGGGGACGTCGTGGACCTGTCCGTCGGTGACGAGGATGGATCCGGCGATGCGGTCACGCGGGACGTCCGCCATCAGGCCTTCGAGAGCGGCGATGAGGTCTGTACCGTCGGCGTCCGGGTCTGATTCCAGGAGGCGCAGGTCGAGCGAGGCGTCCGCGTCTATGGCATCGCGGAAGGCTTCCATGGCACGGTCTGCGATGGCGGTGCGTTCGCCGAAGCTCATGCTCTCGGAGCGGTCGATGATGAGGGCGGCAACGGATGGCAGCGGCTCGCGCTCCTCACGGACATAGGCCGGGTTGGCGAGGGCGGCGGCGAGCACGGCGAAGGCCGCAAGCCGGGTCAGCCAGGCTGCGCCGCGCCATCGGATATAGGCGATGAAGGTGATCGCCACGACAGCCAGCAAGGCCCAGAGGATGGGCCAGCCGAGCAGCGGGTCGAAACTGATGCGTCCGGCTTCGGTCAACGCGGGCCTCCGTCCTGGATGCGGGGGATTTCGTCAATGTCGAAATCGTCCTCGCCTTCCTCGCCCTGGCCGAGGCGTTCGAGAAGGGCCGGGATGTGGACCTGGTCTTCCTTATAGTTGCCGGTGAGCACGTACATGATGAGGTTGATGCCGAAGCGGCGGGCCATTTCGCGCTGGGTGTCACCGCCGTCGACGCTGTAGATCGGACGGCCGCGCTCATCGATGGCCCAGGCGGCGAGATAGTCCGCATCGCCGATGATCAGGCGGGAGACGCCATCGCCCCGGCGTTCCGTTTTGTCGCCAATGCCGGAGGATTCGATCCACAGGCGGCGGTTTTCATAGCGGCCCGGAAAGCCGTCGAGCAGGTAGAAGCTCTTGGTCAGGACGTGGTCATTGGGCACCGGCTCCAGCGGCGGGGTGTCGAGGCCGGATAGGACGCGTTCGAGGTCTGCAAAGCTGTTTGCGTTTGCCGCGTCGCCGCCCTTGCGTGTGTCGATGAAGAGCGTGCCGCCATTGCGCAGATACTCATTGAGACGGCGCACAGCCTCTGCGGAGAGGGGCGCGGCTGCGTCCGACAGGCCGATGAAGATGACGGGGTATACGTCCATCGCGTCGGTTTCCGGGTCGACTTCGTGCGGCTCAGCCGGTTCGACGGAGGTGCGCCGGTAAAGCATTAGGGAGAGACCGCGCAGGCCCGCCAGCGTGGCGCGGTCCACATCCGCGTCGCCTGTCGGGATGTAAGCGAGGCGCATTTCGAGGGCGGCTTCGGTGGCTTTGTCGATCTCGCCATTCACATGCACGTTCGCGCCATAACCGGGACTGACGCCGTAGCCATAGGGGCTTTGCCTGTAGGATTGCCGGGCGTCTGCGGTAGGGGCGTTGATCAAGGCGAGGCTGCCAATCGCGAGGAAACCGATCACGGCGTGGCTGGCGCGGCCGGGCAGGGGCAGGCGTCCGGCGATGGCGAGCGCGACGATGAGGTCTATGGCGAGCAGCAGGCCGGCGAGGCCAAGAAGCGGACCGCCGAGGCGCAGGGTCCTGGCTTCGGCGTCACCGAGCAGCTTCGCTCCGGCGGGCCAGTCTGTCATCAGTTCGACCGTCGCATCCTGGCCGGCATTGATCGCGCGCGTGCCTGCCGGTCCGCGATAGAGACCGGGCGGGTGGGCTTCGCTTGGTTCAATGTCGGCAAAGTCAGCTGCATTGACCGGAGAGGCGCTTGAATCGGGGCTGACAAGGCGGCCATAGCCATTGAGGACAATGTCAGGCGAATAGGTTCCGTCCGTATCGGAAACGGCTTCCCCACGCCCAGCCGCGATGGCCCGGCGCAGCATTTCAACGAACAGGCCAGAATAAGAGACGTCAGACCAGTCTGGCCCGGCCGTGATGTGGAACAGGACCACCATGCCTTGCCCGCGCGGGGCGGCCGTGACGAGCGGCGAGCCATCGGTGAGGCGGGCCCATGTGCGGCTCGCAAGCGCCGGGTCCGGCCGGGCGAGGACCTGCTGGCGGATCTTGATGTCTTCAGGTGCGGTGAGGCCCGCGAAGGGGGAGCCTTCCGGGAAGCTTCCGATCGATTGCGGCTCTTCCCATGTCAGCGCGCCGCCAATCGCCCGTGATGAGCGACGAAGCGGGGTCGGGACGAGGCTATCAGACTGAGCGGCCATGCGCGGACCGGCAAAACGGATGAGCGCGCCGCCTTTCTCGACCCATGCCGCCACCTCTTCTTCGACATTCGGCGCGAGGCGGCCAATGTCGGTCATGATGATGGCATCGGGATTGGCGGAGATGAGATCGAGAACGTCGCCCTCGGTGATATTCGCGAATGGTTCGAGCGCCTTGCGGACATAGTGCATGTCGGACAGGAGCGGTTGGGCCGTGGCATCGCCGGAGACAAGGCCAACGCGGCGGGAGCGGGCAGACGAGTCCCAGAGCCAGACGGCGCCGGCACCATCGGCCCCGGTGATCTGGAAGCGGGCCACGCGGGCGAGGGCTGCCGCTGGAATATCGAAGCTTGCAATGGCGGTGGCTGCGCTGTCGGTAAAGTCTGCCTCGGCGGTGCCAAGGGCTGCGCCGTCCAGCGTCAGCGCCGATACGAAATAGCTGGCCTCTTCACCGATATTGGCGCGGGTGAGTTCGACATTTGCGCCTTCGGCATCAGAGCTGAGATTGCTGATCGCGACGGGCCCGCGCGGCGGCGCTGCATAGATGCTCAGCGGGGCGATGGCGGCGAGCTCTCTGGCGAAGGGCGCGGCGGTTTCTGGCGTCAGGCCATCGGTGACCCAGAAGATGCGGCCCGGCTCCAGGCCGGATTCTTCGAGACGGGTGAGCGCATCGGCGCGATCGGCGTTCCAGCTGACCGGGTCGAGGGAGTTCACGCGCTGCGGCAGTTCGGTTTTCGACAGGCGCTCGGCCGGATCAATATTGAGGCTGCGCGGGGCGGTGAGCAGCAGGTGGGCGGCGGTATTGCGGGCCTCACCGTCCAGGGCGCTGGCCGCGACGCTGCGTATCTCGCTCCAGCGAGCAGCGGACGTCCAGCCATTGTCGACCACGACCAGAACGGGTCCGGCGCTCTCAGCTTTTGGGCTCGCACCGGGCGCGTAGACCGGCTGGGACAGGCCGATGATGGCGGCGGCAGCGGCGACAAGGCGCAGCAGCAGAATCCACCATGGCGTGCGGGCCGGCTCTTCCTCCTGTGGGGCGTAACCGTCGAGCAGGCGCAGGGACGGCAAGTCTGCCTCTTTCGGGGCGGGCGGGGTCGCGCGCAGAATGTACCAGATCACCGGCAGGGCGATGAGGCCAATCAGGGCGAGCGGCGCGCCAAAGAGGAATGGGCCAAGCATCATAGGCGCGCCCCGAAGGTTTCGAGCGCGGCTTTCAGGTCTGCGCCAAGTGTCAGGAGGTGATTGCCGGTTGAGTGACGGACCAGCTGCCAGCCAAAGCTTGAGGCGAGGTTTTCAAGGTCTGCGAAGTGCTGGTCGAAGCGGGCCAGATATTCATCGCGCACGGTTTCGGCGCGGCCAAAGATGCGGAAGAGCTGTGCGCCCGGGCGGGAGAAGCGCGTGCGGCCTTTCCAGGGGAATTCTTCTTCGAGCGGGTCGCTGACCGCGATGAGGACGCCTTCCTTCGATTTCGAAGCGAGGCTGGCGAGCCGTTCGCGCCAGATATCGATCGAATCGTAGAAGTCGCTCGCGACGACGAAGATGGCCTGGCTTTTCGGGGGTGGCGGGAAGCTGTCATTGGTTGACTGTTTGAGGTCTTCAGCGAGGCGTTCGCCGGCGGCGCGGCCAAAGCTGGCGGGGCGACCACTGCCTAAGACGCCGATGCGCTCGCCCGCTTTCGACAGGAGCAGCCCGGCGGCCAGCATGGCGATGCGCGCGGCGTCTGCCTTGGTGATGCGCCCGGCCTGACCGGTCCAGTTGAAGGCGTCGGTCTGATCGCACCAGAAGAGGACCGTGCGAGCGGTTTCAAGCTCGGTTTCGCGGACATAGAGTTCGTCGCCGCGCGCCGATTTGCGCCAGTCGACGCGCTGTGCGGCGTCTTCGTCGGCATAGTGGCGGTACTGCCAGAACTGTTCGCCGGTGCCGGCGCGCTTGCGGCCCGCTGCGCCGAGATGAGCGGCATCAGCGGCGCGGGCCTTGAGGTTGAGGCCCGGCAGGGAGCGGGCCAGCACTTCGGCTTCGGCACGCAGGGCGGCGGCGTCCATCATGATGCGACCTTCGCCGTGCATTCATGGGCGGCGTCCAGCTTGTCCGACCATTGTTCCGGATTCGCGTCGGCCTCACCCATCTCGTTCTGGATGTCCTGACGCGACAGCGCCGCTTCGGCTTCGACGCCCCTGACAAACTCAATGGCGGCCGGGGTTTCGTAGGTGATGTCGTCGCGCTTCAGGGAAACGCCTTCCCGTTCGGCCCAGGCGAGAAGAACGTCAGACCGGGCTTCAACGAGCGTGTCGACAGCCGTTGCGACCTCATCGGGTGACAGATCGACGCCGTCGGCATTCACCGCGATCGAGGCGATCTGGATGGTCCGGTAGCATTCTCCCATGGCGTTTGTGTCCGGCCCACGACTGGTGGGCGCGCAAGCGCTGATGGCGCCAAGACCAATCAGTCCCAGCGTTGCCAGCCCCTTTCGCGTCGGACGAGCAGGCGTCATCTCAGGCAGGTGCCCTCGCGAGGTCGCCGATCAGGTCGCGCAGGGGCGGAGCCTGTCCGGTTGGGTCATAGCGCATCGCCATGCGGTGGCCGAGGCACGGCTCTGCGAGCGCTTCGACATCTTCCAGGGATGGCGACAGGCGGCCCCGCAGGAGCGCACGGGCGCGGCAGGCGAGCATGAGGGCTTGTCCGGCACGCGGCGATGGACCCCAGTCAACGAAACGTTTGACGCGGTCATCGGAGGTCTGCTCGGGGCGCGCTTCGCGGACCGTGGCGAGAATGGCGGCGAGGACTTTCTCTCCCACCGGCATCTGGCGGACGAGCTTCTGGAGCTTCATCAGTTCTTTTGCCGTGATGGCGGCTTCGACTGTGGCGTCGCCAAGCCCGGTCGTCTCGATCAGGATTTTGCGTTCGGTGTCGACGTCCGGATAGGAGACGTCGATCTTGAGGAGGAAGCGGTCAAGCTGGGCTTCGGGCAGGGGATAGGTGCCTTCCTGCTCGATCGGGTTTTGCGTGGCGAGCACATGGAAGGGTGCTGGCAGGTCATAGCGCACGCCCGCGACGGTGACGTGGCGTTCCTGCATGGCCTGGAGAAGGGCAGACTGGGTGCGCGGGGAGGCGCGGTTGATCTCGTCGGCCATCAGGAGCTGGGTGAAGATCGGGCCCTTGATGAAGCGGAAGCTGCGCTCGCCCGAAGCGCTTTCATCGAGCACTTCAGAGCCGAGAATGTCGGACGGCATGAGGTCAGGCGTGAACTGGATACGGGCCGAATCGAGACCAAGGGCTGTGCCGAGGGCTTCGACGAGGCGCGTCTTGGCGAGGCCCGGCGCCCCGATCAGCAGGGCGTGGCCGCCCGCCAGGATGGCCGAGAGGGCGAGTTCGATGACGCGTTCCTGTCCGAAGATGGCTTTCGCGATCTCATCCCTCACCTTGGCGAGGGTTTCGCCGGCTGCTTCTGCGTCCTGAACAACTGCCTGATTATCGTCTGCCATGAGGTCTCCGTCTTCACTCCCGGGTACATGAGACTTACGTCTAGGCAAAATCATGGCGGAGCGCGACGTGAAATCCAATCAAAACACTGCAATCAGCCTCGAAGACCTGCTGAAACAGATCGCACCGGACCCAAGCGGGCGGACTTTACCGCCCGTGGAGTCGTGGAATCCGGAGCGTTCGAGCGATATTGACATGGAAATCCGCGCCGATGGCAGCTGGTGGCATGAAGGCGGGCTGATCAGGCGCGAAAAGCTGGTGAAGCTGTTCTCGACGATTCTGCGCCGGGACGCGGATGGGTCTTTCTGGCTGGTCACGCCTTATGAAAAGGTCATTGTACACGTTGAGGATGCACCCTTCATGGCCGTGCGCGTCGATGTCGCGGGCGAGCGGGGAAGGGACCAGCAGCTCGTACTGAAGACCAATCTCGGCGATGTGGTCGTGGTGGGGCCTGATCATCCCCTGCGTATTGAGACCGATCCGGAAACGCTGGAGCCGTCGCCTTATGTGCGGGTGCGCGGGCGGCTTGAAGCGAAGCTGACGCGCCCGGCCTTCTATGAGCTGGCAGAGCTGGCCGAGCCTGCGCCGGATGGCGGCGAAGATCGGCTGGGGGTATGGTCTCAGGGCGTGTTTTATGATCTTGGGCCAGCCGGTACGGAGTGAGACCTCGATCGCATGGCCTTTATTGATCTCGATGATTTTCTGGCGCGGGCGCGCCTGCGCCTTGATGGCGTCACCGGCAAGGAACGCCTTGCGGAGGGCGGCGACATCGAGCTGCTGGATGCTGGCACGATCCAGAATATTCGCCGTGCGGCGGTGCTGGTGCCGATCATCCCGCGCAAACAAGGCCCGATGATTTTGCTGACGCACCGGCCCGATACCATGCCGACGCATCCCGGGCAGGTTGCTTTTCCTGGTGGGAAGGTCGATCCGGTTGATGCCGACGAGGTTGAGGCGGCGCTGCGCGAGGCCCATGAGGAAGTCGGCGTTGAGCCAGATAGCGTGGAGCTCATCTCACGTGGCGCGCCCTATCTGACGGGAACGGGGTTCCGCATCGTACCCGTGATCGGCGTGCTGCCCGCAGATTTCATTCCGGTTCCAGACCCGACGGAAGTGGCCGATGTGTTTGAGACGCCGCTTTCCTTCCTGATGGATGAGGCGAATCACAATCGCCGCTCGACCGTTTGGCGCGGCGGGGAAAGGGACTACTATGAGATGCCATATCAGGGCCACAGGATCTGGGGCGTGACGGCGGGGATCATCCGCGCTTTATATGAACGCCTATATGATTCGGGGGAGAGAGCCGCGTGACATACAGGCTGATATTCGAATTGGTCATTTTCCTGACGCCCTTCGCCGCGTTCGGGCTTTACCGTCTGGCGCGTCAGGAGGCGATTGAAGAGGGCAAGAAGCCCTGGCCGATCACCATTCTCTTTGTTGTTGGGGCTGTCCTGGCGATTGCGGCATGGGTTGTCCTGATCATCATTGACCGTGGCGACGGCGAGACCTGCTATGAGCCGCGCCGGCTTGTTGATGGCGAGATGGTGGGGGGACAGGAAATTCCTTGCCCGAAAGAAAAATCCGATCTCGGCATACCGGCGAGCCTTGACCCTGGCAGCCGGGCAAATGGGCTGGGCCACACAGACCCGGCCGGGCCGGACACGCCGCCCGGACCGCTGGACATCCGGCCGGAAGACGATCCGCCAGCGTCTGACACGCTGCCGGACGATCCAGACTTACCGGAATGAAATCGATCTTGGGCGCAGACTGGCTGACGGCAGACGAAACGCTCGCCGTCATGACGGCGCTGGACAAGGCGCGGAAAGGCGGCTCGCGCTTTGTCGGGGGCTGCGTGCGCAATGCGATCATGGGCCGCGCGGCAGCCAAAGAAGACATCGACATCGCCACCCAGCTGGAGCCGGACGCCGTCATCGAAGCGCTTGAGGCGGCGGGGATACGCGCGATACCAACCGGCATCGAGCACGGAACGATTACCGCCGTCACGAACAGCACGCCGTTCGAGATCACAACGCTTCGCCGTGATGTCGAGACGGACGGACGCCGCGCGGTTGTCGCTTTTACCGAGGATTGGGCCGAGGATGCAGGCCGCCGGGATTTCCGGCTGAACGCGATCTATGCCGAGGCCGACGGAACGCTGCACGACCCGACGGGTGGCGGGATCACGGATGCTGAAACCGGACATGTGATCTTCATTGGCGACGCCGATACGCGCCTTCGCGAAGACTATCTGCGTATCCTGCGCTTTTTCCGCTTCAACGCCTGGTACGGCGCCGGCATCGATGAGGAGGGGCTGGCCGCCTGTGAGCGCCAGAAAGAGGGCCTGAAACAGATTGCGGTCGAGCGTATCTGGAAGGAGCTGCACAAGCTGCTGGCGGCACCAGACCCGTCTGTCGCGGTTGAGGCGATGGACAGGAGCGGTGTGCTGTCCATCCTGATGCCAGAAGCCGTGATGGTCGATGGGCTTTACGATTTGCGCGTCACAGAGGCGCTGCTCAAGGTCAGGCCAGACCCGATGTTGCGATTGATGTCACTGCTGCCGCGCACGGCAGCGGCGGTGGTCGGCGTGTCGAAGCGCCTGCGAATGTCGAACGCCGAAACAGAACGAATCAGCCGCTGGGCAGCAGACAATCTGCCCGACCCGACCGGGTTTAATGGCAGAGAGTTGCGCCGCGCGCTCTATTGGCACGGGCCTCAGGCTGTGGTCGACCGGGCGATGCTGTCGGGTCAGGATGTGCGCGACCTGGTGCATGCGATCCTCGCGTGGCGCCGGCCGGCATTCCCTGTCGGCGGGGATGATGCGCTGGCCGTCGGCTTGAAGGGTCCAGAGATTGGCCAAGCGCTGCGCAAGCTCGAGGAATGGTGGATCGATCAGGACTTCCAGCCGGAGCGGGAAGAGCTGTTGGGGCGGCTGGAGAAAAATTTATGATTTCAGCTTCTGAGCGAATTTGTTATACTTGCCAGTTCTGATTGGGAGCGTGTTATGTGCAATCGCAACAATGATAAAGACAGCGAAACTCCGATCGATATCGAGCGCGAGATTGCCGAGCTTCTTGCTATTGCCGAAGATGTCTTTGTTGAGAATGAGGACGTTCTTCGTCGACTTGCCGAGTGAGAATTCAAATAACCGTCTAAGGCCACTTCACCACGGGCGGCATGGATGAGAGGATCGAGTTGACGTTGCCGCCGGTCTTCAGGCCGAAGGTCGTGCCGCGGTCATAGAGCAGGTTGAACTCGACATAGCGGCCGCGGCGGATGAGCTGTTCCTCGCGCTCTTCTGGCGTCCAGCTTTCGACCATGCGCCGGCGCACCAGCTGCGGATAGATATCCCTGAAGGTGCGCCCGACATCCTGGGTGAAGGCGAAGTCCTTGTCCCAGTCGCCTGTATTGTGGCGGTCATAGAAGATTCCGCCTGTGCCGCGCGGTTCATCGCGGTGCGCGAGATGGAAATACTCATCGCACTGCTGCTTCATGCGCGGATAATATTCAGGATCATGCCTGTCGCAGGCGGTTTTGAAGGCGGCGTGGAAGTCGACCGTGTCCGGGAAGTCGTCCTGGCGCTGATTCTCGAGCAGGGGGGTGAGGTCTCCGCCGCCGCCGAACCAGCTTTCGGAGGTGACCAGCATGCGGGTATTCATGTGAACGGCTGGCACGCGCGGGCTGTGCATGTGGGCGATGAGCGAGATGCCAGACGCCCAGAACCGGCCGCCTGACTTGTCGGCGCCGGGGATCTGCGCGGCAAAGGCTTCGGAAAAACTGCCATGGACGCAGGAGACATGGACGCCGACTTTTTCGAACAGTTTTCCCTTCATGATCGCCATCGTGCCGCCGCCGAGGTCTTCAGAGCCGTCGCCGCGTGTCCATGGGGTTTTCTCGAAGGTGCCGGGCTCGCCATGGTAAAGCGGGCTCTGGGCTTCGCGTTCAAGCGCCTCGAAACTTTCGATGATCTCGGACTGAAGTGATTCGAACCAGGCTTTGGCTTTTGTCTTCTGGTGTTCGAGGTCTGGGGTGGACATTCCGGTCTTCTCCATTCAGGCGCAATCGGCAATCTAGTCGGTACGGCTACGGGTTACGTAGCTGCTGTAATGCCGCAGGCTGGATGTGCAAACGCAGCTTGCATGGCGTCTTACCGCCGCAGGTGTACATGCGTGGCTTGCAAAGGCAGGAAGAGCGCGCTAACCGCAGCGCTGGAACATGCGGGGAGGTGTGTTTTGCGGCGTTGCGCCGCAATGATTTCCTGTCCCGCTATTGTATGCAGTCGGAGAATTCCTTGGCCAGAGGACGAAAAGAGTGAGCGACGCGACAAACAATACACATGAAGCGATTGATGAAGATCGCCGCGATTTCATCCACATTGCGACGGCGGCCACCGCTGTCGCTGGTGCGGGTGCGTTGGCATATGTCTTCGTTGACCAGATGAACGCTGCGAGCGACACGAAGGCTGCTTCCAGCCTTGAAGTCGACGTTTCGAAAGTCCCGCTGGGCGGTGAGATCCGGGTCCTGATCGGTGGTAAGCCGTTCTTCATCCGTCACCGCACGCCAGCAGAGATTTCGGCGGCAGAGAATGTCGACGTCAGCTCGTTGAAAGACCCGCAAACTGACGATGAGCGCCTTCGTCCGCTGCCAGATGGCGAACTGAACCGCGCCATCCTGGTGACCTCGGGCAGCTGTACGCACCTTGGTTGCGTTCCGGTTGGTCCGGCACAGGGCAATACAGGCGATTTTGGTGGCTGGTACTGCCCATGCCACGGCTCTCACTATGATACGTCCGGCCGCATTCGTCGTGGTCCGGCTCCGGCAAACCTGCCGGTGCCTGACTACCGCTATGTCAGCCCGACCGTCATCAACATTTCGCTTTAGGAGAGGACGGACGACACGATGAGCGGACACCCCTCAACATACGAGCCGAAGACCGGCTTCACGAAATGGCTCGATTCGCGCCTGCCGGTTGTCCGGCTGGCCTATGACAGCTTTGTCGACTTCCCGACCCCGAAGAACCTGAATTACTGGTGGACCTTCGGCGGTATCCTTGCGGTCTGCCTGATGACGCAGATCCTGACGGGCGTCGTGCTGGCCATGCATTACACGCCGACGGTCGACGGGGCCTTTGCCTCGGTTGAGCGGATCATGCGCGATGTGCCGTTTGGCTGGCTGATCCGCTACATCCACGCCAATGGCGCTTCGATGTTCTTCCTCGCGGTCTACATCCACATGTTCCGTGGCCTCTACTACGGGTCCTACAAGGCCCCTCGCGAGATTCTCTGGATCCTCGGCTGTGTGATCTTCCTGCTGATGATGGGGACGGCCTTCCTTGGCTACGTCCTGCCATGGGGCCAGATGTCCTATCACGGCGCAAACGTCATCACCGGCCTGATCGGTGCGGTTCCGATCATCGGCGACAGCATCAAGGCCTGGCTGATGGGCGGACCGTCGATCGGCAACCAGACGCTGCAGCGCTTCTTCTCGCTGCACTACCTGCTGCCATTCATGATCGCTGGTGTGGTTATCCTGCACATCTGGGCCCTGCACGTTCCGGGTAATAACAACCCGACCGGCGTCGAGGCCCGCAAGGACCCTGAAGGCCTGAAAAAGGATACGGTTCCTTTCCACCCTTACTACACGATCAAGGATGCCTTCGCGATCGTCGTCTTCCTGATCATCTTCGCGACCTTCGTGTTCTATGCACCGAACGTCCTTGGCCACGCAGACAACTATATCGAGGCCAACCCGCTGGTGACGCCGGCCCACATCGTGCCGGAGTGGTACCTGCTGCCATTCTACGCGATCCTGCGGGCCATCACTTTCAATATCGGCCCGATCGACGCCAAGCTGCTCGGTGTCATCGCGATGTTCGGTTCGATTGCGATCCTGTTCCTTCTGCCATGGCTGGACACGTCCAAGGTCAAATCGATGCGGTATCGCCCGGTTGCCCGGCAGTTCTTCCTTGGCTTTGTTGTCGCGGGCCTGCTTCTCGGCTGGTGCGGTGCTTCCAATCCGGATGATCCGATCATCCCGATGGGCTCGGACAAGCTGGTCGTCAGCTATACCGACGCCAATGGCAACGCCGCGACGCAAACCTATGAAGACTACGAGCCAGCCGCCGAGTTCCGTGACCAGCGTGTCGAGGCGGGCCAGGATGCGACGATTGCCGTCCAGAAGGCACCGGCCTTCCGCTTCGTGCATCTCGCGCAGATCCTGACGCTCTATTACTTCGCCTACTTCCTGGTGATTCTGCCGCTGCTCGGCCTTCGCGAAAAGCCGAAGGATGAGCCAGCCTCCATCCACAAAGCCGTGCTCGGTCATGACCGTGCCGCTCCGGCCCCAGCTGAATAAGAGGTCAAGGACATGAAATTCCTTCGTTTTATCTCCGCTGGACTGGGTGCTGCTGCCATTGTTGCGAGCGCCCATGCTGCTGGCGGCGCACTCCACGCCCACGGTCCTGAAGAGGGCTGGGCCTTTGAAGGCCCGCTTGGCGAGCTCGACATGGATAGCGTTCAGCGCGGCTATCAGGTGTACCGTGAGGTTTGCTCCTCATGTCACTCGATGCGCCTTATGAGCTATCGCAACCTCGGTGAGCCGGGTGGACCGTTCTACGATCCGGAATATCCGAACGCGAATGACAACCCGTTGGTGAAGTCTTTCGCGGCCATGGATGAAATCCTGAGCACTGAGCCGAATGATGTCGGCGATTATGACTATCGCCCGGCACGCACGTCTGATCCGTTCAAGTCACCTTATCCGAACGCCAATGCGGCTCGCGCAGCAAACGGCGGCGCGCTTCCGCCTGACCTGTCGGTCATCACCAAGGCGCGTCACGGCGGTGCGAGCTATGTCTACAGCCTTCTGACCGGTTACCCGTCCGAAGACGCGATTTCGACCCGTGAAATCGCAGGCGAGCCGATTGTCGAGGAAGAGGTTGCCGCCGCTGATGGCGCTGCGCAGCCTGACCAGACCGCGGATGCGGATGTGTCCGAAGACGGCACGTCGATGGACGAAGCTGCGGCAGACGCAACCGAAGCGGCTGTACCAGCCGCGCCGCAGACCGAAACCGTCATCGACCCGTCCCGTGTCGAGGCGCTTTCTCATGGCGATCATCACTTTGAGGGCGACCTCATTCAGCCGGTCGGCCAGTACTACAATCCGTACATGGCAGGCGATACGACCGCCCAGTGGCGCGGTGACCCGCGTCATGCGCCTCCGGGTGGTTTCCTCGCGATGCCGCCGCAGCTGACACCAGGCCGCGTCTCCTATCTCGACGGCACGGAAGCCACGGTCGAGCAGATGGCCCATGACGTTGCGAACTTCCTGCAATGGGCTGGCGAGCCGAAACAGAGCCAACGCAAGTCCACCGGTCTTGCTGCGCTGATCTACCTGATCATTCTGGCCGTGCTGCTCTGGTTCTCCTTCCACCGCATCTGGCGGAAGATCGACCACTAAGCCTGACCAGGCATCACACTGCCTGATCCCAAATTGGCCATCCGCAGAGCACGTCTCGCGGATGGCCTTTTTGATTCATGAGGTGACGCAGAACATCTGGACCTGGCGACTGGGTCTACAATCGCCAGCCTAGTCTTCCGGGAAGCGATAGCGCAGGGCCTGGACGGCTGAATAGATGCCATAGACGCCGATGGTCAGGGCCGAGGCGATGAACAGCCACAGGCCGTAAGGCTGGGCGCGGATCCAGCCGAGCGTTGAGGCGAGGCCTTGCACATCGCCGGGATCAGTGCCCCAGCCGGCGACAACAAGAGAGATGCCGACCAGAGCGAAGAGGATACCGCGGCCCGCTATGCCGGCGGAGATGACGCCTGTCAGATTGCCGGCCCAGCCTGAAAGATCGATATGGTCTTTCCACTGGCCGGTTTTGGCGCGCCACACCTGCGCGCAGCCGACGCCAACAAGGGCAAGGCCAGCGAGAGTGACCACCCAGCTGCCGAAAGGCTGTTCCATCAGCCATTTCGCGGTTTCTTCGGTCTTGCCGCCGCCGCCGCCATCATTCGAGCCGAAGGTGACCGAGGCGGCTGCCACGCCAACCAGCAGATAACTGATGCCTGAGGAGGCCATGCCGACGCGCGCCAGAATGCCCTTTGCGTCATTGCCCTGGTCCTCAGGGTCGAGCACGGCCTGCTGGAAACGCCACAGCGCATAAAGGAAAAGCCCGATGGCGAGCGTGATCAGGAGGATTCGTCCGCCCTGTTCGGTCTCGATCGCGCGGAATGCGTCACCTGCACTCGCCCCGTTCTCCGGCTTTGAGGTGAAGGCGGAGTCCAGAAGGACCACCGCGACAGCGAAATAGACGAAGGCGCGGGCGCCAAGCCCCAGCCGAGCCAGGAAGGCTTTCGAAGACGCGACGTTATCGGCGATATCGGAGTTCTGCATGATGAAGGAAGGCGTTGAATGACCACTTGGTTCCGCCATCTACGCTCGCGCTCTTGATTTCGGTCCGCCCGCCTGCTTCAGCCATTGCAGAACATGAGTGGAGACGGAAAAAGATGAGCAAATGGGTGATCGGTGTTATCGGCGGGTCTGGCCTCTACGAGATAGAGGGGCTGGAAAACGCCGAGACGATTTCTGTCGAGACGCCCTGGGGTGCGCCGTCGGATCCCTTGGTGAAAGGTCAGATCGGGGATGTCACGCTTGTCTTTCTGCCGCGCCACGGCAAGGGGCACAGACTGACGCCGACCGCTGTGCCTTACCGGGCCAATATCGATGCGCTGAAGCGGCTCGGCTGTACCGATGTCCTGTCAGTGTCGGCTTGCGGATCGCTGAAGGAAGCGCTGGCGCCGGGAGACTTCGTCATGGTCGACCAGTTCATCGACCGGACCTTCGCCCGCGAGAAGACCTTCTTCGGGCCGGGCATGGTGGCGCACGTTTCGATGGCGGACCCGGTCTGCTCGCGCCTATCCGGGCTGGCCGGTGACGCGGCTGAACAGGCGGGCGCGAAGGTGCATCGCGGCGGGACCTATATCGCCATGGAGGGGCCGCAATTCTCCTCGCGGGCCGAAAGCCATCTCTATCGCCAATGGGGCTGCGATGTGATCGGGATGACCAACATGCCGGAAGCCAAGCTCGCCCGCGAGGCGGAGCTTCCCTATGCGACCATCGCCATGGTGACCGATTATGACTGCTGGCGCGATGACAGCGAAGCGGTTTCGGTGAGCAATGTGCTGGAAGTCATGAAAAATAATACAGACAAGGCGCGCCAGACGCTGAAAGCACTGGTTGGCGGCCTGCAGGGAACCGAGCGAACCGCGTCGCCGCAAGGCATCGAGACCTGTCTTGATTTCGCAATGATCACTGCGCCTGACGCTCGCGACCCGGCCGTTCTGGCAAAGCTGGACGCGGTCGCGGGGCGCGTTCTCTGAGCGCCTGTGTGACGTCAAACGCGCAGTCTTAACGAGACGTAAAGACGCTTGTCGACGCCTGAGTCTGCTTTTGCTAAGCTTCCGGAAATGCAACTTGGGTGAGGTCGCATGAACGGGACGTACTTTGAGACATTCATGGTCGGTGGGCTCGCGCTCATGGTTGCGGCAGCGCTCTCCATTGCGTGGCTGCTCTGGCGACAGGATGACGTTCGGCGCGAGGCTGTTGGCCTGGCGCTAGAGGGGATCGGACACGAGTTCCGGTTCAACATGTTTCAGATGGTGCGCGAGATTAATGACGTCGAAGACGGCATGATCCGCTTGCCGGTTGATCTGCCGACGCTGGCCCATCCGCAGCTCGATGCGGTGCTTGGCGAAATGATTGCGACAGACAAGCGGGCGCTTGCCGCCATTCAGGCGACCTATCAGATCCTCGAAGCGCGCAAGCGGCGCGTGCGCATGCAACTAGCAGATGGCGCGGTTGATGATGAAGAGATGACCGCTTTGAAGGCGGCCACGGTGCAGGGCATCTCGACGCTCTATCTCTGGGAAGACCATGAAGGTGCACCGCCTGAGAAGGCCCGTTCGACCCGCAGCTGGTGGGTGCGTGACTGGATGAAAGCGCATGGCTTTACCCAGGACCTCCTGTCCGGTCTGGCCCTGCGCGATGCGGTGGTGGAAGACCTCCGCCAGAATGGTATGGAGCTCACGCCGCAGCCGCTGACGCTGACGGCGCACGAATATTATTCGCGCCAGTACGACCGCCATGCTGATCCGCGCGGCGTTTTCGGAACGCGCCGTCTCGAGGAGAGCGAGGCCGAAGAGGCCGCGCTGGCGGAAGAGGACGCCGTTATGGTGTCCGCCGATGAGGTCGAGGAAACGGAAGAGACGCCCGTCGTCGAGGCTGCGGCCATTGCGCCAGCCGCCGCCGCAGCGGCTGCGGTGTCCGAGCTTGCCGATGAGGATGATATGGACGAGGCCGAAGAGATCGAGCCGGTGTCCTATGAACCCGATATCGATGTGAAGGCGGATACCAGCGACGAAGGAAGTGCAGACGCGGACGCCGAAACTGAAGATGACGACGCCGACCCTGTCGAAGACCCGGCCGACGAAACGGATTTCTCAGACGATGCCGAAGTCGACCCGGCCTTTGCCGATGCCGATGCCGATGCCAATGCCAATGCTGATGCCGATGACGCCGTCGAAGACGACGAGGACGCGTCTGACGAAGAAGCGCCTGTCGAGGAGGCCGTCTCAACCCCAGAGCCTGACGCGCCTGTCGATGCGGAAATCGAGGCTGCCGCGGCTGTGCCGTCCGGGCAACCGGCGGACGATCCGTTCGCGGTGCTGAACGCTGCGGACCTCAGCGCCTTTGAGCCAGACCCGGAAACCGGCAAGCTGGATGATACCGTGCCCGGCGAAGACGATGAGGATGAGGACAAACCCCGCAAATCTGCCGATGCAGCGGAATAGCCCGCGCGTGGATTACAAGGCCCGTATCAGGACGATCCCGGACTATCCGGCAAAAGGGATCATGTTTCGCGATGTGACGACGCTGATGAGCGATGCGGACACGTTTGCGAGCGCGGTCGAGGAGATGTGCCGCCCCTTTGAAGGGCAGGGGATTAGCAAGGTCGCGGGGATCGACGCGCGCGGCTTCATTCTGGGCGGCGCCATGGCCGTGCGTCTTGGGGCGGGTTTCCTGCCGCTGCGCAAGCCCGGAAAGCTGCCTTATGAAACCTGGAGCGTACCTTACGAGTTGGAATATGGAAGCGATGCGCTCCACATGCATGTCGATGGCGTTTCCAAGGGCGAAAAAGTCCTGCTGGTTGACGATCTGATCGCCACGGGCGGGACCGCCGAAGCGGGCGCCAAACTGCTCAGGCAGGGCGAGGCAGAGATTGTGGCGGCCGTGTTTCTGGTAGATTTGCCTGATCTGCATGGGGCTGACAGGCTGCGAAACCTAGGCATCGATGTGCGAGCGCTCGTCACATTTGAAGGCCACTAACTGATCAAGGAACAACGACCATGAAGCTTCTAAACTGGGTATCGACGATCGCGATTGCCGGCGCACTGGTCGCCTGTGGCAAGGATGAGCCACCACCGCTTCCGGATGAATCCGGGTTCAGCGGCGAGATGGCCGACGCATCCGAGGACGCGCCAGACTTCGAAGAGACGATCAAGGCTTTTGAGGCCTTCGCGGACGAAGCGTTCCTTCTTCAGGACGGCAGCGAGGCCGGTTTTGACGAGTTGAACGAGGCCCTGCCGGACCTTGTCACGGTATCTTGGGACGAGAAGTCGTTTGACGACTCTACCGGTGCGACCGCGCTGACCGGGCTGGCCATTACCATCAATACCGACCCGGCCTTCGGGCTGCGCGCAGAAGAGGCGCGCCTGTGGGGGTTCGACGAGGGCTTTCTTGCTGCGCGCCTGCGCGGGGAACAACTCGATGTCGAAGCCAGGCTGTTTGACCGGCTGGAAGCAGAAAATCTCAGCTATTTCGGCGTTGCAGATGCGGCCGAGACGCTGTTCGATTCGCTCGCGGCTGAAGCAGAGGACGACGATCTCGATTCGGTCGATTTCGCGCTCGACACATTCGAGGTGACGGCAAACCGGATGGTGGTCAGCAATCTGACGCTGCGCCCCTATGAGTTCGCGCCTGCTCCGGACAGTCTTTATGAGATGATGGAGGTCTCCGAGGACGAGATTGAGAATGTGCGTATGGCTGTCGGCCTGGCGCAGCAGGCGCTCGCCGTGATGCGGACCGTCGCGATGGAAGACGCCGTGGTCTATGACGCGAAAGTCGATGTCGATATTCGCCAGGGCTCGGCCGATGAGATCATGATCGACCAGAAGATCAATGCCGATGTCGGTTTCTACGGATATGAGGATGTGTCCGGTTTCGATGTCGGTCGGGCGATCATGTATAATGTGCGCCAATCCCAGAGCATGGCGATGACGTCTCCTGACGGGACGTTTGAAGACGCCGGCTATTCAGACGGCATCAACTACAAACAGGAAGAAAGCACGCAGTTCTTTACCTATGAGGACCTGCAGATGGACAAGCTGGCCGGCTTCCTTGCGCGGGGCGACTTTCCGAGCATGGACGAGAAGGATCTGATGAGCTTGGGCATGTGGACGGCGCGCGACTACACGCTGAAACTGAATGATGGCGAGATATTCACCGCTGAGCGCGTCAATTTCGATGGGCGTGAGTTCAGCTGGTTCATTCCGAACAAATTAGAGCTGGACGTGAAGGGCGCGTCGGTTGCGCTGGAAGAGATCGGCAATTTCGCGCTGACCTTCGTGCCGGATGCGGCTGATGAAAATCCGGAAGCGGCAGACGCGGTTGACGATATCGAAACGGCGCTCGGCAAGCTCGATGAATACGATCTCGACACCATCCCGTTCGACCTGAACTTCACGGGCACGTGGGATGATGCGTCAGGCGCATTTGAAGTTCGCGCGACATCGGAGTCTGCCGGGTTCGGCGAAGGCGATGCCAGCTTCCGGATGACCCTGCCTGATTATGGCGCAGTGCAAACGGCCATGGAGTCCGATGACAAGGAGAGCGCCTTCGAAGACGCCTTCCAGAACGCGTTCGAATTCAAGGGACTTCGTTTCTTTGAGAAAGATGATGGCGGTTATGACAAGCTGTTTGGCTATGCCATCGAGGTCGGAAAACTGTACCCGCAGGAAGGCTGGGGCGCGATGGTCGGCAGCATGACGCCTGAACAGATCCGCCAGTATATCGCGACGGCGATCCGCTCGATGAAAAACCCTGCCTCTCAGGAAGTGGCGCAGGCCGCTGAGTGGCTGGAATCCATGGCGCTCTATTATGAGACATCGGGCGGCAGCCTCGAAATCGTGTCGGATCCGACCACGGCGATCGACTTTGCCTACCTTGATGATCAGCAGGACGCAGACAATGTGGAGCAAACCGTGGAGGACATGGGCATTTCCGTCACATATTCACCGGAATAGGTGATGGCGACGCTTGACCCCGGCGCAGGCGCGCCTCACCTATGTGAGCTGACTGCATGCACGGAGTGAACATGACAATCCGCCTCGACGACGAACAAGAATCCAAACCCATGGCAGAGCCGAACGCCTTCCTTGAGGAAGCGTTGTTCAATGCCCGCACCATTCTTCTGACGGGTGGTGTGGACGACAAGCTTGCCCGGCGGGTCTGTGAACGTCTGCTGGCGCTCGGCTCGGAAAGCGACAAGCCGATCCTGCTGGTGATTTCTTCACCGGGCGGCCACGTCGAATCCGGCGACATGATCCACGACATGATCAAGTTCGTTGATGCGCCGGTGAAAGTGCTGGGGTCAGGCTGGGTCGCCTCTGCGGGTGCGCTGATCTATTCGGCGGCCAAGAAAGAGAACCGCTACTCCCTGCCAAATACGCGCTTCCTGCTTCATGAACCGCGCGGCGGCGTGGGTGGTCAGGCGTCTGACGTGGAAATCCAGGTGCGTGAAATCGTGCGTATGCGCGAGCGCCTGAACAAGATTTTCGCTGAGGCGACGGGTCAGCCGCTCGAGAAGATCAAGGCCGACACCGATCGTGACCACTGGATGAGTGCCGAAGAGGCTGTCGAGTACGGCCTGGTCAACAAGATCGTCACCAGCCGCAAGGAAATCGTCTAGGCGACGTCGGTCCGGGCGCGGCTATTCCTGCGCGGCGTCCGGCTCCAGAAATCTCTCAATATGGCTCGCGGTGCGCTCTGGCTCCGTGAACGGGAACAGGTGTCCCGCATCCGGCAGGATGCGATGGTCTGCCCGTGGGATGAAGGCTGAAAGCTGGATCGCATTCTTTGGCGGAATGATCCGGTCGCGTGAGCCGGCGAGCACAAGCGTGTCCGCTTCGATCATCGGCAGGAAATACAGGCTGGACCAGATGGCGAAAGGCGCGAACTGCGCCAGCATGGCTGGCGTGTTCGACATGGCGACACCCCTGATATGAGCGCTGGAAAAGTCGGCAATGAGGTCGTCCATGATCGCGGCGAACGGGTTGAGCGTGCGCCATAGCCCGGCCTCGGTCCAGTCGGCGGGCAGCATGGTCGTGCCTGTGCAGGTGCCCGCGAGGATCAGCCGATCGACCCTGCCGCGATACTGGATAGCGATCTGCTGGGCGAGCGCACCGCCGAGCGAAAGTCCCATCAGGGTGAAGCGCTTCAGGCCGGCCTGTTCGATCGATCGCACCGCAAGCCGGGCAAGGCTTGCCGGATCGAGCGGGAATTGTGTGGCCGGCGTCTGGCCGACACCTGGCATTTCAAGCGCGATGAATGGGCGGTCCTTGAACTGGCGTGCCAGCGGGGCGGCCATTTCCAGGCTGGAGCCGATACCATTGAGGAAGACGAGCGGCTGTTTGCTGGCGCCCGCGTTCCAGATATGCGCGCGCAGGCGCGTGCCGGACGCGTCAAGCCATAGCTCATGAAAGCCGTCAGCGGCTCTGTCCAACATTAAATCTTGTGCAGCTTCGGCCAGATGCTCGTCCTCGTGATTCGCCGGGCAAGATTGATGTCCAGCATCCGGAAGACTTGCAAATCACGCGCCAGACGCAATTGCTTTGTGCAGGTATTGCTGCAGTCCGAAAGCGAAAAAGGGAGGCCAGACAGGCCTCCCTTAAGCACTCTACTCGGATACTCTACAGAAATGCTGTATACGGGATTCGCGACTTCTTTGCAAAGCCTCTCCACATTTAACCCGTGGATAAGTTGGCTTTGCAACTAGAGGGTGACGATCGCGACTTTGAGGAAAATGGTGGTTCGGGGGAGACTTGAACTCCCGACCTCACGATTATGAGTCGTGCGCTCTAACCAGCTGAGCTACCGAACCAATCCGGTGTCTGTGCGACCGAGCGGGAATGCCGGGTCAGCACAGCAAGCGGGCTGAATACACATTGATTTGTCGCTCTGCAACCGCCTAATCCAGCAGGCCCACTACGTAATCTGCGATTGCCAGCGAGGAGGTGAGGCCGGGGCTCTCAATCCCCATCAGATTGATGAGGCCTGGCGCGCTGGTATCGATGATAAAGTCACCCGACGGCTCACCCGGTCCAACGATCTTCGGGCGCACGCCGGCATAGTCCGGCGCGAGGGCGCCGTCGGGCAGGCCGGGCCAGTATTGGCGGGCGGATGCGTAGAAATGGTCGGCGCGGGCCGGGTCTACCCGGTAGTCGAAAGGCGGCGCGGCCTCTTCCGGCAGCCACTCGGCATCAGGGCCGAGTTTGCCGCGCCCGGACAGGTCGACTGTGAGGTGCAGGCCAAGGCTGGCGCGCCCCGGCATGGGATAGATGAGACGCGAGAAGGGCGTCTTGCCGAGTATGCTGAAATAGCTGCCCTTGACGTAGCGAGGGGTCGGCAAGCCTGAAATGTGCGGTCCGTCAATTCGGCCCGCAACGGCGATAGAGTTATGCCCGGCGGCATTGATGACGGTGCGGGCCGATATCTTCGTTGGGGTTTCGCCGGCTGTGATCAGGTCGATTCGGTCTCCAGTGACGGTGCCGGACTGCACTGGCGTGCCGAAGGCGATCATGCCGCCATTGTCTTCCAGCTCGCCCTGCAAGGCCAGGAAGTAAGCGTGGCTGTCGAAAATACCCGAAACCGGCGAGTGGATCGCGGCGGCGATGTCGGGGCTCAGCGCTGGCTCAAGGGTGCGCGCTTCTTCGCCTGAGACAACGCGCAGCTTTTCGACACCGTTCGCTTCGGCGCGCTGGACGATGCCGTCGAGGCCTTCGGTCTCATCGCCGTGCGCGACAACGAGCTTGCCGCAATTCCTGTAGGTGACGCCATGCGCATCGAGATAGTCGTAGAGCTTGCGGCGTCCCTCGACGCAGAACCGGGCCTTGTAGGAGCCCGCCGCATAGTAAAGGCCTGCATGGATCACTTCGGAATTGCGCGACGAGGTGTGCACGGCAATCGCGTCTTCGGCCTCCAGGATGATGACATCGCGGCCTTTCAAGGCGGCGGCGCGGGCCACAGCGAGCCCGATGACGCCTGCGCCGATGACGATAAGGTCCGCATCGAACTGGTCCATGACTTTCCTACGATCCCAGCGCCTGCCATGCTGCGGCGGCAAGGGTGATCGCGCGCATGTCTCCAGTTGTGGTGCCTTCCATCTTGTTCATTGCATAGGCAATTGTCGTGCGCGCCGCCATGTCGATCAGAACGAGCGAGCCGCCATAGCCGCCCCAGAAGATCGAGTCGTCATTGAGGGCGGGCGACATCGGGCCGGACAGGCCAAACCCCATGCCAAAGCGGATGGGCATGTCGAGGACGAGATCGGTACCTTCGACCTGGCATTCGAGCGCTTTTCGGCATCCCGCTTCTGAGAGGAAGCGTTTTCCGCCAGCCACCCCGCCATTGGCAAGAATGGTGTGCACCGTGGCGACGGCGCGGGCATTGCCAGTGCCGCCGGCCGCCGGGATTTCGGCGCCACGCCAGGCGCGGGTGCGAGTCTCGGACACTTCGATGGGCGGATGGGCCAAGGCCGCCTTCTTGATGGCGGAGTCGTAAGAGGGGCTGCCCCGCAAGCCTGGCGGCGGGGTCAGGTCTGCGACCCGGTGGTCCTCCGACGCCGGCAGGCCGATATGGAAGTCTATGCCGAGCGGCTGAGCGAAGTCTTCCCGGAAGACCGTGCCGACGCTGCGGCCATCTGCGCGGCGGATAACCTCGCCGACCAGATAGCCTTGCGAGAGCGCATGATACCCCGAGGCTGTGCCCGGCTCCCACATCGGGGCCTGCGCCGCCAGAAGGCTGGTGGCGCGCTCCCAGTCATACAGCATTTCCTTTTCGACCGGGTCGGCCCAGCCGGGCAAGCCTGCCGAATGGCTCATCAGGTGAGAGACCTTGACCGCTTCCTTTCCGTTGGCGGCAAATTCCGGCCAATAATCGGCGACCGGCGCGTCGAAATCGATCAGCCCCTTGTCGGCGAGATAGAGGGCAACGAGCGCCGTGATCGTCTTGGTGGTCGAATAGACGTTGACGATCGTGTCCTTCTCCCAGGCGCGCGTCTTTTCCGGATCAGCGAATCCACCCCAGAGATCGACCACGGTCTCGCCCTTGCTTGTGACGCAGAAAGAGGCGCCGAGGTCGGTCCCGTCTGACAGGTTCTGTTCGAACTGTTCGCGTACCGCCGCGAACCGGTCTTCGGTGAACCCGTCTGCCATACCATCCGCCATGTTATGCATCCTATTGCCTTCTGCGTGACGCTAGGCGCGCGGCGCCGCGGCGGCAACCTTTTCCAAGAGGAAGAAGACCGGAGAATCAGGCCGGCCGAATTTGATTTGGGCAGACCCGGCATTCGCGCTATCTCTCGAAGCCATGAGAATTTTTGCCGCATCGATCGCCGCGTGTCTTATGCTCGGCCAGCCTGCTTCAGCTGACAGGGCGGAAGAGGCCTTTTCGGCCGGGCATTTCCGTGAGGCTGCGCAGATCGCGGAGGCTGAAGGCGGCGCGGACAATCTGGCGCGGGCGGCGCGCGCGCTGCTCGCCGACACGGTTGTTTCGGGACGCCTCGACAAGCGGAAAGTCGAAGAGTCCGCAGGCCTGGCGAAGCAGGCCTTGGCGATCGACCCCGACAATATTGAAGGACGCCTCCAGCTTGCGATCGCGCTGTCCTTGCTCGCGCGGGATATGAGCCGGGGCGAGGCGATGGATTCCGGCTATGCTTCCACGGCTCGGGACCTTGTCGAATCTGTG
This sequence comes from Henriciella sp. AS95, assembly GCF_038900055.1. NCBI lineage: Bacteria > Pseudomonadati > Pseudomonadota > Alphaproteobacteria > Hyphomonadales > Hyphomonadaceae > Henriciella > Henriciella sp. AS95. Next base: position 1,415,531 of record NZ_JBBMQM010000001.1, read on the forward strand.
CTCGAAGACGAGCCGGACAATGCTTATGCGCATGGTTTCATGGCGGTGTGGAATGTCGAAGTCGTCCGGCGCGGTGGCAGTATCGGCTCGGCGTTCATGGGCGCAAGCATGCGAAAGGCGCGTCAGCATTATCGTCAGGCGCTGGCTCACGGCGAGGACGATCCGTCCTTTGAATGGCAATATGCGCGTGCGCTCGCAGCGCACAATGCTCGCCGGTATCGCGATGAGATCGAGGCGTGTCTGAGGCGGGCGGCTGGCGCTGTGCCGCAGACGGCGCTTGCCGGTGCAATGCAGGACCGCGCGAACAGCTTCTCAGCCTATATGGCCGGGCATTCGCGCCGCGACATTGAGCGGTTGGCGGAGTCGCTGCTCTAGGCAGCAAGCCCGATGCGGTTACTTGGCGCCCCAGCCGGCGCTCTCGCCCACCAGCTGGATAAAGCGGCGGCCGCAGAGGGCGGCGGACGGTCCGGTATCGGGCCGCGATACGAAGGCTTCCTGATGCGGTATCTGGGCCAGGCGCACAGCGTCCGGGCTCAGGCCGCCATTCTGACTGAGGTCAGCGAGAATGCGCTCGCTGGCCTGCAAGGCTTCCGTCATTGCTTTCAGTTCCCGCTCATTCTCCAGCAATTTGTCATAGCCGACGCCAGTCTTTTCGGTTGAGGCATCGTTGCCGAGCTGCATCATGCCGTCAAAAGTCGACTGTCGGCGCTCGATTTCGGGCTGCAGGACGACCTGACAGCTGGCGGCGGCATCACCAATCGCGCTGAGGCGGGTGTCGGCAAAGATCGGGAAGCTGGTCCTGTCGAGCAGGGAAAGCGGGGCAGGGGCCTTGTCGGTGCCAAGGATCACGCTCGCGGGAGAGGCCGTGCTGTCCTGCTGTGCGCCGGGCGAGGGGCCGTCAGGCGAGGCCAGTGCCATAGCTGGCGGGGTATTGTCTACTGCCTTGAGCGGGGCCTGTTCGGAGGGGCGCTCGTCCAGCGTGTCGGGATTGGCCCAGCTGCCACCGCCGGCCTCAATGACAATCGCGGCTGGCAGGCGTTTGAGGGCGGCCGGCGCAGACGCTGTATCGCCGGCATTGGCGGCAACCACGTACCATTTTGCGGCGAGGGCCTCGTCCGGGGCGATGCCTTCAATGCCGAATTCGTAGATGCGGCCGAGTTGTACGGCCGACGCGCGGTCGCCGAGGCTTGCCGACTGTTCCAGGAGGGCAAGGCCGAGCGGGCGGTCAATCTCCAGCCCATTGCCGTAAATATAGGCGCGTCCCAGCAGGGCGATCGCTTCGGGGACGCCGTCATCGGCGTAGCGGGCGATCGTGTCGATCTGGCTGTAGTCTTCTTTCAGGAAGGCATCTACGGCATCACTCAAGTCGTCGCCATTGGCTGACAGGGCGACAAACATGACCGACGCGGCCAGAAAAACTGTGCGAACCACCCTCTGCATGGACAGGAGTTTATAGAGAGAAGGCGTCTCGTCCAGAACTCTATTGCAGGCTTATTCAGCCGCGACGGCGCCCTCGATGGCGGCCTGCTCTTCGAGCCAGTGTTCGGCTTCGAGCGCCGCCATGCAGCCCATGCCAGCGGCGGTAACGGCCTGGCGATAGGTCTCGTCTGTCACGTCGCCAGCCGCGTAGACGCCTGGAATGTTGGTCTTCGTCGTGCCCGGCTCGGTGATGAGATAGCCGTTCGCCTTCATGTCGACCTTGCCCTTGAAGAGCTCCGTCGACGGGGCGTGCCCGATTGCGATGAAGACGCCGTGTGCGTCACGGGTAAATTCCTCGCCGGTCTTGACGTTTTTCAGCTTCGCGCCGGTCACGCCAAGCGGATTCTCGTCGCCGATGACTTCTTCCAGCACGGTGTCCCAGAGGATTTCGACTTTCGGATGCTTGAACAGGCGGTCCTGCAGGATCTTCTCGGCGCGGAAACTGTCGCGGCGGTGAACCACTGTGACCTTGGAGGCGAAATTGGTGAGGAAGAGCGCTTCTTCGACGGCCGTGTTGCCGCCGCCAATGACCAGCACTTCCTTCTCGCGGTAGAAGAAGCCGTCACACGTTGCGCAGGCCGACACGCCGAAGCCCTGGAATTTGGTTTCCGATGGCAGGCCGAGCCATTTTGCCTGGGCGCCTGTGCAGATGACCACGGCGTCGCCGGTATAGGTCACGCCGCTTTCTCCGACCGCCTTGAAGGGGCGCGTATTGAAGTCGACCTCGCTGATATGATCCTCGGAGACATGCGTGCCCATCTTTTCAGCGTGCTCGCGCATCTTCTCCATGAGTTCAGGACCCTGGATTTCGGCGAAGCCCGGATAGTTCTCGACTTCGGTCGTGATGGTCAGCTGGCCGCCGGGCTGCAGGCCGGCCACGACGCGCGTGTCGCGCATGGCGCGGGCCGCATAGATTGCAGCCGTCCAGCCGGCGGGGCCAGACCCGATGATCAGGATTTCAGAATGCAATGTCTCGCTCATCACCCGCTCCAAACGTCTTTTTCTTGTCGGCATTAGGTATGGGGATTCTTGGCGCGTGAATAAACCCCTGGGGGTGTTCAACCGTCTGTGTAGGAGAACTATTTCACAGACTTGCGCACTTCGACCGTCGCATGGCTGACGCCGAACTGGTCCTGCATCCGCTCTTTCACAGCCAGGCGAAGCGTATCGAGGCAGGCGCCTTCGCGGGCGACGACTTCGAGCGTGACGAGTGGCTTCTGTTCCGTCAGCGCCCAGGCATGGATGTGCAGGACGCTCTCGGCATTCTCAAGATGGGCTTCGAGGTCAGCCTTGATCGTGTCGGGGTCGAGGCCGGAGGGGACGCCCTCGATCAGGATATGGGCGGTCTCGCGGGTCAGGCGGACGCCACCAACCGCGATGATCAGGGCGACGAGGGCTGACAGGATCGGGTCAATCGGTGTCCAGCCGGTGGCAAGGATCAGGATCGCAGCCACGATGGCGGCGACGGAGCCGAGCAGGTCGCCCGCGACGTGCCAGACGGCGCCGCGCATGTTCAGGTCTTCCTGATCACCGCCATGCAGGATCCAGAAGGCGATAATGTTGACGAGCAGGCCGCCAATCGCGACGGCTAGCAGCACGCCGCCGAGAATGGGCTGAGGCTCTGCCAGGCGGTGGAAGGCCTCCCAGATGATCCAGACGGCAAGCACGATCAGCGCGAGTCCATTTACGAAGGCGGCGAGCACTTTGAACCGGGCAAAGCCGAAGCTTCGTTTGGAGTCTGCGGGACGGGCGGCGAGGCGGAAACCGACCCAGGCGAGGGCGAGCGAGCCGGCATCGGTCAGCATGTGAGCGGCGTCCGCGAGCAGGGCCAGCGAACCAGAGATGAGCCCGCCGATCACTTCAGCGGTCATGAAGGCGAAAGTCAGGAGCGCTGCAAAGGCAACGCGTTTGCGCGCGTCGGCGCTGTCGACGGAAGGGACGTGCGAGTGCCCGCCAGGCCCGTGGTCATGGCCATGCGAATGGCCGTGATCGTGGCTATGATCGTGTCCGTGACTCATAGACCTCTAGATGCGGGCGTGACCGTGCAATGTCAAGAAATTCAATGAAAACAATCACTTAGGAATGCTATAACATAGCATTATAGCCAATCCGGCACGACGACGCCATTGCCATCCTTGACGTTTTTCATGGCCGGTTGCGGGTGGCGGGCGACGAGGCGTCTGACGATTTCGTCGGCGACCCGGTCTGCCTCGCGAAGCGGGTCGTATGACCACTGCTCCAGCGTGCCCTCGAACCAGCGGGCGCAGCCGCGTTTGATAAGGCTCTCATGCAGGCGGTCGAATTTCGGGTTGGACCCTTCAAGGGCCACCATATGGACCGGCAGGCCGTGGAAGGCTGCATCTGACAGCATGTTGGCGCTGTCCTCGGTGACGATCGCGACATCCGAATAGAGGAGCCAGGCGAGGTAGGGGTTGGGGCCATCATCCGGGCCGGCCCAGAATTTCGCGCCAATATCTCCCGCAAGAGCACGCATTTTCGCGATGACAGGGACGGGTGTGCGCCGCGAGGTGGTGATGCGCAGGCGCCAGCCTTGGCCGGACAGGCGTTTGAGATCGGTTGCGAGCGACGTGGCTACTGCATCGCTGAATGTGTGCGTTTTTGAATCCCCGCCCAGGATGACGATGGCGGACTTGTTGTTCTCGTCGGCAAGATCGGCGAAAGCCTGTCCGGCATCCTCGATATCATCTGGCGAGAAATAGGAGGGCGCGCCGACCGTGCGAATGACGTTGGGTCCGTCCAGTTCGTCATGCTCTGGCACGATGATGAGATCGAAATCGCCCCGGTCGGATTTGGGATCGAGAATCTGGACGGTCAGCGTCTTGCCGCCGGACAGCCGGCGGATGGCACCTGTGTACGGGGCGCTGCGGCGGCCAGCGGCGATCCAGACATCGGGAAAGGGCCCCTCGAAGATGTCGCGCTGCTCGGACGGCAGGGCGAGACGCTCCATCGGCCAGCGGGCGCCGGGCAGCCAGGTCCATGGGGCGCGGGGCGTCAGGGTGATCGGGCGCTCGCGATGGCCTTCGCCCTGGATGTGGGCGATCTTCATCCAGCGGCCGGTACTGCCAAGCGCCTGGATAATGGATCGGACCTGCGCAGCATTGCCAGCGCGGCCGTCTGACACAGCCCAGACGGACGGGCCCACCTGTGGGGCGATAGGCTTGGCTTTCGTTGGCGCGTTCATGCCGGCGGTGCCTCGCGATTCGCTTCTGGGACAAGATTGCCAGCTTTTTTAGGGTCTTGCACCTTTCAGCTGACAGCAAAGGTGAAATAGAAAATGCCGGAACCCGTCAGAGCCCCGGCATCTTGGAAATTCAAAGGGCGGGTCGCTTATTTAAACTCGACCGCTTCAATCTCGTAGACGCGGGCGCCGCCTGGTGCAGCCACTTCAGCTTCGTCGCCGACGGCCTTGCCGATCAGGGCGCGCGCGATGGGGGAGGTGATGGACACCTTGCCCTTGGAGATATCGGCCTCATCCTCACCGACGATGCGGTAAGTTGCCTGCTTCTCAGTGTCGACATCGGTCAGCGTGACGGTTGCGCCGAAGACGATCTTGTCGCCTTTCAGCTTGGTCACGTCGATGACTTCTGCGCGCGCGAGCTTGTCTTCGAGTTCAGCCACGCGGCCTTCGATAAAGCTCTGCTTTTCCTTGGCAGCATGGTACTCGGCGTTCTCAGAGAGATCGCCATGCTCGCGGGCCTCGGAGATCGCCGCGATGACTGCTGGGCGCTCAACCGACTTTAAATGTTTCAGTTCTGCGTCGAGGGCAGCGTGCCCTTCGGCGGTCATTGGTGTTCTTTGCATGTTCTGGATAACCGTCGTTGTAAACGAATAGCGTCTTTCCAAACGCCAATTGCGTCAAGTGGTTTGATATCAGGCGTTTTGCAAGGACCGGACTGATAATTCGCGTTCGCGAAGGGTCCGGATGGCCTGAACGGATGCTCGAGATGCGGCGAGCGTCGTAAAATATGGAATCTTCCGCGTCAATGCTGTCCGGCGGATCGAAGCGGAGTCCTTGAGCGACTGGGCACCCTCGGTTGTGTTGAAAACAAGCTGGATCCGGCCATTGATCATGCGGTCGACAATATGCGGCTGACCTTCGATGACCTTGTTGATGCGTTCGACGGCGAGGCCCTGCTTTTCCAGGTAATCGGCCGTGCCGCTGGTGGCGACAATGGTGAAGCCCATGTCGATCAGCTCTTTGGCGGCATCGGCGATAATCGGCTTGTCGCTGTCTTTGACCGAAATAAAGACGGCCCCTTCGCGCGGCAGGTGGACGTCGATGGCGATCTGCGACTTCAGGAAGGCGGCGCCGAAATCATCATCCCAGCCCATGACTTCACCGGTCGAGCGCATTTCCGGGCCGAGCACTGGGTCAACGCCCGGGAAGCGAGCGAAGGGGAAGACGGCTTCCTTCACCGCAACGCGGCGGGGCTTGGCCATAGAGAGGTCGAAATCGGTCAGATTGGACCCGGCCATGACCTTGGCGGCGATCCTGGCGATCGGTGCACCGACGGCCTTGGCGACGAAGGGCACGGTCCGCGAGGCGCGCGGATTGGCTTCGAGGACGAAGATCTCGTCATCCTTGACCGCGAACTGGATGTTGATGAGGCCGCGAACCTTCAGCTCCCGCGCGAGCGCAATGGCCTGCTCTGAGAGGCGGCCAACCATGGCAGGCGAGAGGGTGTATGGCGGCAGGGCACAAGCAGAGTCGCCCGAGTGCACGCCGGCTTCCTCAATATGCTCCATGACGCCCGCGACATGGACGTTGGTGCCGTCACACAGGGCGTCGACATCGACTTCGATGGCGTCAGAGAGGTAGCGGTCGAGGAAGAGGGACTGGTCGCCGGAGACCTTCATGGCTTCCTTGGCGAAGGTCTTTACGTCGTCATCGTCGCGGCAGATTTCCATGGCGCGGCCACCGAGCACGAAGCTGGGCCTGAGCATGATCGGATAGCCGAGCTCACGTGCCTTTTCGAGCGCTTCTTCTTCGGAGCGGGCGGTGGCGGACGGGGCCTGCTGGATGCCGAGCTTGTCGAGCAGGGCGGCAAATTGCTGGCGGTCTTCAGCAAGATCGATGGAAACGGGGCTGGTGCCGAGGATCGGGACGCCGGCTTCATGTAGCGGCGTTGCGAGCTTGAGCGGGGTCTGGCCGCCGAACTGGACAATCACGCCTGCGAGTTCGCCAGCGGTCTGTTCCTTGGCGATGATTTCGGAGACGTGTTCATGCGTCAGCGGTTCGAAATAGAGACGGTCGGAGGTGTCGTAATCGGTCGAGACCGTTTCCGGGTTGCAGTTCACCATGATCGACTCGATGCCGATGTCTTCCATGGCGAAAGCGGCGTGACAGCAGCAATAATCGAACTCGATGCCCTGTCCGATCCGGTTCGGGCCACCGCCGAGGATAATGGCTTTCTTGCGGTCTGAAACACCGGCTTCGTCGTCGCCATGCTCCTGACCGAAGGCCGGATGCTCATAGGTCGAGTAGAGGTAAGGCGTCTTGGCCGCGAATTCGGCGGCGCAAGTATCGATCCGCTTGTAGACGGGACGCACGCCGGCCTTGTGGCGGAAGGCGCGGACGTCTGTTTCGCTCTGGCCGGTGAGCATGGCGAGGCGGGCGTCAGAGAAGCCTTTGCCCTTGATCGTGGTCAGCGCGTGCTTGTCGCTGGGTAGGCCGTCGCGGCGGATATCGCCCTCAATCTCGATCAGCTCGGCGATCTGGCGCAGGAACCAGCGGTCGATGCTGGTGATCTTGTAGATCTCTTCGACGCTGAAGCCTTCGCGAAGGGCCTGGGCCACATGGCGCAGGCGATCTGGCGTTGGGCGAGCGAGCGCAGAGGTGAGCGCATCCGTGCCGCTAATCTCGCTCTCGTCGAGGCCGCAAAGGCCGGTTTCGAGCGAGCAAAGCGCTTTCTGGAGGCTTTCCTGGAAGTTGCGGCCGATAGCCATGGCCTCGCCAACGGATTTCATCGCCGTCGTCAGCAGGGGTTCGGAGCCTTTGTATTTCTCAAAGGCAAAGCGCGGGATCTTGGTGACGACGTAATCAATGGTCGGCTCGAAGGAGGCCGGGGTGACGCCGGTGATGTCATTGTCGAGTTCGTCGAGCGTATAGCCCACGGCGAGCTTTGCGGCGATCTTGGCAATCGGGAAGCCTGTCGCTTTGGACGCCAGCGCGGAGGAGCGCGACACGCGCGGGTTCATCTCGATGACGACGAGGCGGCCATTGTCCGGATTGACCGCGAACTGGACGTTCGAACCGCCCGTCTCGACACCGATCTCGCGCAGCACGGCCAGCGAGGCGTTGCGCATGATCTGGTATTCCTTGTCGGTCAGCGTCAGGGCTGGCGCGACGGTGATGGAATCGCCCGTATGGACGCCCATCGGGTCGATATTCTCGATGGCGCAGATGATGATCGCATTGTCCGCCTTGTCGCGGACGACCTCCATCTCGAACTCTTTCCAGCCGAGCAGGCTCTCATCGATGAGGACCTGGCCAACCGGCGAGGCGGCAAGGCCCGAGCGGACGATCTCTTCATACTCTTCGACATTATAAGCGACACCGCCGCCTGTGCCGCCGAGCGTAAAGGCCGGGCGGATAATGGCTGGCAGGCCGATTTCGTCGAGCGCTTCCATGGCGCGGGCCAGCCCGCCGATGCGGTCATAGCCGATGATCTTGCCGTCTTCACTCTTGATTTCGGGCGCAGCGACGATGGTCGCTTTCGGGTTTTCGAGGCCGATGCGGTCCATCGCTTCGCGGAAGAGTTTGCGGTCTTCTGCCATTTCGATGGCGTCAGCGCGCGCGCCGATCAGTTCGACGCCATATTTGTCGAGCGTACCGGCCTTGTAGAGGTCGAGCGCGCAGTTCAGCGCGGTCTGCCCGCCCATGGTCGGGAGCAGGGCGTCCGGCTTTTCGATCTGGATGATCTTCTCGACGAAATCCGGCGTGATCGGCTCGACATAGGTCGCGTCCGCCATGTCGGGATCGGTCATGATCGTGGCCGGGTTGGAATTGACCAGGATGACCCGGTAGCCTTCCGATTTCAGCGCCTTGATCGCCTGAACGCCTGAATAATCGAACTCGCAGGCCTGGCCGATAATGATCGGGCCGGCACCAATGACGAGGATGGATTTGATGTCAGTACGTTTCGGCATCTCGGCTCCTCGTTACTCATGACCAATGGCCAAACGGGTGCGCTATAGCGGGGAGTCGATGGGGTGGGCAAGGCCATAGGCACAGAGAATTTGTAACAATCTCTCGAGGCCGGCCGATTTCCGCGTCGGGCTAGTTCTCGGTTTCGGTGTCTGGCAGGTCGGCTGGATAGATAATCTCGCCGTTCAGAGTGCTGATTCCGTCAATCGTGATACAGGCGTCCAGCTCATCGGCGCCGCCTGAACAGGTCACCGTGGCGTCGATCATGATGTTATCACCAGGCCCTGTGACCTTGCAGGACAAAGCGTTTCCACTGCGCCCGGATTCGATTTTCTCGACGTGCACCGACATGTCATCCGGAAGCATATCGAGCGTTTTCAGCACGGTGACGGCGCACGCTGCATCATTGGCTCTGGTGCCGTCGGCACCGCCGCAGGCGGCCAGGATCAAAAATGATGCGATGGAAATAATGGAAACGCGCGGTTTTGACATCAATCCGGCTCCGCCTTGGTCAGAATCAGTGAGCGGCTAGCTTTTGCCGCCCAGGCTTGAAGGGTCAAGCTATTCGGGCGTCCAAATCGGGGGTGCGGTCAACAGGCGGGCATAAAGAAAGGCCCCTGCACCGATGGGGAGCAGGGGCCAATCACGCCAATTAATGGCTGAAAGCGACAGGTATCGTCTTACCAGGCGCGTGGGTCGTAAGGATAACGGTCATAGGCGTCGGCGTAGCCGTCACCATCGCTATCCTTTTCATCCGGCTGGTCTTTTACGCCGGGCGTGTCGCAGTCGGCAGCCTCAGTACAACCTTTTGCTGCGCCAGCGGCACCGCCAAGGACAGCACCGATTGCAGCGCCGCGACCTGCGTCACCATCACCGACATTGTTACCGATAACAGCACCGGCAACAGCACCACCGGCAGCGCCAATGGCGGCATTGCGTTCGGTGTAACCAGATTGGGTACAGGCAGCCATCATAAGTCCTGTGGCGGCCAATGCGGTCGTTTTCAAAAGCGTATTCATCGAGGCATCCTTTCTCGTAGCTTCGAGGGGGAGAAACGAAGCTTGGTCATAGTGGTTCCCGTATGAACACAGACAGAACACGGAAATTAAAGTGAATTAATTGTGATTTTCGGATTTGCCGCAGGCGGCAGCCTCACTCGACAAGACGGGCTTCGCGGGCGGGCTTGATGACGAGCGGAAGGTCGGTCTGCGTCATGTCAAACTCAATCGCGAGACTGCCCTGGTCGGAAATTTCCAGCGAGTTGGCGACAATTTGCAGATAGGGCGACCTGGTCGTTCCGCCGCCGAGCTTTTTGATCTTGATGTCATAGCTCGGCATGTAGATCACGCCTTCGACATTAAGCGCGCCGTCGATCTTCATGTCGGGAAGCCTGGTGACCACGCTCGGCAATTGGGCAAATGCCATGCCTGCTGTTTCGCCTTCGGTCGGCGCTGTGACTTTAAGGCCCGAGCCGCCTCTGATCTCGACCTTGTTGATCAAGCCGTCGAACAGGAACGTTACGCCGTGAGCCTCAAGCTCACCGCGGGCATCGATTTTAAGCCCGCCGCCGCGAATGTGATAGATGCCCGGCTCCAGCGTGACGTTGCGGGCGCGCACGGACAGGCCGCCGCAATAAATACCGGGCGAAAGTTTCGTGGATCCGATGCGAATGACATCGACGGAGAAGCTGTCACATATGCCTGACGTCGGGACCTCGTAGCCGGCCAGGGGATCGGGAAGCGGCTGGCAGCCAACTTCCGGCTTGGGATCAACCTGGGCTCTGCTGTCTTTATCGACATCGCCGACCGCGCAGAAGGCTTTGGTTTTGGCAGAGCCGCCCTTGAAATCCATCGCTTTGCGGCTGTCGGAATTGGACCAGATGATGCAGTTGTTTGCTTCTAGCTGTCCCTGATCTTTGATCGTGAGGCCCGATCTCTTCGGCTCGAGTGTCAGCACGCAGAGTGGGAAGCCCCAGGTGGCTGTCGCGACGGCGCGGCGACGGATCGGCGTGGTGGACTTGGATCCGACAAGCTTCGCGAAATAGTTCACCGGTTTGAACTGAAGCTCAACCTTGAGATTGGTGTGCTGGCCATATGCGTCTTCCGTGACAGCGGCGACGTCGAGTTCGGTCAGCGAATAGTCGGTGTTTTGCGTGGCGAGTGAGCGGGCCTGCTCATGGGCGGCCTTGAGGCGTTCCTCGGCTTTGGGCGAATCTGAGTGAAGAAAGGCTGTTGCACCGCCGAGAGCCGACGAGTCGGCGGCATGCTGCAGATTGTTGGACGAGCGAGAGTCCATGCCAAGCGCGATCGTTCCGCCGACGAGCGACAGGATGGCCATCAGGCTGATGGCGAAAATAGGCATCGTACTGGCGTCGGCGGACGCACAGAATCGACGAATGCCAAACGGGGCGCGGCGCTTTTTCACAACTCGTTTATTACAAAACGTCGTGAAAGCTACTCTAAGTCGAATGATGAAATTTGAGCGATTTTGTCTGAAATCAGGCCTTTTTTGCAGTCGTTTCCGCAGATTTGCAGTGGCTTGAACGGCCCGGTGCGTCGCAGTGTGTTCGTTCGCTGCCGGATGGCTGTGTGTTCCGTCATGGCAGGTGTCTCAACCTTGTCTTTCGGTCCAGTGACGGGGGCCATCGCGGCAGCTGACCTGCGTGACGGGCTGTGGAATCCGCGCCGGAATGGCGGACTAACTCCAGCGTTTTGCCAGTTTCTGGTCGATCTCGTTGGCTTCACTCTTCTGGGCGCCCTGATATCCGGTGACGGCATCGGCGACGAAGGGGTTGTCGGCGCGTTCCTGTCCGAAGGTGCTCATTGGGCCGTGTCCGGGGACAAAACGGATATCGGTGCCGAGCGGCCAGAGCTTGCTTGTGATCGAATCGATCAGCTGCTGATGGTTGCCGCGCGGAAAGTCCGTCCGGCCAACCGAGCCGCGGAACAGGACGTCGCCAACAAAGGCCAGGGCGCCGCTCTCATTGTAGATCACGACATGGCCGGGCGTGTGGCCGGGGCAGTGGGCGACGCCGAATGTCACGCCATCGAGCTCCAGCTCGTCGCCATCCTCCAGATAGCGGTCCGGCGTGACGTTCTGGCCGTCGGTGATGCCATAGCGCTTGCCGGACGATTCGATCTCGTCGAGCAGCCATTGATCATCCTTGTGCGGGCCGATGATTTCAGCGCCTGTCCGGTCTTTAACCGCCTTGGCCGCGCCGGCATGGTCCATATGGCCATGGGTCAGCCACACGCCGACAATCTTCACACCGAACTCCTCGGCCGCGCCCATCAGCTTGTCGATGTCGCCGCCGGGATCAACGAACACGCCTTCCATGGTCTCGATCGACCAGATCATCGAGGTGTTCTGCTGGAGCGGCGTCGTCGGAATGACGCGGATTTCGAGTTTCGGCTGGGTCTGTTGGTCTGTCATGGCGCTCTATGTAGGGGCAGATATGTTTCGTTGGAAGCTCATGAGCCGAATGCAAGTTCAATGGCTTCCGCGAAAGCATCCCGGCTGGCTTCATAAATTGCGTTGATCTTCACTTCCTGAGCCGGGTCCATCGGCTTTCTGGAAGTGCCCTTCAATCGCAGGGAAGGAGCTTCTGGATCGCAGACCACCAGAATCGATACATTGGCCGCTAATTCGTTCGTCGCGTCTTCGATATTCAGCGAAACCGATTCCAAACCCAGAAGACAGATGCCACCTGTATCTAAATCTGGGGTGTCACCAAGGAGAAGCAGGCTGCTATTCTGCCGTTCAAGTGCTTTGCTAAGGCTGCGTTCGACGACATAGGATGCGGGTAGAGCGAAAGCGGGTGCGTTGTTCGTCTCTTTGAAGTCCCCGAAGTAATAGACGACCTTGTCGAAGGTGACAGCATCAAGAACGAGCAACTTCTCTTGGCGATACTGCTCCAGCGACATTGGTAGTGTCGGAATATCGATCTCCAAAACGTCTGGACCAGGCGGCATTGCTTCAAACGGCTTATCCTTGTCCATGATCAGGAAGCCGGTTCGGTCAACGGTCTTGCCATTGTTGATGATCACAGAGGGTTCGGTAGTGGCGCAACCCGAGATGAGCAATCCAAACAATGCGCTAGCCAGTAACCAGGGTCGAACGGTTGTAAGTGTCATCATTAAATCGGTTTCCACCTCGAAAACGACAGGCGCAGCGTTGCGAGGTTATTCAGGATCACGCCGACGGTGAAATAGTAGAGGCCTATCTTCGGGATGAAGCCGACATAGGCCATGGTCTGTGACAGGCCGATCAGCAGGGCGGCGAGGAAGACGTCCAGCATCGACCATTTTGCGAGAATGTTCAGCCACCAGGCGAGTTTCGGGCTGGGCGGGGCGCCGCGCCGGAAGATGATGGCGGCAAGAATTGTCTTCGACAGCGGGAAGATGCCGGAAAATATAATGACGACAACGCCCATGAAGACGAGGTCAAACTCGAAGAGGGTGCGCACAATCCCCCAGAGATTATACTCGATCATCAGGCCGATCGTGTTGGGCTTCATGATCGAGGGCTGGGAAATGCCCATGATGATCAGCGCGGCCGAGACATAGAGCAGCCATTCGGAAACGACGTCTATGATCTTGCTCGGCAGCTTGCCCTTCGGGCGCGGCTCGGCGGTGGTTTCGGAGGCGGTTGTGTCTGTCATGTCGAAGAGACAACGTCAGACACCGGCAAAGGTGTCAACGCTTCCCACACAACCGATTAGCGACTAGTTTGCTGCACGAACTGAAACTGGTCCATGCGGAGGCGGCTCATGGGACGCGGCGCCATCATTCTTATCGCCCTTGCAGGGCTCGCCCTCTATTACTTTTCGAACCGGGAAGTGAACCCTTATTCGGGCCGGGCGGAGTTCAATACGATCTCGATCGATCAGGCGTCTCAACTGGGCGCGCAGTCCTATCAACAGATCCTGCAGCAGGAGGGCGGCAAGGTCCTCTGTCCGACCCTGTCAGCCGGGGCATGCCCGGACGATGAGCTTGAAGTGGTCGCGACGGTTCGCGAAATTGGTGAGCGCCTGCAGGCGGCTGCGATCGAGCTGGAGCAGGACTACATCGCTGCCGGATACGATTTTGAGCCCGTCGCCCGCGACTTTGCCTGGACTTACAATGTCATCGAGTCCGAACAGCCAAACGCGTTCTGCCTGCCGGGCGGCTATGTGGCGGTCTATACCGGGATCATGGACATTACCGGCAATTATGATGGGCAGGTCACCCGCGCGGATCTTGATGATGTCGATAAGCTGGCTGTGGTCATGGGGCATGAGATCGGCCATGCGCTCGCCCATCATGGGGCCAAGCGGATGAGCCAGGGACAGCTTGCACAGCTCGGCATGATGGCCGTCGGCGTCGGTGTCGGGGATATGGATCCCGGTCAGCGCCAGATGGTGATGGCGACGCTTGGCATGGCGGCGCAGGGCGGGCTGATGAAATTCTCCCGTGAGCACGAAGCCGAAGCCGACAAGATCGGCCTCGAGCTGCTGGTGCGCGCCTGCTACGACCCGCGCGAGGCGCCGGAGCTGTGGGAGCGGATGGGGCAGATTGGCGGACAGCGCCCGCCGGAATGGATGTCGACCCACCCGGCGTCTGAAACGCGAGCCGAGAATTTTCGCCGCTGGATGCCGGAAGCCATCGCCCAGTATGAGCAGAATTGCGGGGCGCTGCGCTAGTCTGCGCGCCCGACAGATCGCGCATAGGCTTCGATCAGCGGGGCCATATCCGCTTCGACCGGAAATTCCGTGAAACTGTGCGGCGCGCCTGTTTCGGCCCATGGCAGTTTCGCGCTCGTGAATGTCTCCATGAACGGCGCGTACCAGCTGGTATCGTCGCACAATGTGGCGCGGACATTGGCAATGAAGTCGATTTGCGGTGGTCGGGTGAACATCCAGGTCATGCAGTCGGGACAGAAATGGTGTGGAAGGTCCTGCTTCAGCCCGCCTAGCACGGTCTCTCCCTGCAAGATCTCAAACCCGTCAGCCGGAACAGCCGCGCTCAGCGAGAATGCGCTGGACGACATTCTCTGACAGCCCTTGCAATGGCACGCTGATGTGAAGATTGGCGGCGCGGAAATGCGGAAGCGGACCGCGCCGCAGCGGCAGCCGCCTTCGATTGGGAGGTTCGGGTCTTTCATCTCGCCTTGCTCGCGTCATCATTTCAAATCATCGTCCGGCGCAGTATTGCTATTTGTTCGAGTTCGCCACAACTCATGAGGGATGCCATGTTGTCGAGAATTGTGATCGCCGCCTGTCTGTTTGCGATGTCCGCTTCGCAGGTGATGGCGCAGACGGCTGAGGTGAAAATGGTCGAGGGAGACCTGCCGGGTGAATCCCGGTTCGAAGCGCCAGCTGGTCTTGAAGCCCTAACCGACCGCGATGTTGTTCTTCTCGACCTCAGCATGCTGCCTCTCGCCTGGCCGGGCGTGCTGCAAGAGGACGGCACCTACGCCACGCCGCAAACCTGCGACTTCGGGATGCTGGACGGTGTCGAGCGGATATCGGTGCCCACAGGGTCGAACCATCTGCTCATGGATGTTCATATTGGTGACACGGTCCATCATCCGGCCAATGGGCTTTCCTGCGAATACAGCCCCGTTCTGGGCGGTCCGCAACAGGACTGGGCGCGGATGAGGCTCTCGGGCTGCTTTATCGTACGGGATGTCTCCATTCCGACGGCGCGGCAGCTTGTGCTGAACCCGCTGCCGGGCTCGGCCTGCGGGCTTTATGAGTAGCGGCTAGTTCAGTGGGTCGATGCGGCCGGGGCCGGACTGGTTCACGCGCCACCAGCCAGCCAGGCCGAGGCGTTTTTCATTGGTGACTTCAACCGCGTGCGGGATGTCTTCTGACAGCATCAGCATGATGCCGGCACCTTCCGGCAAGATGCGGGCAATGGGGGCGTCTTCGAGGCCTGCGCCTGCCGGCCAGACGGCGAGCGCGCCGCCGCGGGGCTCGTCCCAGTCTTCGTTGAGGTATGCGACGAGCGAGATGACGCGGTTTCTCGCGCCGGCAAAGCTGTCGAGGTGGCGGTCATAGAAGCCGCCGGGCGGGTAGACAGCAAAACAGACTTCCATCTCGAACAGGCCGAGCATGAGTTCGCGATTGAGCGTCTGGCGCATGGTTTCGGTCCATGCCTGGAAGTCCCGCTGTGCCAGAGTCGAATTGTCGAACCAGGTGATGCGCGTGCGGCGGATCGTGCGATCAAGCTGGAAGCCGTCTTCGCGGCCGATGCCGGCGGCTTCAAGGTCTGCGGCGGCGTCGCGGACGATGAGTTCTTCGCGCAGGGCCGTGGTCAGCGCGTCCGGGAGAAGACCCGGCTGCCAGCTCCAGCCTTTTGTTGTGAGATCGTCGATGATGGCACCGTTGCGATTGTCGCCCGGCGCAAGACAGATGGCGTTCAGCTCTGTTGATCCTTCATGAAGCGGGCGAACCGCTCAAACAGGTAGAAACTGTCCTGCGGGCCGGGGCTCGCCTCCGGATGGTGCTGGACAGAGATAATCGGACGGTCCTTTACCCGCAGCCCGGAATTGGTGCCATCGAACAGGGATTTATGGCTCTCTTCCACGCCTTCAGGCAGCGTGGCGGTATCGACCGTAAAGCCATGATTCATCGAGACAATTTCGACCTTTCCGGTCTCAAAATCCTTGACCGGATGGTTGGCGCCGTGATGGCCCTGCGGCATCTTCATTGTCTGCGCGCCGAGCGCCAGCGCCAGAAGCTGGTGGCCGAGGCAGATGCCGAGCAGCGGCTTGCCGCTATCGACAAGCAGTCTGATCGTCTCGCCGCAGCGCTTGATCGTAGCGGCCGGATCGCCCGGACCGTTCGACAGCACGATGCCATCCGGGTTGAGTTTCATGATGTCTTCAAACGAGGTATCGCCCCGGACAATCGTCGCGCGCGCACCGACATGCGCGAGATTGCGCAGGATATTCTTCTTTACCCCGAAATCGAGCACGACGACGTGGAAATCGGTGTCGTCATTATTCGCATAGCCGGCGGTGATGTCCCACAGGCGCTCTGAATTGGCATAGGCGGCATCGCCGACGACATTGAGCGCAAGATCGGCATGTTCGAGGCCTTCCCAGGCGCGCGCCGCTTCGATCAGCGCGTCGACATCGATTCTCCCATCAGGCGAGTGGGCGACAGCACATTTCGGCATTCCGCCCTCACGGATCATGCGGGTCAGCGCGCGCGTATCCACGCCTGAAACAGCGGTGATATTCTTCTTCACGAGCCAGGCATCAAAATGGTCATTCGCGCGCCAGTTGGATGGCGGCGTGATCGGGTCACGGAAAACAGCGCCGGTGGCTGCCTTGCCTGCTTCTGCCGAGGATTCCTCATGATCGTCCGGGTTCGCGCCGACATTGCCGATATGCGGGAAGGTAAACAGCACCACCTGTCCGGCATAGGAGGGGTCTGTCAGGATTTCCTGATAACCTGTGATGGAGGTGTTGAAGCACAGCTCACCCACGGCGATTCCCGGTGCGCCGGAACCAACCCCCAGAAAGACCGTTCCATCCGCCAGTGCAATCGCACCCGTGGCTGGTGTATCGTGTTGATTTTTATCGGCCATGGGCGTATCTCCTCGCGTCCTATCGACGCCATTAGGATTTCGGTCACCATATGACCGCACTCTAGCTGGCGAGATAGGCGTTCAGTGACCGGGCCGTCAAGCGTCAGGTCCATTAGAAAAGTGTAGGTATGGGACAGGCAGACGTTTCTCCATCCGACAGCATCCGCACCCGTATCCTGGATGCGCTCCAAACCGCCGTCAGCGATGAACCAGAAGGTACGCGTGCGCGCACGCTGCGACTGGTCAAATGCGCCATGCGCGACCGTGACGTGACGGCGCGCGGCCAGGGCAATTGCGAAGGCTGTGAGGAAACAGACATTCGCAAGCTTCTCGAGACCATGGTTGCCCAGCGTGAGATCTCAGCGCGCGAATATGATGAAGCTGGCCGTGTCAGCGATGCTGAACGCGAGCGCGAGGAAATGGACATTATCCAGTCCTTCCTGCCAACAGCGCTGAAGGGCGCCGCCCTTGAGCAGGCGGTCGACAAGGTCGTTGAGGACCTCGACGCGCACAAGCTGAAGGATATGGGCCGCTGCATGGCTGAGCTGCAAAGCCGCTATCCGGGCCGTATCGAAACCGGCAGCGCCGGCAAGGCCGTCCGCAAGGCCCTCGTTTAAGCCATTTTCGTCCTGCCCTTTCAGGCCTGCTCGCCGAAGCATCCGCGCGAGTAATTCCTGATGTCTTACGCTGACATTCAGCTAATTGGTTGACTGTTTCTGGTCAAAATGCTTACTCAACCAAATGGTTGACCAATCCACTGTTCTTGATCGCGCCTTCAAGGCGCTGGCCGATCCGACCCGGCGCGGCATTATCGCCTCGCTGGCTGAGACCGATCAGGCGATATCGCGTCTGGCAGGCCCGTATGACATGTCGCTTGCTGCGGTTTCCAAACATGTGGGCATCCTGGCAGACGCCGGGCTGATCAGGCGCCGGCGCGTCGGCCGCGAGCATGTCTGTTCGCTGGATCGTCAGCGGCTGGCCGAAGTCGCCGAATGGACGGCGCGCTACAGCCGCTTCTGGACCGAGCGTCTCGATGCGCTGGAAGCAGTTTTGCAGGTCGATAATGACAATGAGGAAGGATCGTTCTGATGGCCGATTATGGAGCGCTGAATGGCGAGGGGACGCTTGTCTTCGAACGTTTGCTGCCAGGACCGATCGAGCGGGTCTGGGACTATATCGTGAAGCCGGAGCTGCGTGAGGCATGGTTCTGCGGCGGCAAGACAGACGATCATGCAGGCGGAACGATGACGCTGGCGTTCGATCACCGCAAGCTGTCTGAGAGCGGTCCGCCAGAGAAATATGCCGATCAGGAAACAGGCTCATTCGATTGCGATATCCTGGTCTATGAACCCCCGCACCGGCTCGACATCACCTGGCCAGCCGAGCAGGGCCACCCGCCGACCGAAGTGTCCATCATGCTGAGCGAGGCGGATGGCAAGGTCCGCCTTGTCCTGCAGCACAAACGCCTGACGGACGGCGATTTCCTGATCGGCGCTGCGGCCGGCTGGCATGCGCACTTCGATTTGCTTCAGGACAATCTCGATGGCCGGGCCGTGCGAGACTTCTGGCCCCGCCACATGGCGCTTGAAGCGGCTTATGAGACACGGCTGAAAAAAACTGGCTGATGGGAATCACTGTTTGCCGGTTGATGGGGACAGCTAGGCCAGCGCCAGAATTCCACAGACATGCTGAAGCTTGTGCACCGCGGCAATCACCAGTGGCGCGAGACCCCCGGTTCGCGGTACACTGAGCCTCATGTCTGCCCCCATCCGCATCCCTGATGGCTTTGTCGAAGAGCTGAAAGCGCGCATCCGCCCGTCGGACGTGATCGGGCGTAAGGTGAAGCTGAAGAAGCAGGGCAAGGAATGGGTGGGGCTTTCGCCTTTCACTAATGAGAAAAGCCCGAGCTTCTACGTCAACGACCAGAAGCGAATCTTCAAATGCTTCTCATCAGGCATTGGCGGCGATGTGATCTCCTTCGTCATGGAGACCGAGCGGTTGTCTTTCATGGAAGCGGTCGAGAAGCTCGCTGATGAGGCGGGCATGCAGCTGCCCAAGGCGACCGCGGCGGATGAAGAGACCTATGACCGTCGCAAGCGGCTGTATGAATGCTGCGAGGCGGCGTGCGCCTTCTATGAAGACAGGCTGCGGGCGGCCGAAGGCACGGACGCGCGGGCCTATCTGGAAGGTCGCGGGCTGGGCGCGGCCGCCTGGGCGCGTCATCGGCTCGGCTATGCGCCCGATGACTGGCGTACGACGATCGATCATCTGAAGTCCAAGGGTTTCAGCGATCGCGAGATTCTGGAATCCGGCCTGTCTGTGCAGAAGGAAAGCGGCGGTGATCCGTATGACCGGTTCCGGGGCCGCGTGATCTTCCCGATCACCGATGTGCGCGGTCAGGTGATCGCCTTCGGGGGCAGGGGTATGCAGCCCGACGCCAAGCCGAAATACCTCAACTCGAATGATACCGAGCTCTTCCACAAGGGCCGGGTTCTCTATCGCTACAAGGATGCGCGCACGGCGTTTGGCGATACCGATGAGGGCGGCCTCATCGTCACTGAAGGTTATATGGACGCCATCGCCATGGCCGAGGCCGGGATTGGCCATGTGGTCGCCCCGCTCGGCACGGCGCTGACCGAGGACCAGCTCGGCCTGCTCTGGCGGGCCGGGCCGGAGCCTGTGCTGTGTTTCGATGGTGATGCGGCGGGCCTGCGCGCAGCTTACCGGTCGATTGAACGCGCCCTGCCATTTCTTGAGCCGGGTCGGTCGCTCTTCTTCTGCCTCTTGTCGGGCGGGATGGACCCCGATGACCTCATCCGCCAGTCGGGGCCCGAAGCGATGAAGCAGGCGCTGGCCGGTGCGCTGCCGCTGGTTGAGGTGCTGTGGCTGCGCGAACGGGACGCTGAAGCGATCGATACGCCGGAACGCCAGGCCGGGCTGGAGGCGCGGCTGATGCAGGCGGCAGGGCAGATCAAGAACCCGGCGGTGCGCGCAGCCTATGAGCGGGACCTCAAATCGCGAATGAATGAGCACCTCTGGCAGCTGCGCCGGTCGAAGCGCTCAGCCCCGGGTCAGCAACGAAAGGGACCGCCCCAGAAAGGCGCCCACCAGACGTCCACGGCGCCCAAGACGCGCGGCCTTGGCCTGATCATTCGGGCCATTGATAATCCGCACCTGATCGACTTCGGATTCGAGACGTTGTCGATGAGTGTCTTCCGCGATGAAGACGTCGCGATTCTCCGTGACGTGATTATTTCCTGGCCACAAGCAGGCAAGGGTGTTGACCGCGAGGCCATCCGCGACCATTTAGTAGATCGAGGTAACACGCGCGCTGCTGAATTGCTCAAAAATTATCCCGAAATTCCGACGATTGACCCAGATGGGCCCGAGGAACGGGAATGGCTGATCGCCCTGGAGCAATATGTAGCAAGAGATGATGGCAGCCCTTATGGGGGCGGCAGTGGAGATGATGTAACGGCATCACCTGAAAACTGGCGCCGGTTGCACCATGAGGTCGCTGAACGCAAAGCTCGCGCAGCGCGTCTCAATGAGGCAGCAGAACAAGCCGATCAGGACTGACCGGCTGGCAAAATTGGTTTGAATGTTGCAGACAGGCACTGCGACAGGCGGGAGAACTACATGGCGAAAGCCCAGAAGAATGAGCACGAAGATGGTGACGTGGAAACTGAAGACCGTCCGGTGCTCGATCTGAATGACTCCAAGGTCAAGAAATTCATCAAGAAGGCAAAGGAGAAGGGCTACGTCACGCATGACGAGCTGAACTCTGTCCTGCCGTCTGACGAGCTGAGCTCCGACCAGATTGAAGACACCATGTCGGCCCTGTCCGAGATGGGCATTCAGGTCGTGGAGAATGAAGACGAAGTTGAGTCTTCATCCAAGAGCACGGCCGTCGCCAAGACCGGAACGACGGCGGTTGCCAAGAAGGGCAATGCCCGCGGATCCGACCGCACCGATGACCCGGTCCGCATGTATCTTCGCGAGATGGGCGCGGTTGAGCTTCTCTCCCGCGAGGGCGAGATCGCGATTGCCAAGCGCATCGAGGCTGGCCGCGACGCGATGATCCGCGGTCTCTGCGAGAGCCCGCTGACCTTCGAAGCCATGATGGTGTGGCGCGACGAGCTCATGAATGAGCGGATCCTGCTGCGTGACCTGATCGATCTTGAAACCACTTATGGCGCGGAAAACCCAGCGCCTGAGCCGGAAGAAAAGACCGAAGAGGAAAAAGAGGCCGAAGCCAAGGCCCGCGAGAACGAGACCACTGAAGAGCGCCTTGCCCGCGAAGAACGCGAGGATGAGGAAGAGGGTGCAGCCATGTCGATGTCGGCCATGGAAGCCGAACTTCGCGATGGTGTGCTCGGCAAGCTCGACGAGATGGCGCTCGCTTTTGGCCAGTATCGCAAGCTGCAGGAAAAGCTCGTCGACCGCCGCATGGAAGGCAAGGAGCTGACCCCGAAAGCGCAGGACGAATATGACGCGCTGGCTCAGTCGATTGTCGACAATCTCAAGACGATGCACATCAACAATGCGCGTATCGAAGCGCTGGTTGAACAGCTCTATGCGATCAACAAGAAGCTGATGGGCCTTGAAGGCAAGCTGATGCGTCTTGCCGATGCGCACGGCGTGCCGCGCAAGGAATTCCTGACCAGCTATTTCGGCAATGAGCTGAACCCTGCCTGGCAGGAAGAAGCCGTCGACGCGTCCAAATCGAAGAAGAAATGGGAAAAATTCTTCGACAAGGAAGCCGAGCAGATAAACGACATCCGCGACGAGATTTCGGCTGTGTCGCAGGAGATCGGTATTCCGATTGATGACTATCGCCTGATCGTCCAGCGCGTCCAGAAAGGCGAGCGCGAAGCCCGCGTTGCCAAGAAGGAAATGGTGGAAGCCAACCTTCGCCTCGTGATCTCGATCGCGAAGAAGTACACCAATCGCGGCCTGCAATTCCTCGATCTCATCCAGGAAGGCAATATCGGCCTGATGAAAGCGGTCGACAAGTTCGAGTACCGCCGCGGCTATAAATTCTCGACCTATGCGACCTGGTGGATCCGCCAGGCCATCACGCGCTCCATCGCCGACCAGGCCCGCACGATCCGTATTCCGGTGCACATGATCGAGACGATCAACAAGATCGTCCGCTCCCAGCGCCAGATGCTGCACGAGATTGGCCGTGAGCCGACGCCGGAAGAGCTGGCTGAAAAGCTCGGCCTGCCGCTGGAGAAGATCCGCAAGGTGCTGAAGATCGCGAAAGAGCCGATCTCGCTTGAAACCCCGATTGGCGACGACGAGGATTCAAACCTCGGCGACTTCATCGAGGACAAGATGGCGCTGTTGCCGGTCGATAGCGCGATCCAGAGCAATCTACGCGAAACCACGACCCGCGTGCTCGCCTCGCTCACCCCGCGTGAGGAACGCGTGCTGCGCATGCGCTTCGGCATCGGCATGAACACCGACCACACACTCGAAGAAGTCGGCCAGCAATTCTCGGTGACGCGTGAGCGTATCCGTCAGATCGAGGCAAAGGCGCTGAGAAAGCTCAAGCATCCGAGCCGGTCCCGGAAGCTGCGGAGCTTTTTGGATACGTAAGGCAAGCCAACCCCTCTCTGGCCCGCCGGGGAGGGGCTGATGTCAGACGACAATACCGCGCCTGCTGGCAAGATGTCCCGGATCGACAATCCGGAAAAGCTTCAGATGGCCTTGAAAACGGACGGTATGACGCCCGCTCATGCGCGTGTCATTGCCCTTCGCATTGCATGGCGGGTCCTCCCGATTATTGCGTTGGTCAGAGACAAGAGCTTGACCATGGCCGTTTTGAGGGCCACGCTATTTTCGCAGCGCGCCTACGCCACCGCCGACACTGTAGTCACCGCCATCGTCGTCGCCAACCTTCACAACGCCGCCGCCACCGTCGCCATCGCCAACGCTGCTAGCGCCAACGCTGCTAACGCCGCTGCCGACGCCGCTGCCGACGCCGCCGACGCCGCTGCCGCCGCCGCCGCCAACGCCGCCAACGCCGCCGACGCCGCTGCCAACGCCGCCGCTGCCGCCGCTCACGCTGCCAACGCCGCCGCCTACCCATTTAGAAAGGCCTTATGGGAGGCGATTGATCTGGATTGGCGGGCTTATGAAACGAGTGGTCCGATTGATCTGAATGGGCGGGCTTATGAAACGAGTGGTCCGTTTGAACTTCTGGCGTCGCCGCTCTGGCCGTACGGACTATCAGCTGAATTGGTAAAGACGATCAACAAGTTCAGATCCATGTTATTGGAGTTCGGCTCGGCTTGGCCGCTTTGGGGCCGCTGGTACGATCACATACTGAAAGATGCCTCCGTCGATCCGTTTCCGAACAAGAAACTCGATAAAGTTGCTAACAAGCCGACAGAGTTCTGGGACGACGGCGACAACAATCCGCGATCCCCAGATGAAGTGATGGCTGACATCGCGGAAATTTTGGGGTGGGTCGGCCGTTCCAATGAATCGGAATACGATTCTTTTTACGATGAATCCGCCCAAGCGGGACAAATACCCTCAACGTCCAATAAAATTGACGCTGAGAACGTGGTCGGCCTGGTCCAATACAAAGCTGCTCTCCAGTTCCGGCAACATGATGAGTGCCTCGTTATGGCCTCGCCCGCTTCGGGCGATGATGAGAGAGCCGCTGAAGAAGCGGCGACAAGAAAGCTGCACGACAACCTCAGAAAGCTCTTGCCGGGCTTGATCGACGACATCTACGAAATCTGTAATTGGCCCGGCCGGAATGATGTTAAGTCCGCGTACGACGAAATGTCGGAAATTGTTGCGGGAACTACGCAGCACCTGGCATCTGAGATCGTTACCTTCTGGACGACGCTATGTGTTATCGGCAGCCTTCTGGAAGCAGATGACGACGTGGTATTGGGGCGACTAGGTGCGCCTGAGCTTCCAATAAATGCACGCCGAAAGCTCATGAATATGGTCCGCGTGGCAGGACCACTCGCCCGGCGTTTTCCGACTGCCCGAGAACTGGATGATGAGTCGTCCCACTATCTCAACCCAGAGAAGCGTTATGGGGCGGCAACGGTTGCGATTGCGATTTCCGCGCAACACAATCTGTTATCGTCGGAAGATATTGAAACCCTCAAGACGTTCATTGCTGCAATTGACCGGGGCGATGTTCAGTCTGGTAAATTGCGTGGCCTGTATGCCAATACGGGTGGCAACCTGGTCACCAAGTCATTGAATCTTATTGGTGCTTTTTTGCTCGGCGCGACGGCATCTGTTGCTGGGCCTGAGATGGTGGTGGTTGAGAAAGCCGCTGAAGTTGTCGTCGCAGCGGAGGCCGCCGTTATCGAAATTCTTGAAGACGTTCCTGTACATAGCCGCATGTCGGCCATCGAAATTATCAATGACCTCAAGAAGCGCAACAGAGACCCCGACAAGACTATGCATGAACATCTCATCGCACTGAGAGACCGGTATCGGTACGAGGAAGAGAACGAGTAGACTAATCTCAAGGAGATTTGACACACTTTACCAACATGCCCGCTATCTCCTCCTGACAGGAGACGCCCGCATGGGCACCAGCGAAGAATAAAGGCGCTGGCCAGAGGTCAGCGCTTTTTTTTGCGCAGACAGGCAGCATCTTATCTGGCCGGGCGGCGTTGTGTTGTGGAATCCCTCGAAAAGAAAGCCCCGCCAGATGCGCGTCTCTATCCAGTCCCGCCTGCACTATCATTTCGCCCAGCCGGCAGACGTGCTGCTGGCCGTCGAGGCGCTCGACCTGGCTGAACAGGTCATCGTCCAGGACGCGTTGACCATGCGGCCGGACGTCGAGCGGCGCGACGTGATTGGCGGGGGCGGCGATCAGCGCGCGAAATGGATCCATGCCGAGGGCGACCTGGAGATTGACTACACGGCCACCGTCGATGTGACGCGTATTGTGAGAGACCTGGGCGATCTTCCGGCGACGCCGCGCCATGAGCTCTCCGCGGATGTGGTGCGTTACCTGTTTCCGAGCCGGTATTGCGAGGCGGACCAGCTTGTCGGGTTTGCCATGAACACGTTTGGCGACCTGTCTGGCGGGGCCCAGGCCACCGCGATGGCGGACTGGGTGTTCGACCATCTCGACTACGTGCCGGGATCGAGTACGGGCGTCACGAGCGCGGCCGATACGTTCATGAGTCGGCAGGGCGTCTGCCGGGACTATGCCCACCTGTTCATCAGCTTTGCGAGGGCGATGGGCCTGCCCGCGAGAATGGTGTCTGTCTATGCGCCGGGGATCGAGCCGCCGGACTTCCACGCGATTGCGGATGTCTGGCTGGACGGCGCCTGGCAGCTGATCGACCCGTCACGCATGTCGGACATTGGCAATGTCGTGCGGATCGCGTCCGGCCGTGACGCGACAGACATCAGCTTCATGACGATTTTCGGCACGGCCGAGCTGAAGGAGCAGTCTGTCCACGTCACCCTGGAATGAGGGTTGCCAGCACCGCTTAAGGTGCTGGCGCGTCCGTTAGCCCGTCAGCCCGCTGCTTTCAGCGCCTGGTCGAGGTCGGCAATCAGGTCATCGGCGCCTTCGATGCCGATGGACAGGCGAACCACGTCCGGGGCGGCCCCGGCGGCGACTTGCTGCTCTTCGGTCAACTGGCGGTGGGTGGTCGATGCCGAGTGGATAACGAGTGAGCGCGTATCGCCGAGATTCGCGACATGGCTGAACAGTTTCAGGCTTTCGACGAACTTCACGCAGGCATCATATCCGCCTTTCAGCTGTACCGTGAACAGCGCGCCCGAACCCTTGGGACAGATGCGTTCGGCGCGTGCCTTGTACGGCGAAGAGTCGAGGCCGGGGTAGGTCACGGCGGCGACACTCGGATGTTTTTCCAGCCACTCAGCGATCTGTTGCGCGTTGGCGAGATGCTTCTGCATGCGCAGCGACAGGGTCTCGATGCCCATCATCGTGTAATGGGCGGCCTGTGGGTTGAGCGTCATGCCAAGGTCGCGAAGACCGATGGCGATCCCGTGGAACATGAAGGCCGCTGGCCCGAACGTCTCATGGAATTTCAGGCCGTGATAGGCTGGCTCAGGCTGCGACAGGGACGGGAACTTGTCTGAGGCCGACCAGTCGAATTTGCCGGAATCGACAATCGCCCCGCCGGTCACCGTGCCGTTGCCGGTGAGGTATTTCGTCATTGAATGAACGACCAGCGTCGCGCCATGCTCGATGGGGCGGCAGAGATATGGCGTGGCGGTCGTGTTGTCGACGATAAGAGGAAGTCCGGCCTCATCGGCGATCGGTGCAATGGCGTCGAGGTCTGTGACATAGCCGCCGGGATTGGCGATGGTCTCGCAGAAGATCGCGCGCGTATCGTCGTCGATGGCGGCCTTGACCGCATCAACATCATCAAAGTCGACAAATTTCGCCGACCAGCCGAAGCGTTTGAAGGTCTGGCTGAACTGGGTGATCGTGCCGCCATAGAGCCGCGTCGACGCGACAATATTCCGGCCCGGCGCCATGAGCGGGAAGAGCGCAAGGATCTGGGCGGCATGGCCGGAAGAGCAGCACACCGCACCCGCGCCGCCCTCAAGCGCAGCCATCCGGTTCTGCAGCGCGCCGACGGTGGGATTGGTCAGGCGCGAATAGATGTATCCGACTTCCTGCAGGCCGAAGAGGCGGGCAGCATGGTCAGCATCTTTGAAGACATAGGCGGTGGTCTGATAGATCGGCACCTGGCGCGCGCCGGTGGCCGGATCGGGCTCGGCGCCAGCATGCACTTGCAGCGTGTCGAAATCATTCATCGTCGCATCGGTCATCTATGTCTTCTCCATACTATACGGCCGTTCAATTCCGGCCTCGGCCACCTTCTGACGGGTCGAAGACAAATTTCCAAGAGATTATTGGGGTGACGGCTCGTCTCAGCCTGTCAGGCGACGCGCGCCCCGCGTGAGAAGAAGGACCGTGCCTGATCCGAGCACTGGCGCCGCAGCCGCTTGACCAGACCGGCTTGAGGATTGTCCCAAATGGTCAGGTTGAGCGGCGGGCGCAGGCCTTCGATGAGCATGGCTTCGGCGGCGCTGACATTTCCTTCGAACGGAACGCGCGCAATGTATAATTGGCCCTGCATCCATTCCGACAGGCGCTTTTCGCCGGCGGCATCGAACCGGAAGTGGGACTTGCGGCTGTAAATCGATCGACGGCTGCGCGGCTTGGGTTTGAGATCGAGCTGTTCGCTCAGCAGGGCGCCGAGGCTACGGCGCGCGGTGCAGTGACCGCTATGCCCGCATGATGGCTGGAAATGGTCACGGGCCGAAAAGCCCTTTTCAGTCTTGCCGATGTAGAGAAGCCCGTCGCGCGGGACATCGATGCCTGGTAGCTGGCTGCTGGATTTCAGGAAGATGGCGTAGAAACCGGGTCCCTGATGGTCCTTGGGATACCAGGGGCCTTTGGCCTTGTTTAGCGCTGCACGCACAGACGAAATATCCATCAGTCCCTCCGATGCTCTGAGGGGACGCTAGCAGGCGTTCGATGACATTCCCTTAGGTAGAAATGATAATTTTCATCTATTCAGGATTGCGCCCTGATTCGGTACACGCAGCGGCGGGCCCCTACGAGGATATGGTCCTCGCGGGTGACGAGGGTGTCAGTGCCGAGGGCATTCTGGAAGACGTCCAGTTCATTTGCGCAAAGGCGCTGGCAGGCTTTGGCGGCCGAGCAGATGGGGCAGTGGTTCTCGATCAGGAGCCAGTCGTCGCCGTCTTCGGCGGCAGCGGCCATATAGCCCTCGGCTGAGCGGAGTTCGGTGAGGCGCTTTACGCGCGCGCCGATATCCGTGTGCCCTGAAAGATGGGCGCGATAAGCCGCGAGTTGTGTCTCGCTATGCCTGTCGATGACCTTCGAAAGACCGTCCTCGCCGAACATGTCGCGGATCGATTCGATCATCTCCAGGGCGAGTCCCTGATGGGCGTCCGGGAAAGCGCGGGAGGCGGCGTCTGTCAGCGACCAGATCTTGGTCGGGCGGCCGCGGCCCTGCGGTTTCGAGCTTTCTTCGATGAGGCCCTCTTCGGCCAGTTCATAGAGATGCAGGCGGACGGCCATGGCGGTGACGCCAAGCGTTTCGGCAAGCGCGCTGGCAGATTGCGGACCGCCGCGCTTCAGCAGGTCGAGAACTGTATTGCGCGTTGCAGTCAGCGGCGGTGGAGAAGCGGTCTGGCTCATTTTTCTTTTTTAAAAGGGATTGCTTTCAAAAACAAGCGAGAATAAATAAAGGAAAATCTATAATAAATGGAGAAGGACAATGGTACGCCTCGAACATGCCAATCTCGTCGTCACTGATTTCGGACCGACATTGAGTTTCCTGAAGGCCGCTTTCCCGCATTGGCGCGTTCGCGGACGCGGCAAGGGAACCTGGTCGGGCAAGCCGCGAGAGTGGCTGCATTTCGGTGACGACGAGTTCTACATTGCGCTGTCGGACAATGGCGAAGGCGCACCGCGCGACCTGAAAGGGCATCAGCCGGGACTGGCGCATCTGGCTTTCGAGGTCTCGGATATCGAACGCCTGATTCAGCGGCTGGAGGCGGCCGGTCACGAGATATCCAATCCGGGTGCCCCGACCGAACACCGCCGCAATGTCTATTTCATCGACGGCAACAATATCGAGTTCGAATTTGTCGAATACTTCTCAGACGATCCAGCCGAGAAGAACCGCTATGACTGAGCGCGGACCTACAGTTCGTCGAACGTGTTGCAGCTATTGGGATCGCCGGAACGATAGCCGCGCAGGAGCCATTCCTGGCGCTGCTGTGATGAGCCATGCGTGAAGTTTTCAGGGTTCACATTGCGGCCGGCGCGTTCCTGCAGGGTGTCGTCGCCGATCGCGCTGGCCGTGCGCAGGCCTTCCTGTATGTCGCCTTCTTCCAGCGCGACGTCGCCGCCGGAGACGCGCGCGGCATTGGCCGCCCACACGCCAGCATAGCAATCTGCCTGAAGCTCGAGCGCGACGGCATACTGGTTGGCGTCTGCCTGGTTGCGGGCGCGTTGCTGCGCCTCGCGAACCTGCGTCGTAGCGCCGGTCAGTTTCTGGACGTGGTGGCCGAATTCATGCGCGATGACATAGGCCTTGGCGAAGTCAGCGCCGGACGCGCCGAGCTGGGTTTCCATCTGCTGCCAGAAGGAGAGGTCGAGATAGACGGTCTCGTCGGCGGGGCAGTAGAACGGCCCCATGGCGGACTGGCCGTAGCCGCAACCTGTATTGGTGCCCTGGGTATAGAGCACTGTGGATGGCGGGGAATAGCTGTTCATGCTGGCGGACCAGACATCATTGATGTTCGAGCCGATGACATCGACGAAGAGGCCGGCCTGGTCTTCAGGCGTGCCGACGTCGCCGCGTTCCTGCACGCCTGCGCCGCCGAAGCTGCTCGCGATCTTCTGGGTGGTTTGCGGGTCGATACCGAGAAAATAATAACCGAGAAGTCCCAGGACCAGAACGCCGAGACCGCCGCCAGCGGCCGCTGTCTTCATGCCCCGCCTGTCTTCTACCCGTCCGCTTGTGCGGCCACCCTTCCAACGCATTCTCTTCTCCTGCTTGCCTGTCCCGAACCCAAACGCGCGAGCCGGAAAGAGGATGCACGCAACCGCCTCGAATTGAAAGATCGATACGATGAATACCAACACGCCTCATGAAACATGCGAGCCTCGCCTCAGCCGGGCTGACATGATGTCAGCGATGGCATATCGATGGACGCGCATGATCGACACATTATCCATTTCGACGAGCGGCCCCGGCCTGACCGAATTCACACAGCAGGCGCGACAGTTCGTGCGCGACAGCGGGGTGAGCGAGGGGCTGCTGACGGTTTTTGTGCGCCATACATCCTGCTCGTTATTGATCCAGGAAAATGCCGACCCCGATGTGCAGACTGACCTCAACAATTTCTTCCGCCGCCTCGTGCCGCATTCTTATGACCCGTCCATGAGCTGGATCATTCATGACGCGGAAGGGCCAGACGACATGCCTGCCCATATCAAGGCGGCGCTGACGCAGACATCCATCGGCATACCTGTGAGCGGCGGCGAGATGCTGCTCGGCACCTGGCAGGGGCTTTATCTGTTCGAACACCGCGACCGGCCACATACGCGGCAGGTTGTGCTTCACATGGGTGGGTGAGACGATGAGACTGAACCAGGCCACTGTGCCCTGCACTGATTACGCGGCGAGCGTCGCCTTCTACACCACGCTTGGCCTTGTCCAGATTGTCGACAGTCCGCCGCGTTATGCGCGCTTTGAATGCCCGGCGGGGGATGGCGGCGAACCGGCGACATTTTCGCTACATCATGTCGAAGGCTGGCCGGGCGCGGATGATCCGCTGGTCTATTTCGAGGTGGACGATCTCGATGCCGAATATGAACGGCTCGTGGCGGCGGGGCTGAGCTTCATCTCGTCGCCGGTCGACCAGAGCTGGAAGTGGCGCGAGGCCTATCTGCGCGATCCGGCCGGCAACCGGGTCTGTCTCTATCAGGCCGGCGACATGCGCCGCTTTCCCCCTTGGCGCATCGACGCGTCAGTTCAGGAAAAATAGCCAGATCGCCGTGCATGAGGCGAGGCCCGCCATGATATTCATGGGCAGGCCGATCTTGATGAAATCGCTGAAGCGGTAGTTCCCGGCCGAATAAACAATCGTATTGGTCTGATAGCCGATCGGCGAGGCAAAGCTGGCGCTGGCGCCAAACATGACGGCGAGCACCAGGGCGCGGGGGTCCATGCCCAGCGATCCGGCGAGCGTGATCACAAGCGGGGTCATGATGACGGCCACAGCCGCATTGGTGATGAGCTCTGTGAGCAGCGACGTCATCGCATAGATGATGAGCAGCACGACGAAGGGGGACGCCGCCAGGAGGACTGGCGATATCGCGTCCACGATCAGGGCGAGCGCGCCTGTCTCTTCCATGCCGCGCCCGACGATCAGCATCGCAACGATCAGCGCAAGCACGCCCGCCTGCAGGGATCGCCAGGCATCATCGGTGCTGATGCAGCCGGTGACCATGACCGCGCCCACGCCAATCAGCGCCGCTACAGCGAGGGGGACGCCAAAGACCGCGCTGGCGATAATGACGCCGGCGAGGGCGCAGATTGCAATCGGGGCATGGCCGCGCCGGAAAGGCACCGCGTCGATGTCATGATCGATCAGGAGCGGCGTCGAGGTGCCGAGCGCCCGAAGCGTCCCGGCTGTGCCTTCCAGCAGAAGCGTATCGCCGGCATGGAGGCGGCAAGCGGAAAGCGTTGGCCCCGGCTGGTGGCCGGACCGTGACAGGCCGCGCACCGTGATCTGGTAGTTCGACATGTGCGAGAGCTGGGATAGCGGCCGGCCAATATTCGGGTCCGTCGCCGCGATTGTCGCTTGCGCCTGCACCGGCTCGTCCGGAATGTCCTTGCGCACGCGCAGGCCAACCTTGAAGGTCTGCCCCGTCGAAAGGGTGAGGAGTTCCTCAAGCGTGACGCGGACCGTCAGGCGGTCATTGGCTGACAATAACCGATCTTCATCGTCTGGCGCGATCAGGCGGTTGCCGCGCCGATGAGAAACGAGTTTCACGCCCTTCGCCTTGAGGGCAGGGACGTCTTCCGGCGGCAGGCCGATGACCTTGCTGTCCTCATTGGGAAAAATGTCGGTGAGGAAAAAACGCTGGCGTTCAGTGTCTTCGCCGCCTTCATCAGCCGAGGGCAGGAGCCAGCGTCCAAAGACGATCAGGAAGCTCAGACACACCACCAGGGTGAAAATGCCGACCGCCGATATTTCGAAAATGCCGAACCTTTCGAGGCCGCGCGACTGCGCGACACCGGCAACGAGCAGGTTCGATGATGTGCCGATCAGCGTCATCGTGCCGCCGAGGATCGACACGAAGGAGAGCGGGATCAGGAGCCGTTTGCGCGAGACTGAAAGCTTCTGGGAGAGCGCGATGATGACGGGCACGAGGATGACCACGACGGCGGTGTTGCTGACAAAGGCTGAGGCGACGATGGTCACCAGGCCAACCAGCGCCAGCGCGCCGAGTTTGGTCTTGTCCGCCACGGCGAGAATGCGCCCGGCAATGTACTCAAGAACGCCGGTTCGTTGCAGGGCAGCCGCGAGGATGAAGAACGCCCCGATCGCGATGGGCGCGCTGTTGGCAAATGCGCCTAGGGCGAGGTCCTCGGTGACATAGCCGAGCGCCAGGAAAGCGGCGGCCCCGGCAATTGCCGTCGCGGCGGGGTTGATCCGCTCGGCAACGAAGCTGACGAACATCGCAGCCAGAAGGAAGAGCGCAATCCATGTTGCGTTCGCGTTCAGAAAGTCGATCAAAGGGGCATCTCCGGATTGAGATATGAACGCTGTTTCGGATAGCGCGGTTGCATGGACTGCGGGTGATTGTGCAGCTGGTCGGGCATGCTGGTCACCACTCACGCCGCGACAAGCGTCAATCAGTCTTCACCTGTAGCGCCAACTATGCTTTAAGGCATAACTGTTGCGGTGCGCCATATCTCTTTACCTTGGGGAAACGAGCCCCATATAGAGTGGGCGGAAATGAGCCGCGTAAGATACAGGGAGTTGCGTTGATGCTTCTTAACATGCTCAAGGCCAAGCTTCATTCTGGCACGGTCACCCAGTGTGACCTTCATTATGAAGGGTCGGTCTCTATTGATCAGGAACTTCTGGACGCCTCCGGCATCCTTCCGAATGAGCGTGTGGACATCTGGAACGTGACCAATGGCGCACGCATCCAGACCTATGCGATTGAAGCGCCGCGTGGCTCCAAGACCATCGGCGTGAACGGCGCAGCAGCCCGTCACTTCTCTGTCGGCGACAAGGTCATCATCGCAGCATTCGCTTCAATTGAGGCCGAAAAAGCTCGCCAGCATGCGCCGACCGTGGTGCTGCTTGACGACGCCAATGAGATGAAGGCGCCAAGCGCGGCCTACTAAGTCCCGGTTTTCAGTATTCTTCAGTTTCGCTGGACGGTTCGCTCTCGGTTGAGAGCGGTGCGTCCGGATCATACCCATATTCATTATCGCCATTGCCCGCTAGCGGTGCTTCGACGACCTCTCCAGAGAGCGTAAACCACCGCTGCATCGCGGTGCACGTTGATGGCTGGAGCATCGCCGCACTGGCCGCCGCGTTAAACTGGTCGCTCGTCGCGGCCGCCCAGACGCCAGCGGCGGAGTCGGCGGCGTTGAAGCCCATCTCCGCCAGGCCGCGCTCCATGCGCGTGCAGATCAGGCGAGCGAGGTCAGCGTCAGGATAATCATTCAGGCTGGCGATACGGTCGAACAGGTCGAGCCGCGAGAAGATGTAATCATAGACGGTGAGTTCCTCGCCGATCTTGAAGGCGAGGATATCTGCGCCGACGACGCCGCGATAATCGGGCCACTGATCATATCCCTGTTCATCCGGCTGTGTGGTGCTTGTGAAGACCGACACGATGGGCGCATCGAGATAGACCGCCCAGCCGCCCAGCATTTCCCGGTCCTTGGTATTGCGAATATCCCTGGCATCGGGCAGCGCGGCAAAGACGACGAGGATCGGTTTGTCAGACCAGGATTTGATCGCCATGGAACTCATCGTCTGCTCCGTGATGGAGCGGCCAAAAAGCGTCGAGACCGAATTGTCGAGGAAGTTCGAGGCTTCCAGCATGGTCGGGGCGGTGAACGCCGTGATCAGCGAAGAGCTCGGCGCCAGCAGGCTGGCCGCATTAGTCAGGGAAGACATGACATTGGCTGTCGCACCGGAGCTTTCGCGCTCATCCGACAGCTGCATGCGCAGTTTTGCGGTGATGGTGGTGTTGGACGAGACCTTGAACCAGGGCGTGGCGTAGAGGGCGAGGCTCTGATCGGTCGACCAGCTTTCGCCCTGTTCGCGATTGGACGTGAACGAGGCCGAGAACAGCGCCTCCGTGGCTTTGACATCCGGCTTGGAGATTTCAAATTCGGCGAGGAGCGCGCGGGACACCTCTTTGGAGCCCATCATGCGCGAGAACCAGCCGCGGCTCTCATCCTTGTAGTTTCGCTGGGCAGGGGCCTCGGTATAGGCGCCCGAGGCGACGCCATCCATGTCGGTCGCCTGCTTGTCGAGCGTCACGATGCGGATCCGGGTGTAGAGATCCTCTAGCGGCAATCCCCACTGCGAGTTGGCCGCTTCCTGATCAATGGCGACATCGATGAAGGGGAGAAAGTCACGTGTGACGGTTACATTCGTAGAACCGCCAGCGGCCGGTGCGCCGCTTCCGACCATGGGAGGGCCGGGATAGTAATTGTCTGGCGTTTCGCGAGGTCGGCTCGGTATGGGTGAAGGCTCGCCAGCATAGTCATCATAATAGGGCGCCTCTTCTTCGCTGGTCGGGTAGTCTGCCTGATCGGTCTTGTCCGACGTGGTCGCGCAAGCCGCCAGGCCCGCGCACATGGCGAGCATGAAATACCGCATTGTCCCCTCCGAAGATTGATCCTCCGCTATCGGAGCCTAAACCTTCGAAGGGAACGTGGCGACATTTAATTGAGCAGACGCTTATTTACGCAGCTCGAACGTGACATTGACGTTCACCGAGTAGCCCACTTCGCCGCCCGATACCTGGGTCGAGTCTTCGGCCGATTCGGCGCGCACACTCATCATCGGCATGGGCTGGTATCCGCCGCCCGAACTCTCTGAGATCGTGACGATACGGGCCACACGATAGCCGGTCGCTTCGGCATAGAGATTGGCGCGCTGTACCGCTTTCTGGATGGCCTGGCGACGCGCTTCGTCGCGCGCTTCTGAAGGGTCATCGAGCCCAAATTGCAGGCCGGAAATCGTATTACCGCCCTGCGTGACGATGGCGTCCATCGTCGTGCCCAGATTGTCCAGATCGCGGACTTTCACCGTCAGCTGGTTGCTGGCTGTGTAGCCCGTCACGCGCGGTGGGCTGCCATCGCGATTGGAGTAGTCATAGCTCGGCTGCAGGGAGAGGTTGGACGTCTGCATGTCGCGGTTGGCAACGCCCGCCGTCTGCAGGGCCGAATACACACCGTCCATGCGCGAAGCGTTCTGCGACATGGCCTCAGAGGCGGTCTTGGCTTCGGTTTGCACACCGGCGGTAATCGTGGCGATGTCAGGCGCGCGCGAGACCTCTCCGGATGCCGAGATCTGAAGCGTGGTCTCGGGCTGGATGGAATTGGGGTGTGAGGACGGGATGGGCGCTTCGCCGGGCACGTTCACCGTGTTGGCGGGCGATTGCTGCGCCATGCTGGTACCGCAGGCGACCAGGGCACCGGCACCGGCGATGCCTGCGATCATTCTGGGGGTTGTCATTTTCATTTCTGAGCTCCTTTCAGCGTCAGGGACTTGCGCTCTTGATGTAATTCGGCCATTGCGGCGGCATCGTGTCATCTAGAAGATGATCACCGCACAATTGGTTCCAGGGCCTGTAGCTCAGTTGGTTAGAGCGGACCGCTCATAACGGTCTGGTCGGGGGTTCAAGTCCCTCCGGGCCCACCATTCGCTGCCGGTTGAGCGTCAGCTCAAAAAATCAGTCCAGTGGACTGATTTTAGGCAAGCGAATGCCCCGGCAGGGGCTATGCGGGCGTTATTCCGACTCGCCGTCATCCTTGCACCTGTCCATGCTGAAAGTCTGTAGACCGCTGCCGTCGAGCTTTGCGATTTTTGCCACGAGGGCGATGCGGTTTGCGCCGTATTCGATGCGTTGCGGGAAGTCGTGGTCCGGGTTTTCGAACACGATCGAGAGACCGGTGCGTTCGGTTTCGGTGAATTCGGTTGACGGTCCGCCATTCGGGGAGGCGATATAGACCGCGCCATCCTCTCTCTCTTCGATACGGAGCTCTTCGAAAAAGACGACGCGGTCGTCGCGTTTGCTGACGCCGTATCCGAACATCAGCTCGCCTTCTGGCTCAGACCAGACTTCCTTTGTGTCGCCATGCTCATGGGCCCAGCAACCCGACATCCAATCAAGCGGTGCGCGTGCAACGGGGCTGGCGCAGGCCGTGCTGGCGAGGATTGTCGCCGCGAATGTGAAGGCGAAGGCGAAGGCGCGGGGGGCCATCAGTCTTCTCCCCGGTTTCCGGTGTCGAACTTGTCGGTCTTTCTCTCGCCGAACAGCATGCGTTGCTCGAGGCGGGCGCGGAGCGCCGCGTAGTAGGCCTCGAGGAAGGCGACATCGTCCTCGCCTTCGCGTGTTTTCCGGCCGATCTTGTCGCGAATGCGCTCGGCAACGCGGGCCTTGATCTCCTTGGTGGACTGGCGAAGCACGTCTTCGAGAACGTGGAGTTCATGGATGCCGTACGCGTCGAGCTCGGTATCGGTGAACTGGTAGGCGGGGTCTTTCCGTGCTGGCGCAACGGATGTGATGTCCTGCTTGAGCTTGGTGCGCGGCGCATGGATCACGATTGTGCCAGCGATCAGGTCTCCCACGCGCAGCTTGTCACGATTGAACAGCGGGAAGAGCACGAAGACGCCGGCCCAGGCCACGCCCAGCAGGCGGATCCACGCGCTCACCTGATCCTCCGCTGTCATCAAAAGCAGGCTGAGCGGCAGGAAGACTTCCAGTTCCCGCATGAAGTTCCGGGCCAGGACGGCATTGGCGGTGAGGCGTCCACCATTGCGGGCTGCGACACGCAGGCCCAGGGCGCGCTTGCCCGGTGTGGCGGCTTTGCGCCCGATCTCGAAGAAGATGAAATAGAAATTGCGCAGCAGGAACACGATGACGGCGCTGACTGACCCGGCGACCATCCAGCCTTCAAAGCCCATGGATGAGAAGGCCAGTGCAATCAGCCAGACCGAGGCGATGATCATCATGATCTGAAGCGCGAAATCGAGCAGGAAGGCACCGGCGCGCTCTGACGCTGTGGCGATCTTGAGGTTCAGGGCCGCGCCTTCTGGCGTGACGAGCGGGCGGACGCGCCTGGCCTGCCGCGCCTCTTCCTTGAGGCGCAGCTCGCGCCGGCGGATGGCTTCCCGGCGGGTATCGCCGCTGATGGCGGCGTCCGCCTTGGCCTTTCGTTTTGTGCCTGCGCGCGCCATCAGCCGGCCTCTTCGCGATGTCTGCGCGGCCAGTAGAAATAGGCGAGCCAGAAGATGAGCGTCGTGATGGCGATGATGTAGCGCGTGCTATCGGCGTTGATCAGCTGGCGGCCGAAGCCTTCGAGCAGGGCGGCAATGAACAGCATGAGCACCGCCCCGATAATAACGAGCGCGGCCTCATTGCCCGCATCCCGCATCGACTGCATGCGAGACTTGGTCCCCGGAAAGGCCACCGCGCCGCCAATCATGAAGCCTGCCGCGCCCGCCAGCACGATGGCGAATAGCTCCGTAACGCCATGGATGAAGAGCCAGCCTGTCAGTTCGTAGCCGAGGCCCTTGTCCCAGAAAACCGCGTAGAAGCTGCCGAGATAGACACCATTGTAGATCAGCAGGATCGCCGTCGGCATGCCGAAACAGAAGCCGAGGGCAAAGGCGAAAATGGCAATGCCGCTATTGTGCGAGAAGAGCTGCGCGGCAAAGGCGGCGAGCATGTCGGCGATGTCTGTATTGTCGGTATAGAGCGTCGCGCGCAGGCTCTCAACGCTCGCTTCCGGATTGCGGCTGTCGAAGCCCTGATGGAAGGTCCAGTACCATTCCATGTCCTGCATGCAGAGAAAGAAGGCGAGCGCTGCGCCGCCGAACAGGCAGAGCGCGGCAAGGATGGTCGGCCACAGCGCGGCGGAGACGGACGCTGGCCAGTCGCGGCGGAAATATTGCGCGATACGACGGCCGATGCTGACCCGCGTGCCGTAGACGAAGAAATAGGCCCGCGCGCAGAGCGTCTCGAGATAGGCGAGGACGTTCTGGTCAAGAGAGATGGAGCGCGCCACGGACAAGGACGATACGGCCTGGCGGTAGAGCCGGGGCAGGGCGGTCATGTCTTCGTCAGACAGCGCCCGCACGCTGCGTTTTTCGGCGCGCGTCACGATCTTGTCGAGCCTCGCCCAGTCATCCTGGCGTTCCTCGCGGAAGCGGTAGGATTTCATCACCCGGTCGTTCACAGCAGCTCCCTCCGCTTAATGTCGAGATAGCGGGAGACCAGCTCGCTGCCGAAGCGTTCCGGCGTTGTCTCAATCACCTGCGCGCCCATGCGCTGCAGGCGGCGGAAAACGACTTCGCGTTCCTGTAGCAGCGTGTCGGCAATGACGGCGCGGCTGACATCTTCGGCGGTGTTTGGGGCGGCGTTGATCATCTGGCTCAGCGCCTCGTCCTCAAAGGTCGCGAAGACGACGAGGTGTTTGTCCAGCAGGCGGGAGACGTTTTCCAGCATCAGCTCAGCCGAGATCGTATCGACGAAATCGGTGAAGAGGATGATGAGAGAGCGGCGCTCCAGACGGCTGGCCAGCGAGGTGAGGGCGAGCGTGTAGTTCGCGTCCTCGGCTGAGTAGTCCAGCTGCGAGGCGAGCCGCTGAACGTGCGGGAAAGCGCCTGTGCCTGTGAGGATCGAGCTTTGCACGGTGGGGCGCGCATCGAAGCCGAAAATCGCGGTGCGGTCCCCCGAGCGCAGGGAGACGTAAGCCAGCAGCAAGGCCGAGTTGATCGCCCGGTCGAGCTTCGGAACGCCGCCCAGCGGTTCGCTCATCAGGCGGCCTGTGTCGAAGGCAAAGACGATATTGTGGTTGCGCTCTGTGCGGAATTCCTTGGCCAGCAGCATGCGGTGGCGAGCCGAGTGCTTCCAGTCGATGGCGCGGCGGTCCATGCCGGAGACGAATTCGCGGAGGGCATCGAATTCAGAGCCGTCGCCGCGGTCCATCTGGACCTTGATGCCGAAATCGGCGTCGCGCTGATAAATGCGAACCGCTTCTTCTTTCACCCAGCGCGTGTTCGGCGTGATGGCGATGTCCTGCTCGAGCGGTTTGACGTTCCGGATGGAGACCAGGCCGAGCGGCCCAGTCCACCGCGCCCAGACACGCTCCAGCCGGCCTGTGCCGCGACGGATCGGCTTGAGGGTGAAGTCAGCGGTGTGCGCGCGGTTCTGCCAGCCCTTGATAATCTTGCGGCGCGGCGAGGCGATGAGGTCATTGGTTTCAAGCTGGACCTCCATCCGGGACGGGAGCGGACCTGCCGGGAAGGTAAATGTCACCGGGACCGGATCCTCACCAGACATGTAGAGCAGGACCGGCGTATCGGGCTCGATCTCGAGCTGATAGGCGCGCGCCGCCATGACGAGGTCAACGAACATCAGCGCTGCCACGGCGGCGATCCAGCCTGCCGAGAGCGTCCACCATCCCGGCGCGACGATGGCGATAACAAGCAGGAGCGGAACCCCCACCAGCATCAGCCATATGGATCGGAGCGTCGGGGCTATCATGGAGTGCCCCCTCCGCCTGCCGGCACCTCCCCCGCAGGCGGGGGAGGAAAACCTGGTGGCTTGGTCCGGTCTTCCCCCGCTTGCGGGGGAAGTGGCCGCGAAGCGGTCGATGGGGGCTCAGAAGGATTGGTCCAGAAGCGCAATTCTGATCGCTTCGAGAACGCCATCGATATTGTCGTAGACTTCTGAGTTCCATGTGCGGACGATCTGCCAGCCTTCTCTGCAGAGCCAGGTCGACCTTCGGCGGTCTGAAGCCTGTTCGTCTTCAGTGCTGTGCGTTGCGCCATCCACTTCAACGATGAGCTTTGCTTCGATACAGGCAAAGTCGACGATGAACGGGCCAATCGGATGTTGGCGGCGAAATCTGAAGCCCTCAATCTGTTGCCGTCTAAGCCGTGCCCAGAGGCGAGTTTCTGCGGCGGTGAGCGTTTTTCGCAGGTGGCGCGCGTGCTTGGTCTTGGAGTCTTTGCGCATGTTAAGCTCCCACTTGCGCACGTAACGCCCATTCCCCCTCCGTCAGCTGCGCTGACACCTCCCCCGTGAACGGGGGAGGAAAGAGTCTCAGATCGGAGCGTCGGGGCGATCATCTTGGAGCAGCGGTTCTTTCGATGAGGCCGGCGAGGGTTTCGTCGGTTGTGCGCCCTTCGATCTCGGCGGCTGGCGACAGGATCACGCGATGACGCAGCGTGGCCGGGGCGAGGAGCTTTACGTCGTCGGGAATGACGAAGTCACGACCGTCCAGCGCGGCGCGGGCGCGCGACGCCGCCGCAATCGCAGCCGCCGCGCGGGGGCTGGCGCCGGTTTCCAGCGCCGGTGTTTCGCGTGTACCGCGCACGATATCGACAATATAGGCGACGATGTCGTCCTTGAGCTTGACCTGCGAGACCGCATCATTTGCAGCTTGCAGCGCATCTGCCGTGACAGCCGACTGCACGCCAAAGGCGGCCGGCGTTTTCATGCCGGTGCGGCTGCCATGGCCTGCAACGATGGTGAGCTCTTCCTCGCGGCTTGGATAGTCGAGTACGTGCTTGAAGAGAAAGCGGTCAAGCTGGGCTTCCGGGAGCGGATAGGTACCTTGCTGCTCGATCGGGTTCTGCGTGGCGATGACCATGAAGTGATCGTTCAGCTTGTGCGGCGTGCCGTCGATGGTGACCTTGCGCTCCTGCATGGCCTCGAGGAGGGCGGCCTGTGTCTTCGGCGGTGTGCGGTTGATCTCGTCGGCGAGCAGGATGTCGGTGAAGATCGGGCCCTTTGTGAGCGAGAATTCATTCGTCTGGAAATTGAAGAGGTTGGTGCCGATCACATCGCCTGGCATCAGGTCCGGCGTGAACTGGATGCGGCCAAAGTCGAGGTCGATTGCGGCGGCGAAGCACTGGGTGAGCAGCGTCTTTGCCGTGCCGGGAGGCCCTTCGAGCAGGATGTGGCCGGATGAAAAGAGCGCGGTCAGCATCAGATCGACCGTGTCAGTCTGCCCGATGACGGCCTTGGCGACTTCGCCCCTGATCTTGTCGGCCAGCGTCTGAATGTCAGTCATTGCCATGCGTGATCTCCTTTCGCCAATGCCAGAGGGCACGGGCCTTGTGTCTCAAGTCTTCGCGGGAAGCGGCCGGTTTGGATAGCTCATGTCCGGTGCCGCTCCATGTCGTGTCCATCTCCTGCTGCTGTGCCATGCGGTCGAGCAGGTTCGATATGTCTTCTTCGCTGAGCGTCTTTGGCAGGCCGAGCTCCTTGATGAGCGCGCGCCGTGTCAGCGAGAGATAGCCTGGCGCCATGCGCGGTTCGCGCTTGGCCATGGTGATCAGGCCGGCTGAATTGTCAGCGAGCGCCTGCTTGCCCGGCGCGAAGGGCGCCGCTTCGCGCTCTGGCGCGCCGAAACGGATCGATGCGGCCCAGCCGATCAGCCCCATCGTCGCCAGCGCGATGAGCGTCGCGCCCAGGAAGGGAATGTCGAGTATTGTTTTCAGAAGGCTGCGCGAGCGTTCGAAGCCATGGATGGTCGCGTCAAACACGACAGTCTGGTCTGGTCCCCGACCAATATAGTCGATGATCGAAAGGCCGGTGACGGCGTTCTCAAGACGTGCAATCCCGAAATTGTTGAACACGTCCGGATCTGACAGGAGGTAGATCTCTTCGCCTGGCAGTTTGGCGAGAAGCAACCCGCCGGGAATGCTGATAATGTCTTCAAGCTCGGAGGATCTCACCACCTGCATGTCGTGATCGAAATCCGGCGCAACCTTGCCGAAAGGTGTCGCCAGCTTGCCGGGGTTTCTGAGGCGCACGAGCGACGCATCCTCTTCGACAAGGCCGAGCATGGCGTCCACGGTTTTCTTGTCGGCGAGGCGTGTGTCCAGTTCGAACGCCTGTCGGGCGGGGTTGGCTATATAACGCCACTTCGGCAGGACGATCAGCGCCGGCGGAGCGATTTCGTCGATATTGAATTCGCGGCCATAGAGCGGCATGGTGATGATCAGCAGACGGCCATTGCTTCGCTCCATATTATCGCGAAGGCGCGAGACGCTGACCGTGCGTCCTTCAGCCTCCAGCATGTCGATGAGGCCAGCATAGCCACTGGCCGAGCGCGAATAGGGCGTCG
The DNA here is from genome assembly GCF_038900055.1 of Henriciella sp. AS95. NCBI lineage: Bacteria > Pseudomonadati > Pseudomonadota > Alphaproteobacteria > Hyphomonadales > Hyphomonadaceae > Henriciella > Henriciella sp. AS95. Next base: position 1,457,686 of record NZ_JBBMQM010000001.1, read on the forward strand.
CGCCGGGCCGGTCTCGGCTGGCGAGCTCTGGAGACCAAGCCATCAGCGACAGAACCGCCGCGAAGGAGACAAGCCCGATTGCGAGCAGGATCAGCACGACGCGGCCAGAAAATGGATTGGCGGCTTGGGGCAGGCGTTCACTCATGCGGTCGCCTCGCCAAAGGCAAAGTCCTCATAGGACTGGCGGGCCTGCTTCCAGCCGGACTCGTCGACCGGGCGGCCACCAAAGAAGCTGGTCTCCACAATGCGGATGATGGGTGAGAGCGCGCGGCGGGCGGCTTGCGAGAGGTCTGACAATGACTGGATCTCGCGAGCGGTCAGCGATGCTGGAACGCCGCCCGAGCGCTTTTTCTGGAGGTCATCGATTGAGCGGAAGAGGAGCAGGTGGACGGCTTCAGCAAAGCGGCCCTGACGGGCAAGCGCATCGGCTTCATCCAGCAGGGCGACAGCCTGGGTCTGTGTCGGGCGCTGGTCATCAATCTCGGAAACGTCCGGCCCGTCTTTCGCTTTTTTGCGATTGAAGCGAAGGCCGGCGGCATCGCCGAACATGTACCAGAGCGCATACAGGATGGCGCCGACAATCACGGCGATCATCAGGTATTTGAGCAGGGGGCCTATGATGCGGAAGAGCCATCCGAAAAAGTCCGCGATGGCATCGAGAAACGCATTGCGCTTGCGTGGTTCGAACTCCTCTACTTCCGGTTCCCATTCGGAGCGTTCGGTCTGCAGCCTGTCATTTGCGGTGTGCGCTTCGACGAGCTGTTCGACGCGTGAGCGCTCTACGGAGACCTCCTTGTCATCAGACTGCGCATGCGCAGGGTGAGACGCCATGGCGGCCAGCGCGAGGACCCAGGCGATCATGATCGTCCGGACAGCAATCGTCACGCAGCAGCCTCCTCTCATCGACCGGCACTCCGGTCACCCAACCCTCTGATCATGACTATTTCAGAGCAGCAGCGCGGCGTCCATAAGGCTCTTGCGAAGTAATGGTCCTATCGGCATATGAGCCGCTTGCTGCTGCGGAGGACACAGATGACGCACGCCGAACAATATCGCGAGCTGAAATCGGAGATTGAGAGCATTGTCGCAGGCGAAACTTATGTGCCTGCGCGCTACGCGTCGGCCGCTTGCCTGCTGGCTGAAGCCTTCCGTCCGCGCTTTTTCTGGACCGGGTTTTACGTCGTCGACCCTGAGAAGGCCGACGAACTTGTGGTCGGGCCGTATCAGGGCACGCTAGGATGTCTTCGAATTCCGTTTGGCAAGGGCGTCTGCGGGGCCTGCGCGGCGACGGGAGAGACACAGCTTGTCGCGGATGTGCACGCGTTTCCTGGACACATTGCGTGCGACAGCCGGTCCAACTCCGAAATCGTCGTGCCGGTCTTCGACGGCGAGGGGAATCTCGCCGCCGTCCTTGATGTCGACTCCACCGATCATGATGCCTTCGATGAGGTCGACCGCGAGGGCCTCGAAGCGATCTGCCGGATCCTGCTGACGGCTTAGTCGGCCGCCATCACTGGCTGAGGCTTCGTGGCGCACGGCGTGCCGTACATGCCGCCCTGATTGATGCAGAAGAATTTGTCATCGGTGCTGACGGGCTGCGGCCGGTCATGCTTGTTGTCGCCGATATAGGCGACAACCTCGACGCCGGGATAGCCTTGCGCGGCGAGCATGGCGGGCACCAGTTCGAAGCGCGGGGTCTTGTCGGAGGCGCCTTCCGGGCGGGCGCGGGTCAGCAGGACGCGGAAATCTTCATGACGCTCAAGTCCGACAGCGGCGAGGTTCTCCTCGGTCCAGAGCTGCTCGGTATCGGCGCGGTTCGTCACCAGCGCGACATGCCCGCCCAGCGCGTTTACCCGCTCGATGAATTGCTTGGCGCCCGGCACGAGCGGCGCTGATTTTTCAGCGGTCCAGGCGTGCCAGCCTTCCGGGGTATATTCTTCGCCGGTCGCTTCGAGTCTGATCTGGTATTCGACGTTGTTCAGCACGGTCTCATCGATATCGAGGACGACCGCCCAACTGTTTTCAGGCCGTTCGGCAGCGACGGTTTCCACATAGTCGCCAGCAAGGCCGAACATCTCTTCAGCCTCTGAAGCCCATTCCGGGCTGTTGGCGACCCAGTCGAGGGCCGGGCTGAGGTCTGCCGTGGTGGTGGCAGGAACACTCTGACAGGCGGCGATGGCGAGGGCGGTGAACAGACCGGCAGCGGCCTGAGACATGCGTTTCATGGATGTGGTTCCCCGTTTCAGATCGGCTTGGCGGAGTCGGGCTCCTGCTTGTGCCAGTCAATCTGCTCCATGAAGGTCCGGACTTCCAGTGCGAACCAGTGCAATGTGTCGAGGAAATTGTCCCGGGTGACGCCATGCACGAGGTTTACCGAGAATTCGACAAGCGGATCGCCATCACCGTCGAGATAGGCCTTGGAGAGCTTCTCGCGATTCCAGTCGCCGAAGATGGCAGGATCCTGCGGTGTATCGAAGTCGAAGCCTGACATGAAGGTGATCACTTCGCAGGCCGTAAAATCGGGCGCGCAGGCCTGGAAATGAAGCCAGAAGTCCACCTCTCCGGTCGTGGACTGGATCTGGACAGCGCCAGACTCCTGCTTGGAGAGGATGGGATTGAAGCCCTCTTCGGCGAGGATGGTCGCGATGGCCATCGGGTCGGTGGCATCAATCAGGTCGACGGATTGGCTTTTTGGCGCTGCCAGTTCGGCGGCATCCTCCGCATTTGCCACGCAAGGTGCCGACATTAATGCCAGTCCCAGCGCGCAGGTGATCAATCTGTTGAGTTTCATCGAGGCCGATCCCGCAGAACAGTTTCGGATGCTCGCAAAGCCTTGGCGTTGCGGCAAATTACAAACTGCTCAGCTATCCGGGCGTGTCTCGATCAGGTCCTGATGCAGGAGGCCGGCGGCGCGGTGGCGGTGCGCGTCCTGATAGCGGGGGTCTGATGTCATGGCGAGGAAGTGTTTGCGCGAGGGGTAGCGCACGACCAGCACCTTGTCCCAGTCGCCATCGCCAATGAACATGCCGGCGACCGGGCCGTCATAAACGATTTCGAGCCCGATCTGGGGTTCGGCGCTGAACATGAAGAGCGCATCATTATAGCGCCAATAGGCCTCGGCCCCGGTAATCGGCTCGCCATATTCCGGATCATCCGGCTGGTACTCTGCGCGTGTCTTGAACTTCAGAAGGTTCACCATGACGATCGGGCCGTCATGGACGTCCTTGGCGAACCGGCGCATCTGGTCAGTTGTCGGCTGCATGGCTGGCATGGCGGTCTCCTCGCTTGGCTTGCGTATTCAGCAGAGACAGGTCTGCTAGACAACCTCATCCCATTTGCGGCTCAGCCGGTTGGCGGCGTTGATGATGCCGACCATGGAATAGGTCTGCGGGAAGTTGCCCCAGAGCTCGCCATTTGATGTGTCGATGTCTTCCGACAGCAATCCAAGACGCGTGCGATGCGCGAGGACGTCTTCGAACATGGCCCGCGCTTCGTCGATCCGGCCGATACGCGCGAGCGCATCAATGTGCCAGAACGTGCAAGCGGTGAAGGCGGTTTTCGGCAGGCCGAAATCATCCTCAATCTTGTAGCGGAAGACGTGATAGCCATCGCGCAGTTCTTCATCGATGCGCTCGACTGTCTTGATGAAACGCTCATCCTTGGCGTCGATAAAGCCGATTTCGGCCATGAGCAGGACGGACGCATCAAGGGCCTCTTCGCCAAACGCGCCGGTAAAGGCCTGCCGCTTCTCACTCCACGCTTTCTCAAGAACGCCTTCGCGGATCGTGTCTGCCTTTTCGTTCCAGTAGTCGGCGCGTTCATTCATGCCGAGGCAGACAGCAATCCGGGCCAGCCGATCGCAAGCGGCCCAGCACATGATCGCCGAAGAGGTATGAACGTGCGCAATGCCGCGAAACTCCCAGATGCCGGCGTCGGGCGTATTCCACACGGCGAAGGCCCGCTCTCCGACGCCTTCAAAATGGGCAAATTCGAGCGGTCCAGCCTTGGCGAACAGGCGGTCATCGAAGAAGGCCTGGCTCGCGCCGAGAATGACATGGCCGTACACATCGTGCTGGATGTGCTCGGCCGCCTGGTTGCCAAACCGGACCGGATTATGATCGCGATAGCCCGGCAGCGCATGGGCAATCTGTTCGGTGAGATCGTGTTCCAGCGAGATGCCGTAGACTGGCTGGATATGCCCGCCATTGGTATGGGCGACCGTGTTGCGCAGATAGGCGAGGTAGTGTTCCAGCGTGCCAACTGCGGACAGGCGGTTGAGGGCGGTCACCGTGAAGTAGGCGTCGCGCAGCCAGCAGAAGCGATAGTCCCAGTTGCGCTGAGAGCCCTCATGTTCGGGTATGCTGGTGGTGAGAGCCGCAACGATGCCGCCTGTTTCCTCATAGACGCAGAGTTTCAGCGTAATCGCGGCGCGGATGACGGCGTCCTGCCAGTCTGGCGGCGTATCAAGCCGGCGGGTCCACGACATCCAGTGATCGGACGTTCGCTCCAGCCATTCCAGCGCGATGACGCCGACACGGTCAGACAGGCTTTCATCCGGGCCGAGAAGGAAGCTCAGCTCGCGGTCGAGAACGAAGTCGCGCCCGTCCATCACGTAGGACACAGGCGCGTCGGTCGTGACGCGAAAGCCGGCCTGCTCGTCGAGGAAGCTCATATGATTGACGCCGCGGCGGACCACCATGTTGTATTCGCCGCGCTGGCTCTGTGCGAAAAGCTCGACGCGGATGGTCGGCATGCCTTTCAGGGGCGTGATGCGGCGGACCATGGAGGAGGGGCGGAACATGCGGCCCTTGTCCATGAAGCGCGGGCAGAAGTCGGTAATCTTGACGGCAGACCCGTCTTCCGCTTCCAGAACGGTTTCAATGATCGCCGTATTGCGTTGATAAGTCTGCGTACTTTTAACGTGGCCCTTGAGGCTGACGGCAAACTGGCCGCGCCCGCCAAGCAGCTTGTTGAAGACAGGCTCGGCGTCGAAGCGTGGCAGGCAAAGCCAGGTGCACGTGCCATGCTCATCAATCAGGCCTGCGACCGTACCATTGCCGATGATGCCGAGTTCAAGATTGGTCATTCTTGCCCCTGTTCGCTGAGCCAGTCGGCCACGCCTTTCGGAGAGTCCAGCCGGTGCTGTGCTTCGGTTGGACCGTCGCCAACCTTGATCGATGTGCCGCCAAGCCTGTTGGCGGCGGAGAATGCGTCTTCGTCAGTGGTGTCGTCGCCAACCATGATGGGGCTGTGCCCGGCGAAGGGCGGCTGTTGCATCAGCCACTCGAGCGCGCGGCCTTTATTGGCGTGGATGGGCTTTGCCTCGATCACCATCTTGCCGGCCTGGACCTTGTAGTCCGGCTGGACATTCACGGTGTCGGTCAGACGCGCCAGAAGCATATCTCCAAGATCAGGCGCCTGCCGGTAGTGAACAGCAATCACTGGTCCTTTATGCTCAATGCGCACGCCGTCGAGGCCGCGCACAACCATCTCGATGGCATTGCTGAGCGGGCGTGGGGCCGTCGTGCCCGACGGGGCTGGCGTTTCGCCCGGCTTGCAGATTTCAAGGCCGTGTCCGCCCGCCCGCCAATGCGACGTCGGCACACGCGATGAGAGGTCGCGAATATCGCGGCCGCTTATAATGCAGATCGCTTCGAATTTGGGTTGTAGCCGGGTTAGTGCGGCGAGGGTTTCGGCTGGCATGGCGACCGTGTCAGGATCATCCTGAATAGGTGCGAGGGTTCCGTCGAAGTCGAGGAAGAGCGCTGAATTGCTCGTCAGGCGCGGCAGATTTTTCATAGGCAGGCTCAAGCAGATTCCACGCCAAGATCACGCAGGAATTTCTCCCGCCACCACGAGATGTCCTGTTCAACGACGGTTTTGCGAAGCTTCTCCCACCGTTCCTGGCGTTCTTCCAGCGGCATTGTGAGCGCCTTGTTCAGCACTTCTGCGACGCGATAGGTGTCGTGCGGATTGACGATCAGCGTATCGGACAGCTGTTCGGCTGCGCCTGCAAATTCCGACAAAATGAGCACGCCCGGATCATCCGGATCCTGCGCCATGACGAACTCCTTGGCTACGAGGTTCATGCCGTCACGCAGCGGCGTGACGAGGCAGGCGCGGGCGATCCGGTAGAGCCCTGCCAGTTCGCGGCGTTCATAGGAACGGGCGAGATAGCGGATAGGGATCCAGTCGAGGTCGCCATAGTCACCATTGATGCGCCCGGCGAGGCCGTCCAGCTGTGTGCGCAGGTCGCGATACTCTTCGACCTTGGACCGCGACGGCGGCGCGATCTGCGTGAACGAGACCTTGCCTCGCATCTTGGGGAAATGGTCGAACAGTTCGCCGACGGCCTCAAACCGCTGCGGCAGGCCCTTCGAATAGTCCATCCGGTCAACGCCGAGGACGAGCTGGCGCCCGCCGAGGAATTTACCGATGCGGGACGCCGCCGTGTTGGCGACTTCGCTTATGGCGCCTTTCGCGAAGGATTCCGCTTCAATGCCGATCGGGTAGGCATTCGCACGAATACGGCGGCCGAATACGCTGATCCAGCCATCACCTTCATCCGTGGCGTCGCAGTTCTCTACGAGATAGCGAACGAAGTTTCCCCGGTCCGTTTTCGACTGGAAACCCAGCACGCTGAACTGGCTCATCGCGCGGGCGATCGTGTCGTGCTCTGGCAGCGTCTTGAAGATTTCAGGCGCAGGAAACGGGATGTGCAGGAAAAAACCGATCGGGCCCGTCCAGCCGCTCTGGCGCAGATAGTCGCCCATGAGCAGGAAATGGTAGTCATGTACCCAGACACTGTCGCCTTCTTTCAGGCGCGGTGCGACCAGGCTCGAAATGCGGGCATTTACGCCAGCATAGGCGGCGAAGTCGGGATTGGCGAAATGGGCAAGATCGACCCGGTAGTGGAAGATCGGCCAGATGACGCGGTTGGCATATTGCAGGTAGTAGCCGTCATGTTCTTCCTCAGTGAGGTCGGTAACGACGAATTCGACGCCCTCATCGGTGAAGACTTCCGGCTCGGCGGGGACTTCATCAGAGATGTTGCCAGACCAGCCAACCCACATGCCGCCCGTTGATTTCAGTGATTCCCACACAGCAACGGCGAGACCGCCGGCGCGGGCGCTCGCATCGGCGGCGGTGCGGTTCGAAATCGCGATCAGTCTTCCCATCGCTTACCTAGTGCCCCGGTGCGTTGGGAGTTTCAACGGTTCTGCAGAAATTATTGATCCTGACCGCAGCGACGCACAATCAGGCATCACATTTTACCAGTTGCGTGTGGACCGTTGATCCGGATGCCCTGAGACGACGCGCCAAGGTTTCATTCTGACGTGCCCGGTTTCAGGTGCCGGTTGAGAAATGCCATTCGCGTTTTCATGAGGTGTGTCTGAAGCGCCTGTCCCCGGATGCCGTGACGTTGTCCGGGATAGGTCATCAGCTCGAACATCTGCCCGGCTTCCTGCATGGCGGCCATGAGGCGGGTCGTATTGTCGAAAGTGACATTGTCGTCGGCCATGCCGTGCATCAGCAGGAGCGGCGGCATGTCATGGGCGAGCTGATCGAACTGCCAGAGCACGGATGATTTCTCATAGCCGTCCGGATTGTCCTGCGGTGTGTTCATGTAGCGCTCGGTGTAGAACGTGTCGTAAAGCGACCAGTCGGTGACCGGCGCGCCTGCGGCAGCGGCGGCAAACGTGCCTTCCGGGGCCTGCAGGATCGTCATCAGCGTCATGTAGCCGCCATAGGACCAGCCCTGGATCGCGATCCGGTCTGCATCGACGAAGGGCTGCGACTTCAACCAGTCGACACCGAGCAGCTGGTCACGCACTTCGGGCCCGCCAGTCTGGCGATAGATCGGCGCCTCGAACCGCTTGCCACGATTGTATGAGCCGCGATTGTCGAGCCGGAAGACGATGTACCCCTGGCGGGTGAGGTACTGGTCTGACAGGCTCTCCCAGTCGCGGTCGACCGTCTGGACGTGCGGGCCGCCATAGACCTCGATGATGACGGGGTATTTTTTCGACGGGTCGAAGTCTGCCGGCTTGAGGATGGAATAGTAGAGGGTCTGGCCGTCCTCGGCTTCCAGCGTGCCGAATTCCGGCACGGCGTGAGCGTCGAGATAAGGCGCGTATGGGTGGTCCGCGTCGAGCGCATTTTCCTCAATCCAGGCGATGCGCTCGGCCGAGATGTCGAGCTGGGCGAGGGGGATGACGGCGGTCGCCGCCGGATTATCATCATAGTCAGGCATGAAGCGCGGTTCGCCGTCCGGAACGCTCACCCGGTAGAGACCCGTTTGCGGGGGCTGATCAGGCGAAGACGATGTGGCCACATAAGAGGCTCCATCCGGCGACATCGTCACTGACCAGCTCTTGCCGGGCTCGGTAAGGCGAACGGGTGGAGGACCGTCGCCGGGCTGCCAGTTCGCGCAGGCCGGGCACTTGTCATAGGTGTGCGACACGATGCGCTGGACGTAGAGGTGCTTTTCCAGCGGCGTATCCTTGAAGCCGGTGAAGAAGACGAGATTGTTCTTTCGGTCGATGCCTTCGATGGCAGAGACAGCCCAGTCGCCGCGTGTCACGCCTTCACTCATCTCGCCGTCTGTTGTCACGGTGTAGAGGTGGCGGAAACCGCCCGGATATTCACTTGTGAAAACGATCTTGTCACCGGTCGTCGAGAGATCATTCGAAAGATTGGTCCAGTCGCGATGGTGCTCGACGGGCAGGTCGATTGGGTCGGACCAGGTTGGCGCAGCGACACTACGCCAGCGTTTGACTGACTGGTCCCGGCCCATCAGCTGATAGGTCAGCCGTTCGCCGGTCCAGTTGACGCGGACGAGATACTGGTCCGTTGCCGGGCCGAAATCTTCCATTCGCCAGTCGATCTCGGTAACCTTGCCTGTTTCCAGGTCGCGCACGAAGAGGTCGACCACGGCGTTCGGGCGCCCGGCGCGAGGATAGCGCTGGTCAATGACGGTGGTTTCTGCGGCCTTGATGTCGAAGCGCTCGATCACGTCGACAGTGCTTTCGTCCACTTTCGTGTAGGCGATGTAACGCGCATCCGGGCTCCACCAGTAGCCGGTGTAGCGGCTCATCTCTTCCTGCGCGACGAATTCGGCGACGCCGTATGAGATGGCGTTTTCCGGCTCGGCATCGGGTGTAAGCTGCATCTCCTCGCTGGTTTCGAGATCGACCGCGAACACCGCGCCGTCGCGCACGAAGGAGACATATTGGCCATCGGGCGAGATGCGGGCATCGTATTCATAGGCCTCGGTGTCGGTGAGCTGGCGGGTCTTTGGCCCGCTGTCGGTCAGGGTGACGAGGTGGAGATCCCCGCCGAGCGGGACGAGGATTGTATCTGCCGTGCCCCAGTCATAGCTGACAATGCCCTTGCGCCCGGCAATGCGCTTGCGTTCGCGCAGCGCTTTTTCCTCTTCGGATAGTTCGACCTCATCGGGGTCCAGCAGTTTTGAATCGACCAGCATCGACTGTTCGCCGCTGGCCACATCGAACTGCCAGAGATCGTAACGGCTGCTGTCGTCTTCGCGCGCTTTCAGGAAGGTGACGCGCTGTCCATCCGGAGAATACTTCACGCCCGTCGGCGTTGGTCCGTTCAGGGATGGGGAGGCGTATAGCCGTTCGATTGTCAGCTCTTGTGAGGGCATGGCAGTTCCTTGCTGGCGGGCATGGGCAGGTGCGAGGGTGAGCGACAGGCCGGCCATTGCGAAAAACAGGGCGGCGATCGCGGAGAATCTATGGGTCATCGTGCGTCGTTCAGTTTTGGGAATGAGGGTTTGCCTTGTCTTTCTATCGGCGGCGGCTCGTCGCGTTTCAACCTGTCGCCAGATGGAACTGACCCGCCGCTATTCCGCCTAGCACGCTTGAACTGATTGACGCGATTGTATCGGCGAGGAGAACGATGACAGCGAACAGAGCGCCGCGCCAGAGACGGGAAAGAGGCGACGCATAGGACGATTTCAGGCCAAGATAGGCGGTCGCGCCATAGGCGAGGCCGCAAACGACCATGTAGAGCGTCGTAAACAATGCAAGCTGGGCCGGCCCGATCAACGGTGTCGCGATCAGCGAAAGATTGGCAAGGATCACGCCCGGCACGATGGCCGCGAAATAGAGCCGTATGCGCGTGACTTGCGGCACGCCCTTGCCCCATATCCGCACGCACATCGCAGCCAGGAACTGAACAGCAAGGTAGGTCAGCGGAAACACGATGGCCCAGGCGGCGAAATAATTGTCCGCGAGTGCCGTAGAGCCGCCGTCTGCGCTGATGGTCGGGGCAACTTCCTCGATCTGCTCGAGCACCGACTGATACATGGCGCTGTCTTCGCCCGCCCAGAAAATTCTGAGCACAAGCATCAGCGCGACAAGCGAGGAGACGAGGCGAATGGAGGGCGTGTAGCGCTGCAGCCAGTCTGGCCGGCGCGCGGCATCGAAGACAAGTGATGGGCGGATGACGAGGTCTCGCATCGTGACGAGGCCGCGCACGCTGAGCCCGAATATATCCTCGGCCATGTCATTCCAGCCGGGCTTCAACTGTTTGTCGTCGGTCGGACGTTCAGATTTTGGCGGGGGCAAGGGCGGACCTTTGTCCGGCTGTTCTGGAACGCTCATATCTGTCTCCGCATCGGGGCATCTCTCAATGCTGTCGTTCCAGTAATGCCGACCAAGATCAAGCGCCTCGCGCTGGTTCGCGGACAAAGCTGCCGCTTCATGTCGATTCCATACAAGCCTGAGTGGGGCGCTCCATCTAATCTTATCCGCATCGTGCCATGTGCGGCGCAAACAAGGGTGGGAGCCTTAAACAATGAAATCTTTTCGAATGACCCAGATGGCGTGCCTGTCAGTGGGAGCGGGTTTTGGACTTGCCGCAATGGCGTCAGCCGAGGAGCAGCGTCCCCCATGCTCTGCGGGCGTACAGGGCGACTGGGCCTATGAAATCAAGACCGACACGATACGGCTCGAAAAGCGGGACGCCCCGGTCAACTGGACCATGTTTGACGGCGAGACGGAAACCACAAATGGCTATGCTGTCAGCTATTATTGGAGCAAGCCTTGGGAGGGGCAGCGCAATCGCCTGATGGACGGCGAGATGAACCTGCAGGTCGGGCTCTATCTGCTGCATCCGCCTCAGCGCGACATGAGCTATAACTTGGTTGCGTTCTCGCGCGATGAGACCAATGAGCGCCATGATCTCGATCAGTCGCTGAGTATCGACGGGACATCAGTTATCCTGCCAGAAGATGATGGCTGGAATCCGCAAAGCTCCACCAGTCTCTATATCGCGGCCAGTGGCCCGTATGATGGGCCCGCCATGCAGACAGCCTTTGAAGAGGGCGGGCATACGTTTGAAATGACGGTCTGGTTCAAGCGGACAGAAGAGAGCACGCCTGAAGATTATGGAAAGGCGACGCTTGTCGTTGATGGCGTTGCAGATGCGATTGCGGCTTTGCGTCCGGTCATGGCCGCCGAACAGGCCCGGCAGGCCGAAACCGGCGTCTGGTGTCAGTCGACGAAATTTTGAGGGCTGACGCAGACCGGACGTGTCGAAATTGTCCGCCTGTGTCTGGCTCAAGGTGAATCTGGCGCGTCCCTGGTACAGTGGTTGCCACTTGAACTGAAGGCGCGCCTGCGCCAAATGGCGTGGGAATCCCGAACACCTCAATCCAGGAGCAGCCGCCCATGGCCGGTCAACAATACGTCTTCAACATGCAAGGTCTCACCAAGACGTATCCGGGTGGGAAGAAGGTGTTCGAGAATATTCACCTGTCTTTCCTGCCGGATGCAAAGATCGGTGTGGTCGGCGTCAACGGTGCCGGTAAGTCGACCCTGCTGCGCATCATGGCCGGGCAGGACAAGGAATTTAACGGCGAGGCCAATGCCGGGCCGGGCGTGAAAGTCGGCTACCTGCCGCAGGAGCCGAAGCTCGATCCGTCCATGACCGTGTTCGAGAACATCGCCAGCCAGTGCCCGGAAAAGCAGCTGGTCGACAAGTTCAACGAGATCTCGATGAAGCTCGGCGAGGAATACACTGACGAGCTGATGGAAGAGATGACGGCGCTTCAGGAGCAGGTCGACAGCGCCGACGCCTGGGACATCGATTCCAAGATCGAGATGGCGATGGTTGCGCTCGGCTGCCCGGAAGGGGATGCGAGCGTCGACAACCTCTCGGGTGGTGAAATCCGCCGCGTCGCGATCTGTCAGCTGCTTCTGTCGAAGCCCGACATGATCCTGATGGACGAACCGACCAACCACCTCGACGCCGAGACGGTCGCCTGGCTGCAGAACTATCTGATCAATTTTCCGGGCTGCGTCATCCTGGTGACCCACGACCGCTATTTCCTCGACGAAATCACTGACTGGATCCTCGAGCTCGATCGCGGCCGCGGCATTCCCTACAAGGGCAACTATTCCGACTGGGTTGAGCAGAAAGCCAAGCGGATGGAGCAGGAATCCCGCGAGGATGCCGGCAAGAAGCGCACGCTGGCCAAGGAACTTGAATGGGTCCGGGCTGGCGCAAAGGCGCGTCAGACCAAATCCAAAGCCCGTATCCAGTCCTATGAACAGCGCGCGGCAGAGGCTGAGCGCGAGAAGGTCTCGACGGCCCAGATCCGCATTCCGCCCGGCCCGCGCCTCGGCAATGTGGTGATCGAGGCCGAAGACCTGCGCAAGGCGTTCGGCGACAATTTGCTGATCGAGGACCTGACCTTCAAACTGCCGCCCGGCGGTATCGTTGGTGTGATCGGTCCGAACGGGGCGGGTAAATCGACCCTGTTCAAGATGATCCTTGGGCTGGAAGAGCCCGACGATGGCTCGATCCGTGTCGGCGATACGGTGAAGCTCGGCTATGTCGACCAGTCCCGTGACAAGCTCGATGACAAGAAGAATGTCTGGGAAGAGATTTCCGATGGGCTCGACGTGATCGAGCTGGGCGGTATCGAGGTCAGCTCGCGGGCCTATACCGGCGCGTTCAACTTCAAGGGCTCCGACCAGCAGAAGAAAGTCGGGCTGCTGTCCGGCGGTGAGCGCAACCGTGTGCATCTGGCCAAGATGCTGCGCCAGGGCGCCAACTGCCTGCTGCTCGACGAACCGACCAACGATCTCGACGTCGAAACCTTGCAGGCGCTTGAGGAAGGCCTCGACGGCTTTCCGGGCTGCGCGGTGGTGATCTCGCACGATCGCTGGTTCCTTGACCGCATGGCGACGCACATCCTGGCGTTTGAAGGCGATAGCCATGTCGAATGGTTCGAGGGTGATTTCTCGTCCTATCTTGAAGACAAGAAGCGCCGTCTCGGCCCGGATGCTGTCGAGCCGAAGAAGCTCAAATTCAAGAAATTTGCACGCAGCTAGTATTTTTTCTGGATGAGAGCGGCGGACGGTCTAGAACTGTCAGTGTAATGACAAGATCTGTTTCTGCCCGCCGCGCCTTTCTGACCTCAGCTGTCTTCCTCGCCCTGCTCGCAGGGCTGGCGGCACTCGTGCTGCAGACACGAGCGGTGTGGGGCTTCGACCAGATGGTCATAGATACCATCATGGCGACGCGGAACGCGGCGAGTAACTGGATTGTCGTCCTGGTTACCCTGTTTGGTGACGGCACCGCGCTCACTCTGATCGGGATCGGAATTGTCGTGGCGCTTGCCCTGCGTGCGGCCTGGTGGCCGGCCGTCGGGTGCGCTGTTGTTTTCCTGTCGACACCTTTCATCGTAAAGGCGATCAAGCTGCTTGTCGGGCGCGATCGGCCGGTCGCTGATCTCTATTCCGGCGTTGAGAGTTTCAGCTTCCCGTCCGGCCATATGACAAATTCGATGGTCATCTATGGCGCGCTTGCCCTGTTCGCGGCGCGGGCGCTGGATGGGGTCTGGCGGGGCGTGGTGCTTGCCGGTCTTGCCGTGCTGATCGTCTCGATCGGTGCCTCGCGGGTCTATCTCGGCGCGCACTGGCCGAGCGATGTCATCGCGGCCATGCTGCTCGCCTCGGCCATGCTGTCGGTCATCTGGTGGACGTTTTCCAAATCGCCGCCTGCCACTGAGTTTTTGAAGGCTTTTCTGCTCGTCGCAGCGTTCACAGCAGCGGTTTGGGCCGTCTACAGTTTTATGACACTAGAAGTCGCCCTCAATCACTATAGCTTGGATGTCACACCTGAAGGCACGATCGAGCTGGATTCCGAATAGTCTGAACGCTTGTCGTTGCTACCACAGGTGCCTAACCTGTTGCTGAAAGCGCCGAATCTACTCGTCATAACAATCAAAAGTGGATGTGCGCCGAACAACCGAAGCGAACCGAGCCAACCCATGTCGTCAGATCCAGACCTTCCGGAAGAAAGCGTGTCACACACGCCGCAATCGTCCCCGGCCAGCGGCGCCGACGAGTTCTATACTCCAGCCGATGGCTTCTACGAGAACATTGTCACGCTGCTGAGGAACATGCTCGGCGTCGAGTCCGCCACAATATCCGTGACGGATGGCCAGCAGCGGTGGTTGAAAGTGTCTTCCGGGCTCAATTCGGAAGACATCTATAACGACGTGCAATTCTACGCGGGCGTCCCGATCCTGTCGGTCAACAAGGAGATTGTTGGCACCTTGTCGGCGCTCGACTCCAGAAACCTGACGCTGGCACCCGGCCAGGTCCAGGCGCTCGATGATATCAGCCGCGTCATCACAGATTTCTATGAGCTGCGACAGCTTGCGGCCAATGATGGTTTGACCGGCTTGCTGACCCGGCGCGCCTTCGAGGACGAGGGTAACCGTGTGGCGCAGCTCAGTGCTCGCCATCGTCACACGTTGCACATCGTCAGTTTTGATGTCGACCACTTCAAATCGATCAACGACACGTACGGGCATGCTGCCGGAGACAAGGTTCTCAAGGCGATCTCAAAGGCCAGCATGTCTCAACTCCGACAGAGCGACGTTTTTGGCCGGCTTGGAGGTGAGGAGTTTGGCGTCCTCTTGCCCGAGACTGACGAGAAGGGGGCAATCCTGGTTGCCGAGAAGTTGCGCGTTGCGATCGGATCCCTACGGTTCGAGTTCGCCGGCAAGACGATGGGGGTGACGGCCAGCTTTGGTATCGCAACGCAAAAGGATCGCAAATACGACCTGCCAACCCTGCTCAACCGCGCGGATGCAGCCATGTACAAAGCCAAGCAGACAGGCCGCAATCGCTGCGTCACCTGGGGCGATAATGCCGATGTGGTTCAGCGCGTTGTTCGCCGCCGGGTGCTCAAAGCCGGGCAGATTACCTTTGCCGGCTCGCACGCATCCATTGACTGCACGGTCCGCTCGCTCGGCCAGGAGGGGGCGGGACTGGACCTTGTGACGACCTCAAATGTGCCAGATGAGTTCAGGCTCGTGATCCGGTCGGAGAATTTGCGCGTTGGTTGCCGCGTGCTGACGCGCACCCGTACGCATCTGGAAGTCGAGTTCCTGTAGCGAGCGTTGGCGTTCAGCCACCGCGCCTGAAGGGGGACTTCACAACGATCCGCTTTTCATCCTCGGCCGCATCGTCCGGCTCACCCGCCAGTTCAGGCCGCGTGCTTTGCGGGCGGAAGGTGTCGTCATCGTCGAGGGCCATGCTCGTGCTCGGCGGCGTCGCGGCAACCTCGTCAGACGGCACGATCTGGAACCCCAGGAAGCCCAGCAGGAAGTAGAAGCCGACCCCGGTCAGCACCGCCGTGATAAGCGTGCGGATGATGAACCGCATGATCGCCCCCTTGATGGTCCAGGCGAGAACGGCAGCGCCGCTCCCACCGGCCAGGCCCGCGCCAGAGGCGACCGCAGCAAGGTCGAAAACTTCATTGAACCAGTCCATCACGCACTCCTTTGCCTGCCCGGCGTTTGGGTTTCAGGAGCGAACTATAGGACGGTTAATGGCGTTGAGACCAGCCGGATTCCGGCCTAGTCGTTATTCAGCACAAAACGCACACCGCCGACCCAGACCGTATCGCCCTGACTTTTGAGGCCAAGATCATCGGCGCGTTCGAGGGCCTTCATCGCACTCTGCAAGCTGACGCAAAAGCCTTCCAGCATTGTCTTTTCGCCTTTCTGGAAGATGAGGGTCTGGTCGTCATCAAGCGCGATGCGGGTGACATCCGGGTGGGTGGTGGCGGGGATGCCGAGCGCGGCGGCCCAGCGCGACGCAAGACCGTTCGGATCGGGCGATTCAAGGATGGCGCCGGAAAGCTCGCCTTCAACGGCTTCGTCTTTCCATTTCGGACCACCCCAGCGCCAGCTGCCCCAGGGCCGTGTCTCGTCGATTGAGATGATCGCGGCGCCAACGTCAGCCGGGTGAATATGGCTGGCGGCTATGTCGTCGAGATCGATATTCCAGACGCGGCGAATGCCGGCGCCATCGAGGCGAGTGCGGGCCGCATCGATATCGTCGGTTTCGAAGATCACCATATAGCCGCCCGCGCCGCCATTGCGCTCGAGAAAGCGATGGAGGGGGGCGTCGTCTTTCACCGGCCAGACCACTTCGATGAACTGGTCGCCGATGGAGAACACCGAATTCTTCAGTCCGAACTCGGCAACAGCTTTGTCGTGGAACGGCTTTCCCAGCTGAAAAACCTTGCGGAGGTCGTCGGCGACCTCTGGACCCGGAGCGGCGATAACGAGTTGGCGCAGGCGAAGTTTTGTCATCCTGCAGCGTTAACACGAAAAGGGAGGCGATGGGCAAACATGCATCAGTTGCCATTTCCGCTCGCGGTCATGTCTGTTAGGCTCGACGGGTTGGAAATGAGAGGAGATTTGGGATGAAACAGGTCTGGATGGTCCCGCTTCTGGTGGTCGGTGCGTTCGCCATGACGGCGTGCAACGCCCCTGCTGAAGACGGCGATATAGCTACCCCCGCGCAGACGCAGCGAGCCGAGCTGATCGGGCAGGGCGAGACGATTGCGCAGGATCTCTGCTCTGGCTGTCATGCGGTTGGCACAGAGGGCGAGAGTCCGCACACGGATGCCATTCCGTTCCGGCAGATATCCTGGAAATACCCGGTCGAAAGTCTCGCTGAGCCGCTGTCCGAAGGCATCATGGTCGGCCACCCGGACATGCCGGAATGGCAATTCGAGCCGAAGGATTCCAACGCGCTCATCGCTTATATCGAAAGCATCCAGGAACCGCAGGAAACCTGAGGCCTTGAAGACCACTGGATTTGGGCGCGCGGGGCTCGCCCTGTGTGCGAGCGTGGAGGTTGTGGCCTGAGCGCCCGTTGATGAGCAGAGCCCTGCTGATGCCCAAGGCCCCCGTGAAGCCCTTACTCGTCGGTTGGCTGCTCCTCGCCGGCTTCGCCTGACGCTTCATCGCCGCCGGATGATGCGTCTTCATCCGCAGAGTCTTCGCTGGCGGCTTCCCTTGCGGCCTGCATGGCGACCAGGGCGTCAAGAAGCTCATTCATCGTCATGAGCGTCACATTCTCCGGGGCCTCGACGACGGTGACGACGACCTCTTTAATGTCGCCATCATCTTCCTTGACCGGATCGATTTCGAATTTGCCGCCAAAGAGATTGATGACGTTCGCTTTGTCTTCCCATTTGATCCGACGCGTACCACCACCGAAGCTCGTCCAGTCATCGCCGTCGTAGAGCCGGCTCATCAGACGAATTTCCTTTTCATTCAAGCGAGTGATCACCATCCGGACCTGTAAGGGATTACCAAACTCGACGTCCTGTTCGATGATTGTGGGGACCGGCCCATTCATTCCGCTTGGCGATGTGAGCGAGACCGATTGTGGGACGCCGCCGCCTGAGTCGATGTAGCGGGCCTTCTCCGGTCCTTCCCAGAAAATGCAGACAGCGTCATCCTCCCTCGGCGCACACCATTCGATAGGGTTATTTATCGAGTTCAGATTGGTGCGCGGCCCAGTTGGGATGTAATTGTAAGTCCGCTGCATCGTCATGGTGAACTGACGCGCATAGACGGGCGTGCCGGCATCGAGTGTCTGCTCGAGACCAAAGGGCGATGTCCACGTAACCGCATCCTGGATGACCCCGGTACGCAAATTCTCTACCTCGAACTGGAGCAGGACATCGCCTCTCTTCATGGTCCCGCCAAAGGCTTCGACAGAACCATCAACCGGTGAAAGCTGAAGCTTCGTTCCGTCATCGCGCCATTGGGGCGGCGCTTCTTCCACGGGCACGCGATAGTTTGTTGCGCAACCAGCAAGCGCTGCAGCAGATACAGCGAATACGAGTTTTTTCATGGACCCCTCCAGTTCAACTTACGCATTTATGAGTTGATCCTGAGTGCCCGGTCAACTCGAAATGAGAGCATAAACTAAAGGGCAATTCGGCTTCGATTTCCACGATGGGCCGATTAAAAAGATTCAGGCCGACTAAGAATCAACAAGGCGGGAGGAAAAAAAAGATGACCAAGACCGGGGGATGCCTGTGCGGCAAGGTCCGCTACGAGATTGAGGGCGAGCCGATGTTTACCGCGCTCTGCCATTGTACCAATTGCCAGAAGCAGGGCGGGGCCGCGTTTTCGGTGAATTTGTTGGTCAATGAAGCGCAGCTCACCGTTGAGGGTGACCTCAAGACCTTTGAGGACAAGGGCGACAGCGGCAACAATGTGTACCGGAAGTTCTGCGGCAATTGCGGCTCTCCGAACGTCTCGGAACTGGAGGCATTTCCAGGCATGGTCGCCGTGAAAGGCGGCACGCTGAATGATGCATCACGCCTGAATCCAACCGTGCAGACCTATTGCGACAGCAAGCAGGACTGGGTGAGCCTGCCGGAGAGTATCACGGCGTTTGCGAAGTCCCCGCCTGCGGGCTGAGGCGAGGACTTGGGCAGGATCTATTTCTTGCGCTGGTCGAAGACGTTCTGGACGCCGGTTTTCACTGACGGGTTGGACGCGTTCGTCTTCACTTTTTCTTTTTTCGGTTTGCGGATTTCGCGGTTCGATTTCTGTTGTTTCGACATGGGGTCGGGTCACTTCTCTTGCATCGCAGCCAGCGATGCGGATTGCCCCTGTAGGCCGGCGCACATCATGCGCGCTCAGGCAGGGACAGCGCCGGAATGGCTTTGCGGATTTTGGTGTGACGTGAGCCGCAAAAGGCGTGGGTCAGATATCGTGCGCGGGGATGGGGAATGCAATGGGAGGTGTGGACTCATTCGTTCGACGAATGGGCTCGCCGGGTACCGGATCGGGAGCCACTGAACAGGTCCAAATCGCCTAATAACAAATCCGGCGGCCATTGCTCACATAGCAGGACCGTTGCCTGTTTTCCTGGATTGTCCTTTCCCGCTGGCATGTGCTGTCGCACCAATCCGGATCTGCACTGGGTTGGGTCTCTACAGGCATTCTCTGACTGGCAGAGGCTGCAATGTCGGCCATGATCTGTCGTTCGAGACTTTCAGGGACAGAGTCGCACCCGTCATAATCGGTTCCGATTGACGCCCTCTGCATTCGATACCAGCGTTCTGCCAGCTCGCCAGCGCTTTTGCCGCCATCGGGCTCGAGCTCCTTGATCAGCGTCCAGCATGCCTGTGTATATACAGCCGTCAGATGTGTGAGGCGTTCCAGTTCGGCATAATGCACCTCAAACGGCTCGTCTTGATCGGGAATAGCATTTGAAGGCGGTTGGTCGCCGACTGCGCCAGCAACGTTCATCTGACCCTCGGTAACTGAGCAGTCCAGTGTTGTCTGCGCCCAGTCGAGCAATGCTGACGGGGGATGGATCATCCCGGGTGTATTGGCATCGGGTTTTGCTGCGCCGTAAATCTGGTGGTTCAGGTTCGCATCCCAATAGGCGTGCCAGTCAGCGAATTCGGGCGTCTCCATGTCCAATTTGTTGCAACCGGAGTCGCTCAGGGTATTGGCGCACTGGGCGATCGCGAGTTTGTAGACATCATCTTTGCTGAAGACAGACGGTCCCACCTCATTCCAAAACAGCACCCCGTAAGCACTGAAAGTGTCATCTTGGTATTTTCCGGATGTTTCTATCACTTTTTTGAGCAAGTCGCCCGTGGGGCAAGCGCGAATATCGCGTGAAGACTGCGCGTGGCTGTTAGGGGAAAGTATTGAAATTATAAGTATTATAAAAATTGAGGAAATATTATATTTCATCTTGATCTCAAAAGATTTTTATTGAAACGCAACCACATTTTTTGGTGCAGGATTCGACCTTCATCGAGGACAGAGTCTTCGTCAACTCGTTTGAACTCGAGCACCCGGTCCAAACCTAAACGGTGCGCCTCAGCCCACCTCCTTGCCGCGTTCGCGTACGCGCGCATGCAGGGACAGCGCCGGACTGGCTTTGCGGATTTTAGTGTGAAGTGGGCCGCAAAAGGCGTGAGTGAGATATCGTGGGCGGGGTGGGGGAATGCAATGTGGATGGTTAGGGACTGGCAAGTCGTGGCAATGATCACTGCTTTGTTTGGCCTCTTAGATTTTCGAACGCTGCCGTTACTTGCCTGCTGAGCGCCTGGACGCGTTCGTTCTTGTGACTGTCGAATTTTTTGAGGAGAGTTTGCTCGACTGTGTATGCGCTCAGACCGTTTTCGAACCAATGCGTGTCGAACAATTGCCAGTTTCGCCCAAGCAGTTCGTCTGGAACCGAGAAGTTGAGCGAAGCCAATCTACTTTCGGGATTTTGAGAGATACCCAGCTTGAATACGTTGGAGTGTCCGAAGCGAAATGCATACAGTGCAGTTGGTCCATCACTGCGCGAAACGATAGCTGACCAAAGTGACGGTGGAGGACCCGGTTGGCCAGATTGCCGTTTCGGCCCGTCAGTATCGATATGCAAATCGAAAGCTGCGAGAATTGCGTCCCAGCGACTTCCAACTCGCTTCAAGCGTGCGTCGAACAGCTTCTCGGAGAAGCCCTTTAGTTTCGCCGTCTGAACGCCAAGTGTGCTGTTTTGGGAGTTGTATTGTCGAAACACCCTAAGGCGGTAGCCACTATTTTCGATTAGTTGGATATGTTTTATTGCCTGACCGTATCCTGGTTGAAGCCGGTTGTTTAGTTTTCTCCAGCTTTTTTCAAGAATAACTGCTGAGCCATTCGATTCTAGGTCGTCCCAAAACCCGAATATCACGAACTGGTCCTCGTGATTTACGAACGACCAACTCCAAGTCCAGTTGGAGCAAGTCGCACCGTAGCTTTCGACGAATTGCTTTCGATTCATTATCTTAGATTGACTATCGCAGAGTGTCTAAATCATGAATCACTCTCATATACTAATGCGCCTCAGCCCAAGTCCGCGCGGCGTTTGCGTCGACGTCCAGCGGGACGCTGAGTTGCAGGGCGGGTAGCGGCGCTTTTTCCATCACGGCTTTGACGATTTTGATCGTGTCTTCGGCTTGGGCTTCGGGCACTTCGAAGACGAGTTCGTCGTGGACCTGTAGCAGCATCTTCGCGTCTAGCTTCTTCTTGGCGAGCGCTTCCGGCATGGCGATCATGGCGCGTTTGATGATGTCGGCGGCGGAGCCCTGGATCGGGGCGTTGATGGCCTGGCGTTCTGCGAAGGCGCGCTGGGCGCCGTTCTTCGAGCCCATTTCCTTCAGATGCAGTTTCCGGCCGAAAGCCGTTGTTACGTAAAGGTTTTCCTTCGCGAAGGCCTTGGTCTCATCCATGTATTTCCGGATGCCGGGGAACTTCTCGAAATAGGCCTTGATATAGTCCGACGCCTCGCCGCGCTCGATGCCGAGCTGGTTGGCAAGGCCGAAGGCTGAGATGCCATAGATGATGCCGAAATTGATCGCCTTCGCCTTGCGGCGCACCATCGGGTCCATGCCCTCGATGGAGGTGTCGAACATTTCCGAGGCCGTCATGGCGTGGATGTCGAGGCCGTCCTTGAAGGCGTTCTTCAGCGCGTCGATATTGGCGATATGGGCCAGCAGGCGCAGCTCGATCTGGCTGTAGTCGGCGCTGATCAGGACATTGCCTTCTTCGGCGATAAAGGCTTCGCGGATCTTGCGGCCTTCCTCGGTGCGGATCGGGATGTTCTGCAGGTTCGGATCAGTGGAGGAGAGCCGGCCCGTCTGCGCGCCCGCCATGGAATAGGAGGTGTGGACGCGTTTGGTGTCCGGGTTGATCGCGTCCTGCAAGGCCTCTGTATAGGTCGAGCGGAGCTTTGAGAGCGTTCTCCAGTCGAGGATGATCTGCGGCAGCTCATGGCCCTGCGCGGCGAGGAATTCGAGCTGGCTCGCATCGGTCGACCACTGGCCGGACTTGGTTTTCTTGCCGCCGGGCAAATCCATCTCTCCGAAGAGGATTTCGCCGAGCTGTTTGGGCGAGCCCATGTTGAATTCAGTGCCCGCGGCCTTGTAGGCGCTGTCTTCGAGGCCGGCCATGCGCTGCTGGAAATCGGAGGAGAGGCGCGAGAGGAAGTCGCGGTCGACCTTGATGCCGTGGCTTTCCATTTCGGCGAGGACGGGGATCAACGGGCGGTCGAGCGTCTCATAGACCGTGGTGACCTTTTCGGTGTGCAGGCGCGGCTTGAACATCTGCCAGAGGCGGAGGGTGACGTCGGCATCCTCGGCGGCGTATTCGGTCGCCTTGTCGAGGGGGACGCGATCAAAAGTGATCTGCTTCTGGCCGGTGCCGCAGACTTCCTTGAACGGGATCGGCGTGTGGTGGAAGTAGCGCTCCGACAGCTCATCCATGCCGTGGCCATGCATGCCGGCATGCAGCGCAAAGGAGAGCAGCATCGTGTCATCAATCGGGGCGAGCGTGATGCCGTTGCGGATGAAGACCGTGTAGTCGTACTTCATGTTCTGGCCGACCTTGAGAATGGCCGGGTCTTCGAGCAGGGGTTTCAGCGCCTTCAGGGCGTCTTCCTTGCGGATCTGGCGCGGCGGGGCTGCGTCGAACATGTCGCCGCCACCGGAATGATCCGGGTCAATGTGGTCTAGCGGGATGTAGCAAGCCTCATTCGGCGCGACGGCGATTGAGATGCCGACAAGTTTACAGACCTGGCAGTCGAGGCTGTCGGTTTCGGTGTCGACGGCGATCACGCCGGCCTCATAGGCCCGCTCGATCCAGTCCTCGAGCGTCTTGAAATCACGCACGCAGACATAGTTTTCCTTGTCGAAGCCAACCTCGCCCTGCGTTGGTTCTTCGAGCACACCTTCAAGTTCCAGCGTTTCGCGAACGCGGCGGGTGATGGTGCGGAACTCCATCTTTTCGAGGAAGTCGATGAGGGTGACCGGGTCCGGGTCGCAGACGGCGAGGTCTTCCAGCGGGGTCTCAAGAGGAACCTTGTCGTCCAGCGTGACCAGCTTTTTCGAAATGCGGACCTGTTCGGCATGATCGATCAGGGTCTGGCGGCGCTTGGGCTGTTTGATCTCTTCGGCGCGTTCGAGCAATTCCTCGACGGTGCCGTATTCCTCGAGCAGCGTGGCCGCCGTCTTTACGCCGATGCCGGGCGCGCCGGGGACATTGTCGACGCTGTCGCCGGCAAGCGCCTGAACGTCGACGACTTTTTCCGGACCGACCCCGAATTTCTCGAACACCTGCTGGATGCCAAGATGCTTGTTCTTCATCGTGTCGAGCATGGTGGTCTTCTCTGTGACCAGCTGCATGAGGTCCTTGTCCGACGAGACGATGGTCACGCGAGCCCCCTTGGCCTCAGCCTGGCGGGCATAGGTCGCGATCAGATCGTCGGCCTCATAGCCCTCCATTTCGAGGGCATGGCAGGCAAAGGCGATGGAAGCTTCGCGGACCAGCGGGAATTGCGGGCGAAGGTCCTCTGGCGGCTCATCCCGGTTGGCCTTGTAGTCGGGATAGAGATCGTTGCGGAAGGTGTAGCTGCCCTTGTCGAAGACGCAGGCGAAATGGGTCGGGCGCTCGTCGCCCTTCAGCTCTTCCAGCAGTTTCCAGAGCATGTTGCAGAAACCGGCCACAGCGCCGACGGGCAGGCCATCAGAGGCGCGGCTCAGCGGCGGCAGGGCATGGAAAGCGCGGAAGATATAGGCGCTCGCGTCGATGAGGTAGAGATGGCTGTCTTCATTGATCGGCGCGGTGGGCATGGGCAGAATCCTTCCTGAGAGGGCAGATGTAGCGGCACATTCGCGGAAGGGGTAGGGGGGCTCATGCAGGCGTTGTGGGCAGGGTGAACATCAGCCGGTCAGGGATGGCGCCGCTTTGGCTTGAAATACGCAGCGGCGTCACCGAGTTCCTGGACGATGCCAAGCGGGTCGGGGGTGTCGCAGCGTGGGCAGGGGCGCAGCAGGATGGCTTTGGTGAGCAGGTCGAGGTGTTCGGCGGTCACAGGCGGCAGGAGAAAGTCCGCGGCTGCGCTCGCGCGTTCCATGTCAATGACGTCCTCGCTTGGGGTGAGCGGGTCTGTAGCGGGCGCACCCGATTGTTTTTCGCGCATCGCGCGAAAGCGATGGACGTGCGCCTTTTCAAGGATCTGCATATGGGGCGGCTTCAGCGTGAGCCTTGCCTCCTCGGCCCAGTCCGGCTCTGTCTTCCGATGGAAATATTGACCTCCTCCGTCCCGCATCTCGGTCTCCCGGTGGCAGCCGGTGAAGTCGCCCAGCGAGACCACGCCGCCGCAGTCGACGCACGCTGTCCGCTCCGGAAAGTTGAAACTATGCCTGCGGACAGCTTCGGCAGGCAGAAGGTTCGAGAAGACTGCCTGTTCACTCGGCTCGTTCGCGCAGATGCTGCATCGGACAATGGCCCACCAGGCCGGCTGATGGCTGGCGCAGACGGGGCAGGCATACATGCTGCCTTCCGGCGGACGTCGTGGCGGCGGAGGTTTGGGGGAAGGCGTCAGTGAAGAGAGTGGTCGCTGAGGGTCGACCACGGTCCGGCGACTGCCATCGTAATCGAGCAGCTTTTCGCCGCAGGTGACGCAGAACTTGTCTGTTACGCGGGCCTTTCGGCCGCAGGTTGGGCAGTCGTGAATTGGCTCGCTCAACTGGTGCGCCTCCTAAGAGGTAATGCGCAGCTGGAAGCTGAATCGGTCCAAAGTGTTTTGCTGGCGCGATGATTTGGAGAGCTGGCAAGGCCGAAACCCCGCGCAAGGCCGACAGAGCCTTCAGGCCCTGCTGGTGTCAGTCATCGTGACGTGGGTATTCGTCTAGAACTCGCTCGCGCGGGACCGCGCCTGTGGGGGCACGCTTGTGTTTTCGATGATTTCGTCGATGCGCTCGCGTTGCTTATTGCGCTCCGGGGTCGGCGCCTTGAGCGAGGCAAGCTTCAGCTCTGCATTGTCTTCGCTGTAGTCGCTGGCCAGGTTGAGGATGACATTGCGGAATTCGGCAAAGCTGACGCGGCGGTCGAGATTGGGGTCGAAGCGAACCGGATTGGCGAGAGAATCGTCGCGGGTCGGCAAATCCTGCGCCCAGGCCTGCTGTTCGAGCGCGGTCAGTTCGCCGTCGCGGTTGGCGTCCGCAGCGATGAACGCGCTTTTGACGCCGGTTTCGAGCTCTTCCGCTGAAATCCGGCCATTTGCGTTTGCGTCGAAGGAGGCCAGCAGGCCGCCGCCGGGTTTCAGCCGGTCGGCTTTCAGTGTGGCGCGCGCTTCGTCCTTCACTTCTCCAGACCCTGGAAGGCGAACGACCACGTCATCTTCAGCAGCAGCGGCACCTGAAAAACCAGATAGCGGCGCGGCGATGACGATCAGGGCTGCGAGTGAACGGATCATGTGAGCTCCAATGCAGAACCGGGAAAGTTAATATAGCCATGTGTGACGTGAATGCCACATGACCAATCAGTATGCTGCGGCGAAATTGCGCCCGGATTGGAGCGCGAAGGCGATTTCGAGCGTCTCACTGATCAAAGTTGCGCGTGAAACTTGCCTTCTGATGGAGGCTTCGATAGATGGCATATAAACATATAAAGGATCATTGATATGTCCAAAGACTACGCTGTAGCAGACATCTCCCTCGCCGATTTCGGACGCAAGGAAATTGCGATCGCAGAGACCGAAATGCCGGGCCTGATGGCGGCACGCGAAGAGTATGGCTCAGAGCAGCCGCTAAAGGGCGCGCGCATCGCCGGATCGCTTCACATGACGATCCAGACGGCTGTCCTCATTCAGACGCTGGAAGCGCTGGGCGCGGAAGTGCGCTGGGCCTCGTGCAATATCTATTCGACACAGGACCATGCTGCGGCTGCTATTGCCGACAACGGCACCCCGGTCTTCGCTCACAAGGGTGAGACGCTGGAAGAGTACTGGGACTTCGCAGACAAGATCTTCGAGTGGCCGGATGGCAAGACCGTCAACCTCATCCTCGATGATGGCGGCGACGCGACCATGTATCTGATCATCGGCGAGAAGGCCGAGAAAGACCCGTCCATTCTCGACAATCCAGGGTCGGATGAAGAAGTCGCCTTGTTCAAGCAGATCAAGAAGCGCATCGCCGAAACGCCGGGCTGGTTCGCCCGCATCAAGGCTGGCATCAAGGGCGTGTCCGAAGAGACGACGACCGGCGTGAACCGCCTCTATCAGCTGGAGAAAAAGGGCGAACTGCCTTTCCCGGCGATCAACGTCAACGACTCGGTCACCAAGTCGAAATTCGACAACAAGTATGGCTGTAAGGAATCGCTGGTCGACGCGATCCGCCGCGGCACAGACGTGATGATGGCCGGCAAGACGGCTTTCGTCGCTGGCTATGGCGATGTCGGCAAGGGGTCTGCGGCATCGCTGTCAGGTGCTGGCGCGCGTGTCACCGTTTCCGAAGTCGACCCGATCTGCGCCCTGCAGGCCGCCATGGACGGCTATGACGTCCAGACGCTCGACACGATGGCGTCGAAAGCCGACATCTTCGTGACGGCCACAGGCAACAAGGACATCCTCACCGTCGATCACATGCGGGCGATGAAGGACATGTCGATTGTCTGTAATATCGGCCACTTCGACAATGAAATTCAGGTCGAAGGCCTGCGCAATTTCAAGTGGGACAATATCAAGCCGCAAGTCGACATGATCACCTTCCCGGATGGCAAGCGCATCATCCTTCTCTCCGAAGGCCGTCTGGTGAACCTCGGCAACGCCACGGGCCATCCGAGCTTCGTGATGTCCGCCTCGTTCACCAACCAGACGCTCGCCCAGATCGCGCTTCACAAGAATGATGGCGAGTACAAGAACTCGGTCTACACGCTGCCGAAGCATCTCGATGAGAAGGTTGCGCGCCTTCACCTTGCCAAGCTGAATGTTGGCCTGACAGAGCTGTCCGAAGAGCAGGCCGATTATATCGGCGTGACGCCGGAAGGCCCGTACAAGCCGGAGCATTACCGCTACTAAACATCTCTGGTCTGTGAAATTTCACGGATCGGGTTCGGCATAAATCAAACCCTTCGTGATTAAGCTTCTGGCCTGATTGCGGAGGGTTTTTTTATGCGGCGACTGACAAGACTTGCCCTGATTGCGCTGACGGTCAGCCTGTCTTCCTGCTCGGAAGCGATGCTCAAATCCGCCAGCAATGGCAATCAGATTCCGGCAGACTATCCGGTGGCGCAAGTCGATGGTGCACCCGCAAGTACGGTCGGTCAGGTTGCGACCGGCCAGCCGGTCCTGACCAACAAGGCCGCGCCCGCACCATTCGAATTTGTCGATGCAGAAGCCAAATGCCGGATGCCGCGCCCGTCTGGCAATGCACGCGTGGCCTACGCCTATTTCTATGGCGGCGGGGTGAAGACGCCGCTCCAATACGTTGCCGATGCCAATCGCGCTGAACAGCTGCAGCAGCGCATCCGGCTGTCAGATCAGATCGCCGATGAGATGGGCTCATCGAGTTTCGACAGCGCTGCGCTCGCAAGGGAAGCGGCCGCTTTTGCCAAGGGAAACGCGGTTGAATGGCTGACCCGTGTCGACGTGCTCGTAACCGAGACCGACGCGCCGGTTTACCTTGTCCTGACTTCCTACAATGCCGTGCTCTGGAATATCCAGACGGCGCCGGGCGTGGAAATCGATGGCATCGTCGTCAGCGCCTATGAGGGCGGGGCGATTGCCAATGGTGTCGACCCCAAGCGCACCGGCTTCATGGGCCACCGCGGCGCGCCGAACCGCAGCTGCTACCTGGACGGGCAGGGCCGTCCGGTCACCGTCGAGGCGCGTATTGCCGGAGCAAAAGACCTCAATCCGGATTTCGATGCGACGCGATACCGTGACCGCTGGGCGGAAGAGTACAGACAGGGCCTGGCCTTTTTCCGTACCGAATTGCCAAGAAAGATCGGCAAACGTGTTGAGTGGATCATCACGCAGGGCCCGAAGGACGGTACGAAAGCCATCCTTGTCGGCGATGTTCCGGCAGAGCCTTTCCAGCAGCAGCCGATCACGAAAATCCAGTTGCCATCCTATGTCTGGCCGTATTGGGGGGATCGCCGGAGCGCCTACAAATACTTCGGGCTTGAACGCTAGGCTTGCCGAAGCGCCGAAAAAGAATGACACTCGCGTCAGATATAAGGACGGGAGGTCAGGACGATGCGCATTTTGATGATGGGGGCGGCGGTTGCCGTACTGGCGGCGTGTGGCGGCGGCGGCGAAGAGCCGACGGACACAACGGCCGACACAGAAACTCAGACCGAGAAGGCCGCTTCAGATAGCGCAGCAACGCTCGAAGCGGGCGACGACTTCCAGGCGCGGCTTCAAACAGCGTTGATCGAAGCCGAAGAAGGCAGCACGATCACCTTGCCCGAAGGCACGTTCATGATGACGGACGGCCTGTCGCTTGATGTTGACGGCGTCACCATCGCCGGCGCCGGGCAGGGCGCAACGATCCTCGATTTCTCCGAACAGCGCGGCTCTGGCGAAGGCCTTCTGGTGACAGCCGACGACGTGATCCTCGAAAACTTCTCCATTCAGGAGACCAAGGGTGATGGCATCAAGTCCAAAGGCGCGGACCGGATTGTCTATCGCGACCTGACCGTTGAATGGCTGGGCGAACCTGATCCCGAGAATGGCGCTTACGGTGTCTATCCGGTTGAAAGCACGGATGTGCTGGTCGAGCGCGTGACGGTACGCGGCGCCTCGGACGCGGGCATCTATGTCGGACAGTCGGATAATATCATCGTCCGCGACTCTGTGGCCGAGAAGAATGTGGCCGGGATAGAGATTGAGAACTCCACCCGCGCCGACGTCTATGGAAATGTCGTGACCCAGAATACAGGCGGCGTGCTCGTCTTTGACCTGCCGGACCTGCCGGTGATGGGCGGTCATTCAACCCGCATCCATGACAATGACATCTATTCCAACAACACGCCGAACTTCGCCCCGCCGGGGAATATCGTGGCGGGCGTGCCTGCGGGTACGGGCGTTATCGTCATGGCGAATGACCGGGTCGTGGTCGAGGACAACCGGTTTGAAGACAACCAGTCCGTGCAGGTGCTGATTACAGCCTATACCGAGCCGTTCACCGACGAGGACTACAATCCGCTTCCGCGCAATGTCGTTGTGCGCAGCAATGACTATGGCAGCGGCGGGAACAATCCGCAGGGAATGCTGGGAGATTTCGCACCGCTCCTTGGCGGCTCGCTTCCACCCATTGTCTGGGACGGCGTGACCCGCTGGGAAGGACAGGACGACACGGATGTGAGCCTTGCGATTGATGAGCCGGAAACCATCGGCTTCGTCAATCTTGGCCTCGGCACCTATCCGGTCGACATCGCCAATGTGTCGCCCAGCATGGACCGCCCTTCGGGCGACGGTTTCGGTAGCCTCGATCCCGTGAAGCTCAGCCACGCTGAATGAGACGCGGACTTGTTGCTGCGCTCCTGCTGATTATCGCCGCTGGCGGACTGCGTCTCTGCACGATGCAGGAGGCTGGCGCTGCAGGCCCTGACATGGCGGCGATCCTGGCGGAGAAGCCGGCGAGGACGCTGGCTGAGTATGGTTTCTTTCAGGACGCGTCAGCGCGCGAACCTTCAGAGGGCGTGGTGAGATATGATCTCGTCAATCCGCTCTTTTCGGATCATGCGAGCAAGCACCGGCTGGTCTTTGTGCCGGAGGGGAAAGCAGCCGCTTACAATGGCGAGGACGTATTCGACTTTCCCGTTGGCAGCGTGCTCATCAAGACATTCGCCTTCGCGTCGGATATGCGTGAGCCTGCCAAGGGAGAGCGCTACCGCGAAACCCGGCTCCTGATCCACAAGGCCGATGGCTGGGCGGCGTTTCCTTATGTCTGGAATGAGGATGAGACTGAAGCCGTCTATGCGCCAGCCGGTGACTGGCTGGACCTGGACTTCATCGACCCGGCGGGCGAGCCGGTGTCCATTGAGTATCGGGTTCCCAACCAGAACCAGTGCAAGACCTGCCACCAGATGGGCGACGATATCGCGCCGATCGGGCCGAAGGCGCGTAACCTCAATCATGAAGGGCCTTACGGAAGGATGCAGCTCGCTGACTGGTCAGCGCGGGGCACGCTCAGCGGCCTGCCGGATGCGCCGCCCGCCGTGCCGAGCACCAGCGACCTGAATGCGAGCGTTGAAGGCCGGGCGCGCGCCTATCTCGACATCAATTGTGCTCATTGCCATCGCGCTGAGGGCTCGGCGTCCAATTCCGGTCTCTGGCTCGGCTACAATGAAGACGAGCCGACCAAGCTCGGCATCGGCAAGCATCCGACAGCGGCCGGGCGTGGCTCAGGTGATGCTGTCTTCGTTGTCGCGCCGGGCGAGCCTGACAACTCCATCCTGACCTATCGCATGGCCTCGACCGAAGCCGGCGTCGCCATGCCGGAGCTTGGCCGCGCGCTGATCGATGAGGATGGTGTGGAGCTGGTGCGCGAATGGATTGCCGGCATGGACGACGACTGAACGCCAGACCTTTCAGGAACCGGTCATGCTCCTCACATGTTTGTTCTGAAGACTAGGTATGGAGACCCTGATGGCAGGCGGATGGTCGCGCGACGGCGCCGTACACGAACAGATTGAAGATTCGATCCGCGATGAGCTGATGCGCATTGAGGCAAGCCGCCCCAAGGGTGAAAGCCTTACACATTGTGTGGAATGCGGAGAGCCGATCCCGGAGAAACGCCGCCAGCTGGTTGCCGGTGTGCGTCTTTGCGTCGACTGCCAGCAGGAACGCGACAGCGCGGCGGCCCTGCGCGGCGGCATCAACCGGCGCGGCTCCAAGGACAGCCAGCTGAAATAGACGCGGTCTACTGGGCGATTGTCACGTCTGTCGACGTGATGAGCTCGCCATCACAGAAGATCTCGACGCGGTCCGGCTGTACGCCCTTGGTGCGATAGACGATCTTGCCGAGGCCTTCTTCTGGCCCCCATTCGACGACATCAAGCTTCAGCGTGCCGTCACTGTCCATGTCCTGAGGCTCAAACCGGCGCGAGACGCCGTCATCCTCAAGCTCCACGACCACGGTGAGGTTGCCTGGAGGGCCGCCCGGCCCGGGCATCATGTTGATCCAGGCGCTGGAGTCGGTAATCGTGAAATTGCAGAGCGGCGAAGGCGTTGCATTGCCGGGCATGACGCAGGCTCCTGTCAGGGCGATGGCGAGAAGGGAAAACACGTTTTTCATGCTTGTCCTTACCAGCTTTTTGACAGGCTGAACCAGTACACTGAGGCAGAATCTGCGTTTTCGACATGGTTTGGTTGTGTCGAGAGGGCGGCGGTGAACCCGGCATTGATCTGCGCCGGCAGGCGGAAGCCCCAGCGGGCCTCGTAGTTGATCTCGCGGCCGCTCGGCGTCAGCGGCGCGTTAATCGTGCGCGTGATGAAGTTGAACTCCTCATCGAGCCCTGTCACGCCGTCGAAGTTCAGCGTGCCGGTTTCTGCGCGGCGAGGCTGCGCGACGACGAGGCCGAGGCTTCCGATGGTAGTGACGGTGTCTGCGCCGACCGACCAGCGGCTCGTCCAGACATTGCTGGTGTCCACGCCGGGCAGGGTGACGGCGGCGGCTTCCATGCCAGCCGACAGGCGAAGCCGGCGAAGCGGTCGCCATGCCCCCTCGAGCGCGTAGGCCGATAGCTGCGAGCGATCCTCGCCACCGAACCGGCTCTGGACATAGCCGCCAAGCGCGGTGCGGTCGTCCTGGATCGAGCTGACCTGCGCGCGCCATCCCCAATTGTCCTCAAGACGTGAGAGGCCAAAGCCGGAGACGGCGAGGTCTTCATCGTCGGACGAGAAAATCTCGAACGACATGTCATCGCCGACATCATGGCTGTAGCGGGCCCAGCCGCCATCGGAAAATCCGGTGCGCGCGCCCGCTTCATTGATGAGGCTTGTTTCGGGGGCGAGAGACCTGGCACCAAAGCCGCGGCCAAACTCGACGCCGCCGCCCGCAAAGAGATACTGCGCCGTGAACTGCGCGGGCGGGGCCTCATCATATGGAATGGCGGGATTGTCCCGGAAGGCAGCCTGGTGCCAGGATAAGGTCACAGGCCCCTGGCGGAAAGCGCGCGCCTGACCGGCAATCGAGTCGGCGCGCTGGTCGAAATCAGCGATGCGGGCTTCACCCTGTGGCAGGATTGCGGCGGCATCGAAGCGATAGGCGCGATTGAACTTGTCTGTGAAAACCAGCTCGCCCAGGGCGCCGGGCTGGCTCGCCCAGTCACCGAATGCGCCTTCTGCTGGCGCAACGACCAGGGCGGTCGACTGGGCCTTTCCTTCAATCGTGAAGCTGGTCGTGCCTTGAGGCGCAAAGGCGGCGGCGAGATCAAGCGTCCCGACGCCAGAGACGGCATCGACGCCAACGCCTGCCGGTTCGTCGCGGATGAGATCCGGATTGCTATCGACATAATCTTCCGCGCTATCGAGAAGCGCTGCCAGGGCATCTTCGGGGGCGATATTGGGAAAGACATCCAGCATCAAGGCCAGCGCACCCGAGACATAAGGTGCTGCGAAGCTCGTTCCGTTGACACGGTAGTAATCGCCGATGTCGTCATCGTCATTGTTATCGGCATCGGGAAAGATGACATCATCATCCGGGCCGGTGGTCAGCACGTCTTCGCCGGGCGCGAGGATGTAGTAGTTCTTGGTATTCGTCGATCCGTTCCGGCCTTCGCCATTGCCCGCACGGTTGGAGAAATCAGAGATCACGCCATTCAGGTCTATCGAGCCGACGGCAACAACGCGGCCGAGCGTTCCGGGGGTGCCAGCAATGTTTGCCGGTTCCGTCGGAGAGATGCCGGTGGCGGCATCGACGGTGCTCGGATCGTTCTCATTCGGTCCGGCGGGCGCCGCTTCATTGCCGGCCGAAACGACGACGAGAACGCCAGCGGCGGTCGCGCGGCGAACGGCATTTTCGAGGGATGGATCTGTGTCGGGTTCCCCGCCGAGCGACAGATTGATGATCCGGGCGCCGTTGTCGATCGCGGCATCGATCGCGCGGGCGAGGTCGGCGTCGCGAAATTTGCACCCTGCATCATCGCCTGTTTCCTGACAGCTGCCCGGTCGGTCTGCGCGGATCGCAAGAATGTCCGCCTCGAATGATATGCCGTGGCCAGCGACATCATTCTTGTTGGCGGCGATGACGCCCGTCACCAGCGTGCCGTGGCCCTCGCTATCGACATCGTCTGCGCCGCGGGTTGAGGCATTCACATCGAAGGACGCGCTGACGATGCGGCCTGTGAGGTCTGGATGGTCAGGGTCTGTATTGGTGTCGATCACGGCAATGAGGATGCCGTCGCCCGTTGCGCCTTCTGCATAGGCAGAGGACGCGCCAATCACCGGCAGGCCGCCGGTTCGATTGTACTCTGGCGTCTCGAAGCTGCCCGCCGGTGGGCCGGGAGGCGGCGGCGGTGGTGGCGGAGGAGGAGGGGGAGGTGGTGGAGGCGGGGGCGGCAGCACGGTGCTGCTACCACCGCCACCCGCACCGCCACCGCCACAGGCTGCAGCACCCATAAGGAGCGGCACGGCGAGGCTGGCGGTCATGAAAAGCTTGCGGAGGCGAAGCGACTGATTGTCTGGCATGTTTTACGTGCCTTTCCTATTGCGGCGGTTCTGCCTGCTAAGATGACAAACTAGGCTGCTCAGCGAATCTGCCCAGATTCGGCTGCTTTTTCGTTTGCAATCGGAGATTGCAGCCCCAAAAATGAACAGTAGGTGAAATTTCAGGCAGGAACTGCAATGGCTGGAAGAGTCGGGCCCGCGATATCTGCTGCGATGCTGGTGGTCGTTGGGTGTGCAAATAGCGATGCCCAGACCACTTCGACGGATGCCCACGCCCTCATGCATTCAGGGTCGGATTGCTCAAGCCTGGCGGAGACGCTGCAAAGCGATGTCGACGCTGCGATTGAGGCGCAATCGGGCGGCGACAAACTCACCCAGCAGATTGTCCCGTGTCTGGGCTCACCCGACCCGGCGGTGCGGGATGAATTCGCGTACATGTCGCTGGCAGCCCTTCTGCGGGCAGGAGCCGTTTCACGAGATGAGCGCGAGAGGCTGCTGCAGCATCTATCGAGCAGCCTGTCGCCAGACACCGAAGACGATCAGGGCTTTGCCAGACCGTTTGCCGCGTTAGCCTTGTCTGAGGTTGCGCGGACCGACCGCGTTGATCCCTGGATGTCCCCGGAACAGCGAAAGGCGCTTGTTGAAGCGGGGGCCGTCTATCTCGAAGGTGTCAGCGATTATCGGGGGTTTATCGATGGGGAGGGCTGGCGGCATGGTGTGGCGCATGGCGCGGACCTGCTTATGCAGCTCAGCCTGAACGAGGCCATTGATGAGGCGGACGCGGCGCGGATGCTTGAGGCGATTGGCGCACAGGTCGCCTCCCGCGACGCGCCTGCCTACATCTTTGATGAGCCCGGCCGCCTGTCGCGCCCGCTGCTCTTCCTGACGCAGCGCGGACTGCTTGGCGAAGAGGACCTCACCGAATGGTTTGAAGAGATCGGTGATCCGGCGCCGCTCGCCTCATGGGACGATACTTTCTCGTCCGAAGCAGCACTTGCCCGCCGACACAATCTGCGGGCCTTTGGTTATGCTGTCCTCGTTTCGGCGAGCGAGAATGACGATGAAAACCTGAAAAAACTGCGCCCGGGCGCGCTGCATCTTCTCACAACAATCCCCTGATGGTTACTGGCTTATTAACTCGGGCTTAACGAGAACAGCCCATTGCGTTAACTAGTAGATTGGC
This sequence comes from Henriciella sp. AS95, assembly GCF_038900055.1. Classification (NCBI taxonomy): domain Bacteria; kingdom Pseudomonadati; phylum Pseudomonadota; class Alphaproteobacteria; order Hyphomonadales; family Hyphomonadaceae; genus Henriciella; species Henriciella sp. AS95. The sequence continues at coordinate 1,492,675 of NZ_JBBMQM010000001.1, forward strand.
CCGCGCGCCAGTGATTCGCGCCGGAGGATGACATGACGGCTGAACAGGTCCCGCTTCTAATTGCTGCCGGTGCGCTTGCGCTCGGCCTCGCCTTCATTCTCTGGGCGCTCAGAACGTCAGAGGGTGCGCGCGGCGCTGCCAAGAAGTATCGCGAGCGCGCCTCGGAATCCGAGACGGGCCTTGCAGAACTTAAATCGGTTCTTGGGGCGCACCCCGGCGTCATCCTCGTCTGGCAGGGCGATACGCTGGAAGACGAAGACGACGACATCGCCGCGCCGGAAATTCACGGCTCGCCTGTCGCGCTTGCCAGCCTGTTGCGCTTTACCGATGACGCGGTGTCGATTGATCCGGCCATCCGTATCATTGAAGGCCTTGCTGACCTGGAAGCCCGCGATGGGGCAGGGCAGGACACGACGCTGCGCATCCGCCTGAGGGAGTTGCGCGAGAACGGACAGCCTTTTTCGCTAACGCTGATCGGCCCGTCCGGCCGGTTCCTCGAAGCCGATGGGCGCACGGCTGGCGCCCGCGCCGTCGTCTGGATTACGGACTCGACCATTAAGGGCCTCGAAGAAAGCTCGGCGCGCGGCAAGCTGGAAGAAGCCCGGCAGGTCATTGCGCGCGATCCGACAGCGTTCCTCGATATGCTTGGCAAGTCACCATTCCCGGCCTGGCGTGTGTCAGGCGTCGGCCGTCTGCAATGGGCGAACCCGGCCTATATCGAAGCGGTAGAAGGCGGCTCGCTTGATCGCACGCTCGACCGGCAGATCATGCTCGACAACACAGCTGTCGACCAGATGCGCAAAACCATTTCAGAGGGCAGGGACATCGACGCGACGCGGCATATCGTGATTGGCGAAGAGCGCCGCGCGATGCGCCTGCTGACCTTCCCACTTTCAGGCGGTGCTGGCGCTATGGCCTTCGATGTGACCGAGCAGGAAGCCGCACGCGAAGACCTCAACCGCCATGTTAAGGCGCATGACGAAACGCTGAACCATGTCGCCGACGGCGTGGCCATTTTCGGCCCTGACCGCCGTCTCAATTTCTATAACCGCGCCTTTGCGGCCATGTGGCAGCTCGATGAAGGGTTCCTGCTGGAAAGCCCGTCTCATGGTGAGCTGCTGGACCGCTTGCGCGAAGGCCGCCGCCTGCCAGCTCGCGCTGACTATGCGGCATGGCGCGCCGATGAGCTTTCCTATTATCTCGACATTAGCGGGATCGAGGAAGACAAATGGTCCCTGCCAGACAACCGTACTCTTCAGGTTACGCGCCAGCGCCACCCGATGGGCGGCCTGCTTCTGCTGTTCAAGGACATTACCAGCGAGCTCGATCTTCAGACGCGCTTCAAGGCGCTTACCAAGACGCAAAGCTCCACGCTCGACAGCCTGCATGAAGCGGTGGCCGTGTTTGGCAGCGATGGTCGGCTGAAGCTGTCCAACAAGGCGTTCACGTCGCTCTGGGACCTTGATGAGCAGATCGTCAAGGAAACGCCGGACTATGACGTCATTATCGAGGCGTGCATTCCGCTTTTCCACGACCGCGAGACGTGGAGCCAGATCAAGGGCCACATCACCGATCCTTCGGCGACGGCGCGTCAGATGACGACGGGCGAGATGAAGCGGTCTGATGGGTCTACGCTGACCTATGTCACCCAGCCTCTGCCGGATGGAAATACGCTGATCGCCTTTGCTGATGTGACGGCCCAGCGGGCTGTTGAAGGGGCGCTTCGCGGCCGCGCCGAAGCGTTTGAAGCGGCTGACAAGCTGAAGACCGAATTTGTGCGCAATGTCAGCTATCAGCTGCGCTCGCCGCTGACGACGATCCTCGGCTATGCCGAATTCCTGCAATCGCAGAAGTTTGGTGAGCTGAATGAGCGCCAGCTCGATCAGATCAACTCGATCCTGTCGGCATCAGACCATCTCGGCAAGCTGATCGACAATATCCTGGATCTCGCCCTGATCGAGGCGGGCCGGATGGACCTCGATCTGGAAGACTTCAAGCTCGCTGAAGTGGTTCAGGAGGGCATCGATCTCATGGTGGGCAAGGCCGCCGATACGGAGATCAGCGTCCATGCGGACATCGACAAGTCTGTCGGCACGATCAATGCCGACAAGCGCCGCATCCGTCAGGTCCTGTTCAACCTGCTGTCCAACTCGATGCGCTTCACAGAGCCGGGCGGCGAGATCACTGTCTCTGCCAAGCAGATCGAGAACATGGCCGTGCTGTCGGTGAAGGATAATGGCAAGGGCATCGAGGCTGACCGCCAGGCCTCCAGTTTTGACAGCTTTACGTCGACGGACCAGCAGGGCGCCGGTCTTGGCCTGGCGCTGGTGAAGAACTTCGTGGACCTGCATGGCGGCAATGTCGGCATCAAATCTGTACCCGACGGCGGTACCGAAGTGGTCTGCTGGCTGCCGGTGAAAGCGGTCACGACCAAGCGCACGCCGCTTGAGAATGCGCCGCTGGAGGCGAGCGCCTAGGGCGGAATAGACGCCCGGCGTTTCACTGGCGAGTTTTCCGGCCTCGGTCGAGGCGAGCTGAGCCAGCAAGGAGCGTCCATGTCCGTCACCGAGCCGATTCCACTCCGGGCGAGCGATGCGGAGATTGCCATGGCCAGGCCGGCCACATTGCGCTTCGCGGGCCTGCTTTATCTGGCCATCATTGTTTTCGGGATAAGCGCGGAAGTTCTCTGGCGCGGCCCGCTCATCGATTTCGAGAATGCAGAGGCCACGGCCGATGCTATTCGCGCTTCTGCCGGGTCCTTTCAGCTGGCCATTGGCGCAGACATGCTCATGGCGGTGGCGGATGCAGCGCTCGCGGTTCTGCTGTTTGTAATCTTCCGACCGGTCGCGCCGACCCTCGCCTTGATGGCGATGGTGTTCCGCCTGATTCAGTCCGTTCTCATCGCAGGCAACCTCATGAACATGCAGGCCGCCTGGTTGCTGCTGTCGGGTGGTCAGGACATTGGAGGGCTTGCCGATGGACAGCTCGCTGCGATGGCGCTCCAGTATCTCGACCTGCATGCCCATGGCTATGATCTCGGGCTGGTCTTCTTCGGGGTGAACAGCCTGTTGACTGGTGTTCTGATCTGGCGCTCAGACCTGTTCCCGCGGTTGATTGGTGTGGGCGTCGGGGCTGCGGGACTTGTCTATCTTGTCGGCAGTTCGTTGCGTTTCTTCGCGCCGGCTGCGTTCGAGGCTTTCGCGCCAGCCTATGGCTTGCCCGTCATTGCAGAAAGCGCCTTCTGCGTCGTGTTGCTGATTGGTAGAGGGACCAAGCGCCAACAGAATTGAGCATTCGCCAAAGTCGGGACTTGAATGCGTGCGCCTTTCCGGCTTCAAGGCAGGCAAACCAAAGTGCCTCGTCGAGGTGCAGACTTGCTGGCTACGATCCTCGACTGGAGGATCAAGGAAGGACTTACCGATGCTCAAAACCGCTCCCCGCCATGACTGGACCCGCGATGAAATCACGGCGCTCTATGAGGCTCCGCTGGACGTTCTGATGACACAGTCTCTCGCGGTGAAGTCGGCAAACTGGGCGGACGGCAAGGTGCAGAAAAGCCAGCTTCTCTCGATCAAGACGGGCGGATGCGCAGAAGACTGCGGTTATTGCAGCCAGTCGGCGCACTTCGATACCGGCCTAAAGGCCGAAAAGCTGATGCCGCTGGAAGACGTCGTTGCAGCAGCGCGCGACGCCAAGGCTGGCGGCGCAGACCGGTTCTGCATGGGCGCCGCCTGGCGGAACCTGAAAGATCGTGACCTGCCAAAGATCACGGCCATGGTTGAAGCGGTGAAAGCCGAAGGCCTCGAGACCTGCGTCACCGCCGGCATGCTGGAGCCACACCAGGCCAGCGCCCTCAAAGACGCTGGCCTCGACTATTACAATCACAACCTCGACACCTCGCGCGAATACTATACGAGCGTGGTGTCAACGCGGACCTATGAAGACCGTCTGGAAACGATCGCGCATTGCCGTGAGGCTGGCATCAATCTTTGTGTCGGCGGCATTCTCGGCATGGGGGAGAGCCGCGCGGACCGGATCGGCCTCATTCATGAGCTGTCCAAGCTCAACCCTCACCCGGAGAGTGTCCCGATTAATATGCTTGTCCCGATTGAGGGCACGCCGCTTGGAACATCCGCGCCCGTCAGTGTTGTTGAGATGGCTCGGGCGATCGCGGTTTGCCGGATCGTCTTCCCGAAGAGCTGGGTGCGTCTGTCTGCGGGCCGCGAAGCCATGAGCGAAGAAGGTCAGGCGCTGTGCATGCTGGCCGGCGCAAACTCAATCTTTGTCGGTGACCGGCTGCTGACAACCGATAATCCGGGCGAGACGCGCGATGAGGCGCTCCTCAAGGCGCTGGGCTTTGAGCATGCTGCACGCGAAGAGGTTCAGACGCCGTCGCGGTCAAAGACACGCTTGATTGGCGCCTGAAAAATCAGGCGATTCAGGCTTCCTTCAAAACCTTGCGGTTTGAACGCGTAGTCTCGATGGCGTCGACAGATGGACGGCCGAGGAAATAGCCTTGCCCCCTGGATACGCCGAGGCGTTTCAGCATGGTGAGCTCGCCTTCGGTCTCGATGCCTTCGGCGATGATTTGTGAGCCGGTTTCTCTTGTATAGTAGACCAGCGCACTGATGAGGGCCCGCCGGGACAGGTCTTCATCGACATTGCGCGTCAGGCTCATGTCGAGCTTCAGAAAGTCGGGGCTCAGCTGCAGGATGTGACGGAGCGAGGAATGACCGGCCCCGGCATCATCAATGGCGAGCTTCATGCCGGCCTTTCGCAGCGGCTCGATAACGGCCTGGAAGGTTTCATAGTTCTCGACGGCGGCATGCTCGGTGACTTCGAGCGATATCTGGCCGAGCGGAGCCTTTGCCATGAGCTCCAGAAATGGAGCGCTGCAGACGAGATGCGGCGATGCGTTTACGGAGATGTACTGACCGTCATCGATCCGACGGGTCGCCTCCAGCGCCCTGCGGATCGCGTCGAGCTCAAGCTCTTGTGACAGGCCGACCTGCTCAGCTTCCCCAAACCAAAGATCGGGGGTGCGCGCGGGACTTGCATCAAATCGGCTCAAGGCCTCATAGCCAACTGTGCGCGACGACAGAAGGTCGACGATCGGCTGGTAGACGATGCGGTAGGATTGATCGGTGATGACCTGACGAATGCGGTCGAGCTTTTCATTATACGTCTGGGTGGCCGCATGGTGTCGGCGGATCTGATCGGCGGCGAGCGAGGCGAACATACGCATCGTTTCAAGGTCGCGCTCATTCAGGCTGTCATTCGGCTCAGGGCTGAGACAACAGAACATCCCATAGACCGATCCGTCTTCAAGCTTGATCGGAATACTGGCATGCGAGCCAATCGGTACGGCCGCCGTAATAGGCATCTTGGCAGCAATGGAATTATTTGCCGTATTCGGAATGAGTTCGGGCAGGCGGCCTTCAACGATGTGACGGCAGTAGACATCGTCCAGCGAACGCTCGTCGCCGACCTTTATCATGTCTTCAAGGCCGGGGGCATCGACATGGCGAAACACGGAGGTGTTTCCGACAAATTCGGAAATGTAGGCGATGGGCATGCCGAGATGGCGGCGAATGGCATCAAGCGCCCGGTCGATGACCTGGTCGCTGCCCGCAGGTCCATTGAAAAAAGCGGCGTTATATAGAGTAGAAGAAGTCGTCATAACCTGTCAGTCATATGAACCAGGCTTTAAGATTTCCTGTAGTTTTGTTTTGCGATTCTTGCTTTCTGTTGATGCTTGGGAGGTTTCTCCCGGTACGGCCAAAATGGCTTGTCGACATGCCAGGAGGCAGCCGCTAGTGCTTCTGGAATGACAGATCAGATCCAAGCCGTAATCTGGGATTTTGGCGGGGTGATTACCTCGTCCCCCTTCGAGGCCTTCAATCGCTATGAGGCCGAAAACGGCCTTCCCACAGACTTCATCCGCAGTGTGAATGCGCGCAATGGCGACTCCAATGCGTGGGCCAAGCTCGAACAATCGCAGGTCAATGCCGAGGAGTTCGACAAACTCTTCCTGGAAGAGTCGAAAGCGCTTGGCCACGCCGTGCCCGGCAAGCATGTGCTTGGACTGCTATCGGGCAATGTGCGGCCACGGGTGGTTGAGGCCCTGCGGCACTGCAAGTCGAAGGTGAAAGTCGGCTGTATCACGAACAATGCGCCAGTCGGAAAAGGCGCCTCCATGACCGACAGCGATGAACGCGCTGCAGAGATCGAGAAGATCTTCGAACTGTTCGATCATGTAATTGAAAGTTCAAAACTCGGAATTCGTAAACCTGACCCGCGTATCTATGCGCTCATGTGTGAAGCCCTCGACGTCGATCCGAACCATTGCGTGTATCTCGATGATCTCGGCATCAATCTCAAACCCGCACGGGCCATGGGCATGACGACAATCAAGGTGCTTAACGAAGATCAGCTCCTCGCTGACCTCGGCAAAGCAACAGGCTGGCAGGTCACTGCATGAAGCAAGGCGCGGCCGTCTTTCTTTTCCTGGCTGCGCTGGCCGTCGCTTCTTGCGGCGGTGAGGAGCCGGTTGAAACGGTCCGCCTGAAAGTTGAAGCAGCGCCGGACTATATGCGTCCAAGCGAGGCGGACGAAAGTGTCGAGAGCGACCTGTCCGAAGACGCGCAGGCCACAGTCGACGAGCTGCGGCGTATTATCGAGAGCAACTCTCTCAACCAACTTGCCCGGTTTGCCGATTCAGAGCCCGCCTTCATTTCCAACTTTGCAGGCGCATCACACCGCACCCATTGGGATTTGCTGCGCCGGACGGGGTTCGACCCGATCCTGACCCTGGAAAAGCTTCTGGACGGGCCGCACGGCGTGAAAATGGTGTCGGGCGAGGCCTGGTTTATCTGGCCGGAACTTGCCGCGCTCGACCCAGAAGAGCTGCAGCATGAACGCCTGAGCTTCAGTCAACGGGCCCGTCTTGAGGAACTTGTCGGTGAAAGCGGCATTGCTGAGGTAAGGAATGGAGACGGCTATCCGGGCGTGCGGACCGCAATCGCCGAAGATGGCCGTTGGCTCTATTTCGTACATGAGACAGCAGGCGAGGAGTAGCCAATATGGCCGACAAGATGGAACTGGACACAGCACTCGGACAAGTGGAGGGCTGGTCAGCTGCCGAAGATGGCAAGCACGCGATTTTCAAGGCGTTCGAATTCGACGATTTCGCGACAGCGTTCGGCTTCATGAGCGCAATGGCCACGCAGGCCGAGAAGGCCGATCACCACCCCGAGTGGTTCAACGTCTACAACAAGGTCGAGGTGACACTGACCAGCCATGATGCCGGCGGCGTCACGGAGAAGGATGTGAAACTGGCCCGCAAGATGGATGCGTTTGCGAGCAAGCTCGTCTAAGCCTGTCTTCAGGCGCTCATCCGCAGGATGAGATCATCGATTTCATTCATGAGATTTTCGTCTTCCTGACTGCGGCGCTGGGCGCGCTCGGGTCCAGCCACCGACAGGCAGCGCGTCAGGACGGTCAGAAGCTGGCGTTCGTCGATCGGTTTCGAGACATAGTCTGACATGCCCATACTGATATAGCGTTCGCGATCGCCCGCCATGGCATCGGCCGTCAGAGCGATGGTCGGCACCTCAGACCAGGCCTCATCACTGTCTCGAATTCTGCTGAGTGTTTCGGGCCCATCCATTTCAGGCATGTGGATGTCGAGCAAAACAATATCGACCGGCGTCTTGCTGAGAACGTCAAGCGCTTCGCGGCCACTTCCTGCTTCGATGACGTGAAGGCCGAGAGGCTCTATGAACAGGCGGGCAACGCGGCGATTGATCCGATTGTCATCCACGACGAGTGCCGTCTTGCCGCGGAAGTCGACGACGCGTTCATCTTTCCTCGGCGAGACGAGTTCTGGTGCGAAGACAGGTGTTGAGGGCCGGGTGTCGCTATTGGCCGGCTGCGCCACGCGTTTCGCTTCCATCGAAAAGGTAAAGATCGAGCCCTTACCCGGTTTCGACACAGCGTTGATATCACCCCCCATCAGGCGAGCGAGCTTGCGGGCGATTGAGAGGCCAAGGCCGGACCCGCCAAAACTGCGCGTGGTGGACGCATCGGCTTGCTGGAAGTTCTGGAACAGTTTGGAGACTTGCTGTTCCGTCATGCCGATCCCGGTGTCAGAGACGTGAATTTTAAGACGCACATTATCAGGGTCTGTGCAGTCTTCGCATGTGGCCGCCACGATGACCCCGCCTGTCGAGGTGAATTTCAGAGCATTCGATAGCAGATTGTCGATACACTGGCGGAAACGAACAGGGTCAAATTCCATGACCGACGGAATATTCTTGTCGACGATCACGCGCAGGAACAGTCCCTTCTCTTCGGCGCGCGGGCGGTAGAAGCGTTCGGTGCGCTTCAGCTTGTGACGGAAGTCATCCGTAATCGGCGCGATCTCAAGCTTGCCAGCCTCGATTTTCGAAAGGTCGAGAATGTCATTGAGCAACGTCATGAGGGATTTGGAGCAGTCGAGAATGGCATCAACCATTTCACGCTCTTCGTGCTGCAGGTTGCGATGGCCGAGCGCCTGCGCCATGCCGAGAATACCGTTGAGGGGCGTGCGGATTTCGTGGCTCATCGATGCGAGAAATTCGGATTTCGCTTCACTGGCGGCCAGGGCGTCGCGCTTTGCATGGCGGAGTTTGCGCTCATGGTTGCGAAAATCCGTCACTTCAGTGCTGATACAGAGAATGTTGCCATCGGGCAGCTGTGAATACGTGGCTTTCAGATGACGCCGGTCAATTGTCGGTGCCTCTATTTCCCCGAAGGCTCGCATTTTCGTGATCAGTTTTTCTGATTGAGCCTCCACATCGAAACCCTCGATATGACCAGCGATAACCCGCGTACTATGGATCATCGATTCTTCCAGCGTGTGACCTTTTGCGAGGTGCTCATAGAACTCGGGAAAATGTCCGCGCGCGGTCTCGTTCACGTAAAGCAGGCTGAAATCGGGTCCGTGAATGGCAAAGCCATTGTCGATACTTTCCAGCGCATCGAGAAGCTGGTCGGTGGACAAATGAAGGTTTTTGCGATGCGGCACGACAATTCCCCAGATTCTATTTTCTCCTCAATTAAGGGGAAATCATTGAGGAAATGTTCACAATGTCTGATTGCAAAACGCCCCTTCGGCCGCTTGACGACAGGCCGCGAAACTGAAACTCAGACGGGCTGGAAAAGACACAAAAACAGGGAGGCAATCGATGGGCCGGGTTTCAGGAAAGATGGCGCTTGTCACAGGCGGTGCGCAGGGGCTGGGTGAGGCGACAGCGTGGATGCTCGCTCGCGAAGGCGCCAAGGTCACGGTGACGGACGTCAACGGTGAGGGCGCGCAGAAGGTGGCTGCAGCGATCAACGCCGAGCTTGGCGAAGGCACGGCGTTCGCCTGGCAGCATGATGTGACCGATGCAGAGCGCTGGCAAGTCGTTCTCAAGGAAGCGCATGACGCGATGGGCGGGCTGAATGTGCTGGTCAACAATGCCGGCATCGGCTCGCTCGGTTCGGTTGAGGACGAGAAGTACGAGACCTTCCGCCATGTGCAGAACGTCGATGTCGATTCGATCTTCCATGGCTGCAAGTACGCCATCCCGCTGATGCGCGACCATGGGCTCGGCTCGATCGTGAACATCTCATCGATTGCCGGCATCGTCGCGAGCGCCAACTATATCGCCTATAACACGGCCAAGGCGGCTGTGCGCCACATGTCAAAGTCGATCGCGCTGCACTGCGCCAAGACGGGCGGCCAGATCCGCTGCAACTCTGTGCACCCGGTTTTCATCAACACGCCGATCCTCGACCGCACCAAGGAAATGTTCGGCGAGGAGGAAGCGCTGGCAAAGCTTGGCCGCCAGATCCCGCTCGGCAAGGTCGGCGAGCCGGACGATATCGCTTACGCCGTACTCTATCTCGCCTCGGATGAGAGCAAGCTCGTCACGGGCATTGAGCTGAAGGTCGATGGCGGCATTTCGGCCATGTAAGCTGTGGGCTGGCCAGCCTTGGATTAGAGCGCTGGCGCGGTCTAATTGTAGGTGTCCGCGAAGCAGAAGAGGTCGGTCGTGCCTGCGGATGACTTGCTGGTGCCGGTGAAGGCATAGTCCAGCTGATGGTCTTCGCGCGGGGCAAAATCGAGTTTCAGGCTGAATGGCCTCGACCAGTTCCCGAAACCGGGGAGCATGCCCTCGCTTTCGGTCGTCACCGACGTTGATTCGATGCTGAATCCGGATTCTGTCAGCGTCGCCTTGCCTTCGTAGCGGAGGAGCCGGGAATACTTCTCGCCGCGAATCTGGAGGGCTTCGTTCTGGTAGAGGACGACGCTGTAGTCCGGCATGATATTCATGGCGATACGTGCAGCCGTCGGCGGGCGGCCGACGCCGTAGGGCTCTCCTTTGCAATACCAGGTCTCGACCTTTTTGAAATAGTTCGCCGCTTCCTGCGGGCCGGCATGTGCGCTTGCCGCCGTTACCGCTGCAAAGCCTGCAGCGAGCAGATAATGGATCGTGTGTTTCAAATCTGTGCCCCCACGGATTTCAATCAAACCTTCCTCGATTGGACGATGTCAGCGGTATGGCGTCAAGGGTCGCTACCGGTCTTCGATTTCAGTTGCGCAAGGCTTTTTGTTCTTGTAATGTTCCGGTTCTGAAAATGAGGAGGCCAGGAAATGATTGGATATGTGACAGTAGGATCGAATGACCTGGAGCGGTCAGCGAAATTCTACGACGCCATCGCTGCAGAAATGGGTGTCGGCCGGATGATGGAGTTCCCGACCTTCATCGCATGGGGCGAGCAAGGCGGCGCCGCCGGGATTGCGGCGACGAAGCCGTTCGATGAAAATCAGGCAACCGTCGGCAATGGCACGATGGTCGCCCTGGCAGCGAAAGACAAGGAACAGGTCCACAAGCTCCACGAGATTGCCCTGGCGAATGGCGGCAGTGATGAAGGCGCCCCAGGCCCGCGCGGCGATGAAGGCTTCTACGCAGCCTACTTCCGTGATCCGGATGGCAACAAGCTCAATGCGTTCACGATGGTGTCAGCATAGGCACGGCGTTCGCCGGCCGCTGCAGTCTCAGTCTGCGCGACGGTATTCCAGCGTGTTGCCGCGCGGCAGATAGGTCAGCACGAGCTCCGTCTCGCTGAGTCTGTAGAGGCTGTAGCAGAGCGGCTCACCTTCGGCGGGCCGCATCTCCAGGAGCATCGCCCCCGCGGCGTCCGGGGCGCTTTCGCAGGCATCGACGGCGGCGATCGTATCCGTGCTGAGGGCCTCGCCCTCATAGATCATCTCCGCGGTCGTTCCTTCGATGAGGAGTTCAGACTGGGGGTCGTCGACAGACACCCAGCGACCGTCGAGACCATTGGGCAGACCGTTGGATGGGTTGGCGCGCGCTGCGTCGGTCTGCTGTTCGGATGCCGCTCCCTCCTGGCTTGGTGCAGCGGGCTCCGCTGCGCCCGTTTCAGCTGGCGTTGTCGTCTCGCTGGTTTCCGGGCTGCCGCATCCGGCAAGAAGGGCAAGGCTGGCGGCAAGGGCGATTGGCAGTCGGCGAGAGGTCATGAAACGGGGCTCCATTCTGAAGGGGATTATGTGGCAGGGTCTGTAACGCGCGAATACAAAAGTCAGCCAGGCCGGCGGCGATTTCCCAGTAGCCGGTAGGCCAGAAGCACACCCATCATGGCGGCGCTCACAAAGAGCGGCATGCGATGCTCCTGCGAGTAGAGCGAGGCGCCGAGCAGCGGTCCGAAGATGAAGCCCGCCGGCGGGGCCGCCGAAAGCAGCGCAGCCGCTGCGCCTTGCTCATGGCGTTCGACTGACAGGCTGCCGAGCGCGTTTGCGGAGGGCACCGCCAGCGCCGAACCAGCGCCGACGACCGCAAAGGCGGCGCTCAGCCCGGCAAAGCTTCCCACTTGGGCTGCCGACAGATAACCAATGATGATCAGGAAAAGACCGATCGGCAGGATCCGGGCCGGCTCAGGTTTACGTGGCTGGACGTAACCAAACTGCACGGCGATTAGCGCGATGGACATGCAGGCGAAGGCGATGCCGGTCGCCTGAACGCTCGCCGCCTTCTGCAGGCCATAGCGGTCCTCGATCAGCCAGGCGAGCGTCTGCTGGATTGCACCGACGGCGACGAAATAGGTGAACAGGAAAGCGAGGTGCGGGAAGACGCGCGGATCACGTATGCGCAGGGGCGTCGGCCTTTGCGAATCTCGATTGCCGCGTGATTTCGGCAGCGAGAAGCCGATCACAAAACCAGCGAAGGCGCAGAAGATGATTGAGCCCCACAGCGGGACGAGGGCCCCGAATTCAGCCAGAACGCTCGCACCTGCTGGCCCGAGTATCGACCCGAGCCCCATGGCCGCGCCGAGCATGCCGAGCCCACCCGCGCGGGTCAGCGATGTTGTCGCATCGGTCATCGCCGCCATCGAGGCCGGTTGAAGACCTGGCGAGAGCAATCCGAAAAAGACGCGCGTGAAAACCAGAAGAAAGAAGGCCGACAGGCCCGTCACGACGCCAATCAGTGCCGCCTGAAGGGCGAACAGGAACAGCATGTTGGTGCTGGCCATGGCGAAGAGGGAAAAGACCATGATCCGCTTGCGGCCGAACCTGTCCGCCCAGCGCCCCCATTGCGGGATCATCAGGGCATAGATCGCAGCTGACAGGGTGAGGATGCCTGCGACCTCGATTTCATTGAGGCCTGCTTCGCGCGCCAGAGGGGCGACGACAACGAAGTTGATCGTCATGCCCGCGCCCATGGCGACGGAGCCAAATGCGATTGCGGCTTTCTGGAAGGCGCTTAGTGGGCGTAGCGGCTGTTCGGTTTCGATCGTGTTGGTCATTCAGGCTACGCCCCCTTACACCCCACCATTGTCCGGCTTTGGGCAGGTCGGCAAGCACGACGTAGCGGCAGTTACGCGCGACAGTTACGCGCGGCTGGGCATCGCAGGTCTTCAACTGTGGCAAAACCTGCCCATCTCTTGCAGTCGATAGGCAAACCGGCTTAGTCGGGCCTGTAATACTTGGAGGTGTGTGGTGAGAGCTGTTCTCGATATTGTCATGATCATCCTGCAGCTCGGGATATGGATCCTGATCGCGCAGGCCGTTCTGTCATGGCTGATTGCATTTAATGTCCTGAACACCCGCAACCAGTTTGTGGCCGGGCTCTGGAACTTCCTGCAGCAGATCACCGAACCGCTATGCCGCCCCATACGCCGGATGTTGCCGCGAATGAGCGGGATTGATCTCTCGCCGCTCGTCCTGATCCTGATCATTATCTTCCTGCAGCGCGTCATCGCTTACTACGTCTATCCAAACGTTGTCTGACGAGGCGGCTGATGCGCCTCACCGTTCGCGCTACACCAAATGCGTCGGCTGACAGCATTGAAGGGCCGGGCGAAGATGCTGCCGGGCGCATATTCCTGAAAGTCAAAGTCCGCGCCGTGCCCGAAAAGGGCAAGGCTAACAGGGCTGTGGAAAAGCTGCTCGCCAAGGCGCTCAGACTGGCAAAATCTGATGTGAAGGTGGTGACGGGGGAGACGAGCCGCATTAAGGGCGTCGACATCGACACTGAACCCGGCAGCGCTGCGGCGCGCCAGATCGAGGAGTGGATGGGGCATGGCAGAGCGGATTAGCGGAAAACAGGTCGCCGAAACGGTGAAGGCGCAGGTCGCAGAGGCCGTCAGGTCGCTTCCGGGACAGCCAAGCCTCGCTGTCGTTCTGGTCGGCGATGATCCGGCCAGCCAGGTCTATGTGCGCCACAAGGTGACCGACACCGAAGAAACCGGCATGCGCTCAATCAAGAAGACACTGCCGGCCACAGCGACGCAGGACGAGGTCGAGGCGCTGATCTCGGACCTCAACAATGATGACGAGATCGATGGCATTCTCCTGCAGCTGCCACTGCCGGAAGGTCTCGATGCCAATCGCGCGATTGAGTGCATCAATCCGGACAAGGACGTCGATGGCCTGACCGAAGCCAGCGCCGGGCGGCTCGTCCTTGGAAAGCCGGGCCTTCGCCCCTGTACGCCAACCGGCTGCGTAATCCTCGCCAAACATGCTTTGGGTGAAAATCTGTCCGGCAAGAATGTCGTCGTGATCGGCCGCTCCATCCTGGTCGGCAAACCGACGGCGCTTCTTTTCCTTGCCGAGAACTGCACGGTGACCATCGCCCATTCGCGCACGCAGGATATCGAAGGCCTCTGCCGCACAGCAGACATCCTCGTTCCGGCCGTGGGCCGCCCGCAGATGGTCAAAGGGGACTGGGTCAAGCCGGGCGCCGTCGTGATCGATGTTGGTATCAACCGGATCGATGCGCCAGAGCGCGGCGAAGGCAAGACGCGGCTGGTGGGCGATGCCGACTTTAATGACTGTGAGCCTGTGGCCGGTCACATCACGCCTGTGCCGGGCGGCGTCGGTCCGATGACGCGGGCCTGCCTGCTTCAGAACACGGTGAAAGCGGCCTGCTATCGCCGCGGCTGGGACGTGCCAGCAGGGCTCTAGGCTCAGACGTCTGCCGGCTTGGCGACGATGATGATCGTGACGGCGATCAGGAACGCTGCAGAATAGAGCACCGCACGCGGCCAGTCCGACCGCCTGAAGTTCGTCGAGGCCGCAAGCAAGGCCTGTAGGGCGTAGTAGGTCACGAAGGCGCGCGAGGCGTAGGTGATGATTTCAAAGATGTCGAAGGCCCATGTCATGGCGATAGCGACGAGCGCGGTGACGATGTAGGCTGGCTTCACCGGGATTCTGCCCCGCGTCGCCTCTGCGATGAGGCCGCCCGCGCCATTGGTGTCTGCAATGGCCGCCGAGGATTGCGACGCCAGTGCGGCTGCGACCAGAAGCGGTGTGAGGGCAATGCCCAGAGGGGCGAGCATGTCAATGATGGCGGTCTCCGCCCCGCGCCCTGAAATACTGCCGGTAAAATACGGCATGAACAGCAGGATGAAAGTGATGTAGATCACCGTGGCGATCCATTGTGCCCGGCGCATGGTGCGGACGCGGGTGTCGGGATCGTACTTGCTGCCGAGATAGCGTGACGTCTCGAAGCCCTGCACCAGGACGAGAAGGCCAAGAATGGTGCGCACTTCGTCCCATCCCCCACGGGATGGCATCGGCCCGGCTTCAAGGTTGCCTGACACGAGGCTCATAGTGGCCGCCACCGCCAGCGTCGTCAGCAGGCCACCGATCACGGCGAGCTTCAGGCCGACGGTGCCGACCTCCAGGCTTTCCAGCGCCTTCAGCCCGCCAAACGCTCCAGTCATGCCAATCGTCGCAATGGCGGCGGTCGAGACGATGCGGATCGTCGTCTGGTCCGTGACATCGACCAGGCGCAGGCCAAAGGCGGCAAACAGGTTCAGGTAATAGGCGACGGAAATGAAATAGGCGGCAGCCAGGATGATGTCGGCGCCTTCATTGACGAAGCCTTGTAAAGGCGTGCGCTCGGCGTCCTCAATATGCAGGATATTGTCACGAACGGCTGAGCCGAAGAGATAGGCGAGGCCGCACAGCACGGCCATGGCAACCACGGCCAGGTGTCCGACGGTGTGATAGAGCACCGGTCCTGCGATCAGGAAACCGGATCCGACAATCGATGCCAAGGGCGTCACCGTGGCTCGCCAGAAGCGGGAGGTCAGCATGGACGGGCGGAAAAGATAGACGCCAAAGCCGATAGAAGCGGCAACGAGGAGCAGGCTGGTCAGCATCGTGAAGCGAACTTTCGACTTGTCCTCGGCGGTATCAGGCGATCATGGCTGCGTCAAAGCCATGTTGTGTCAAAGGCTTGCGCGGCTGGACAGCGCTCGCAACCTCTTCCAACTAGACTGATGAGCCAGCCAGCCGTTCCACCAGATAACGAGTTTTTCAGAACGCTGTGGGCAAAGCAGGGCGGATGCTGCGCGTTGTGCGGCAAGCCGATGCCTGCCTCTCGGTTTGATGTGGCGCATGCGACGATCTGGAAACGGCAGCGCCCGACCTTCGACCACATCATTCCGCGTGCGGCTGGTGGATCAGACGAGCCTGACAATCTGCAGCTTGCTCATGCGCGCTGCAACAAGATCAAGGGCAAGTCTCAGACGGGGTCGGTTGGCCGGGTGAGGACGTAGGCGGCACCGCAGATCAGCAAGCCGATCGCGAACGCCATCCAGCTCCAGCGTCCCCAAAGCAATACCGTACTGAACCCGCCTGCGATGGACATGCCGAGCAGGGCGCCGCCTTTCGACGTGTTCGACAGCGTTCCTTGTTCAATGAATTGCTGAATGGGCGGCCCGAATTTGGGGCGGGCATAGATCCAGTCACGCATGGCCGGGCTGGACCGGGCGAAGCAGAGGGCAGCGATGATCCAGAACACGGTTGTCGGCCAGATGGGCAGGAATATGCCGATCGCGCCAAGCGCCAGAAACAGAAAGCCGAGCATGCGTGCGATCATCGATGTCAGCCCTGACCCTGCTGCGGCGTTAAGTTGAGAACGGTTCTCGCATAAAAGAGACGGGCGGGCTATCCGGCAAATTCCGGATCGCCCAGCCCGTCAGGTCGCGTGCCTCCCAGGCACGAAACTCGATGCGGCTTGAACCGACGCAGCGGCTCGTCCGCAGATGTATAGATAACGCGCCAGCGTCTGATCGTTTCCACGATCAAGAGGCCGAATTCGTCTTAAGCCGCGCGATCGGCGTCGATGGCTGATGCCGCTGCGGCGGCGCTCGCCCAGGCCCACTGGAAGTTGTAGCCGCCGAGCCAGCCCGTAACGTCGACGCATTCGCCGATGAAGTAGAGCCCTTTGACGTGTTTGCTTTCCATCGTCTGCGATGAAAGTCCGTTTGTATCGATTCCGCCTGCCGTCACCTCTGCGGTGCGCCAGCCTTCCGTGCCGGCGGGTTTGATGGACCAGTGCTTCAGGGCCTGATCGGCCGCTTCCATGTCAGCGCCGGACAAATTGGCTAGCTGCTTGTCGGCGGGCATGCCGGGCCAGGTAAGCATGTAATCCGCCAGGCGCGCCGGATAGTGCCGGGCGAGCCATGTGGAGAGGTTGATCTTCGGCGTGTCCGCCTTTGCGGTCTTCAGTTCATCTCGCACGGACCAGCCGGGCGCGAGATCGATGCCGACGCTTTCGGTTTCCCGCCAATAGGAAGACGCCTGCAGGATGGCTGGGCCGGACAGGCCGCGATGGGTGAACAGCATCGCCTCGTGAAATTCCGGGCCACGTCTGGCTTGCGCATCGATCGGGCACGAGACGCCGGAGAGTTCGGCGAAATTGTCCTTGGCCGCGCCCGTGAATGTCAGCGGGACCAGGGCAGGGCGGGGAGGGATGACTTCATGGCCGAACTGGCGGGCCAGTTCATAGGCGAAACCGCTTGCACCGATCTTGGGGATGGAAAGCCCGCCGGTCGCCACGATGAGGTTGTCTGCTTCAATCTCACCTGCGCTTGTCTCCACGACGAAACGGCCGTCTCTGTGCTGCACTCCAGACACCTCGGTCGAGAGCCGGAGCTCGCCGCCGGCACTGTCCAGTTCGTCCAGCAGGAGTTGAATGACGGCGGTGCTCCGCTGGTCGCAGAAAAGCTGGCCCAGTGTCTTTTCCTGCCAGCTCAGGCCGTGCTTTGCCATCAGGTCGCAAAAGTCCCATGGCGTGTAGCGGGCCAGGGCGGATTTGGCAAAATGCGGATTCTCGGAATGGAAATTGGCGGCCTTGGTATCCACGTTCGTGAAGTTGCATCGGCCGCCGCCTGAGATGCGCACTTTCTCGGCTGGCTTCGCACTATGATCCAGAACGCAGACGCTCAGGCCGCGTCCGGCCGCCCGGGCCCCGCAGAACAGGCCTGCCGCGCCGGCGCCAAGAACAAGGGTGTGAAAGCGCTGTTGCAGATCGCAAATCCTGAAAAAGTCTTAATCACGCCCTGTTGGCGGCATACCAACTTCCTGTAAAGGTGTGAGTCACATTTGAGGGAGAACGGACATGATCGGCCGCACATTCAAGGCTAGGGGCATACTTCTCGCAGGACTGGTAAGTGCTCTGGCGGCGTGCGGAGGCGGCGACAAGCCGCCCGAGACGGTTCCTGAATCATCAAACGGACAAGTCATTGAGCGCTCTCGCGCAGATCAGGTGGCAGCAGAACGGCGCGAACGCGAACGCCAACGCCTCGCCGCTGCTGAAGAAAACAAGTTCACCTACTTCCGCTATTCCCCAGACACGAGTGGTAACCAGCCGCGCGCCTGCCTCGTTTTCTCCGCGCCGCTCGATCCTGATGTCGACTATTCCACATTCATCAATATGCGTCCGGGTGTTCGGCCTGCCTATAATATTGAAGGCCGCGAGCTTTGTCTCGAAGGCCTCGATTTTGCGCGCAGCTACACAGCGACGATCCTCGAAGGGCTGCCATCCGATGACGGCCGCGCCATTGCGCGCGAAGAAGAAGTAACGATCAGCTTTGAGGACCGCCCGCCTTATGTCGGTTTCAAGGGCTCGGGCGTGATCCTGCCGCGCGACGATGCGGATGGGCTCGCCATCGAAACCGTGAATGTCGAGAAGGTCGATGTCACCGTCTATCGCGTCAACGACCGGGCGCTGGCATTCAAGCGCATCGACCAGGGCAATGAGGCCCCTCAGGGCCGTTATTCATATCTCTACGGTGAAGAAGATCCGCGCGATGTCTCGTCCGAAGTCTGGACGGGCTCCATGGATATCGACAACATTACCAACGCCCCGGTGACCACTGTCTTCCCGCTTCCGGATGTCATCGAGACGCTGAAGCCCGGCTCTTATTTCGTTGAGCTGCAGGACTCCAAGGACCTCAACAGCAATGATGGGCCGCCCGCATCGGCGCGACGCTGGATCATGCTGACAAATCTGGCGCTGACGGCCTATCGCGGCGAGAACGGCCTCGATGTCACGCTGCGCTCGCTGCAGGATGGCGAAGTGCTCCCCAATACGCGCGTCCAGCTGATCGCGTTCAACAACGAGGTGCTGGGCGAAGCTGAGACCGGCGAGGAAGGCCGCGTGCGCTTTGGTGCGCCATTGCTGGCCGGTACGGGCAATTCTGCCGCCCGCATGGTGATGGCTTTCGGGGCCAAGGGTGACCTTGCCGTGCTTGATCTGACCCGCGCGCCGGTGGATCTGTCTGAACAGAATACGGGCGGGCGCCGCACCCCCGGTCCGGTTGACGGCTACATCTATACCGAACGCGGTATCTACAGGCCCGGTGAAACGGTTCACCTGACGGCCATGATGCGCGACCGGGCCGCGAATGCCATTGAAGGCCGGTCGGGCAATCTCATCATCTACCGCCCGAACGGGCTGGAGGCTGACCGTTATCGCTTCGCTGGCGGCGAGGCCGGAGCGGTTCAATGGGATTATGACCTCGCCGACAGTGCGTCTCGTGGCATGTGGCGCGCCGTGCTGGAAATCGATGGTGCAGGCGAAGCCGGCTCCCATCGCTTCTCGGTCGAAGACTTCGTGCCCCAGCGCATCGCCGTTGAGCTCGATACTGATGAAGACACCGTGCTGAAAGCCGGAGAGACCAAGGAAATTCTGGTCGACAGCCGTTTTCTCTATGGTGCCCCCGGTGCTGGTCTGACCGTTCAGGCCCAGGCCCGTGTCGAGCCGGATCCGAGCCCGTTCGAAGGCTATAAGGGCTACACATTCGGTCGCCACGACAATTATTTCCGCGAAGAGATCATCGAACTGGATGACCAGACGACTGATGGCGCCGGTAAAGCGGTTGTCCGTCTGTCCCCCGGCACGCGCGGCACTGATTCCGATCGTCCGCTGCGGCTCAATACGACCGTTTCCGTTCTGGAGCCCGGTGGCCGCGCCGTGACCGAAAGCGTGCGTCTGCCGTACCGCCCGAATGATCTCTATCTCGGTGTGAAGTCCGATTTCGACGGTCGCGCCAAGCAAGGCCAGGAGAACCGTTTCGAACTGGCCGCGCTCAATGCCGATGGCGAGATCGTTGACACGCGCCTCAACTGGAAAGTCATCGAGATCGACTACCACTATGACTGGTATCGCGAAGACAGCCGCTGGCGCTGGCGCCGCTCACGCACGGTACGGACCGTGAATGAGGGTGTCGTCGACACGGACGGAACCACCCAGGCCATCGCCGTGAACGGCCTCGACTGGGGTGAGCACGAACTCATCGTGACGGCTGATGGCAGCGACGCTGAAACCAGTACGGATTTTTATGTCGGCTGGGGCGGTTATGTCTCCGATGACGGCGTCGAAGCCCCTGACCGTGTGCAGGTCATCGTTGAAGACCAGAAAGTTGTCGCCGGTCGCCCGGCTGCGATCACCGTCGTGCCGCCTTATGCCGGCGAAGCGCAGATCGTTGTCGCAACCGACGAGATCATCCACGTCGAAACCCGTGACGTCTCCCCGGACGGCACGCAGTTTACCTTGCCGGTGACAGAAGAATGGGGCGAGGGCGCTTACATCCTCGTCAACGTCTACACCCCGCGCGACCCTGTCGTGCAGTCCAAACCCCGCCGCGCTGTTGGCGTCGGTTATGTCCCGCTCGACATGGATGACCGCACTTTCGAGGTTGAAATCGACGCACCGGACCTCGTCCGCCCGCGCCGTGAACACACCATCGACGTCAATGTCACTGGCGGTCCCCGTGAGCATATCTATCTGACGCTCGCCGCAGTGGACGAAGGCATTCTGCGTCTCACCAAATTCCAGACCCCTGACCCGGTCGACTATTACTTCGGGAAGAAGTCGCTCGGCGTTGAAATCTATGACGATTATGGACGCCTGCTCGATCCGAACATGGGTCTGCCCGCTGAAGTAAGGACCGGTGGTGACCAGCTTGGCGGCGAAGGCCTGACCGTGGTGCCGACCAAGACGGTGGCGCTGTTCTCCGGGCTGGTCGATGTCGGCCGGAATGGCCGGGCACGCGTCACCTTCGACGTGCCTGAGTTCAACGGCGAACTGCGCCTGATGGCGGTCGCCTGGTCTGAAACCGGCCTCGGCGCTGCCAGCCAGCCAATGACGGTGCGCGATCCGGCCCCAGCCGATCTCATCCTGCCACGCTTCCTGGCGCCAGGTGATGAGGCGCTCGCAACGGTGAGCATCGATAATATCGAGCTCGAAAGCGGCGTCTTCACGGCTTCGCTTGATGCCAGCGAGCCGGTGACGGTCGCGGCGAGCGAGGTCTCACGGACCATTCCGCAAGGCCAGCGTATCGATGAAGGGCTGAACATTGCGGCTGAAACCTCCGGCATCTCGCGCCTGCGCCTGAATGTCGAGGGCCCGGAAAACTACTCGATCTCGCGCAACTATATGATCCAGTCACGTTCGCCCTACCTGCCGGCGACCGAGATTACGACGGCGCTGATGCAGCCGGGCGATGCCTGGTCGATCCCGGACAATATTCTCGCGGGATATGTGCCGGGAACGGCGGAAGTGACAGTGACGTTCGCCTCGCTGCCGCTCGATGCCAATGCGCTTTACGCGTCGCTGGCCCGCTATCCTTATGGATGCACCGAGCAGACAGTCAGCCGCGCCATGCCGCTGCTTTACTCCGAACAGCTCGTCGCGCTCGGGGCAGATGAAGACGAGCGTGAGCCCGCGCGGGCCCAGGTTCAGGAAGCGGTCTCTCGCGTCCTCAATCGCCAGTCGAGCGACGGCTCGTTCGGCCTGTGGAGTGAAGGGGATCGCCACGCATCGCCTTGGCTCGGTGCCTATACGGCAGACTTCCTCTACCGCGCCAGTGAGGCCGGATACGAAGTGCCGCAAGCCTCGCTCGACCGGGCTTATCAGTCGCTTCGCTCGATTGCGCAGGGCGATGCCTGGCGCGTCTATGGCTACGACACGGATGTCTGGGAAAGCCGTTGGCACGACGACACGGAAGAGAAGCTGATGCGTCGGTCTGCGCCGTATGCGCTTTATGTGCTCGCCAAGGCCGGCAAGGCCGATGTGAGCCGTCTGCGTTACCTGCATGACCGCGAAATCGACAAGATGGAAAGCCCGCTTGCGCGTGCCCAGCTTGCCGCAGCCCTGTCATATATGGGTGACCGGTCGCGTGCCTATAGCGCCTTCACCAAGGCGGAAGAGGCGCTCGGTTATCAGAATAATGGCGATTACTATCAGACGCCGCTTCGCGACCTGACGGGCGTACTCGCCCTGGCCGCCGAGACCGGCTTCACCGAGCATGTCACGCGCTTGTCGGAACGTCTTGGCAATGATGCGCCAGACCCATCCGAGCTCACCACGCAGGAGAAGGCGTTCGCGCTGCTCGCTGTGAATGCGCTGACCGGCGACGGTGAGGAGATTCGGGTCGAAGTCGATGGACTTGGCCGCGGCAACAATAATGATCGCCGCTACGTCCTGACGGAAGACCAGGCCCAGAGCGATGTGACGTTCACACTGGCTGGAAATTCTGCGCCGATGTTCAGAACAGTGATGGTCCGCGGCGCGCCCGCATCGCCGCCAGAAGCCACCTCCTCGAAGGTACGTGTGCAGAAGGCCATCCGTAGCCTGACCGGTGCAGGCGTTGACCTTGCCGATATCAATCAGGGCGACCAGCTTGTCGTGTCGATGGTGATCACGCCAGAGCAGAACCGCACCAATCCGATGATTGTGGCTGACCTGCTGCCGGCTGGTTTCGAAATCGAGACTGTGCTGAAGCCTGCTGATGGCGACCGCGAAGGCAGCACGGACGGCGCGTTTGCCTGGCTCGGCAAGATCGACCAGCCAAACACGGCCGAGGCTCGCGATGACCGCTTCGTTGCTGCGATCGATGTCCGCGACAAGGCCGTGCGCCTCGCTTACGTCGTTCGGGCCGTGACGCCGGGCAGCTTTGCGATCCCGGGCGTGAATGTCGAAGACATGTATCGCCCGGATGTGTTCGCGCGTTCGGCGCCTGGCCGGATCACGATTGAGACGCCAAGCGCAGCGACGGGTGGTCAGAGATGATCTGGCTGAAGCGACTGGCAATTGCCTTCGCGGCATTGCTGGTCGCAGCCTTTGCGCTGGACCGGATCTTCCCCCCGCCGATTGAGCGGGGTGACACTGTCTCCATCATGGTGACAGACCGGGATGGCAGGCCGCTTCGCGCCATTCCCACCCCTGATAATTACTGGCGCTTCCACGCCGATCTGGACGAGATCGACCCGGTCTTCATCGAGGCGCTTCTGGAAGTCGAAGACCAGCGTTTCTGGTCTCATGGCGGTGTCGACTGGATGGGCATGGTGCGCGCCGTGACGAGTTCGGCGCGGGCTGGGCGCATCGTGTCTGGCGGTTCGACGATCACGATGCAGACGGCCCGGCTGCTTGAGCCGCGTCCGCGCAATATCGGGTCCAAGCTGATCGAGATGTTCCGGGCCCATCAGATCGAGGCGCGCCTGACGAAGCGCGAAATCCTGGAGCTGTACCTGACGCTCACGCCGTATGGCGGTAATATCGAAGGCATTCGCGCGGCGAGCTGGCGCTATTTCGGGCGCGAACCGGACCGGCTGTCCGACGACCAGATAGCCTTGCTGATCGCCTTGCCGCAAAGCCCTGAAGTTCGCCGCCCGGACCTTCGCCCCAAGGGCGCAGATGCGGGCCGCAAGACGATCGTCTCAAAGCTCGAGCGGCTTGGTTATCTGGATGCCGCGCGAGCCGAAGAAGCACGCACATCCTCCATGCCGACGGGGGCCTATGCCTTTCCAGCCCGGGCCTGGCACGCGACGACCCGCGCCGCCTTTGAAGCCAGCACCGATGTCACCTCGACGATCGATGCCCAGCTACAAAAAGAGATGGAGGCGCTGGCCCTCGAGCATGCCAAGGAGTTCGGCAACGGCACGCAGGTCGCGATCCTGGTTGTGAACATTCCCACGCGAGGCGTACGAGCGGCTGTGGGGTCTGCATCGCGCGACCTGCCGGGCGGCTGGCTCGACCTGACCGCGCAGGCGAGATCGCCGGGATCGACGCTGAAACCCTTCATCTATGCGATGGCGTTTGATGACGGCTCTGCCGCGCCGGATACGCGCATTGCCGACCTGCCGAAGCGGTTTGCCTCCTATCAGCCGGATAATTTCGACCGAATGTTTCGCGGCGATGTCCGCATTTCGGACGCCCTCCAGCATTCCCTGAACGTCCCGGCCGTCCTCGCGCTGGACCGGATCGGTCCGGAGCGGTTTGCCGCAACGCTGGCACTGGCGGGGGCACCGCCGCGCATTCATGGCGGGGCGGACAATCAGGCCGGACTGGCGCTCGCGCTAGGGGGCGCCGGGATGACCGCGCGTGAGCTGGCCGTGATCTATTCAGCTCTGGGTGATGGCGGGCGCGCAAAGCCGCTGGCATGGACGGTCGAAGATGAAAAACGGATACAAGCCGCGCGTGGTTTTCGCCTGATGAGCGCCGACAGCGCAGAGAAGATTCAGCGCATCCTGAAAGATGCGCCGACGCCTGAAGGCCGCATGCCGGGCCGCCTCACAGCGAACGCCCCACAGATCGCATTCAAGACCGGGACGTCATATGGGTTCCGCGATGCCTGGGCGGCGGGCGTGTCGGGTGATCACGCCATCATCGTCTGGGTCGGCCGCGCTGATGGCGCCCCACGTCCCGGCGCGACGGGGCGTGATACGGCGCTGCCGATCCTGTTCGAAGTGGCGGACCGGGCGACCTATCATCTGGGCGGTGAGGGCGGTGCAGGCACGCGCCTCATGACGAAGCAAGCCGCCGATGCCCAGGGGGCCCTTCAGCGTTTCGAACGTGGCCGCCCCGCGCCGCAAATCCTGTTCCCGCCAAAGGATGCCGAACTCTGGTCCGGCGAGGTCAATGGCGAGGCGTCCCGGCCCTTCGTATTGGCCGGTCGCGGCGAGGGCGCGCTCAGCTGGTATATCGATGGCGAACCCTGCCCAACCGACGATGCGGGCCTGCCCGTGTGGACGCCGACGCGGTCAGGTTTCTACCGTGTCAGCGCCGTTGATCCGGTCGGCCGGGAAGCGTCAGTCCTGGTGCGGGTGATCGGTGCCCCAACCGGTTAGTACTGCCAGTTCACCTCAACGCCATAGGTGCGGGGCTCATTCACAAAGCCTGTGAGATTGTTGAAGTCGATGGCGCCTTCAAGCACTTCCTCGTCGAGAATATTGCGCGCGAAGACCGATACGCCCCAGCCTGAATTGGCTTCATAGCCAAGGCGCAGGCCGCCTTCCCAATAGGCATCCTGACCAAACTCAATGCTGTCATAGAGGAAGAAATTGGTTTCGTCCTTGAACGCCCAGTCGGTGAAGCCGTAGACCTCGCCATCGCCAACCGGGATCGCGTAGCGCGCGGTAAAGTTGGCAATCCATTCCGGCGCATTGGGGAAGCTGTTGCCTGAGATGTTGTAGCCCAGAAGATTGTTCATATCGTCGAACACGGGCGGATCGAGAACGGTACACGGCGCGCCGCAGCCGGGGGCGATGATCAGATCATCCTTGAACTCGGTCTTGTTGTAGGAAAGCCCGCCGGTGAGGAGGAGGTTCTCAATCGGGGCCGCTTCGAGGTCGACCTCGAACCCATAGCCCTCACTTTCATCGGCATTGAAGAGCGACACAGAATTGTCCAGCCCGCCAACAATGGTGAGCTGCTGGCCCTCAAAATCGAGATAATAAATGGCCGTGTTCAGACGAATCCGGCGGTCCATCAATTCGGTCTTCACGCCGGCTTCATAGGAGACCAGCGTCTCGCTATCGGCCTGTGAGGGCGCCCCGAAGCGTTGTTGAACGGTGGGGCCGCGGAAACCCTTTGCGACCTTCGCATAGGTATTTATGGTGTCGGTCGCTTGCCACGAGATCGAGGCGTCCCAGCTGACCTGTTCATCGCCAAGGCTGCGATTGTCACCAGTGGCCGAGAACTCTTTGTCGTCATCGGTCCAGCGCGCGCCGCCAGAAAGGGTCACCGCGTCCGTGAGGTCGTAGCTGACAGAGGCGAAGATGCCGACGCTTTCTGTGTCCAGGCTGCGACTGGCCTGGCTCGTTTCCGGATTACCCGGTGACAGCGAGTCGAAATTCTTCGAGGTGATCGAGACGAACTCATCAAAGAAAAAGACGCCCGTCTGCGCCCGTAGCGGCCCGCCATCATCGTAGGCGAATCGGATTTCATGGGTGGTCTGGTGCAGGGCATTGACGGCGCCGGACGTCTCAGACGGGAAGGGGATGTTGCCCGGACCGAAATTGCCGGCACCGAGGAAGGATGCCCCGAATCCACCATCGATATCGCCGCGGCTCGCAATCTCCGCCTGCTCATTGCCGAAGACGTAGACCATATCGATCGCGTCGGCGAGCCCCTTGGACAGGGTCAGCGTGAGGCCATGCGTATCCTGAGCCAGGAAGTTCTGGCCATCATAATAGACGGTGTCGCGTTCGAAGTTCGGGCCGAGGCCGCGTTTTCCCTGCTGAATGATGTTGGCCCGGAAGAGGCGAGCGTCGCCATCATTGGAGCGGGCGTGAAAGTTCAGAAGGCCTTCGAAGTCTGAATTGAGCGGCGTGAACAGGAGCTGAGCGCGCCCGGCGAGTTCCTCAAAGCCCTCGTACCGGTCGTTCTGGCCTGTGAATGCATTGTCCACATAAGGCTCGCGCTCCTGATAGAGGCCGGACAGGCGCAGGGCGAGCTGATCTTCGAAGATCGGCAGGTTCACGGCCCCTTCGGCGGTCACGGTGTCGTAATTACCATACGAGGCACGCGCATAGGCGTCGAATTCGTGTACGGGCCTGGCGCTGTCGAACTTGATGATGCCGCCAGGGGTGTTGCGACCAAAAAGGGTGCCCTGAGGGCCGCGAAGCACTTCGATGTTTTCAAGGTCAAAGACCGGGAAACCTTTCAGGATCGGGCTTTCATAAGGCACGCCATCATAGACAAGGCTGACCGGCTGGGAGGCGTTCAGGTCGAAATCGGTGTTGCCGATCCCGCGAATATAGAAGCGCGGGAAGGCCCGGCCGAATGAGCTTTCAGCGACGACGCTGGGAACGCGGGCAGACAGAAAGCGGACATCTGCGCCGCCCGCTTTGAGGTTATTGAGCTTTTCGTCGGCAAGCGTCGAGATCGATACCGGCACCTCTTGCAGATCTTCCTCAATGCGCTGAGCCGTCACCGTCACGGGGTCGAGGCGCGCTTCATTCTCGGTTGCCTGGGCGACGGCGGGCGCGGACGCGACGGAGCCGAAAGCGCTGAGGGCTGCACTGGCGACAAGGAAGGATTTCAAGGATTTCATTGGACGCGGCCTTTGAAGGATCAGTTCTTTCGCTTGCCGCTATCGGGAAAGCGTTCCTGACCCTTCAAGGGCTAGTCTGCCCTCCTATGCAAGGGGCACGGAGACTTCACAGGCGTCATCTTGCGCCGCAACACTGATTATGTTGCGGCACAGCAACAAATTCGGCGTCAGATCAGGTCCACGGATTGAAGCGGGTTTTCGGTCGAACGATGGTTTCCTGAGTCTCTTCCGCAGATTCGTCGGTCTGATCCGGGTTTGATGCGCTCGCAGTCTCCGGCTGAGGCATCGCCTCGCGAGGCGATACGGCGTCAACATCCTCAGATGATGCGGTTGCTTCGACCAGCGCGTCGTCAGTGTCCTCGGCAGATGCGAATTCCAGTGGCGAGACTTCAGGCTGGATTTCAGTGGCCGTGTCGCTGATTTCGTCCGGGTAGTCATCGGTCGCGTCGATCACAACCGGCGCGCGGGAGACGTGCTCGGATTGCGAGGCTTGATCGGCAGGGCGAGGAGGCTGCGGGGTAAAGCCGGACGCCTTTGCCCCAAAACCAAGACCGGCACTGAAACCGCTGATCGACATGATGCCAGCGGGCTGCGCTGAGACAGAGGGGCTTTCCGACGGCGTCTCAACATCCTGCGCAGCAATTGCGACGGTGTCTTCCTCCTGGATTTCAGGCTCTTGAACTTCGGGCTGCTCGATTTCGGGCTCTGCGGTCTCAGCGCTCGGAGGCACGTCGAAGTCTGTTTCCGGGGCTTCGGTGTCCGCGAGGGCGTCGGCCTGGGCCTCTTCGGGCAGGGCCATGTCGCTTGCGACGGCGCCCAGTTCGGACGCAACGTTTTCCTCTACCGGCATCTCTTCTTCAGAGGCGTCGGCACCAGCCGCCTGAAGCCCGGCAGCGCCAAAAGGCACATAACGTATATTGGATTCCTTGGCTGAGACTTCAGGTTCAGCGCCGGTTTTCGCTTCGACTTCGACGTCCGCTTCGACTTCGGTTTCCGCTTCGGCACTGGCTGCGACCGGTGGCGTTTCGTCTGCGACCTCTGCGACGGCGTCCTGGTCAGGCGTATCGATCTCTTCTGCAAGGGCCGTGTCGGTCGTCGCCGCTATTTCGGCAGGCTCGTCTTCAGCGTCGACATCCGGGCCGGCTGGCAGGTCGGTTTGAGAATAGACGTTGATCGTGTCGTCGCTTTCATCGTCATCGATGGTGAAGGTTTCACCCTCATCTGGCTGGACAGAGAAGGATGGAACCTCGATCTCAGGCTCGACGGTTTCGACGGTTTCGACGGTTTCGACGGTTTCGACGGTTTCGTCGGTGTCCGTGTCGGCGTCAGATGTTTCAGCATCAGACGTGTTCGTTGCTGCCGTCTCTACCTCTTCGACATAGTCGTCATCGGTCGATTCGGCGTGGGAGGCCTCGGCCTCGTCACTGGAGGTTCCGTTGACCTCGTCTGCGAGACGCGCGACGGCGCCTTGGACATCTTCATCGTCATCTTCGACCACATCATCATGATCGTCGGCGTTAGCCTCAGCCTGAGCTTCAAAGGTGTCGGCAGGCGCATCGGTTTCTGTGCCCGCTTCCAGGTCTGCTTCATCGTCGCTGAGGAGGGCCGCTTCCGGGACACTGACATCGACCAGGTCCTCATTGGTCTCGGCCGGCGCTTCTGGCTGATCCTCGCTCGCAAAGTCTTCGCTTTCCAGAATGGTCGTGGCGTCGCCTTCGTCTTCGAGACTGTCGGGCATGTCTTCGGCAGACGTCGCGACGAGCGCTTCGTCGGTGTCGGCCTCTACAGCTTCGTCGTCTTCTGCCGTGGTTTCGGGCGCCTCTTCGTCGGACAGGCCTGCAAGCAGCGTATTGATGGCCGCTTCGGTGCCGCGCGCTTCGCGGCAGGCATCGCGGGCGATGGATGCGACGAGGTCTCCATAGGTGCCGCCTTCTGCATGCGGCGCACTATTGAGGAGCGTGGAGCTCGCATCTTCCAGGGATTTGCCAGCTTCGGTGGACAGCAGGACGCGAGGGGGTTCAGGGGTCAGCCGGACGACATATCCCTCGGTCGCGTACATGACGTCGCCATTGTCCTTCTCAATCCAGTCAATCTTCTTTTGCGCCGTCATGGTGGCGAGTCGGTCAATCAGTTTCTGGGTCGAAGCATGCAGCATGGTGAGGTCCGCTCGAGTTGAAGTTATGTCCTTGGTATCCACTTAAACATCCGCACCGGTTTGTTCAAAGGTATGGGGCTGTGCGTAAGGTGAAATTGTGTTCAGAAGACGATGCATACGCAGTTTGGTTCCAATCCGGTCAATTGCGCGCCAAGTGATGAGGCCGGTTCGAGAGGGAGCGTTGAATGCCAAGTGAACTGATCGTTCGCATAGGCATATTTTTTGTCGTCTTCGTGACACTGGTGCTTCTTGAAGCAGCGATGCCGAAACGCCCTTCGCCGCTTGCGCGGACCGAGCGCTGGCCGGGCGCCTTTGGCCTGTTCGTCATCGGCGCTGTTGCTGCGCGCCTCGTCGTTCCAGTCGGTCTGGCGGGCCTCGCCATCTGGGCCTCCAGCCAGGGGTTCGGGCTCTTCAATCTGATTGACCTGCCGATCTGGCTGGTTGGGCTAGCATCCCTGCTTCTGCTCGATCTCGCCGTGTGGGCGCAGCACGTCCTGATGCATCATGTGCCGGTGCTGTGGCGGATGCACCGCGTCCACCATGCCGATCCTCACATCGATGTTATGACGGCCCTGCGGTTTCATCCGGCCGAAATATTGGTCTCGCTGGCCTGGAAAGCCGCGATTGTGGTTGCTTTTGGTCTTCCGGCATGGGCGGCTTTCACCTTTGAGGTCGCGCTCAATGCCTTTGCCCAGTTCAACCACGCAAACTGGGCGCTGCCGAAGCCGGTGGATGCCCTCCTTCGAAAGCTGGTCGTCACGCCGGACATGCACCGCGTGCACCATTCGGTTGAGCGGGCCGAAGCCAATACGAATTTCGGCTTTTGCCTGTCGATCTGGGACAGGATGTTCGGCGTCTACAAAGCCCAGCCCGACGCTGGCCATGACGCCATGATCATCGGCCAGAAAGACTGGCGCACTGCAGCGGATCAGTCACCGCTCGCTCTGATCCGCCAGCCGCTTGAGAGGCCCGGTCATTCCGACGCGTAGGCCTTCTTCACTTCGGCAATATCGCGCAGGAAGTCTTTGACGGGTTCGCCATCGACCGCTGACAGCTCTGAACGGAAGCCCTGAACCGAGCCGTCCGGCGCAACGAGGAGATAGCTGGGGGTCCAGGCGATATCGAGCGTTTCGCGGATCGAGGCGTCAGCATCGAGCAGGGTCGGGTAGGAATAGCCCTTGTCGTCAAAATAGGCCTGAACGCTGTCATACTTGCCATAGGCATCGTCGATCCGATTGGCGTTGGGCGGTGTGTGGATCGACATGAAGCGCAGATCGGGATCTTGCGCGATGGCGCTGGCCAGAGCCGCGACATAGGGCGCGTCTGCCATACAGTCGCCGCACCACAGGCCCCAAACATCAATGACCGTCCACTGGCCCTGAAGCTGGTCTGACGTGAAGGTCTCGCCTGAGACCATTTCGCCGGAAAACTCCGGAAGTCCTTCGCCGAGATAGGCATAGGTGAAAGGGCGGCCATAATCGTCGCGGGGCACGTCGCCCGCTTTCGTTTCTGCAGAGGCCGGGACGTCGGCGCCCGGAAGAATGAAGCCCGTCGCGTCGTCGGCGCCGCCTCCATCTCCGCACGCGGCAATCAGTGACAATGCGGAGGCGGCAAGCAGGGTACGAAGCATGGCAGATAACTTTCTCTTTTGCGCCATCAGACTTAAGGGGGTTCACCCATAAAAAAAGCCCCGACCACAAGGATCGGGGCTTGATTGGATATCTGGCTAAATGCTGAGCGCTTAGCTGTAGATTTCGAACAAACCGGCTGCGCCCATGCCGCCGCCAATACACATGGTGACAACGCCCCATTTCGCGCCGCGGCGTTTGCCTTCCATCAGCAGGGAGCCGGTGCAACGCGCGCCGGTCATGCCAAATGGGTGGCCGATGGAGATCGAGCCGCCATTGACGTTGTATTTTTCAGGGTCGATGCCGAGGCGGTCGCGTGAGTAGAGGCACTGCGATGCGAAGGCTTCGTTGAGTTCCCAGAGGTCGATGTCGTCAACCGTCAGGCCATGACGCTCAAGCAGGCGAGGGACGGCGAAGACAGGGCCGATGCCCATCTCGTCCGGGTCGCAACCGGCGACGTTGAAGCCAGCGAAACGGCCGAGGGGCTCAAGGCCACGCTTCTCGGCTTCCTTGCCTTCCATGAGAACCAGTGCGGCAGCGCCATCGGACAGTTGCGAAGCGTTACCGGCGGTGACGTACTTGCCTTCTTTGACTTGCTGACCACCGGAGAAGACCGGCTTCAGGCCCTGGAGCGTCTCGAAGGTGGTGCCGGGGCGGTTACATTCGTCACGATCGCAGACAACGTCCTGATAGGTCTCTTCACCGGTTTCCCGGTTGACCAGTTTCATACGGGTTTTCAGCGGGACGATCTCTTCAGCCATCTTGCCGGATTCCTGGAAGGCGGCGGTGCGCTTCTGGCTCTCGGCGGAATACATGTCCTGGGCTTCGCGGGACACATTGTAACGATCGGCGACGATTTCGGCGGTCTCGATCATGGTCATCCAGATCGCCGGCCATTCCTTCATCAGCTGGTCTTCGGTGTAGCGATACGTGTTCATGTGGCCGGAGCGCGAGACGAGCGACAGGGACTCCACACCGCCGCCAACAGCAACCGGTGCACCTTCGTTCTGGATGGTCCAGGCAGCGTTTGCGATGGCTTGCAGGCCCGACGAGCAGAAACGGTTGATCGTCGCGCCCGAGGTCGAGGATGGGCAGCCAGCCCAAAGCGCCGCATTGCGGGCCACGTTGTGACCGGTTGCGCCTTCAGGTTGGGCCGCGCCGAGATAGACATCTTCGACTTCGCCGGCTTCGATGCCAGCGCGCTCGATAGCGCCCTTGATCACATGGCCAGCCATGGTGATGCCGTGCGTGTCGTTCAGTGAGCCGCGATTTGCTTTTGCAAGACCCGTCCGGGCCGTGGACAGGATGACAGCGTCTTTCATGTTTCTCTCCTCCGAGTGTGCTTGTCTTGTTGCGGCGCAACCTAGCTGGCGAGAGTTCAATACACCAGCCCTATTCGTGCGGCGTTTTGCGCAACCATGACGGGTCGGAACCGGGGGCCGCCGTCCACCGTTGGTTGATCAGAAAAGGGTAACCATACATGCCAACAGGAAAGAGGGGCGATATCGACCGGCTGGCCCGGCTGCTGGACGCCAGGTTCACCATTCCCGGGACCGGCATCAAGTACGGACTGGACTCGATCATTGGTCTTGTGCCCGGCGTCGGTGACGCCATCACAGGCAGCATGGGTGCCTGGATCATCTACCGCGCCCGCCAGGAAGGTGCATCGCATTTTCTGATCTCCAGGATGATCATGAACCTGCTGACCGATACCGTGCTGGGCTCGGTCCCCTTACTGGGCGACATTTTCGACTTCGCCTTCCGGTCCAACATGAAGAATGCGCGGCTCCTTCAGCGCCATCTCGACAAGCACGCCGAAGCCGAGAAAAAGGCGAGCTGACTTCGACGCCGCCCTAGCCAATTGAACAGATCAGATCGTTTTTCGCTTTGTCTTCGCGCAGAGCGCGTTAGGGTCTACCCCCAGGGAATTCGCTCAAGAAGGAAATCCACATGAATGCGCTCAAATTCGCCCTCGAAAAGGGCAAGGAACTGCTCGACCAGAAATCAGACCCGGCGGTCGCTATCAAGAAAGAGGTCAAGGATCTTGGCCTCGGGGATGACGTCGATATCAAGGTCAATGGCGAGAAGGTCACGATCACCGGAACAGCGCCCAGCCAGGAAGTGAAAGAAAAGATCATCCTGGCCTCCGGGAATGTGGTCGGCGTAAGCGAAGTCGAGGAAGACATCGATGTCGCAAGCACGGTGTTCTACGAGGTCCAGTCCGGCGACACGCTGTCGAAAATCGCCAAGGCGCATTATGGAAACGCCAATCGCTATCAGGAGATATTTGAGGCGAACAAGCCCATGCTGAAGGATCCGGACCTGATTTATCCGGGGCAGATGCTCCGCATACCCGGCTCGAGCGCCAAGGCCTAGACGCCTGCCGCGCCAGCGTTTGGGTGAACCAAATGGCAGGGAACTGACGCCTGCTTGATCTCAGGGATGGGGAGATTGCATGTCTAATATAATCGGAATTGGCGGGGTCTTCTTCCTTTGCGAAGACCCGGACGCAACCAAGGCCTGGTACAAGGATGTGCTCGGTCTGGAGGAAAGCGAGTATGGCGGATTTGCATTCTCGCACGAAAAATCCGGGCGCCAGTTTCCCAAGGGGGCCATGACCATATTCGCGCCTTTCAAGGCTGATAGCGATTACTTCAAGCCATCTGACCAATCGATGATGTTCAATCTCATGGTCGATGATCTGGACGCCGTTGTCGCGCGCATCAAAGCGGCCGGCGTGGACATGACCCAGCCGCCTGAAGACCATGACTATGGCAGGTTCGCCTGGGTCATGGACCCGGATGGCCGCAAGGTCGAGCTGTGGCAGCCGATTGAGCCGAAAAGCTAGGTGTCTGGCCTGGCTAGCGGCTTGGGGACAGCCATCCTCACTCTCTTCGCGCTCTATCTTCTGGGGCTTGGCATTGCTGCACTTGCGCGCCCTGAAAAGGCACGAGTGTTCTTCTCACATTTTGCATCATCACCAAGGCTCAATTTCATTGAGGCCGGATTGCGGGCGCTTGTCGGTCTGGCTTTCATTTTAGCGGGGCCCGACACGGCGGCGCCGACCATGAGTGTATGGGTTGGCGGTTTTCTGCTCGCCAGTGCCATCATCATGGCCGTCGCCTACCGGTTGCATCGGCTATACGCTGTCTGGGCCGTCCCGTTTGCCATGCGGTTTGTTCGTCTCATGGGCGCGGGGGCGGTCTTGCTGAGCGTATGGGTCGTGTGGTTCCGTTGGAGTTGAAGCGCGCCCTAGCCGGACGGGCCATCCGGAATTTCGGACGCGTCTCCGACTGTTATCTCGTCTGCGAACACCGCAACGGCCTGATCGGCCTCATTGTAGGCCGGCCATTCAAACCCGTCTGCGCAGCTGATTGTTTTTGATGACACATCCATCTTCATGAAGGCCGTCCAACAGGAATTGACGAGATCGGCATAGGCCTCATCGCTTTCATCCGTCTTGCCTGCGCCCCAGCTGGAGGTTTCAAGTGAGTCGAAAGTGTACATCAGTTCGGCGGAATGGATGGGGCCGTTGACCCATTTCTCTTTCCGGAAGTCTGGCATCATCTGGAAATTATAGAGGAATGCCGGGGCGCCTTCGTCCCCTGTCATCGCAGCGACCTTCGTGGCACTGGAGAACCCTCGCTCGCCAGCATTGGAGCCGATGAGGACGGGCACGTCGATTTCCTCGCCAGCTTCGAAAGCTTCCTTGGCGGAGATCGTCTGGAACTGGCCGTCGATTACGCCGGAGACGCCTGCGCGCAGCGACGGATTGTAGGTATAGGTTTGTGCGGTGATATTGCGGAGCTGCTCTGCCGTCGCATCTGCGGGAAGGCCAAGCGTCATCGCGCCTTTCTGGCCGAGGGCTTCGCCATCCTCGAGCGAACGGCCCGGCGAGACGAAAGCGCCAGACTGGATGATGGCGCGGTCAAACAGTCCTTCGGCCGACGGGGTCGAGAGAAGGTTTATGACCATGACACCACCAGCAGACTGACCAGCAATGGTGACATTGTCAGGATCGCCGCCAAACGAGGCGATGTTCTCCTGAATCCATTCCAGCGCGCCAACGGCGTCCATCAGGGCGAAGCTGCCAGTCGGTCCGCCTTCGGCGGTCAGGGCAGGGTGGGCGAAATAGCCCATCGGCCCGAGGCGGTAATTGATAGAGACCGTGATCACGCCATTCTTGGCGTTCGCCGTGCCATCATAGGAGCCGAGATGACCGGCACCGAGGAAGCCCGCGCCGCCATGCATCCACAACATGACTGGTGCTTTCTCTGCGCCTTCTGGCACGGTGACTTGCGCATAGAGGCAATCTTCGGACTTCACGCCGACAACGCCGCCGCCATTCGGCTCGCTCGGGTCGGCCACCATTGGCTGAACGCAAGGGGCCTGGACTTCAATGACCGTGCGGTCGCCATCCCAGGCGTCGACCGGCTGAGGGGCTTTCCAGCGCAGGTCGCCCACAGGGGCTTTGGCGTAAGGCACGCCGCGGAAGACGTGAACATCGCCCATATCCTCGCCAATCAGACGGCCCTTTGGCGTCTCGACCACAGCTGTGTCGATGAGATTGTCCGGTGTGTAGCCGACTTGCGGGGTATGCGTGTCGGCATCGTGGTCGCTGTCGTCATGGTGCGCGGCCATGGCAGGCAGGGCGAGCGCCATCAGCGCGGCGCAGGATGCAAGAGTAGTGAATTTCATGAAAGACCTCCCGGCCGAAATTCTGGGCTTCGGCGCTTGTTGTGATAGTTCACTATCTTCGGTCCTAATTGGTGCTTTTGTCAATTCGCTGGTTCGCGGAAGATTTGCTGAAAGAAAGGGCCAGGATGTCGTTGACCAGAACAGGCGGCTTCTCAGCAGAACCGGTCGATCGATCGCTGTTCACCCATCGAAAAAAGCCGCCCTTCGAGTGAAGGACGGCTAAAGTATTCAGAGAGTGAGACGGAAGCTTATTTAGCGTTTTGCAGCTTCATTGCATTTGGCGAGGTCGGCTTCGGAGAGGCTTTCCTTGTCGTTGCTGAAAGATGCAAGCTCGCCAACTTCCGAGGCGACCTTCTTACAGGTGCGCACGGTCACCGTGCGACGATTGAGTTCGGCAATGCACTTGTCATCGTTGCAGTCCCAAACCGCTTTCGCGGCGACGACATGGTCCGCTTTCTCGACGGGCTGGGTCAGGGTTGCGGTGAAGCTGGTGCCGGCCAGGGCAGGCAGGGCAAAGGCTGCGACAGCAGCGGCAAGGGATGCAGTGCGGATCATTGGGAGGAAACCTTTTTGGTTATCTTATTTATCGTGTGTGATCACAATTAGAGGATATGAGCGCTGAATAATTTGTCAATCGTTCAGGCGTAAGAAAATTTCAGATAAGGCGGGAAGCCAAGCAGCCACCACACATCGCGGCGTACAGTATTCTTCCTGATTGACGCAACGGCGCAGATTGAAGCGGCCCTGCGGGTCGTTATCCTCCCTTGAAAAGGCGCAAAGCCGGATCAGGGAGCCCCATTATGGATTTCAATATTCCTCAGGACATCGCCGACTATCTCGTCGTTCTCGACAATTTTATCGACGAGACAATCAAGCCGTTGGAGCAGAAGGACGATAATATCCGGTTCTTCGACCACCGGCGCGAATGGGCCCGTACCGATTTCGAGAATGGCGGTCTGCCGCGCCAGGAATGGGAAGATCTGCTTCGCGAGGCGAAAAAGCTCGCCGATGAAGCTGGCCATCTTCGCTATGCTCTGCCGAAGGAGTTTGGCGGTCAGGATGGCACCAATCTCGGCATGGCGATCATCCGCGAGCATTTCGCGCGAAAGGGGCTTGGCCTGCACAATGATTTGCAGAACGAGCACTCGATTGTCGGCAACATGCCGCAAATCCTGATGCTGCGGGACTTTGCCCGGCCCGAACAGAAACACCTCATCCAGGACGCACTTGATGGAACGTTCCGCGCGACCTTCGGCCTGACCGAGCCGCATCACGGGTCCGACGCGACGCATATGGAGACCCGCGCCGTGCGTCAGAAGCGCGATGGCGAGGATGGCTGGCTGATCAATGGCGAGAAGATGTGGATCACGGGCATGCATCATGCCAGCCACATGATGTGCTTCTGCCGGACCTCCGGCGAGGACGGCGACGCGAAAGGCATCTCCTGCCTGCTCGTCCCAGCCGACGATCCAGGCATCAAGATCGAGGAATATATGTGGACATTCAACATGCCCACAGACCATCCGCGCCTCACTATCAATGATGTCTGGGTGCCCGAAAGCGCGCTCTTCGGCCCGCCCGAAGGTGGCCTCGCACTCGCCCAGCACTTCGTGCATGAGAACCGTATCCGCCAGGCGGCCAGCTCCTGCGGGGCTGCGATGTACTGCATTACCGAGGCGATCAACTATGCCAATGAGCGAAAGCCTTTCGGGAAGGCGCTGTCCCATAATCAGGCGATCCAGTTCCCGCTGGTCGAGCTGTCGACGCAGGCCGAAATGCTGCGCCTGCTGATCTTCAAGACGGCTTGGGAGATGGACCAGATGTCGAAGCCGGACGTCGCGATCTATCTCTCCGACAAGGTCTCGATGTGTAACTATTATGCCAACCGGCTCTGTTGCGACGCGGCCGACCGGGCGATGCAGGTGCATGGCGGCATGGGCTATTCGCGCCACAAGCCGTTCGAGCATATCTACCGCCACCACCGCCGCTACCGGATCACCGAAGGCTCCGAGGAGATCCAGATGCGCAAGGTCGCCGGCCACCTGTTCGGCTTCATGGGCCCCAACAAGGGCAAGAACCGCAACGAGCCGTTCGATTTTGCGGTGCGGTAGGTCGCGTATGAGGATGTGCCTATTCCCCAGAGAGGGGAAATTGGCACGATAGTTGCTCGTCTTTCGCGAAATCGGCCGGGGTGTGCCGTTTTCGAAATGAGGTGGGTGACATGTTTAACAGGCTTTCTGGCTTCAAGTCGGATGAACGCGGCGTCGCCGCCATGCTGTTCGCCCTTGTGGGTGTCGTCATTCTGATGGTCGTTGGCGTTGCAATTGACGTTCAGCGCGGCATGTCGGCAGACAAGCGTCTTCAGTCTTCCCTTGATGCGGCCGCCCTGGCGGGTGCAAAGGCGCTCGAGAACGCATCGACCACAGACGCTCAGATCATCACAGCCGCGC
Source organism: Henriciella sp. AS95 (assembly GCF_038900055.1). Taxonomy (NCBI): domain Bacteria; kingdom Pseudomonadati; phylum Pseudomonadota; class Alphaproteobacteria; order Hyphomonadales; family Hyphomonadaceae; genus Henriciella; species Henriciella sp. AS95. The sequence goes on from NZ_JBBMQM010000001.1 coordinate 1,530,786, forward strand.
GGGCGGCATTCGCGGCCAACATTGCGGCTGGCCATACGGATGTGACCTGTTCGACGCCGAATGTGGCGATCAACCGGACGTCAGGCCGCGTAACCGTCGACGCCGATTGCAGCTTGCCGACGACAATGGCGAACCTCGTGAAGATCGACAAGATGGACATGACCGACATCGCCACAGCACGCGCATCGATCACCCAGCTGGATGTCGCATTCATGCTGGATGTATCCGGCTCCATGAATGGGTCGAAGCTGGCTGACCTCAAAACGGCGACTAATAACGCAATCGACACGCTGATCACGCCATCAAGCGGGGACCGGGTTCGCGTCGCATTCAATACCTATTCGACGTCGGTGAACGCAGGCGACTATGCAGACAAGGTTCTCGATATTTCGCTGCCCGGCGCCAAAAAGAAAAACTGCGTCTCCGAGCGCAAAGGCGCCTGGGCGTGGAAAGACGAAGCCCCGGGATTGAACAAGTGGCTTGGTAACAAGGCGAAAAGCTGCCCGAAGTCTTCGGTGGAACCCCTGTCGTCCAACGCTGCCATGCTGAAGGCGGAAATCAACAAGCTGAAAGCGAGCGGCAACACCGCCGGGCATCTCGGCGTGGCATGGGCGTGGTATCTGATCTCTCCGGAATGGGACACGGTCTGGCCGACGGCCTCCAAGCCCCTCGCTTATGATGCGCAAAATTCCAAGAAGGCCGTCATCCTTATGACAGATGGGGTGTTCAACACCGCTTACGAAGCGGGGCAGGGCAATAGCGCACAGCAGGCTCGCAAGCTCTGCAAGCGGATGCGCGATGAGAATATCATCGTCTACGCCGTCGCCTTCGAAGCGCCGTTCTCAGCCAAGAAAACGCTACAGGATTGTGCCGGTGACCCGGAGCGCTTCTTCGATGCGAGCGATGGCGAGGAGCTGAAGAAGGCGTATGCCGCGATCGCAAGCCAGCTCGCCAACCTCGCACTGACTGACTAAAGCGCAGGCACAGCCGGGTCTTCGCAGCAAAGCGCAAGACTCCGGCTTGCCGGGCCTCAGAATCCGAAATAGGTAAAGCGTAGTAGCACTCCTCCCCGGGAGAGAGCGGGCTTTCATGTCCGCCGCCGAAGGCGCAACCGCCCCGGAAACGCTCAGGCAAAAGGACCGGGGGGAGATCACACGCTGGAAAGAGGCGGGTGCGAACAGATCGCACCGGCGGCCTCGCCGAAGGAGCAAGCCCGCAAGCGGGCGGAATCTCTCAGGCGCCGAGACAGCGGGGGCGGCCATCTTCCTCGAAAGGCGAGGGCGCATGGCCGTTTGACTGCAAAGGGCGCCATGGCAGACCAGACCTCAGACGATCTCAGGACAACACCGCTTCATGCGCTGCATGAAAAGCTGGGCGGCAAGATGGTGCCGTTCGCGGGCTATGAAATGCCGGTCCAGTTCGAAGGCGTGATGCCTGAGCACCTGTGGACGCGGGCGCATGCCGGCCTGTTCGACGTGTCCCATATGGGGCCGTGCTTTCTGTTCCTGAAAGATGGACTTGGCGAAGAGGGCGCCCACGAGAAGATCTCGGCTGAAATCGAGAAGCTCGTGCCAAGCAGCATCGCAACGCTGAAGCCTGGCCAGGGCCGTCTGACTGTTCTCCTCAATGAGGACGGCGGCATTCTCGACGATCTGATCATTACCCGTATGCCCGACGAGAATTTGCAGGGCATGCTCTACATCGTCGTGAATGGCGCGGTGAAGCAGCAGGACTGGGCGCTGATGCGCGAGAAGCTTGGCGATACCTGCCAGCTTCAGACCGCCGATGACCGGATCCTCGTCGCATTGCAGGGGCCGGAAGCTGAAGCGGTTCTGACGCCGCATTTCCCGGAAGCTGCGGACCTCACCTTCATGCGCTGTGCGTACATACAGAAGGAGGGCGAGCGCTACATGGTGTCTCGCTGCGGATATACGGGCGAAGACGGGTTTGAGCTGCTTCTGCCAGATAATGAGACGGGTCTTGGCATTGTCGACGCGCTGCTCGCCGACGAGCGAGTGAAACCGATCGGACTTGGCGCACGTGACAGCCTTCGTCTCGAAGCCGGGCTCTGCCTTTATGGCCACGACATGGATGCGACCCGCACGCCGATTGAAGCAGACCTTAAATGGCTGATTCAGAAGTCACGGCGCGAGCGCGCAGATTTCCCCGGCGCTGAGAAAATCCTCGGCCAGATTGCCAATGGCCCGGCTGAAAAGCGCGTCGGCATTCGTCCGCTTGAGCGCGCGCCTGCTCGCGAGGGCACCGAAATCCACTTGAACGGCGAAAAGGTCGGCATGGTCACATCCGGCGGCTTCGGCCCGTCCGTCGACGGGCCGGTGGCGATGGGCTACATCCGCGCCGATCTTACGGAACCCGGCACCCCGGTCCAGTTGTTAGTCAGAGGCAAGGAGAGGGCTGGCGAAGTCGCCGCGCTCCCCTTCGTCAAACCAAATTACAAACGTTGAGGAATACGTCATGACCCAGAGCTTTACCCAGCAGATCACTTTTTACACCGAAGACCATGAGTGGGTGACGGTCCACGGCGATCTCGCCACGGTCGGCATCACACGTTACGCGGCCGATCAGCTTGGCGACGTGGTCTTTGTCGAGACCCCGGAAGTCGGAAAAGTCGTCAAGAAGGGCGACGAAATGGCCGTCGTCGAGAGCGTGAAAGCGGCCTCCGATGTCTATGCGCCGCTATCGGGCGAAATCATCGATGCGAATGGCAAGCTCGCCGATGCGCCCGAAACCGTGAACGAGCACGCCGAAAGTGAAGGCTGGTTCTGCGTCATCAAATTTTCCAACGGCGCTGAAACCGAAGGCCTGATGGACAAGGACGCCTATTACGAATTCTGCAAGGGGCAGTCGTGAGAGACGCATTTGATCTCTTTCCTCCCCCGTTCACGGGGGAGGTGCCCGAAGGGCGGAGGGGGGAAGTCTCATGCGCTGACCTTTGCCGCTCCCCCCTCCGAGCCGCTTCGCGGCCCACCTCCCCCGCAAGCGGGGGAGGCAAAGTGCCTAATTCAACGGATCTGACACAATGAGATACCTGCCGCTGACCCCTGAAGACCGCAAAGCCATGCTCCAGACGATCGGGGCGAAATCGGTTGACGATTTCTATGCCGATGTGCCGGAGGCCGCGCGTCTTGGCGGCAAGGTCGAAGGCCTGCCGGATCATCAGGGGGAGCTGGCAGTCGAGCGCCACATGGCGGCGCTGGCCGGTAAGAACCGCACCGCCTCCGAAGGCCGTTTTTTCGTCGGCTGCGGCGCTTACAAGCACCATGTGCCCGCCAGCGTGGACCACATCATCCAGCGGTCGGAATTCCTGACGACCTATACGCCCTACCAGCCCGAGATCGCGCAGGGCACGCTGCAAACCCTGTTCGAATTCCAGAGCCAAGTTGCGGCCCTCACCGCCATGGATGTCGCCAACGCCTCCATGTATGACGGCTCGACCGCCTGCGCTGAAGCGGCGCTGATGGCCTGCCGGGTGACACGTCGCAAAGAGGTCGTCCTGTCGGGCGGTCTTCACCCACACTATGCCGCCGCGACCCGCACCGTCTGCGAAGCGCAGGGTATCAAAGTCATCCAGCTGCCACCGGCCGTGGACGACGAACTCGCGCTGAAAGATGCCGTCACAGGCGAAACAGCCTGCGTCATTGGCCAGAGCCCGAACGTTTTCGGCACAGTGACGGACCTTTCTCCGGTCTCCGAAGCTGCCCATGCTGACGGCGCGCTGCTCGTTTCTGTCTTCACTGAAGCAGTCTCGCTCGGCCTCGTCACGCCGCCCGGCGAAATGGGCGCTGACATTGCCGTCGGCGAAGGCCAATCCATCGGTAATCCGCTGAATTTTGGCGGACCTTATGTCGGCCTGTTCGCCTGCACGCAGAAACTGGTGCGCCAGATGCCGGGCCGGCTCTGCGGTGAGACGGTCGATGCCGAAGGCAAGCGTGGTTTCGTGCTGACCCTTTCGACGCGCGAGCAGCATATCCGCCGCGACAAGGCGACCTCGAACATCTGCACCAATGCCGGCCTCTGCACGCTGGCCTTCAGCGCGCACATGACCCTGCTCGGCGACAAGGGGCTGACGCAACTGGCCACCCTCAATCACGAGGCGGCGTGTGATTTGGCCGATGCGCTGGCCGAAGTACCGGGCGTCGAAATCCTCACCCCGCGTTTCTTCAATGAGTTCGCGTTCCGCACGCCAGTCGATGCCGAAGCCCTGCTTGCGGAGCTTGATGAGATCGGCGTGATTGGCGGCGTGCGTGCGTCTCGCCTGTTGCCGGGCAAGGGCATGGGCGACGTCATCATCTGCGCGGCCACCGAGTGCACCACGCCGGAAGACATCGCCGCGTACGCTGATGCGCTGCGGGAGGTGCTGTGATGAACGCGGCCCCCGAACATCAGGACGCCTGGGAGCATAAGCGCGCCATCTGGGCCTATGAAGAATACCTTGAAGAGGTGTTCGAGCGCATCGGCGGCAGCCCGTCAAAGACAAAGCGCCGCAAGGAACAGTTCCGCGAGATCTATGACGATCCGGAGCTGTGGCGTGACCCGGAGTCCTTCACGAAGCTCTATGAAGATTTGCGCAAGGAAATCATCGCCCTCGGCCAGATCCACCTCGGCGCCATGAACAAGCGCGTCGTCCAGGAATTCGGACCCAACTCCCCACACGTCGTGGAGCCACGCACATGACCATGAACACCCAAGGCCGCCCGACAACACCTTCTGAAGGCACGACCATGACCGATATTCACACCGTTTCCGGCTCTCGGGGGCTGCAGCAGCGCGAAGACCTGATCTTCGAGACCGGCGATGCCGGCCGCACCGGCGTCGATCTGCCCGCGCCCAAGGGCACCAAGTCCCGGCTTGGCGGCGTGACCCGCAAGCGCTCGACCGAGCTGCCCGGCCTGTCGGAGCCGGAAGCGGTGCGCCATTATGTGCGCCTCAGCCAGAAGAATTATGCGATCGACCTTGGTCTCTTCCCGCTCGGCTCATGCACGATGAAGCACAATCCACGGCTGAACGAGAAAGTCGCGCGCATGCCGGGCTTTGCTGACATTCACCCGCTGCAGCCGCAGGCCACGGTGCAAGGCGCGCTGGAGATGATGGACCAGCTCGCCACCTGGCTGAAAACGCTGACCGGCATGCCTGCCGTCGCGATGAGCCCCAAGGCCGGCGCTCATGGCGAGTTCTGCGGCATGATGGCGATCCGCGGGGCCCTGATGGCGCGCGGTGAGATCGAAACGCGCACGCGGGTTCTGGTTCCGGCCTCGGCGCATGGCACCAACCCGGCGACGGCGGTGCAGTGCGGTTTTACGGTCGACGAGATCAAGGCCAATAAGCGTGGCCGGGTCGATATGGACGACCTGCGCGCGAAGCTGGAAGACTGCTCGGACATTGCCGGCATCATGCTGACCAATCCGAATACATGCGGCCTGTTTGAAACGGACATCCGCGAGATCGCGGACCTGATCCATGAGGCGGGCGGCTATTTCTATTGCGATGGTGCGAACTTCAACGCCATTGTCGGACGCGTACGCCCCGGTGATCTTGGCGTCGATGCGATGCACATCAATCTGCACAAGACCTTCTCCACTCCGCATGGCGGCGGCGGCCCGGGCTCCGGCCCGACGGTGCTGTCAGACGCGCTGGCTGACTATGCGCCGGTTCCCTTCGTCGTGAAGGATGAGGACGGTTTCCGCCTTGTCGAGGAGATTGACGGGAAGGGTGAGGACGCGTTCGGCCGCCTCTGCGCCTTCCATGGCCAAATGGGCATGTTCACCCGCGCCCTGACCTATATGCTGAGCCACGGTGCTGACGGTCTGAAGCAGGTCGCCGAAGACGCCGTTCTCAATGCCAACTACATCCAGGCACGCTTGAAGGGCACGATGACGCCAGCCTTTGACGGCTATTGCATGCACGAGGCGCTGTTCTCTGACGCGTTCACCGCCGAGGGCATCGAGACGCTCGATATCGCCAAGGCGCTGATCGACGAGGGCTATCACCCGATGACCATGTATTTCCCGCTGGTCGTGCATGGCGCGATGCTGATCGAGCCGACTGAGACCGAGAGCAAGGCAGAGCTCGACCGCTTCTGCGATGCGCTGGAATCGGTCGCCCGGCGTGCGGCTGAGGGCGATGAAAGCATGAAGGGCGCGCCCTATCTCGCCCCCATGCGCCGGCTTGACGAGACACAGGCCGCCCGCAAGCCGGTGCTGCGCTGGACGCCGCCTTCGCCTGAGCAGATCGCGGCGGAGTAGGCTAAACTACCAGACGGCGGTTCGGATGGGTCCGGGACGCAGCTGCGCATTGGTGTCTGCGAAAAGCGAGCGGCGCAGCGTCCCGGCAATCTTCATGGCCGGGCGTTCGAAAAAGCGGAAGGTCAGCCAGGCCGCCGCCATGCTGAGGCTTATGCCGAGCAGGTAGAACAGGATGTTGTCGGCCACACCGGGCGCACCGAGCCTGAACCAGTCAGAAAAAGCAGAGCCGTCGAGCCGAGCAGAAAGTGCATCGAAAACTCGACGCAGCGAACTCAGCACGAATGTGTGACTGAGATAGAGCGCGTAGGACCAGTCGCCGACAGTAACCAGCCATTTCGGCGCGCCAGCGCGCTCTTCGGCTTCGAGCGCGCTATAGCCATAGACGATCAGCGCGCACGGGATGCCGAACCAGAGGACGCGTCCCCAGCCAAGCGTAAAGCCGGTCTCATCGCCCTGCAGAAGCAAACTCGCGAACATCGCAGCAAGGCCGAGAGTGAGCACTGCGCCCGGCCGGAAGCGGCGTCCGCTTGTCACCAGCATGGCAACAAAGGCGCCTGCGATGAACTCAATCGACAGCGGATGGAAGAAGAGCTGGGCATAGTCCGTGGCATAGGGCGCAGAGAAGCCAGCGAGCGAGCCGCCTGTCACAGCCGCAGCCCACACGCCCAGGAGCCAGGGCAGGTAGCGCCTTGGCATCAGCATCAGAACGGCAAAGACGACATAAAAGTGCATCTCGTGGACGAGGGTCCAGCCCAGCCCGAAAACCGGGACGGAGTGCTGTGGCAGAAGCAGATAAGAGTAGAGCAGATGCAGCCATGGCTGCTCTGCCATCAAGGCGCTGCCACCGATGGTGCGTTCGACATCGTAGGGCACGCCAAAGGCGAGGAAAAAATATCCCGTCATGATGAACGCAAACAGCCACCAGACCGGGTAGATTCTCGCCGCGCGGGCAAAGAGAAACGCCCCTGATGTCGCCAGTGAGGCTCTCACCTGGCCGGTCACATAGACCATGATGAAACCGGAGATAACGAAGAACAAGTCGACGCCCGCAAACCCGTTTTCGACCAGCAGGGAAACCAGCGGCTGATCATCAAGGCCGTGGCGCAGGAAGGCATCGATCTCGATTGCGCGAACATGATAAATCATGACGAGCATGGCGGCGACGGCGCGCAGGGCCTGGATCGAATTCAGTTTCAAACCTGCTGGTCCCCTGCGGTCACATGCGCGGCAAATTTCATCACGAAATCGCCAGCTCAGCTTTCTTTAAGTCCTATGCGCTATATAAGGCTCGCTCAGATGTCTTGGCACGTGCCGGGACGTCTGAAAAGACTTCGAAATCTGTTGGATGCCGCCCGAATTTCAGCATAATTGAAAAGTCATCTAGGCAGACAATCCAAAATACCCATATTGCCTTGAATGCAGAATGCTGAGCCGGATCCAGAAGAACAAAAGAACGAAACAGGGGAGACCCGGCGCGTGCCGTTACAGACCGTAAGAACCGGATTCCGGACCCTGGTGCGCCAGTTTCTCGCTGTGCTCGGTCTGGTCCTGATTGTCATCGCTATTCCCATCGCTTTTGTGACGCCTTTCCTGCCCATCGGCCTGCCAATCGCCATTGTCGGCGTCGTCCTGCTTGGACGAAACGCCATCTGGGGGCGGCGCTGGATGGAAGGCGTGCTTGAACGCAATCCGCGGGTTGAGCGATTTGCGCCAAACTGGTTGATGCGCGCTGTCTTCGGCCGCGATAAGCGCCCGCGCTAACAGCGTTTCGTCATTTGCCCTGACAAGAAAAAAGCCCCGCCAAATCGTCAGGGCTTTTTCTTATTCATCAATGACCGTCGGCGACCTGTCTTCTAGTTCAGCGCCTTGTCGATCTCGCCCAGCGCTTCGTCGAAGAGATCGCCGCGTTTTGGAGAGCCGGAAAGGATGTCCTTTGCGGCCTGCGTTGCTGCGTTGGCGGCGGCGCGGCGGACGTCTTCGGCTGCTTCAGTCTCGGCGCGGGCAATGCGGGCCTCAGCCTGGGCTTCGCGGCGGGCGACCTTGTCAGCCAGCTCCTTGCGGGCCTGCTCAACCATGAGCTTGGCATCTGCCTTTGCCTGTTTGATCATCGCGTCAGCGGTTTCATCGGCTTCAGCGCGCCGCTTTTCAGCATCTGCAAGCATCGCAGCGGCTTCTTCGCGCAGCGCACGGGACTCATCGAGCTGCTTCTGGATTTCTTCAGTACGACCGTCCAGCGCTTTGGTCAGCGCCTTGAAGGCCCCCATGAAAGCGGCAATCGCCAGGAAGACAACGAACGCAGCGAAAGCGACGTGCGTCGTGGCGTCCGTAAACGGCTCGACCAGGTTGAGGAAGCTCGCCGACGCTTCATGCGCGTCATGGCCCGCTTCGCCCGTTTCCGCTGCGAAGGCGAAAGGCGCGCTCGCGGCGAACAGGGCAGATGTGATGGACGCTTTCATCATGATCTTGGTCTCCATCAGCTCTTTGCGGCCCGGGCGACAGCAGCCTTGGCGTCGGCCTGGCTTACGCTGACGCCGAAGCGGCCGAGAATGGTCTGGGTCGTGTCGGCGGCAATGCTTTCGACATTTGAGAGCGCATCGCTGCGGACCTTTTGAATGCGCTGCTCGGCCTCGGCGAGACGCTCGGACAGCTCAGCATCAACCTTCTGGGTTTCAGCGGCGATCTCGGCATCGACCTTGGCGCGAGCCTTGTCAGCCGTTTCGCGAGCCTTGGCCCGCGCTTCAGCGAGGTGAAGTTCCTGCGCCTTCTTGGCTTCCTTGGCTTCTTCGTCGAGCCGGGCCGCCTCGTCCAGCGCGTCGGCAATGGTGTCGCCACGCTTCTCGATCACGCCGCCGAGTTTCGGCAAAATGAAACGCGAAAGTGCGATGTAGAGCACGCCGAACAGGACCGTCAGCCAGAAAAGCTGGGACGGGAAGTGCCATGAATTGAATGGCGGGAAAGCTGCGCTTCCACCGGCTGCTTCAGCAGCGACTGTCAAATACATCATGAGCCGGAACCTTGGTGGGCAGGATCAAATAGATTGGGCTGGCCCGAAAACACTCGGGCCAGCCGGCAATGCAGAGTCGTCTGTTAAACGACGAAGAGGATCAGGATGGCGACGAGGAACGACAGAATGCCGAGCGCCTCGGAAAGGGCCATACCGATGAAGAGGTTACCGGTCTGCTGAGGAGCAGCCGATGGGTTGCGCATCGCGGCGTCGAGGAACGAGCCGAAGATGTTACCCACACCGATAGCGGCACCGATCATGCCGAGGGTTGCGAGGCCTGCGCCAACATATTTAAGGCCGAGGGTGATATCGCCTTCCATTTCAGATCTCCTTTGGAAAAGCCGTTATTTAATTTTGTGCCCGTGAAGCCTGTTCGTGCGGGCGCGTCAAGGGTTGAGGCACGGCGTTCAAACGCCGCACCGGCGGAATTAGTGAGCTGGGTGAAGCGCGTCGTTGAGATAAACACAGGTCAGGATCGCGAAGACGTAGGCCTGAAGACCAGCGACCAGCAGTTCCAGTGCGTTCAGTGCAACACCCATGGTGAAAGCGAGAATTCCGACGGCGCTCAGCGCAATCGCGCCAGCAAAGGCGGCGCCGAAGAGCTGCACAGCAAAGCCAGCAAACAGTTTCAGCATGATGTGGCCGGCCAGCATATTGGCGAACAGACGCAGCGCCAGTGTCACCGGGCGCGCGAAGAAAGAGATGATCTCGATCGGGATGAGCAGGATATAGATCGGCCACGGCGCACCGGCGGGCGCGAAGAGCTTCAGGAATTTGAAGCCGTTCTTGTAGAAGCCGTAGACAATCACGATGGAAATCACGAGCAGGGCGAGCGCTGCGGTCACGATGAGATGGCTCGTCGTGGTAAAGGCGTAAGGCACCATGCCGATCATGTTCGCGAAGAACACAAAGAAGAACAGCGTGAACACAAACGGGAAGAATTTGAGGCCTTCCTCGCCGGCCGCGCCGCGGACCATGTCAGCGACAAAACCGTAGCCGACTTCTGCAATCGACTGGCTGCGCGACGGAACGAGCTTGCCCCGGCTGGCGGCAACACCAAAGAAGATAATGATCAGCGCCACAGCCAGCAGCATATAGAAGGCTGCGTTCGTGAAGGAGAGGTCGAGCCCGCCAATCTGGAGGTCGAACAGTTTCTTGACCTCGAACTGGTGCATCGGGTCAGCCATTTGGTGGAAGGATAGGTTCATCAGCCCTGTTTCCCGTCTTCCGGACCTGAGTTCTGGTCCGTTCCCTGTAGATTCGCTTCAGCCGTCATGTGGCGATAGGCGCGTATAACATTGAGGACCCCGGCTGCAAGGCCGAATCCCATCATGATCAGCAGTCCCCATGGCTTGGTGTGGAAAAAGTGGTCGATCAGCAGACCGAACAATATCCCTACAAACACCGAAGCCCCGAATTCGGCCCCGTATCGAAGCGCCATGGCGCCGGCCGATACAGATCCACTCATCTCCGCCTCGCGATGCGCCTTCTTTGCTTCCTTCGAAGCGCGGTCGGCTTTCGCTTTTGCGATTCTGTCGCTCAGATCATTTCGGTCAGGACCGGTCATGAATAAAGCCTGTCATCGCAAAAAACGGACATGGGAGAACCCCTGTCATTTCCGCCGGAAGCTATTTGAGGGGTGCTGCCAAGTCAAGCCGACAAAAATATCGGTAAGCGTTTGAAAATTATAAGAAATATCGCAGTAGCGCTTTTGACGCAGGCAGTTATTCAGCGGCAACCAGCTCTTCGGCGGCGTCAAGGTCCACAGAAACGAGTTTCGAGACGCCTTTTTCGCGCATTGTCACGCCGAACAGGCGGTCCATCCGGCTCATCGTCACCGGATTGTGCGTGATCACGATGAACCGCGTATTCGTACGCCGGCGCATCTCGTCGAGCAGGCGGCAATAGCGGTCGACGTTTGCGTCATCGAGCGGGGCGTCCACCTCGTCCAGCACACAGATCGGTGATGGACGCGACAGGAAGACAGCGAAGATCAGAGCGGTCGCTGTCAGCGCCTGCTCACCACCAGACATCAGCGACAGCGTCCCCAGGCGCTTGCCGGGTGGCTGCGCCATGATTTCGAGGCCGGAGTCGAGCGGGTCATCACTGTCCACCAGGCGAAGTTCGGCTTCGCCGCCGCGGAAGAGGGTGGTGAACAGCGCCTTGAAGTGTTCGTTGACGCGGTCGAAGGCTTCCAGGAGGCGCGCCCGGCCTTCGTCATTCAGCGCTGTCACGCCTTCGCGCAGACGGGCGATCGCCTTGATCAGATCGTCTTTCTCGGTCGCCTGGGCGCCGAGACGCTCGGCGAGATCTTCGGCTTCCTGCTCGGCTTCCATGTTGACGCCGCCCAGCTGGTCGCGGTCGCGGCGAAGGAAATCGAGCTGGCGTTCGGCCTCGCTCGGTTCAAGCTGCTCGAGCTCTTCCTCGTCCAGTCCAGCCTTGGCCAGCATCATCAGGCCTTCAGGCAGGCGCTGGAACTGAGCGCGAGCGGTCTCGATTGTCTCGGTGAGACGCGACTCGGCATTTTCGATTCGCACTTTGGCGCCGGCCAGCGATTCGCGCGCTTCCATGGCGGCGCTGGACGTTTCCCGCGCGCGCTGCTCGATCTCGCGGATCGAAGCTTCCTTTTCTGCCAGTTGATCAGCCGTGCGCTGGCGCTCGGTTTCGAGCGTTGCAACACGCTGGGCCAACGCGTCGAGCTGGCCTTGCATCTCTTCTGGCTTGGTACGGGCGCTTTCTGCTTCAGCAGCGGCGTCGCGCCGACGGGCGAGCAGGCCTTCCAGGCGGCTTTCACTGTTCGCAAGCCGGCCTGTCCAGCGCTCGACATCCCGCTGGAATCCCTCACGACGAGCGATCGCCTGCTCGCGGTTGCGGGTAATGTCTGTGAGACGCCCACGACACTCGGTTTCGTGCTCGCGCGCGGCGGTGAGTTGTTCGCGGGCCCCCTGGGCAATGGTTTCCAGCCGCTCGATTTCGCCTTCATCGCCGCCGATGGATACCAGCGACAATGTCTCTTCCACGCCGCGAAGGTCCGACTCGACGCGAGCCAGGGCTTCGCCAGCCGATTCGCGTTTGACGTCGGCGCGCTCGAAAGCCTGTTTGGCTTCAGCGGTCGCTGAACGGGCGCGATTGAGTTCGCCGGCTGCCGGCGACACCGCCCGGCGGGCCTCTTTCAGATCGTCTTCGGCATTGATGCGTTCGGCCTTGGCGCTGGACAGTTTCGAGGCAGCGACTGAAAGCGCTTCACGCGAAGGACCAATTTCAGATTGTGCGGCTTCCAGCCGGGCCTGCTGGGCGAGGCGTTCGGCGGCCGATACCGGGGCATCCGGCGTGCGGGTAAAGCCGTCCCAGCGCCAGAGATGACCGTCTTTCGAGACGAGACGCTGACCCGGCTTCAGATCAGCCGCGAGGCGTTCGCCATCGGTTTCGGAAACCACGCCACATTGCGAGAGGCGAGCAGCCAGTTCGCCGGGCGCTTCGACGAAGCTGGAAAGCGGTTCAGCGCCTGCGGGCAGGGCGTCCGTCTTGATGTCGCGGCCGCCCCAGTAGAGCGAGGATGATTTTTCCGTCGAAGCCTGAAGGTCATCGCCGAGCGCGGCGGCGACAGCTTTCTCATAGCCGTCCTTCGTGCGGACGCGGTCGATGACGGGCGGCGCTTTCGGTCCGGAGGCCTGTTTCAGCAGACGCTGAAGACCGGCGATTTCCGATTCCAGCGTGCGCACAGTCTGGTCCGCTTCGTCTTTTGGCGCCTGGGCTTCGGTCTCGGCCTCGCGCGCTTCGTTCAGGACCTGCTCGGCGGCGTCCACCGCGCGCTCGGCATCATGCACGGCGATCTCGGCGGCTTCCTCGGTCCTCTGGGCTTGGGTGAGGCGGTCCTGAAGGGCCGTTGTGTCTGGCATGTCGGCAATTTGCGCCTTCAGGCGGGCCGCTTCGGCTTCGAGGCTCGATTTACGGCGGCGCTGCGCTTCGGCGCTGGCCTCTGCGGCCTGGCGTTCGGCCTTCATTGAGGCGAGCTTGGCCGACACGTCATCTGCTGCTGCCTGTGCCTCATTGAGGCGCGTGCGCGCAGCTTCCAGATCGGTCTTGGCCTTGGCCTCAAGCGCTTCGTTCGCTTTTGGATCTTCGGTTGGTAACGCGGCTAGATTGTCCCTGGCTTCAGCTAGCGCGTGCTCCGCCTCTTCCTTCTGGGACTGCTCGCGCTCAATGTCTTCCATCAGCCGGCGCGCTTCGCCTTCATGGCGAGCCAGAAGGTCGGCGGCGTTCTTGCGTTCGGTTTCGAGACGAGCCAGCTCAATGCGCGCCTGACCAAGTTTGCCTGATGCAATCGCTTCTGCTTCCTTGAGCGGCTGCAGGCCCTCGCTGGCTTCGATGCGTTTTGTTTCAGCCACGGCGGCTTCACGTGAGTGTTGCTCGACGGCGTCCCGGCAGCGAACCAGCTCTTCATCGGCCTCCGTTTTGGCTTGCTTGGCGGCCTGCCATTTCAAATGAGCGAGGAAGGCATCGAGCGCGGAAATCTTCTCGGACAGCTCTTTATATTTGCGCGCCTTGCGGGCCTGGCGTTTCAGGCTTTCAAGCTGGCGTTCCACTTCGGCGGACACTTCCGACAGGCGTTCGAGATTGGTCTCTGCGGCGCGCAGCTTCAGTTCGGCTTCGTGGCGGCGCGTATTGAGGCCGGAAATACCAGCCGCTTCTTCAAGAATGCGGCGGCGGTTCTGGGGCTTGGAGCCGATCAGTTCGGAAATCTGGCCCTGACGAACGAGCGACGGTGAATTCGCGCCCGTCGACGCATCGGCGAAGATGAGCTGGATGTCCTTGCCGCGAACCGTGCGCCCATTCAGCTTGTAGGTGGAGCCGGCCCCGCGTTTGAGGCGGCGCATGATTTCCAACGTATCCGACGCGTTGAACTCCGGCGGAGCTGTGCGCGCTGTATTGTCGAGAACAAGTGTGACTTCCGCCAGCTCTCGCGCGGGTCGCGCCTGTGAGCCTGAGAAGATCAGGTCATCCATCTCCCCGCCGCGCATCGCCTTGGCCGAGCTTGCGCCCATGGCCCAGCGAAGCGCTTCGAGAAGGTTGGATTTGCCGCATCCATTCGGCCCGACAATGCCTGTCAGGCCGGGAAGGATCGGCACTTCCTGTGGGTCGACAAAGGATTTGAAGCCTGCAATTCGCAGTTCTGTCAGATGCAAAGCAGGCTCCCCAGTCTCGTGTGATTACTCCGGCGTGGTCTCGCCAGAATCGGTTTCAACCGCGTCACTATTGTCAGATTCGCCCTCAGAGTCCTCTGCTGGCATGTCTTCGGCGGTCGGTGCAGGCGTTGCTGCAGTGTCGGCCGCAGGCGCGTCTTCGCCCAGCGCTTCGTCCAGAACGGCTTTCATGCCATCCCAGCGACGCCAGTCATAACCCGGAAGGGGTTCGCCATTCAGAAGCACCGTCGGTGTCGCATTCACGCCATCGGTTTCGCCAGCGGCAACCGATGCGGCAATCGCCTTGCGAATATCGGCATCGTTCAGGCAGGAATCGAATTCAGCCTTGTCCGTGATGCCGTGATTGGCCGCGATCTGTTGCAGTGCTTCAGTGACCTGACCCCCTTCACGGGCAAGCGTAAGGATGGCGGTCTGGCGGCTGAACAGTTCGTCGAGCACATCGAAGTATTTGTCTTCGCCAGCACAGCGGGCGACAGCGAAGCCGGCAATGGAAAGACGAGCAGGCGGTGTCGGGAATTCGCGGAAGACGAACTTCACTTTGCCGGTCTCGACATATTCGTCCTTGAACTGGCCGACGACGTCATTCTGGAATTGAAGGCAGGCCGGGCAGGTCCATGATGCATACTCAATCACGGTCACCGGCGCATCGTCTGCGCCCATGGACATTTCTGTCAGCGCGGCGGTGTCGGGTGAGCCTGAGGTCTGCTGTCCCTCCGTGCTGCCTGCGCCTCCGCAAGCGGCGAGGGCCAGCATGGAAACGGCAAACAGGGATGCGCGGCTGGTGATGGCTTTCATGTTCATAACCTTTGCTTAAGAATTGAGTCGGAGTGGTTGCCAATAAGTTAACGGCGCTCCGAACGCCTAGGATTCATCGGTGGTTAGCACAGCTTCACCGAGCGCCAGAACCGCCTTTCGCAGGCCAGCGTCCTCAATTTTTGAGACGGAATTGAGAAGGTCTTCGCGTTCAGAGGCGGTGAGTGGGCGGCGCTTTCTTGTCGGGGCAGGGGGTGGAGACTGTTTCAGCGGCCCCTGATTGATACGGATTTCGCGGACATCGCCGCCCAGCGACACCGATACGCGCTGGCGGATCAGCTCGCTCTGGTGCTGAACCATTGTCGAGGCGGCCGGAATGCAGCGTACGGTCAGGACGCGGCCTTTTCCCTTGCCGCTGGCACCGATCTTTTCCGGCTCGCACACCTTGGCCAGCGAAGCGCCAACAATCTCGGCCCACTGGATTTTCAGGCGCCCGATGGCGGGGCCCTTTTCCGGCAGCTTCTTGCGGGCGAGCTTCATGATGGCAGAGCCGACCGACTTCGGCGCCGCTGCCATCGGACGTGCGCGCCGGTAACGCAGCGCAATGCGCGCGCGCGCTTCTTCGATGGGATCGAGGCTTGACCTGTTGACCATGCTCGCGATTGTGCACGCCATGCCCACAAGAGAAAAGCCCGCCAGTGCGGAATCAACAAGATTTGATGGCCTGAGCGAGTCTCTGCTCGACTGGTACACCGCGCATGCCCGCCAATTGCCTTGGCGGATCGGGCCGGCCGAGCGCGCCAGCGGTGTCGCGGCTGATCCCTATCGTGTGTGGCTGGCTGAGATCATGTTGCAGCAGACAACCGTGCCCCACGCCGCGCGATACTTCGAGGATTTTACACGCCGCTGGCCAACCGTCAGCGACCTTGCCAATGCGGCTGATGCGGACGTGATGGCGGCCTGGGCTGGGCTTGGCTACTATGCCCGCGCCCGCAACCTGTTGAAGTGTGCGCGCGAAGTCGTCGAGCGAGGCGGCTGGCCCACAACGGAACCAGAGCTGCGAGAACTCCCCGGCATCGGCGCTTACACCGCCGGGGCGGTCGCGGCGCTTGCCTTCAATCAGCGTGCACCCGCGGTAGATGGCAATGTCGACCGGGTTTTCGCCCGGCTGCTCGCCGCCAAAGGCGACTGGAAAGCCGAGAAAGCCCGTATCGCTGCATTGGTGCGCGCCCTCGTGCCTGCGGACCGTCCTGCGGAGTTTGCTGAAGCGCTCATGGACCTTGGTGCAACCATCTGCACGCCAAAGCGGCCGAACTGCCTGATCTGCCCGGTCCGCAACTGGTGCTCGGCCCAGGCGGAAGGGGACCCGGAGCGCTATCCGGTCAAGCCCGCGAAGAAAGCCAAACCGGTGCGCCACGGCGAGGTTTATGTCGTCTTTCAGGGCGACCAGGTGCTGACTGAGCGGCGGCCCGACAAGGGGCTGCTGGGCGGAATGCTTGGCCTGCCGACAACGGAATGGCTCGAAGATGGCGCGCCGTTATCACCCGACTGGCTACCCGAAACCAAAACGCTGATCGGCGATGTGCGCCACGTCTTCACGCATTTCGAGCTCAGGCTATCGGTCTACAGGATGATCGCCGGCGTGCCGGAAAATGCTGGCGACTGGACGTCGGTGGAGCATGCGACGGACGCATTGCCGAGCGTATTTCGGAAAGCGCTGAAACTGGCGCTCTAGGCTTCAGACGCCTTGCGATATTCTTCGTCGCGCTCGGCTCCGATCTTGTCGCGCACGGCATCGACGGGGTAGCCAAACTGCTCAAGGGCCCGCCCGGCAATCTGGAGGCCGGCCTCGATGGCGTCGGGGATCACGAAGGTTGCGCCGGCCTGGCGCAATGTTCGCCCATGTTCGACGTCGCGTGCGCGGGCATAGATCGGTACGTTCGGGCGGATGTCCCGAATGGCTCTTACCATGTGCTCGGCGCTGACGGGGTCATCCACGGTGACGACGAAGAGCGACGCGGTTTCGGCGCCGGCGGCATCGAGTATTTCCTTGCGGGCCGCATCGCCCAGCGACACTTGCCAGCCCTCATTGCGGCCCTTCTGGACAGAATGAAAACTGCGCTCGAGGATAACGATATCGGCGCGCTCTTCATCAAGGATGCGCGCGATCGTGTGCCCGACACGGCCGAACCCGGCAATAATGACGTGGCCTTCATGGTCCGAATAGTCAGTCACAGGCAGGGTTTCGGCCTCGGGCTGTTTCATCTTGTTTGAGAGATACAGGCCGAGCCTCGATGACAGTGGAATGAGGAACATGGACAGGCCCGCGATCGCGGTGACCGGCGTCGCGATGTCCGATCCGAAAATGCCCGCTGCCGTTGCCGCCGCCATAACGACGAAGGCGAACTCGCCCGCCGGCGCGAGCAGGAATGACGCTTCGGTCGCCAGCGATGGTGGTCCCGCGAAAAAGCGGCAGGCAATCCAGGACACGACGACTTTCAGGATCAGCAGTCCCGCCAGGCCGCCAAACACGATCGGCGCCAGGTCGATCACCTGCATCAGGTCGATGCTCATGCCGACGGTCATGAAGAAGATGCCGAGAAGCAGGCCCTTGAAGGGGTCGAGGTCCACTTCAGCCTGATGGCGAAATTCCGTTTCGCCGAGCACGAGGCCGGCGAGGAACGCGCCAAGGGCGACCGACAGGCCTGCAACGGCGGTCATGACGGCGGCACCGATGACGACAAAGAGTGTCAGGGCCATCAGGAAGTCGCGTCCGCCCGCACGCGCTGCCATGCGAAAGACGTATTGAAGGACAAACCGGCCCAGTCCGACGATCACGACGATGGCGATCAGCCCTTCGAACAAGGCGCGCAGGACACTGCTGGCGATGTCGACGTCATTCCCCGGCGACAGGAAGCTGACGAAGATCAGGATTGGAGCGACGAGAATGTCCTGAAACAGGAGAACGCCGAGCGCCGTGCGGCCGGCTGGCCCGGCAGCGCGATGTTCGCTGGTCAGGACTTGCATGACGATTGCCGTCGATGACAGGGCAAGGGCGAGACCGATGACGGAGGCTGCCTGCGCTGGAACGCCGAGGAACCAGAGCGCGGTACCGATGAGGACGGCGCTCAGAATGGCCTGCATCGCACCGGCACCGAAAACAATGCGCTTCATCTGCCAGAGATTGCGGAAGGATAGCTCCATGCCGAGCAGGAACAGGAGGAACAGCACGCCCAGTTCGGCGAAGGGGGCCGCGGCTTCGGGCTCGGAAACGGTGATAAACTGGAGTGGGCCCCAAAGGTGCTCAAACGTCCCAAGCCCATGTGGGCCAAGCACGATGCCTGCGACGAGGAATCCAGCAACGATGGGCAGCTTGAGCGCGCGGAAGGCCGGCACAATCACGCCAGCAGCGAACAGAAAGACCAACATGTCTTTCAGGAAGATCGCCTGCGTTTCGCTGCCTTCGTGTCCCATGCCCTGACTGTCCCCGCAAACAGCTCGCCGACGAGCCGCTTCTCATCAGATCAGCATAGGCAAGATGCACGCAAGCGTCAGCTGCGGCATTCGCGTATCCGGGGAATTTTCAGGCGTGCTCGACGAGCGATCAGTTCAGGCCGTTTTCCTGGCGGTATCTGCGGCGCAGAAGATCGATCGGGGCGAGGTCACCCTTGGACGATTCAAAGTGCCAGAAGGTCCAGCCATTACAGGCCGGCGCTTTCATGACATGCGCGCCAAGCCGGTGGATTGAGCCGGACGCGTCGCCGGTCGACAGGCTGCCATCGACGCGGATGCGGGCATGGTGGCGTTTTTTTGGAGACCAGAGACGGTCACCGGGCTTCAGCCAGCCATTCTCGACCAGGGCGCCGAACGGCACGCGCGGCAGGGCGCGGG
The DNA here is from genome assembly GCF_038900055.1 of Henriciella sp. AS95. NCBI lineage: Bacteria > Pseudomonadati > Pseudomonadota > Alphaproteobacteria > Hyphomonadales > Hyphomonadaceae > Henriciella > Henriciella sp. AS95. The sequence continues at coordinate 1,549,901 of NZ_JBBMQM010000001.1, forward strand.
CACTCTTCTGCGTTTCCAGCGCTTCACCGTTCAAAGGCGTGATGGCTTTGAGGCGCGCGCGCGACAGGCGGATATAGGCCGGGTCCTGCTCGATACCGACAAAGTCCCGGCCGAGCATCTTGGCGGCTGCGGCGGTGGTGCCGGTGCCCGAGAACGGGTCGAGGACGACGTCACCCGGATTGGTGGTTGCCAGCAGGACGCGCTTCAGCAGTGCTTCGGGCTTCTGCGTCGGGTGAGCTTTCTTGCCGGTCACCGTGTCTTTCAGGCGTTCGGAGCCGGTGCAGAGCGGGATCGTCCAGTCAGACCGCATCTGCTTGTCTTCGTTGAAAGCCTTCAGCGCATCATAGTTGAAGGTGACGCGGGACTTCTCGGTCTTGCCGGCCCAGATCAGCGTTTCGTGCGCATTCTGGAAGCGCGTGCCCTTGAAGTTCGGCATCGGGTTGGACTTCAGCCAGATCACATCATTCTGGATCCAGAAGCCGCTATCCTGAAGGATCGCGCCGACGCGGAAGATATTGTGGTACGAGCCGATCACCCAGATGGCGCCATCATCCTTGAGCACGCGGCGGCATTCGGTCAGCCACTGATGGGTGAACAGGTCATAGGCATCAAAGCTGTCAAACTGGTCCCACGCATCATCGACGCCGTCGACATGCGACTGGTCAGGCCGGGTCAGGCCGCCTCCCAGTTGCAAATTATATGGCGGATCGGCGAACACCAGGTCGACAGACTTGTCCGGCAGGCGCGACAGTACATCCACGCATTCGCCTTCAATGATCGTATTGCGGATCAGATCCATGACTCTACAGCCCCTCAACTCAAATCAACTTCGAACGCCCATCCGGACCCGATTTGGTTTCTGCTTCGTTACTCTCTGCGGCGTCGTCTGCAGATAGCCGAAAATTTATTCATTTCGGTACCGTAACAAACTTTATCGCCGCCTGTGGATAGATTTGTGGGTAAGCCAGTGAATTTTATGCGAAGGGCCTGTTTACAGGCTGCTCAGACATCCAGTTTCAACTGCCCGTTCGGGCCTTCGGGCGGACAGAAAAGATCCGTTCGGAGCCGCGAGCGAGGTGTGTCGAGGTGCAGCCTGCGCGCGGCTTTCTGGAAACGCTGGGCAATGAGACGGGCATGCGGTCCCTGGCCGCGTCCGCGTTCGAACCAGTTGGAATCGTAATCCTGACCGCCGCGCATGGCGCGCAGCAGATTGATGATCCGGGCTGCCCGGTCTGGATAATGCTGGGCCAGCCATTCGTGGAAAATGTCCTTCAGCTCGAAAGGCAGGCGCAGCATGACGTAGCCCGCGCTCTTTGCGCCATTATCGGCGGCGGCCTCCAGCAGCGGCTCGATTTCATGTTCGTTCAGCGACGGAATGATTGGCGCTGTCATCACGATGACTTCGATCCCTGCATCGGCCAGCGCCCGGACCGTTTGCAGACGCCGATAGGGGGCCGCCGCCCGCGGCTCCATCTGGCGGGAAAGTCTTGGATCGAGAGTGGTGATGGATACCCCGACCCGCGCAATGCCTTTGGCCGCCATGGGCGCAATGATGTCGATATCGCGCTGGATGAGCGCGGACTTGGTCAGCAGGGTGACCGGGTGATTATGCTCTGACAGGATTTCGAGAAAGGTTCTCGTCAGTTTCAGCTGACGCTCGACGGGCTGATACGCGTCGGTGTTCATGCCGAGAGCGATGGGTTTTGGCACATAGGACGGACGCGAAAGTTCGCGCCGCAGCAAGTCCGGCCCGCCAGGCTTGAAGAAGATCTTGCTCTCGAAATCGAGACCGGCCGACAGACCATGAAAGGCGTGGGTCGGACGCGCAAAGCAATAGACGCAGCCGTGTTCGCAGCCGCGATAAGGATTGATCGTCCGGTCAAATGAAATGTCGGGCGAGCGATTGTAAGTGATGATCGTCTTTGCGACCTCACGCGTCAGCGTCGTTTCAAGCCGGGCTGCGGCATCGTCGATCGTGCCCCAGCCATCGTCAAAGGCGGCATGGGTCTCACGTTCGAACCGTCCCGTCTGATTAGAAATGGCGCCGCGGCCTCTATGCTCGAACCGTTCGCTCGCACCTGCGACGTCGATCAGGTTTACCCGTCCGCGTCTGGATAGTTTCTGTGTCTGCCTCATGGTCCCGGAGGAAATCACGGGAAAAAGAACAAAACAAGAACAAATTTGCCAAAGCTGTGGATGGCTGGGCGAGGGGCGCTAGCGTGCTGGCGGGACTAGGTTTTGCGGGTGTTGAAGGATTTTAGGATCTGCCGCAGGTGAGCCGGCAGGCCGGTCGGCAGATACAGGTCGAGCTCATCGGACATGCTGAGGCCCTTGGGCAATTGTCCGGCTTCGGATTTGACGGCGAGCAATTGCATCGGCGTATCGTCGAAATGCCGACGCGTCTGGCGTTCTTCGAGCACGGTTACGACATGACTATGACGCGCATCGCTGCAGATACGGTCATAGATCTCACGAACGGCCGCCTCTGGGCCTTCCAGGACCTGGAGAAAGTTCGGACCATTATAGAGCAGGGTTCCCGTCACTTCGGCGTCGCTATTGTTGCGGATCGCCGACTCGAGAATGTCCTGAAGATTTTGTGACGAGACAGCATCGCGTGCGGTGCTGACGTAAACAAGTCGGTACATTATCATCCTTACAGATTTGAGCCGACTTGGCGGTATCTGGTCGTCAGCGTCGATAACTTAGATCAATCTAGCTGTTCATCAGAAGCCTTGTTGCTGTTTTTTATACCTTTTCCAGTCTTCCGCGATGTCGATATCAATCAGCTGCGGCAGAAGTGTCACGCGCGCATGTTCCGGCAGGTTGGACCACACATCCTCCATGGCGTGCGGTGTCGACCAGCGCACGTCTTTGAAGACGTCGGGGCTCTTGAGGCGTTCGCTCAGGCCGAGCAGCCAGAAACCGCCATCATCGGCCGGGCCGAAAACGAGCCCATTGCGCCGCAGTGAGGTGGCTGCCTGACGAAGGTGGGTATGGGTCATTTCCGGCGCGTCAGCGCCGACAAAAATGATGGGACCGTGCGGCGCTTCCATCATGGCGCGGGTCAACCGGTCACCAAGATTGCCCTTTCCCTGCGGATACCTGGAGATATGCGGTGGCCAGAGCCCGCCAAGCGTGTCGTCGAGGGCGCGGTATGGTTCGACGTACAAGCGCGTTTCCCAGGCGGTATCGCGGGCCGCTCTCATCGTCCTGGCGAGCGTAAAACGGGCGATGCGCCGCGCTTCGGTACCGCCCAGCCCGGCAGCAAGCCGTGTTTTCGACAAGGCTATGCGGGGCGGCTTTGCGAAGATAAGCAGGGTTGGTCTGGTCATAATCAGGACATGAAGGCCGGCAAGTGTTACAAGGAATCAGTGAGTAAGTTGGGACTTAAAGCATGAAACTCGTCAGACAATTCTGCATTCTGTCGCTGGCAATGGTGTCGCTATCGGCGTGTTTCCTGACGGAGACATCGCTCATCGATGAGGGGGAGGCTGTCCTTCCGGTGGATGGTGACATGGTGGTCTGCCTGAGCGAAGAGGACCCGTGCATTGATCTGGTGCGTCTGGACGATGGCTATTTCGCACAGTCGCCAGAAGACCCCGACGATACCTTCAAATTGCGCTTTGCGCCGCTCGCGCAGGTGGCGGGCAAGCAGGTTTTCCTCGCCGAAGCCGAACTCAACCAAGATGAGCAAACCGGTTATGCCTACGGTCTTGCCCGGCGCGTTTCAGAGCCGAATGCGCGCGGGGCAACCATGGACGTGGCGCCGCTCGATTGTGAAGATGCGAGTGAGAAATTGATGGCCAAGTTCCGGGCGAATGGCGGGACGGTTGAGGCCGGCAAGATCACCTCCTGCGCGCCCCAATCGCTCGCGCAGTTGAAAGACACCGTTCTCCTCATGCACCAAGAGGATCTCGCAGATGATGTCTGGTGGGCTGCGCAGGCGCGCGAGTTCTAATTGTATTTCGCTGCAAGCTTCTCCGGGCTGACGCCCAGAAGGTAACGCGTGATCAGGGAGGCATTGTGCCAGCTGCGCTTGCGCCAGCCGTCGCGCTCATATTTGGCGGCGGATGTCCTGGCTTCGGCGGACAGTATGGAAAAACGCTGCTTTCCGATCGCCTGAATGATGCGGACATCTTCCATCAGAGGCAGGTCTTCGTAGCCGCCCACCTCATCATAAAGCGCGCGGGGCAGGAGCAGGCCCTGGTCGCCATAGGGCAGGCCGAGCCAGCGGGCCCGGCGGTTGGCGCGGGCCGAGACATGTTTCGCCATCGGATGGTCTGAGCGAAAGGCGAGGGTGAAGACGGCTGCTTTGCCCGCGCGATCACGCATGTGATCGGCGACGCGTTCCGGCCAGTCGCGCGACAGGACAGTGTCAGCGTGCAGGAAGAGCAGCCAGTCTCCACGGGCCTTCTGCGCGCCCGCGATCAGCTGCTTCGCTCGACCCGGTTGGCTTTGGACAATCTCAGCGCCCGTGCCTTCGGCGATGGCGAGTGTCGGGTCCTGCGAGCCGCCGTCCGACACGATCAGCTCGCGCACCAGCCCGGCCTTGAGCCCCGGTATCAGCGCGTCAAGGCAGGCCGGCAGGTCTGCGGCGGCGTTCAGCGTTGGAATAATGATCGAAATCGGCGCGGCCATGGCGCTAGCTCATACAGCAATTCTTTCAAGGGTCGAGATGGTGCCGTGTCGCCGGAACAGTCGGCTCCATCTGGCGTTGTTAGATTGATTAACAAACAAACAGGAGCCCGAACTCATGAGCACGATCTATGAGACCCTCAAACAGGATCACGACCGTCACCGCAAAATGCTGTCCCTGATTGCCGACACGCACGGTGATTCAGAAGAGCGCCGTGAGGCATGGGACAAGTTTTACAATGATGTCAGCGCGCATGCGGCGGCTGAGGAAGAGACGTTCTATTCCAAACTGATTTCGAAAGAAGACGGTCAGCCGGAAGGCCGCCACTCCGTTGCCGAGCACAAGGAGCTCGACGACCTGATGGAAGAACTGAATGAAATTGAGTTCTCCAGCCCCGCCTGGCTCACCAAATTCAAGGACCTCAAGCACCGCTACGAGCACCATATTGACGAGGAAGAACAGGACATTTTCCCGGTCGCGAAAAAAACTATCGGTGACGATGGAACCGAAAAGATTGGATCGGCGTTTGAGACTCGTAAGGACGCTGAACTCGACCTTGTCGAAGAGAAGGCCGAGGAAAAGTTAGAAGAATAAATCCAGTTAGGACGAGGAGCCGGACCGAACATCCTGTAGACCGTCTTAGACCAGGGCAAGCAAAGTCCCCCTCCTTTGCCGCCCACATTAAAAGCCCGGTGCGTCACCCTCCCCCTCATCGACGCGCCGGGCTTTTTTCGTGCGCGAATGAAAGCTGAGACTAAGCCTATCGCCTAAAACTGGCTGCATTATTTCAGGGCCGTTGCCAGACGGCAGCATGGTTCTGAGAAATTAGAGGTCGTTCAATCGTTTCTGAATCTGCAACAGGTCGCGCCAGGCGCGGCTCTTTTCCGGTGGCCGCCGCAGCAGGAAGGCGGGATGGAACATCGGGAACATGGGCGCCTCAAAGCCGCCCGGTGTTGTCAGCCGTTGTTCGGTGCCGCGCAATTTCATGATGCCGTCGCGGGTCTGCAGCAGCGACTTTGCGGCGACGCCCCCGGCGACGATGACCAGCTTCGGTGCCCCAAGCTCCACCATCCGGTCAACGAAGGGCCGGCAGAGCTCCAGTTCCTCATCGGACGGGTTCCGGTTTCCGGGCGGGCGCCAGTAATTGACGTTCGTAATGAAAGTGTTCTGGGTGCGCGACAGGTTGATCGCCGCCAGCATCTTGTCGAGCAATTGCCCGGCACGGCCCACGAAAGGTAGGCCCTTGGCGTCCTCTTCGGCGCCGGGGCCTTCGCCGATCACCATGACCGGTGCGCCTTGCACGCCGTCAAAGCAGACCGTGTTGCGGGCGGATTCTTTCAGGATGCAGCCGTCGAAGCCTTCAATAGCCGCCTTCAGCGCATCCAGACTGTCGGCCTTTTTGGCCAGTTTACGCGCATCATTGACCCAGTCTTCATGCGTCTTGGCGCGTTTCAGGCGGCGCGGTTTCGGCGCGTCATCGCTGGCTGGAGGCGCTGTGGCGCGTGCCTCTGCCGCCTTCTTCAGCGCCCGCATTTCCACCTCATCGGTTTCCACGCCCATCTCGTCCCACCAGTCCTGGAGGGCTTTCAGCGCGAGAGAAGAATCAGGCTGGGGCATTGAGACCCTTTGGAATTCGGCTAAATCAAATGTAGACCGGGTGCGAAACATGTATAGGGCAGGCTGACACGCGCCGCCACAGCTGGGAGTTATTAGATGAGTGAAGCCGTAGAACGCGAATCAATGGAGTTCGATCTGGTGATCGTGGGGGGCGGACCTGCCGGTCTTGCCGCCGCCATTCGCGCCAAACAACTTGCCAATGAAGCCGGAGACGAACTGGAAGTCGTCGTTCTGGAAAAAGGCGGCGAGATCGGCGCACACATCCTGTCAGGCGTCGTGGTTGACCCGGTCGGTCTCGATTCGCTGGTTCCCGGCTGGCGTGAGCGCGATGATGCGCCGCTGAAAACCGAAGTCACAGGCGACAAGTTCATCTGGCTCGGCCCTAAGGGCTCAATGGATATCTCCTGGCTGCCAATGCCGGGCTATATGAAGAACCACGGCAATTATACCGGCTCGCTCGCCAATGTGACGCGCTGGCTCGGCCAGGAAGCTGAAAATCTCGGTGTGCAGGTTTTCCCGGGCTTTGCTGCCTCGGAAATCGTTTACGGCGACGCTGGCGAAGTCAAAGGCGTCGTCGCTGGCGTCATGGGCATTGCTGCCGACGGAACGCACAAGCCAGACTATGAGCCAGGCATGGAGCTGCTCGGCAAATATGTGCTCTTCGCTGAAGGCGCGCGCGGATCGCTGTCGAAACAGCTGATCGCGCATTACGACCTCTCTGAAGGCAAGGAGCCGCAAAAGTATGGCATCGGCCTGAAAGAGCTCTGGTCTGTGCCGGAAGAGAATTTCAAGGAAGGTTATGTCCAGCACACGCTTGGATGGCCGCTCGACGACAAGACCGGCGGCGGCAGCTTCCTCTATCACTTCCGTGATGGCGGTGAGCCTTTCGTCTCGCTCGGCTTCGTGGTTCACCTGAACTACAAGAATCCGTACCTGTCGCCGTATCAGGAACTGCAGCGCTGGAAGCACCATCCAGACATCCTGAAATATATCGAAGGCGGCAAGCGCGTCGGTTATGGCGCGCGGGCGATTGTCGAAGGCGGCTACCAGTCGCTTCCGAAACTGACCTTCCCGGGCGGCGCACTGATCGGTTGTTCGGCCGGTTTCGTGAACGTGCCACGCATCAAGGGCAGCCATAACGCCATCCTCACCGGCATGATGGGCGCGGAAGCCGCCGTTGCGGCGATCAAGGAAGGCCGTCAGGGCGATGAGCTCACCACCTATCAGACGGCCTATGAAGACTCGTCGGTTCGCAAGGAGCTGTTTGCGGTCCGCAATGTGAAGCCGCTTCTCTCCAAGATGGGCACAACGCTTGGCACGCTCATGGGCGGCGTCGAGATGTGGTGCACCAAACTGTTCGGCGGCTTCTCCTTCTTCGGCACCATGGGCCACGGCAAAACGGACGCTGCAGCGCTTCAGCCTGCGTCCAAGCACAAGCCGATCGATTATCCGAAGCCGGATGGCAAGATCAGCTTCGACAAGCTGACCAGCGTCTCCTTCACCAACACCAACCATGCCGAGAACCAGCCGGTCCACCTGATCGTCAAGGACATGGAGCTGCAGAAGCGCTCAGAGCATGACGTCTATGCAGGCCCATCGGCGCGTTATTGCCCCGCAGGCGTCTATGAGTGGGTAGAGGAAGAGGGCAAGGAGCCACGCTTCCAGATCAACTCGCAGAACTGCATTCACTGCAAGACGTGCGATATCAAGGACCCCAACCTGAACATCACCTGGACCACGCCGGAAGGTGGCGGCGGACCTGCCTATCCGAATATGTAGGATAGCGGTCTTTCGTCTTTTCTGGTGGGGGAAAGGATATGCAGAGTTTCGAATTCAAGGCGGCGGTCCTTGCGGGCCGCAAGCCGTGGACACTCGATAGCGGGCTCATCACGAAAGCGGGTGAGCCCTTCTGCGACCTTCGCCAGGTCGATCGTGCCCTGATTGCGGAAATGACGGTTCGTTACAATCACTCGGCATGGTTTGATTTGTTCGACGGCAAAAAGCGCTATCGGATCTCATGCAACCTGCCAGATGGCGATGAACACAATCTGGAATTCAAGCGCCTGGTCTCAGCGATTCTGGCTGACCTTGCTGAGCGTAAACCTGACTTGCCGGTCGCCTTTGGCGCGGGCGGCGGGGAGCGCACAGCGATGTTCACGATCGGCGTGCTGGCGTTCGTGTTCGGTGCATTCGTCCTGATCGCGCTGATGATGGGCGGCGTTCGAGACAGCAAGGCGATGCTCGCTCTGCTGTGCGGCGGCGGTTTTATGCTGTTCGGCGCCTGGACGGGCTGGTCGTCCAGGCCATGGGCCTCGCCGCCATCGCTACCCGTGAGTGCGGCCAGCGAAATTTTTGCGCGCCTCGCCGTGAAGGAAGAGCCATCCGGCGCTGAGGATCAGGGCGAACGTCCAGAACAGGATAAAGGGTAGGGCCCCGCCACCCGCTGCGCCAATGCTAGCGGCCACGCCGCAGACCACCGATAGCGACCACCACAGCACCGCAACTTCCTCATGAGCCCAGCCCCGCTTGATCAGGCCCTGATAGGCGTGATCAAGATGCGCCTCAAACAGGGGCTGGCCGTGCCGGGCCCGTGAAACAAGTGTCAGCAGCACGTCCACCAGGAAGGGCAGGGCCAGGGTCGCAACCGTCCAGACCGACAGGCCCGAGATCAAAGCGAGCGTTGCGAACATGGCGCCGACCCCGAAGGCGCCTGCGTCCCCGGCATAGAGCGTGCCGCGAAGGTTGTGGATCAGAAAAGCGCCAATCGCCGCGATCATGCAGACCAGGCCAAGCGGGAATCCGCCGCGCTCGGCCAGCATCAGGCTGAGACCGAGGCCGGCCAGCATGATGGCCAGACAGCCGAGCGACAGCCCGTTGCTGCCATCCATGAAATTCGCCGCGTTTACAAAAACGAGAAGCCACGCGGCGGATCCGGCAATCAGGATCGCGGGGGCCGTAATGCTTCCGAACGGCGATTCCAGCTCGCCCACTGCGACGCCGACCATGGGCGCTGCGACACACAAAACGATGAGGAGCGCCAGCTTCGTGACAGGGTTGAGCTCGATGAGGTCATCGGCTGCCCCGACGAGGCCGAATAGGAAGGACACGCCCACGGCGTACAGAACCTCCGGCACGCCGCCGGGCAGGAAGCTGCTGCCGATCCATTGCGGTGCAAAGGAATGAAGAACCCCGGCTGCCAGAACGGAAATCGCGATTGCCAAAAGCACGCCAAGGCCGCCCAGCCTCGGAATGGGCCGATCCTGAAGCTTGCGGCGGCCATCGGGCGCGTCAACAACGCCGGTATGCTTCGTCGCCTCGCAAAGCAGGTAGGACGCGGTGAAACTGATAGCGCAGAGGGCCAGGGCAACGATGATGATCATGATTACGCCCTGCCATTGAGCAGAGTCGCCTTCATCCACCAGTCCGGTTTGCGTGTTTGCAGCGAGCGTTCGGCGGATTTTGCATCAGCTGGGCTCGAAAACAGCACAAAACACGACGCGCCAGACCCGGACATCCGGGCGAGCAGGCATCCCCGCAAGGCGCGCAATTCGTCCAGCACCTCACCAATCACCGGCACCAGATCAATGGCTGGCGATTCAAGATCATTTCGTGTGTGCAGCGCCAACCACTGCGCGACCTCTTCGGCGGTCTCGAAAGGCGGCAGCTCTGCCAGCTGGAAACCATCCCCGCCGCCAGCCTTGTCATAGGCGTTGAAAACCGAGCCGGTCGGGCAGGGTGTGCCCGGATTGACCAGGAGTGCGGGAAGGGGCGGCAGGTCTGCCACCATCTCCAGGCGTTCGCCTTCCCCGCGCATTAGGCAGGCTTCGGAGCGGAAGCTGGCCGGAACATCCCCGCCGAGGCCCTGCGCGATCTTGAGGGCGACCGCATCCGTCAGCGTCCCGAGCTGTTTGAGCAATCTCAGCATTGCACCGGCATCCGCAGAGCCGCCGCCGAGCCCCGCCGCGACAGGTATCGCCTTGTGCAGGGTGATCGATTGCGGCGGTACGGTCAGGCCTTTGGCCTCGCAGGCGGAAATAGCGCGCAGGACCAGGTTCTCGGGCGATGACAGCTCAAGGCTGGCAAACGGACCTTTCAGGCTGAGACTAAGCTCGGTCGCCCGTCGCGCCTCGATCCGGTCAGCCGCTTCGGGGCCGGAGAAAACAACTAATGAATCAAGATCGTGGCGGCCATTTGCTTTCGCCTGGTCGACATGCAGGAACAGATTGACCTTCGCAGGTGCCAGCATCAGGGAAGTTGCGCCTGCTCATGCGTGTCCTCGGCAGGGCCGGTCAGTATCTTCCGTTGCAGCGTGTCGATCTGATCTTGCTCTTCGAGCAGAGAGATCGCCCGCTGCCACTGATAGCGCGCTTCCAGTTTGCGGCCAGCCATCCAGTAGGCATCGCCCAGATGGTCGTTGATTTCGGCCAGGCCTGGCTGAAGTTCCACCGCGCGCTCAAGATAGGAGATGGCCTCCTCATACCGCCCGGTCTTGTAGTAGGCCCAACCGAGACTGTCTGTGATCGCGCCGCTGCCGGGGCGAAGCGCGAGCGCCATACGGATCAGCTCCAGGCCCTCATCCAGATTGATGCCTCGATCCACCCAGCTATAGCCGAGATAATTGAGCACGTCCGGGGAGGTGCCGTTCAGCGCCTTGGCGGTCTTGAGGTCGGATTCAGCGAGCGGCCAGGAGCCCATTTCTTCATGGATAGCGCCGCGCGCAAAGTAGAGACGCCAGTCGGGTCTCTTCGCCTGCTTGTCGGCCGCGATCAGTTCGTCGAATACCTGCAGCGCTTCGCCGTAGCGGTCGAGCGCGCGAAGCAGGTCAGCCATCTGGATCTTGAGGTCACGGCCCGGATTGGTCTGGAGCGTTTTTGTGACAAGCTCATAGGCCTTGGCGTTCTGCTCGTCGCGGCGCAGTGCCCAGGCCAGTTGTCCGCGCGCCGATGTGTAATAGGGCGAGCTTGCCGGAATGGTTTCCAGCATGTCGATGGATTCGTCTCTGCGTCCGGCATGGTCCAGCGCGTCAGCCCAGAGGGCGCGCGCGGCGTGAAGGTCTGGGTCGAGGCGCAATGCAATCGAATAGTAGACGCCGGGCAGGTCGTTCTGGGACTGCGCTGCGAGTGCGGCTGCCGGCACATAGATTGAGAGCGCCGCCCCCTGACGAACACTCAAGCGCTGGATATCAGGCGTTTTGCCGGATTGCAGCGTTTCAATCAGCTGCGTGATGGCAGGATTGTGCCCCGCCGACGCGCGGAACCGGTCCAGGACGTCGATGGCTTTGGCCATTTCGCCGCGATTTGCGAGCAATCGGGCATAGCTGTCTGCGGCGGTGGCGACGAGCGTGCCGTTCGCGTCAATTCGGGCAAACGTCTTCACGGCGTCGTCGTCATTTCCCACGGCCGTTTCCATGAGGCCGAGCAGGTTCAGCACGATGGTGTCGAGATAAGGGTCGCCTTGCGATGCCGACAGCAGTTTGAGCTGCGCATCGCCGGGCTGGCCAAGCTCAATCAGCGCCCACGCTTCAAGCGATGTCATGATCAGGCTGTTGAACATGCCCGGATTGCTGCCCTCAAGAAAAGGGGCAACGCGATCCGCCTGGCCATTGATCAGCGCCTGAGCAGCCAGTGTCAGGCGCGGCAGGGTTGTCTCCGGCAGAATTTCGGCGCCGGTCTTGCTCGAGATGGACGCGGCGAGCGGGAAGTTGTTGGCGAGCAGCGCAGAGAAGACCGCGCGCTCCATGATCGACTGGTCATTCGGGCTGGAGCGAGCGACAAGGGCGTACTTCTCAGCGGCCTGGTCCGGATCGTTGATCAGGGACGCATAGCGCGCGACGAGGAACTGGCTGTAATCGTCCGCAATGGCATTTGTTTCAGCGTCGGCACGCGCGAGCGCCAGCCGCTGGTTGAGCGACGCGCGTGAGGTGTCCACGCTGGAGCACGATGCCAGGCTGGCACACGCTAAAATTAAGAAACTGACCCGATACATAACTGTCTTGTTGATGGGCGAAACTGACGCAGAACGCAATTTCTTCCAGCACATTTCTTAATTTTCAGACAGCAACGCCGAGATTAGATGTCCTGGCGGCCGATCTCACCTTCATCTCCAAGAGAGACTTTCGGCAGAGGCTGCTTCTCGGGCGGCGGGCCGGCAAGGCCATTATCGAGCTTGTCCTGGATCGCCGCGCGTTTTGTATCTGACGGATAATCGTTCAAAGCGTTTTGCCAGGCTGCGCGCGCCGCATCCTTGTCGCCAAGGTGCCAGTAGATGTCACCGAGGTGGTCCTCGATTTCCCAATGCAAATTCGGCGCGATCTCTTCGCGGCTCTGCTCGATGTAGCGTTTCGCCCCTTCAAGATCGCCGAGCTTGTATCGAACCCAGCCGAAGCTGTCGCTGATATACGGATCGGCTGGCGCCAGTGCATTGGCACGGGCCAGCACCCGGAACGCTTCTGCATACCGGTCTGTATGCTCGACCAGGAAATAGCCGAGCGTGTTCAGCATATAAGGGTCATTGGGCCGAGCCAGCGACTCGGTCCGGATGAGGCGAAGCGCTTCATCGATCTCGTCGGCTTCGGCGAGCGCATTGGCAAGCGCCATGCGCCGGTCGTGTGTGTCGTCGAGATTGCGAGCGGCCTTCGCGTGGAAGAGGGCCTGATCGAACTCGCCGAATTGCGCGTAAATCGCTGAACTTGTGCCATGAGCGCTGGCCCGCTCGGCATCTGTCAGGGCGAGATCCGGCGTCTTTTCGGCAAGATCGGTGGCCTTTTTCTTGTCGTCGAGCAGGGCATAGATCAACATCGCGCTGGAATACGTGCCGAGTTCTTCATCGGCTTCAGCCAGCCTGATCGCGTCATCCAGCGCGTCTTCCGATTTGCCCGGCTGTTCGAGCCTCAAATAGGATTGCGCCTGTGCTAGCTTCAGTCCGGCCGTCTGCTCGGGCGCGGCCTGCGCGAGGTGGATCGCCGCCGCGAACAGCGTCTCGTCATAGAGATCGCCGACAATGGCCAAGCGAAGGTCTTCATTCGTCGGATCATTGATCAGGGCAAGCTGGTCGAAGGCAGACTTGGTGTCATCAAAACCCCGCACGCGTTCGCCCATGAAGGCCGAGCGGATCAGCCGCTGATAGGAAAGGGCGAGCGAATAGTCGCTGAGGGAGCGGGCAAATGCGGCGGTTGGTGTGAGCGACTCGTCGTCAATCCCGCGGCCCGTTTCGATCTGCTCCAGGGCGGCGGCGAAGGATGCCGCTTCTTCGGGCTCGGCTTCGGCCAGGCGCGCATAGAGGTCTTTCGCCTCGTCAATCCTGCCAAGTTTGCGCAACAGGATCGCCTGACGCGCAATCACCAGCTTCACATGCCCGTACAACAGGTTCTGAGGGTCGAATTCGTGTTCGGGCGCGCGGATTTCCGTCGGCGTGATCGACGAATAGACGGCGAGCGCTTCCTGTTCGCGGCCAACAACTTCCAGCATGGCCGCCAGCGACAGGTCTCCTGTGAGCCCCGGCAAGGCTGAGCCAACCGAGCGATGCGCGTCCACCGCTGCATCTCCCTGACCATCCAGCGCAAGATACCAGGCCTGCAGAAAGCCGCCCATGATTGTCATGTCGTCGCTTTCCAGCGCCGTGTTCACCGTGTCCAGAGCGCGGTCATAATCGCCTGCGGCAGCAGCATCGATCGACAGAACGACCGCAGCAAATGGGCTGGGTCCACCGTCTCGCGCGGCATCGGTCTGCATCGAAGCGATGAAAGCTGCGATATCACCGGCTTTGACGGCGTCGACTGGCGACTCGTAGGCGAGCAGGCCGACCGGCTTTCCGTTCTCGCCGAGCACAGCCGTCGCCATCGCGGCTTCGGAAACGTCATAATCGCCGCTATAGGCCGAGAGCGCGCCGAGCACTTCCTGTTTTCGCGCATCGAATTCTGCTTGCTCGGCTTCGGTGAAATTCGAGCGGGCCGACTGGTTGGCGCAACCGGTGGCCAGAAGCGCAGCAATAAGGATAGCAGAGGATACGGTCGTCTTCATGAGAGGCCCTTCTAGATCGCCTTTGAGTGTGCCGACGCGGGGACGCAGTGTCCAGCTTACTCTATCTACTGCGACAAGTGTGGCATCAGTCTGACGAATAATGGATCAACTTGGCGCAAATATGCACGGCTCAGTAAGCGCGCTTCACACAAAAGTCAGCTAGGTCGCAAAGCAGGGTTTTCCACTGCGTATCCGGCAGATCTGACAGCGCAGACTTGGCGAGCGCGGCATAGGCTTCAGCTTCAGCAATCGTCGCTTCCGCCGCGCCAGTGGTGCGGATGAGATGGATGGCACGGGCCAGATCGCCCTCTTCCTGCGTCTCGATATTGAGGGCGCGCGCCCAGAAGGCGTGGTCTTCAGTTTTCCCACGCCGACGTGCGATGATCACGGGCAGGGTGACTTTGCCTTCGCGGAAATCGTCGCCGACGACCTTGCCGATGACAGAGGTCGTGCCGCCATAATCAAGCACGTCATCAACGATCTGGAAGACCAGCCCGAGATTCTTGCCATAGGAGGCGAGGGCGGCGGAATGCTCTTCGCTGCCGCCTGACAGGGCGCCGGCCCGGCTTGCCGCTTCAAACAGGGCGGCCGTCTTGGCTTCGATGATGGCGAGATAGTCTTCGGTCGGCAGGTCAAGCTTGCCCTGAGCCGCGAGCTGGCGAACCTCGCCTTCCGCAATCACGGAGGACGCGTTCGACAATATGCCGAGAATGTCCAGCGACCCGGTTTCCACCATCAGCGTGAAGGCGCGCGCGAACAGGAAGTCGCCGACCAGGATCGACGCGGAATTGCCCCAGACCGATTTTGCCGCCGGTTTGCCACGCCGCAGATCGCTCTCATCGACAACATCATCGTGAAGCAGTGTCGCCGTATGAATGAACTCGACCGCCGCGGCGAGCGCATGCGTGGAGTGTTTCGCCTTGCCGACCGCCTCGGCCGCCGCCAGCGTGATGATCGGACGCAAACGCTTGCCGCCGGCTGATACGATATAGTCTGACAGGTCAGGGATGATATCGACCGGGCTGGCCGCGCGGGCCTTCAGCAATTTTTCGACGGCGTCGAGATCGTCAGCGAGCAGGGATTGGAGCCGATCGACGACGGTCGCGTTCTTTCCAAGGTCACGTGCTGTTGCCGATATGCTCACGAGGGATTTCCTATTCCTGTCATTCTGACAATTCCATATGGATAACAGTCGGGCGAAGGTCCACCTCTGCGGTACAGAGCCGCATATAAAACAAGGTCGTCTATGGAAGAAGTGTTTCGCACCAATGATCCCGTCAAGTTAAGCTATATTCGTCATCTGATGGCGGAGGCGGGAATCGAAGTCTACGTCCTGGATGAGCATACCGCTTATATTGACGGTCGCGGCCCGATGGTGCCGATCCGTGTCGTCGTGCACGAAAATGATGCAGACCGCGCCCGGCGTGAGCTGAAAGATCTCGATCAGGATGGCTGACGACGCGTTCACACGCGATGCTTTTCTGGGGGGGCTGGTCACCGTCCTGCAGCCGAAAAAGGGCTTTCGCGCTGGCACGGACAGCGTGCTGCTGTCTGCTGCGCTCGATCCATCCATGACAGGCGAAGCGGCAGAGTTCGGCTGCGGCGCTGGTGGCGCGCTCTTTCCGGCGGCCTGGCGGCTTAAAAACGTAAGTTTTACAGGGCTGGAGCATGATCCTCTCATGCTGGACCTTGCCCGGCGAAGCATTGAAGAGAATGATCTTGGTGCCCGCGTCGAGGTTCAGCGCCAGAATGTCGGCGATATCCCGCATGACTGGGAAAACCGCTTCGACCTCGTCTTCTCCAACCCGCCTTTCTTCCGCTCCGGCTCAATCGTTCAGCCCGGTGAGCGCAAGCACGAAGCCTATCTGGAAAGCGTTTCCCTGAAAGACTGGATCTGGGGCATGCTGCACAGCCTCAAGCCGCGCGGACGCTTCGTGATGATCCACCGGGCGTCCGAGCTTGCCCGCATCCTTGCCCTGATTGAGCGGCGGACCGGACAGATCGAGGTGATGCCCGTGCGCTCTCATCCCGGCGCAGACGCCAAGCGCGTGATCGTGCGGGCGCGGAAGGGCCTTCGCTCTGGCGAGATGCGCCTGCTGAACGGCATCGATATCTACACCTCAAAAGGCGGTGAGCGCACGGCGCTGATGGAGCAGATTGCGCGCTCCGATGCAGGGCTGGACTGGGGTTGAGGTTGTCTTCGCTCGCATGGCTCGACGTCGCTCACCATGTCGACGAATTCAGACGCCTCATGAGGCCGCCATGGTGAGCGACGTCGAACCATAAGGCCGTGGCGCAGCGTGAAGGCTACTCGCAAACCTGACTTTAGCCCTCATCTATCGCGACAAAGGTGGGAGAAAGAGTGTAGGGTAGCTCCATGCAGGACTTTTTCACCATGCTGATGATCACCGGCGCCGTCCTTGGCCTCGCCATGGGCGCGCTCTCACACCCAAAATTCTACGCCGCCGTCTTCCGCAAGAAACGGGTTGATAGCGCGGACCACGAGCATTCGATAGATTAAGCGCTACGGGGTTCAGCGCTCGGGCAAATACAGGTTACCTTCGCGGTCAAATATGATTAGCGGACTCTGACCAGCCCATCTTGGATCGCTTCCAATGAGGTCATCTCCCACGAAAAAAACATGGCTTTTCGATTTCGCCGACACGTCGATTGGAATGTCTATTTGCGCTGCGTCAAGAACGGGATGGATTGAGTGCAGCGTGTCCATAGGGTGCAGTGCGGAAATGCACGCACTGAAGCCCTTGCGTCCCTCAGATGTATCAATTCTCCGGCGATAAGTATCAGCGGGGATCGCATCGGCGTTCATTTCCTTCGAACGCACGAGCAAAGGGAAGATATCGCGATAGGCTAGCCCATTAGACCGTACCGATGGGTCATATGGAGATATATGCCCTCCACCAGCGCGTCTAAGAGTTCCATAGAACCAGAAGTCCGAATTAAGATATGCTGATAAGGGCTTCTGACCGTAGACCTGCTCTAACTGTTGAGAAATATCTCGAACAAGGTCCCCTTGATTTTCAAGAGATACATAATAGCGATCGGATGGCGCGCCAACTTCGTCTAGAGCACTATTGATAACATCGTCAGGCACGGCAATGCGGCTTTCAGCAAGACAATCACCGGATGCGATGCCAAAGCCTTCGCCACGGCTTGCAACTCGTCGCTGAATTTCAGGCGCCTCATGAGAGTAGCTATATCCCCACGGACCTGGGAGCGCTCCAATCTGCTCAAAGGTCTTAGCGGCCGAATCCCGCCATTCGCGCCAAGCTGCTTCATCAGTCTTCGTCACGCTCGCCTTTACGAACTCGATCTTGGCAAGCGGACTCTCATAAGCGTCATCGGTCTTGTATCCCCAGCCAAAGCTCAGATCATTGATATCCTCAAACCAGATGGCGAGGGGTCTTAGATTGTCGGGAATGCGGCTTTCGCCCTTCCGCTCGCCAAACTTGATCGGCTGCCACTTCCAATCTTCGCACATATCGATTGTCACGAGGCCGATGACATGGCCGTCGCCCACCGGCTTGAACATGGTCATGGGGTGGTGTTCGTAGAACACGGTATCGGTCGTACCTGCATTACCGAACACAACGCCGCCACATCCCACCACATAATCAAAGCTGATCGGTTCGCCTGTTTTCTTGAGGATGAAGTCGGCCTTCATGCGGTAGAAGAAGGAGGGCGGTCGCTTGAACGTTCCTTCCTCCTGCATGGCGGAAGTTGACGGGCTCGCCGGCGAACACGCAGCAAGGCTGCAGGCCAGGACTGCTGATAGAAGGATGGAGTCGTGCACTATGGAGCCCGGCTGTGGATTGCTGCCGCCCATAAATCAACTCTGGATTAACGCCGCTCTAAGCTCGCCAGAAAATTCGCTCTCACATCCCCACAGTTGCGAAAAGGCCCGTCTGGCGGTAGGCGGTTGCGCTGGACTTCAGCTCTCGATTCAAGGCTTGCCATGTCAGCCCCGACCGCCCGTGAAAAACCCGCTTCCTTTCAGGATCTGATCCTGCGCCTGCAGGCCTATTGGGCCGCGCAGGGCTGCGCGATCCTGCAGCCTTATGACATGGAAGTTGGCGCCGGCACGCTGCATCCGGCCACAGTCCTGCGCGCGCTCGGGCCAAAGGACTGGCGCGCCGCTTATGTGCAGCCATCGCGCCGCCCGGCCGATGGCCGCTATGGCGAGAATCCCAACCGGCTCGGCCATTATTATCAGTATCAGGTCATCCTGAAGCCGAACCCGGCCAACCTGCAGGATCTTTATCTCAATTCCCTCTACGAGATCGGCATCGACCCGATGGTCCATGATATCCGCTTTGTGGAGGATGACTGGGAGAACCCGACCGTTGGCGCCTGGGGGCTTGGCTGGGAAGTCTGGTGCGACGGCATGGAAGTGTCCCAATATACCTATTTCCAGCAGGTTGGCGGGCTCGACGTCTTCCCGGTTTCCGGCGAGCTGACCTACGGCCTTGAGCGCCTCGCCATGTATGTCTTCGGCGTCGACAATGTCTATGACCTGCCATTCAACGACCCGGCCTCCGCCGTGCCGCTCTCCTATGGCGATGTCTTCCTGCAGAATGAGCGCGAGCAATCGGCTTTCAATTTTGAGCTGGCCGATGTGGAGATGCTGCAGACCTGGTTCACCGGCTGCGAGAAACAGTCCAAGGCCCTGCGCGAGGCTGGCAAGCCGCTGCCGGCCTATGACTATGCGCTGAAGGCGTCCCACGTCTTCAACCTGATCGATGCGCGCGGCGCGATTTCGCCGACCGAGCGTCAGGCCTTTATCGGCCGCGTCCGCGACCTCGCGCGCGGCGCCGCCGAGCTTTGGGCGAAGCAGGAAGAGGAGCGGGCGGCCTGATGATGCGCTCACTGGCATTTGCGTTGTTGCTAGCAGCGGCATCCTGCAGCGGTGGCGGCAGTGATGAAACCGCCACTGGCGCAGGCGAGACCGCCGAACCGGCCCCTGTCATCGCCGCCGACATGGCCATGCCTGTCGACGAACCATTCTGCGCCTTTTCGGCAGAAGGCAGCACGCCGGACGGAAACTACGTCTTCGTCACCAGTCTCGGCGATAGCGTCTATCACGGCTATGCCAAGCTCGACGGCGACGTCACGAAACTCACCGAAGTCGAGGCCGGCTTCGGCGCAGGCATCGAGACGCGCCGCTATGTCAACGATGATGAGAGCGTCGAACTCGAAGTGATCCTGCTGGAGGCAGGCGAAACGGATGCTGGCGTATCTTATACAGGCTCTGTGCGACCCATCTTTCCAGCCGAGGGCGATGCCGTGAAGTTTGAAGGTGCGTGCGCCTATGATGGAGCTGCAGATGAATAAAACGACCATCGCTTTTCTGGCCGCTGTGCTCTGGCCTGCGGCGGCTTGCTCGAATGAGCCGGACGCACCGACAGAGCCTGAGCCGCAATACAATACCAGCGTGGACGACCCGACTCCCCCGGCTGAAGATGTCGCCGCAACAGACCCGCAGGCGCTCGGGATCGGCGTCATCCACGAGCCCGATACGCTTGCCTATTGCACGCTCATGCAGGCTGCTCACGAATTCGTCTATGACGACCCGGCGACCTGGCGCTTTGTCTTTCTCAGCGAAGCGGAGGGCGATGAACCGCCGGCGCGGATCAAGATCAATGATGAGGTGCTCACCTTCAGCGAAGAGATGAGGACCGAGGACGCAGACGGCATAGAGACCTGGCGCTACCGCTCTGAGGAGCGCGGCATCCTCGTCGAATTGCAGCTGAAACCCGTCGATGGCGGGGTCGAGCACACCGATTACGAAGGCACGATGGCCATCATCGAGCCGGTCGAAACTGAGAAAATGGGCGTAAAAGGCAGTTGCGGCGTCTGACCGCCTGCGGCATCACGCTGACACGAAACACGGGACCATCACCACTTCATGGCTGAACTTCTCCTCGAACTCTTTTCGGAAGAGATTCCGGCACGCATGCAGGCCAAGGCCGAGCGCGATCTTCGCGATGCGCTGACCAAGGGGCTGACCGATGCCGGCGTCGAGTATGGCGAGGTCACGGCGCTGTCCGGGCCGCGCCGGCTCGCCGTAGCGATTGACGGGCTGCCGGAAAAATCGGCCGATGTCAGCGAAGAGAAGAAGGGCCCGAAAGTCGGCGCGCCGGACCAGGCCGTCCAGGGCTTCCTGCGCGGGGCAGGGCTCTCTTCGGTCGATGAAGCCGAGGTGCGGAGCGACCCGAAAAAGGGCGATTTTTACGTCGCCGTGCGCGAAATCCCGGGCCGCCCGCTCGAAGACATCATTGCAGACCTCGTGCCGGAAATTGTGCGCGGCTTTCACTGGCCAAAGTCGATGCGCTGGGGCCGGGGCGAACTTCGCTGGGTGCGCCCTCTGCAGAGAATTGTCTGCGTTTTCAACGGCAAGACGGTCGAGTTTGAGATTGACGGTCTGACGTCCGGAAACGAGACAGAAGGACACCGCGTCCAGGGGCGCGGGCCATTCACTGTCTCGTCGCTGGACGAATACCGCACCAAGCTGCAGCAGGAAGGCTCTGTTGTCCTGTCACGCGAAGACCGCCGCCTGCTGATTGAAGAACAGGCCCACAAGGTGTGCGCCGAGGCGGGTCTCGAACTCGTCGAGGACAAGGGCCTGCTGGAAGAAGTGACCGGCCTCGCCGAGTGGCCGGTGGTCATTCTCGGCGATATGGACCCGGCCTTCCTCGACCTGCCGGGCGAAGTCGTGCAGCTCTCCATGCGCACCCACCAGAAATATTTCGCCGTGCGCGACCCGAAGACCGGCAAGCTCGCGCCGAACTTCGTCGTGGTCGCCAACGTTGAAGCGAAAGATGGCGGCAAGGCCATCGCGGCGGGCAATCGCAAAGTGCTCTCGGCCCGCCTCGATGATGCGCGCTTCTTCTGGGACAATGACCGCAAAACCCCGCTTGAGGAGATGGCGAAGAAGCTCAAGGCCATCGACTTCAAGAAGGAGCTGGGCTCCATCGCCGACAAAGTCGACCGCGTGGCAGCGCTCGCCCGTGAGCTCGCCCCGAAAGTCGGCGCTGACCCGGACCTTGCAGAAAAGGCGGCCAGATTGGCGAAAGCGGACCTTGTGTCCGAAATGGTCTTTGAGTTTCCCGAATTGCAGGGCGTGATGGGCCGCTACTATGCGCTGGAGCAGGGCCTTGCCCCCTTCGACCGCTCCGCGGCCACTTCCCCCGCCAGCGGGGGAAGAGAGGACCAGGCCGCAAGCACGCCTCCCCCGCCCGCGGGGGAGGTGCCGGCAGGCGGAGGGGGGCTGCTTAGCGGCCTCGAAGACGCTGACGTCCGCAAGATCGCCGATGCCATCGCCATGCATTACAAGCCGCAAGGCCCATCAGACGAGGTGCCGACCGAACCCGTCAGCATCGCCGTGGCGCTCGCCGACAAGCTCGACACGCTGGTCGGCTTCTGGGCCATCGACGAGAAACCGACTGGCTCGAAAGACCCGTTCGCGCTCCGCCGCGCCGCGCTGGGTGCCGTGAGGATCATTCTGGAGAATGATATCAGACTAAGTCTGCTGAACGTCGGCTATTTGGTACAGGATCGATTTTCGAAGTTTGTTACGCCCGACATGGCACTTTTTGCCGCTTCCGATGTAATAACTGAACCCGAGCTCAAAAAACCTACCCGCAATCCGGGCGCACTTATTAGTTACATTAAAGAACGCACCAAAAACGCGAGATACTTTACCTATTGGAAGGCGATTGACGACCTCCTCGCCTTCTTCGCCGACCGCCTGAAACAATACCTCCGCGATGCGGGCGCGCGCTACGATCTCATCGACGCGGTCTTCGAGCTCGGAGAGGACGATCTCGTGCTGATCGTGAAGCGGGTCGAGGCGCTCGGTGCCTTCCTTGAGACCGAAGATGGCGCGAACCTTCAGGCGGGCTACAAGCGCGCGGTGAACATCCTCAAGGCCGAGGAGAAGAAGGACGGCACGGAATTCTCCGGCGCGCCGGACAAATCCCTGTTTGAGCAGGATGAGGAGAAGGCGCTCTACGCGGCCATCGATGCCTCCACCGCAGAGGCGGATGATGCTCTGGAGGCCGAGGATTTCGAGAAGGCGATGGCGGCGCTGGCCAAACTCCGCGCGCCCGTCGATGCGTTCTTCGAAGAGATCCAGGTTAATGCCGAGAAACCAGAATTGAGGCAAAACCGCCTCTTGATTCTGAATTCCATTCGTGACGCTTTGCATCGCGTCGCCGATTTTTCCAAACTGGCGGCATAATCTTCCGGGGGCGTATCCATGTTGATTCTTCCGCTCCTGATCGGCCTTCTGGCCTTATGGATGTGGAGCCTTGTCAAAATGCCTTCCAAGCAGGCACGGGACATTTTTGAAGCGAACGGGCCGACGCCGTCTGAGGTGTCAGACCTCGACCGCGCTTTCGTGCTCGACCTGCACCGGCGTTTTGGCGCAGCAGACTTCAGACTGAAGGCTGTCCGGGGACGCCAGCTTGATCCTGAAATCGCGGAAAAATTTGGCGTGAAACCTGCAAGCCTGGACGACCAAACTGAGTTGGGGGTCCGTTTGCCGCATCTGAAACTTCTGGTGTCCTTTGAACCCGGACGCTATCGCCTTACACACGACGCTGCGCGATTGGCCCAAAGCCTCGCCACCAAAGAATTAAGTCTGGAGAATGCAAATCATGGCTGACAGTGCTGACACGATGACCAAGGATCAATGGGTGTATTCCTTCGGTGGTGGCACAGCTGATGGCGACACCACGATGAAGAACCTGCTTGGCGGCAAGGGCGCGAACCTCGCAGAGATGGCGCGCCTCGGCCTTCCGGTTCCTCCGGGCTTCACGCTCACAACGGCAGTCTGCACCGCCTATTATGATCTTGGCGAAAAATATCCCGACGGTCTGGAAGCGCAGGTCGATACCGCGCTGAAGGCCGTTGAAGCCGAGACCGGCAAAGTGTTTGGCGATGCGGACAATCCGCTTCTGGTGTCCGTGCGCTCAGGCGCGCGCGCCTCGATGCCGGGCATGATGGATACGGTTCTGAACCTCGGCCTGTCGGAAGTGACGGTGAAAGGGCTCGCCAAGAAAGCCGGTGAGCGCTTTGCCTATGATTCCTATCGCCGCTTCATCCAGATGTATTGCAATGTCGTGCTCGGCCTGAAGCATGACACGTTCGAACATATCCTCGACGACTATAAAGAGCGTCAGGACTATAGCCTCGACACCGAGATGACGGCCGATGACTGGAAAGAGATCATCAGCCAGTACAAGGCCGCCGTGAAGAAACAGCTCGGCAAGCCGTTCCCGGATGATCCGCGCGAACAGCTTTGGGGCGCGATCGGCGCCGTTTTCGGCTCATGGATGAATGACCGCGCCATCCTCTATCGCAAGCTGAATGACATCCCTGCGGCCTGGGGCACGGCGGTCAACGTCCAGTCCATGGTGTTCGGCAATATGGGCGACACCTCGGCGACCGGCGTTGCCTTCACGCGTGACCCGTCGACCGGTGAGAAAGTCTTCTATGGCGAATTCCTCGTGAATGCGCAGGGCGAAGACGTTGTGGCCGGTATCCGCACGCCGGCCCCGATTTCCCGCTCTCGCGCTGAGGCGCTGTCGTCGGAAGAGCTGCCGCTCGAAGACGCGATGCCTGCGGTTTACGAAGAACTGGTGGCGGTCGCTGAAAAGCTCGAAAGCCACTATCGCGACATGCAGGACATCGAGTTCACGGTCGAAGACAACAAGCTCTACATGCTGCAGACGCGGAACGGTAAGCGCACCGCCGCTGCAGCTCTGAAGATTGCCGTCGACATGGCGCAGGAAGGGCTCATCAATGAGGAGGAGGCTGTCCTCCGCCTGATGCCGAACCAGCTCGACCAGCTGCTCCATCCAACCATTGCACCGGACGCAAAACGCGACGTCATCGTCAAAGGCCTGCCGGCCAGCCCGGGCGCCGCTGTCGGCAAGGTGGTGTTCGATTCCGATGAGGCTGCGGCGCTCGCCGAGAAGGGCGAAGACGTCATTCTCATGCGCGTCGAGACGAGCCCGGAAGATATTCACGGCATGCATGCCGCCCGTGCCATCGTGACGTCTCGCGGGGGTATGACCTCTCACGCCGCTGTTGTCGCGCGCGGCATGGGTCGTCCCTGTGTCTGCGGCGCTGGTGGTCTCCAGATCGACCCGGCCAATGGCACTTTCCGCTCCGGCGGCCGCGAGTTCAAGAAAGGCGACGTCGTCACGATTGACGGCGCAGAAGGCGAGGTTCTCCTCGGCGCCATCGAGATGGTGAAGCCGGATCTGTCCGGTGATTTCGGCAAGCTCATGGAGTGGGCTGACCGCGCGCGTAAACTGAAAGTGCGCACCAACGCCGAAACCCCGCACGACGTCGAAACCGCTAAGCAGTTCGGCGCGGAAGGCATTGGCCTTTGCCGCACAGAGCATATGTTCTTCGACGCCGAGCGGATCCCTGTGGTTCGCTCCATGATCCTGGCTGGCGACAAGAAGGGCCGCGAGGCCGCGCTGTCCAAGCTGCTGCCGATGCAGCGCGAAGACTTCGCGGAGATTTTCCGCATCATGGAAGATCGTCCTTGCACGATCCGCCTGCTTGACCCGCCGCTTCACGAATTCCTGCCTCACTCGGAAGACGAGATGGCCGAAGTTGCCGCTTCAGCGGGCGTAGATGTGGCGGTTCTGAAACGTCAGGCTGATGATCTGCACGAGAGCAATCCGATGCTGGGTCACCGGGGCTGCCGCCTTGGTATCACCTATCCGGAAATCTACGAGATGCAGGCGCGCGCCATCTTTGAGGCGGCTGTGCAGATTGCCAAGGAAACCGGCTACAGCCCGGTACCGGAAGTGATGATCCCGCTGGCCGCGACCAAGAAGGAAATCGATATCCTGAAGGCGCGCATCGACGCGACGGCAAAAGCGGTGTTCGAAGAGACGGGCACGACGCTGGAATATCTTGTCGGCACCATGATCGAGCTACCGCGTGCCGCGCTACAGGCTGGCTTTATCGCTGAGTCTGCAGCCTTCTTCTCTTTCGGGACGAATGATCTGACACAAACGACGCTCGGCATCTCCCGTGATGACGCGGCGCGCTTCCTCAAGGCCTATGAAGAGCAGGGCATCTACGAGAAAGACCCGTTCGTGACGCTGGATCAGGATGGCGTTGGCGAACTCGTCAAAATTGCTGCTGAACGGGGCCGCAAAACCCGTCCGGATATCAAGCTTGGTATCTGCGGCGAGCATGGTGGTGA
The DNA here is from genome assembly GCF_038900055.1 of Henriciella sp. AS95. Lineage (NCBI taxonomy): Bacteria > Pseudomonadati > Pseudomonadota > Alphaproteobacteria > Hyphomonadales > Hyphomonadaceae > Henriciella > Henriciella sp. AS95. The sequence continues at coordinate 1,575,420 of NZ_JBBMQM010000001.1, forward strand.
CCCGGCATCTGTCATCTTCTGTCACCATCTGGGACTCGATTATGTCTCGTGTTCGCCGTACCGTGTGCCCATTGCCCGACTCGCGGCCGCACATGCTGCATTGCAGCAAAACGAGGACTGATGAGGGGTCAATTTCGGTGATTTAGCGGGGCTGGAGCGTGATTCAGACCCCGTAAAACCGTTGTATTTCAGCAACACTCTGTTTCGGTGGCGAAATTGAATGGCTGTTCATCTGCCCCTTTGAGCAGTTGAATCGTTACAATTTTTTGCATTTCCGTAGCTCGGCCTAAACGGCCGTGTCCCATAATGGGTTCCAAAGCCTACAGAAATGTAAGTCTGCAAATCGGCGATTTGATTGCTATGTGCCGCTCGAGTTTAATATTTAGTCCAAACGAGAAGCCGGAGACATCAGGGAATTAGCGGGGGGGCCAGTTTGGCCTGATAACTGCTTGGATGGCTCAAACCGGTAACTAGAGGGGACAGGTGATGTCACTCAGAACGGCAAAACAAAGCCCGCGTATTTTCGCGGACACGTCACTCCGCGGCAAAGTCAGCCGTTGGTGGATGGACAAGACCAACGCCGAACAGCGCACCTATGTCATGCGCTCGGCTCTGGTCTCGACGCTGGCTGCAGGCCTGATTGTCGCGCTTCCAATGATTGCCTCGATCAACACGCAAAAGCAGGCAGAAGCTGAGTACCGTGCTCAGACTGAACGCTTCGCTGCCGCGCAGGATGCCGGTGAGGCCGTTCGGTCCGATCCAGAAGCGCCGGAACTCATGCGCCACGAATGGCTGCGCAATGTCGAGTTCTCGCTCGAGCGCAATCCGGACGAGGCGCTCAGCCGCTATGGTGGTCTTGAGCGTGACTCTGCGGTTCTGGCCGGCATGAAGAGCTTTGATCCCATTCACCTCGACAAGGCGGAAGATATGAGCCGCCAGATGAAATGTCTGGCCGAAGCGGTATATTATGAGGCTCGCAGCGAAACCACATCCGGTCAGCTGGCGGTTGCCGAAGTGATCATGAACCGCGTCCAGGATCATCGCTATCCGAACACGGCTTGCGATGTTGTCTACCAGGGCGCAACCCGCACCACGGGTTGTCAGTTCACCTTCACCTGCGACGGTGCACTGGCCCGCAAACCGCGCGGTTCGAAGTGGGAGGCGGCGAAAGCGATCGCTGCGCACATCTATCTCGGACTGGATGAGCAACGCACCCATGGGGCGACGCACTATCACGCGACCTATGTGAACCCTGTCTGGAATTCCGGCCTCATCAAGACGTCGAAGATCGGCACGCACATCTTCTACCGGTTCCCGCGCGGGGCCGAGTGGGCAAGTGCCCGCGCCGCCCAACAGGCCCGCTTTGACCGCGAAGCTTCAGGCGATGCCGGTGCAAGCTCGACACTCGTGACCATCACGAATGAGGACGACACCGCAGACCTGAATGCCAAGTCGCTCAGCGTTCTCAGCCCAGCGCCGTAAGGTCAATAATTTATGAGTGAAGAAAGTCTGTTTGAGGCGGTCGACACTTATATCAACAGCCTGTTTGTGGAAGATGATCCGGTGCTGGAGCGCGCCATTGAGCGTTCGACCGCAGCCGGTCTTCCTGAAATCCAGGTGTCGCCCGGACAAGGCAAACTCATCTACCTGCTGGCCAAGATGATTGGCGCCAAACGTGTTCTCGAAATTGGCACGCTGGGCGGCTACTCGACCGTCTGGCTCGGGCGGGCGCTCCCCGAAGACGGCAGGATCACCACTGTTGAGCTAGAGCCTGCGCATGTGAAAGTTGCGCGCGAGACCCTGGAAGATGCCGGCCTTTCGGCCCGCTGTGAAGTGGTTGAAGGCAAGGCGCTTGATGTGATGAGCGGCCTCGAGCCGAGTTTCGACATGGTCTTTCTCGACGCCAACAAGGACGGCTATCCGGCCTATCTCAAACAGGCGGTTCGCCTGACGCGACCGGGCGGCCTGATCGTGGCCGACAATGTCGTGCGGGAGGGCGCGGTGCTGAAGCCATCCTCCGTCGATGCGAATGCGATTGGCGCAGCCGCCTTCAACCAGGCGCTCGCTAGTCATCCCGAATTGGAAGCGATCGTGCTCCAGCAGGTCGGCATCAAGGGGCATGACGGGCTCGCCGTTGCTCGCGTGAAAGACTGACTGATCCGTCTGGCTATTCTCGCGGGCCGAGCGTCTTCTCCAGCTGTTTCTTTAGGCGCTTGGGCATGAAGCGCGCTGCAAAGCGGGTTCGTTCGGCCATCTTGCCGGCCATGTAGTGGACGTCCTTGCCATGGGCGGCGTCCCAGGCGCGCTCTGCGGCAAGCTCGACCGGGTAGACCTCCGAGCCGGACTCCCTCAGCTGGTCGCTCATCTTTACATTGGCGCCTTCCTTGGTGCCCATGTCGAGGATCGGCGTGTCGATGAACCATGGCATCAGCGTCGTGACGCGAATGCCGATATTGGAGAACTCGATGTCGAGGGCTTCTGTCAGGCCGCGTACCGCAAATTTCGAAGCGACATAGACGGCGAGTTTTGGCGCGCCGAACACACCTGCTGTCGACGCGGTATTCACGATACGCGCGCCCGGCGTCTGGCGCAGCAGGGGCAGCCCGGCCTGTACGCCATTGATGACGCCCTTCACATTGATATCGATGATGGCGTCATTGTCGTCGCCGGAAATATCCTCGAACCAGCCATGCCGGCCGATCCCCGCATTGTTGAACAGCACGTTCAGGCGGCCATCGGTTGCTTCACCAAACGCGTCCATGCAGCGCTTCCAGTCATCCCGGTTGCGCACATCGAGTTTGTCCCAGATGCAATTCTCCTCGCCGATCTCTGCTGCGACTGATTTCAGGCCGGCTTCGTCAATGTCGTAGAGGCCCACAAACCAGCTTCGGTCAGCGAACAGTTTCGCGGTTGCTGCGCCGATGCCGGAGGCCGCGCCCGTGATGAAAATGCTTTTTCGGCCGATACACTCGCCCATATCCTTCTCCTCCTGTTTGCCGCCGTTTCTTATAGTCGGCGATCACGCGAACAGGATCAGGGCAGGTCGAGACCGACGTCAAGGTTTGACGCAGAGTGAGTTAGCGCGCCAACGGAAATATAATCGACCCCGGTCTCGGCAATTGCGGCCACCGTATCGAGATTGACGCCGCCGGACGCTTCGGCCTTGCAGGCCCCGTCAATCATGGCGACCGCACGGCGTAGCGTGTCATTGTCCATATTATCAAGCAGGACAGCATGAGGCTTGAGGGGCAGGGCTTCTTCGAGCTGTTTCAGCGTGTCGACCTCGATCTCGATCATGCGCAAATGACCCGCATAGGCATGCGCCCGTTTCAGCGCTTCGGTGACCGATCCGCAGGCGGCGATGTGATTGTCCTTGATCAGGATGGCGTCATCGAGTCCGTACCTGTGCGAAGTCCCTCCGCCGCAACGCACAGCGCGCTTTTCCACGGCGCGGTGGCCCGGCGTCGTCTTGCGCGTGCAGACGATGGTGGCGTCCGTATGGGCCACTTTTTCAACGAAGGTCGCCGTCAGAGTCGCGATGCCCGACAGGCGGCCCAGGAAATTGAGCATCGTCCGCTCAGCGATCAGGATGGACCGGGCGGCGCCTGAAAGGGTCGCAATCGTATCGCCGGGCGAAAGCGCGTCGCCGTCCTGCATCACCTGATCGAGCGTGACACCGGGATCGACCAGTTTCAGTGCATAGGCTGCCGCATCCATCCCTGCGAGACGGCCCGGTTTTCTCGCGGCGATCTTGGCGTCGATCATCGTGCCGGGCTCGATCGTCGCATCGGTCGTCAGGTCTCCGGCGCGGCCGAGATCTTCAGACAGGGCGAGACGGACGATCGGGTCGAGAACGAGATCCGGAAGCGGTGGAGGTGCTATCATGTGGTGGCTTCTGCTTTGGCGGGTTCGGCTGGCAGCCGCGCAAATGTGCGCAGCGCCGTGTCCATGGTTTCAGGGAAGTCTGAGCGATAGTGACCGCCGCGGCTTTCCTCGCGGCTGAGCGCGGACGCGGCCATCAGGCGGGATGCTGACAGCGCGCGCGCATCGCCGTGCTGGACAGCGAGGGTGTCAATCTGCTCCAGCAGGCTGGCAAGCCCAACCGCGTCGCGCACAACGCCGCATTTCTCTGCCATGCCGAGGCGAAGGGTCTGAAGCGCATCGGCAGGCAGGTCATCGGGCACGTCGCCCGCAGACTTGGCCGGTTGGTTGAGGTCGGCCTCGCGCAGGCGGTCTGCGATGCGCGATGCAAACACTACGGCTTCGAGAAGCGAGTTGGAGGCGAGCCGGTTCGCGCCATGGGCGCCGGTCGACGCGCATTCGCCGCAAACCGAAAACCCATCCAGTGTCGAGCGTCCCCACATGTCCGCCACGACGCCGCCCATATGATAGTGCGCGGCGGGCGCGACCGGGATGGGTTTGACGCGCGGATCGATCCCCGCCGCCATGCAGGCGGCAAAGACGGTCGGGAAGTGGGCCGGGAAGTCCTGGCCGACAGCTTCGGTCGCATCGAGGAAGGCGCCCCGTCCGGCCGTTCGTTCAGAATGGATCGCACGGGCCACTTCATCACGCGGCGCGAGTTCGGCATCCTTGTGATAGCGGTGCATGAAGGGCTCGCCTTTGCGGTCGAGCAGGATCGCCCCTTCGCCGCGCAGGGCCTCGGTGGCAAGCGGGGCCGGGTCGAGGCCGACATCCATGGCGGTCGGGTGGAATTGGACGAATTCAGGGTCGGCAATCAGAGCGCCCGCCGACCAGGCCATGGCGAGCGCGTCGCCGCGTGACTGGGGCGGATTGGTCGTGACCCTGAACAGGCCGCCAGACCCGCCCGTACAGAAAACGGTCTCCCGGGCAGTGAGCGGCGACAGATTGCCCTTGCGGTCGCGAACGACAGCGCCCGCGATGCGTCCATTATCGTCCTGCAGCAGGCCGACAGCCCGGAACGGCCATTTGAGTGTGATATGATCGGCCGCCTGCACGGCTGCGGTGAGTGCGCCCATGATGGCCTTGCCGGCCAGATCACCGGCGACGCGGGCGACACGCGGGACCGAGTGCGCCGCCTCCAGTGAAAGCGCCAGCGCGCCTTCATCGGTACGGTCAAAGGGGACGCCCATTTCGATCAGGTCGAGCACGCGGGCCGGGCCTTCTTCGGCAATCAGGCGCGCGATGATCGGGTCAACCAGACCGGCGCCAGCGGCAACTGTATCGGCGGCGTGTGAGGCGGCTGTATCCATCGGGTCGAGAGCGGCGGCGAGGCCGCCTTGCGCCCATGCGGAAGAGGCCGCTTCGCCGAGCGGGGCAGGGGCGATAACCGTGCATTTGCGAGGCGCCAGCCGCAGCGCGAGGAACAGGCCAGCGAGACCGGCGCCCACGATGAGGATGTCCTCGCCGTGGCCGGGTTCGCTCGCTTCTATGCGCGTAGAATGGTTCATCTCAGCCCCCATAGCCGATCAGGAAATCGCGCCTTCCGCGCGCCGCCAGATGGCAGGGTACGCGCCGCTGCCAATCAATATGCCGTCCATGGTCGAGGCGTCCTTGATGACGAGCTGGAAGTGGTCAGGCAGGTAAGCTTCGCTCGGCTCACCTTCAAGGAAATTCACGATCGTCGATTGAACGCTCAGCACGTCATCCTCAACCGTCGCGGTGCAGCTTTGTTCAACCGTGTATAGCACGTCGACCGACGGGCAATCCTGACGGGCGGTCAGCTCACACCCGTAAGTGTCCGGCGTATCGCCGGGCATCAGGCGCGCCTGTCCGGAAAAGCTGCAGATCGGGTGCACTTCTGCTTCAAATGTCCAGAGGCCGGCAATATTTGGCGTGGCATCGAGATCGTCAGCGTGCGCTGGGCCGACAGTCAGGCAGAGTATAGCGGCGAGAGTAGCAGCAGAACGCTTCACGAAATGCCCTCTTCTGAGCGAATGAACTCGACCGGAGCGGTCGCCGCTGACACAAGTGAGCCATACATGCGTTCCGCGCTCTGAATGGTCAGCGCGAAATTATCCGGCACGTAGATCAGGCCTTCCATCTTGGATTCGAGAAACTGGTCGATTTCCGAGCGGATCGAAACCTGGTTGCCAAAGCGCCTGGCCGAGCATTGCTGCAGAACGACGGAGCGTCCCCACAGGGAGCAGACTTCAACCGCCGTCAGCTCACAATCGTAGACGCCTTCCTCGGGGTTTGGCGTCAGCCGGGCCGTGCCGCTCATCAGGCACTGGCCTTCGCGATAGGGTTTGGTGTGGAAGGTCCAATTACCAAGAATGTCGCTCGGATCCCGGTTTTCCGTCGCGCTTGCCACGGGAGTAGACATGGCCAGCGCCACAACGAGGCAGGTCATCAGGATAGAGCGCATGGGCAGACCTCCGGGAGGAAAGAGCTGAGGCGGGATCGCTGATCGTCAGCAAACCGCGCCAAAGCGGCGACTTCAAGGCATCAGGCGGCGGAAAAGACCTCGATCTCCATCGGCTTCAGCCCCGTTTCGAAGGCGAGCGGTTTGTCCGTTTTCGGAAGGGCCAGCATCGCATCGATCGCCTGTTTCGCCTTCACGCGCACGTCTTCTTCAATCTCGACTTTGTGCTCCATCGTGTTGAGACAGTCGAGAATATTCTCAAGGGTAATGCGCTTCATGTGCGGGCAGAGATTACATGGGCGGATGAAGTTCACGCCCGGATTCTCAGAGGCGACATTGTCGCTCATCGAACACTCGGTCAGCAGAACGACCTTGTTCGGGCTCTCATCCTTCACATAGTTGGCGAGGGCCGAGGTTGAGCCGGCAAAGTCGGCTGCTTCCAGGACATCTGGCGGGCATTCGGGGTGGGCCAGGATGACCACGCCGGGATGGGCGTCACGCAGCTGGTTGACATCATCGGCGCTGAACAGCTCATGCACCTCGCAAGCGCCCGGCCAGGTGATGATGCGGATGTCGGTCTGAGCGGCGACGTTCTTGGCAAGATACTGGTCCGGCACCAGGATGACGGTGTCGCTGTTCCATTCCTTCGCCACAGCCTCGACCACCTGCGCGGCATTCGAACTGGTGCAGGTGATGTGGCACTCGGCCTTCACGTCGGCTGTCGTGTTCACATAGGTAACGACCGGATAGTCAGGATATTTTTCCTTGATCAGGCGGACATCGGCGCCCGTAATCGAGGCTGCGAGCGAGCACCCGGCCTCAAGGCTCGGGATGAGTACGGTTTTCTCAGGCGCGAGAATCTTCGAGGTCTCGGCCATGAAGTGGACGCCGGCTTGCACGATGATATCAGCCTCGGTTTCGGCTGCTTCACGGGCGAGCTGGAGGCTGTCACCGCGAAAATCGCCGACGAGGCGGAAGATATCGGGTGTCATGTAATTGTGCGCCAGGATAACCGCATTCTTCTCTTTCTTGAGACGGTTGATCTCAGCCACGAGCGGCGCGACGGCTGGCCACTCCATCGGCGTAATGAAGTCGGACACGAGCGGGTAAAGCGCTTCGGTTTCAGCCTTCACGGCATCATTATACTCCAGACCGCGGGCTTCAGCAGCGTTTGCAGCGCGAAGCGGCGTCGGGGTCGGACAGCTCGGTCCGGAATCAATCAATCTGGCCATAATGGGGCCCTCCACGCTTTTGCTCAATATGAGCATTAGTTAGGTATACGAATGCCAGATTTCAAGACCTTCCGAGTGGAAGAGAGAGAAATCCAGCCTTCGCCACCCCTTATAGGCGGGGTGAGCAAAAGGCTGTGTAATCCGCGACTCTGAGGTTTGCAAGAGGCCTGTCTCAAAATAAATCGCTGCACGATCGCGTTCTGTTCCGCCGTGTCGGGGCCGGTCGACAAAAAAGATTCCCATAAGAGTCAGAGCCTTGTTTCGAAATTAAGATTCTGTTTACCAAAATTTTGTTGCGCGCCGGAACAAAAGGGGAATAGATGAGCAGGAACGGAAGGAGAACAACATGGAACGGGTCAATTTTTGCGGACGCTCTGGGCGCCCGGTCGCATTTTCCAGAATGGCATCTGACAGCGCGTGGGCGCGGCGGCCCGGACTCGCTCTGTTTGCCGCCCGTGACACCTATGGCTGGCGGATCATTCGCATGGTCGAGATGACGGGTCGCATGCATGACGTTCAGCCCTTCTGGGCAGAGCTCGACGCGCAGCGCTACGGTGCGTCGGCCATCTTTGTTCACGATGAAACTGATTTCGAGGTCCGTCGCGCCCTGATGAGCGACCTCGAAGCAGGGCTGAGCCCGGTCTTCCCGGCTTTTACCGGTGCTCAGCCCGAAAGCTTGCGCCTCGCGGCGTAATGGAGGGGGTGCTGGTGCTATTCACCAGTCGGCACCGGCACCCCGTTTTATTGTTCGAGGCGCTCGGCGTACCAGGCTTCAATGTCCTTCTCGACCATTGAGAGCGGCCGAGGCCCGCCGCGCAGCAACGCCGAATTGAAGCCCTGCTCGGTAAATCGCCCGGTCAGAACGGCTTCGGCCCGATCTCGCATGTCGAGGATCCTGTTGCGACCATAGAAATAGGCGGACGCCTGGCCGGGCCAGACGGCATAGCGGGCGACTTCTTCCTCCATCGCCTCGCGTGGAAACCCGGTTGTGTCGGTGAGATAGGTCACGGCCTGGTCAAAGCTCCAGCCCTGCGAATGGATACCTGTATCCACGACGAGACGGGCCGCCCGCAAAAGAATGGATTGCAGATAGCCGATCCGGCCCAGCGGGTCGCCAGCGTAAAGACCGGCGCCGTCGGCGAGGTCTTCAGCGTACACCGCCCAGCCCTCACCATAGGCCGTATTCCAGATCATCTGGCGCAGCAGGGGCATCCGGCTGGCCTGCGCCACGCTGGCGCTTTCGATATGGTGTCCCGGAATGCCTTCATGGTGGAGCAGGGTGGCGAGCGTGAAGTCCGGCCATTGTGTCAGGTCCGCCAGATTGATCTGGAAGAGGGCAGGGCTCGACCCGTTGGCAGCGGCGGGAATGTAGGACGCGCCTGCAAACGCGTCTTCCTTGTAGGCCGGCATCCGGGTGATCACCAGACTCGAAGTTGGCGGCGACTCCAGAAGCCGCGGCATGATTTCCGACGCAGCGCTCGATTGCTGGCGAAGCCGCTCGAGAACCTGATCACGGCCTTCCTGATCGTCTGCATAGATCTGGCCCGGCGATGCGGTCAGCAGGCGCAAGCGGTCGACCACGCTGCCGTCGGTCAGCCCTATCGCGGCGAAGGCATTGTCGATCTCGGCCTGGATATCCGCGATTGCGGCCAGCCCTTCATCGTGAAGGAAATCCGGGGTGACGCCGTCCTCGGTATAGAAGGCGAGAATATCACGGTAATAGGCGGCTGAAGCGTCTGTTTCGCCTTGGCCCGATGGGGCGGCGGGGCTTGAGATTTCAAGCCTGGGCGCGTCCGGCGCGTCGAGTTTCAGCTCTGCAACCTTGTCAGCAAATGAGAGATAGGCCGGAAAGATGCGGTCGCTCATAAGGCGGCGGGCCGTCGCGCTGTAGTCTGCCTGGGTAAAGTCTTCATCTGACCCAAGACCGCTAATGACCGAGTCGAACCGCCGGATGAGCGGATGGGTTTCGAGGTCTTCATTTGCAAACTGGCGAAGGCGTTGTTCCAGCCGGTCGAGAACGAAACGTGGGGGAATGACGCCATTCGCGGCATCTGAAACCAGCCGTCTCTCTTCATCGGCGATCGCACCGGGCAGGGCATCCAGCCGCGCCAGGAAATCGTCCGCTTCGCGATACGAACCCAGCGGCTGGCTCGAGATGAGAAGGTCGGGCACGTCCACCCAGGCACCGCTCAGCTGATCGACGGCATAGGGCCGGGCCAGACCAAGTTCATACCGGCCAAACCCGTAGGATTCCAGGCGGGTCAGCGCTTCATATTGGGAGCGTATGATTTCAAGGTGGCGGGCGAGCCGGCTGTCATCTGGCAGGGTGGGGGTGGCGTTGAGGCGCTCCAGCATTTCCAGCCGCAGCAGGCGTTTGCGCTCGAAACGGGCTTGCGAGCGATCGTCCAGCTTGTCCTGGAAGGTCTGGCCGATGCGCGTTTCTTCAAGGCCCAGCCGGCTCGCGGTTTCTGGTGACAGCGCCAGCTCTGCGAAAGCAGTGTCCCGGAACGTCTGCTCGATCTCCTGCACCGTCCGTCTCGCGATACCGTCTTCGTTCACGGGCGGCGAGCAAGCGGTCAGCGCGGTCGTTGCGAGCGCCAGCATGCAGAGCTGGTTTTTGGCTGGAAAACTCATTCTGAATGATCCCGGTCGGCGGTCAATAACATGACAGTATGATTAAACTCGCAGTTCAAAAGCCGTTCTACGGTTGTGAGTGGTAAGCATATTCGATAAACCCCGCCGATCTAATTAACAGGAGTTTCCCCGTGGAAAACACTCAGCCAGCACAGCCAACGCCGCTTAGTGGGCAGGTTCTCTTCTATTCCAACCCACAGCCGCTCTCTGCCGAGAAGCATGCTGGCCTTGGTATTAAGCAAGTGGAAAAGCCATTCGCTTTTCTTGGCAAGGCACATGCTGTTCCGCTGACCGTCAATGAGTTTGGCCTGGCTGCGACCTCCTACCCAATCCTGTTCGTCGGTGAAGAGCGCACGCCGATTGGGGCCATGGGCATTCGTCAGAATGAGAACCTGTTCGTCACGGCTGAGGGCGAGATTGACGCCGATTACTATGTTCCGGCCTTCGCCCGCCGCTATCCGTTCGTCTTCGCGAATGACCAGCAAGCCCAGCGCCTGCTGCTCTGTGTCGATCGCGACGCGGAGATGGTGAGCAACCAGCCGGAAGTTCCGTTTTTCGAGAATGGCGAACTCAGCCCGTTCACAAAGAATGCGATGGAGTTCTGTCAGGAATTCGAGCGCCAGCGCCAGAGCACCGAAGTGTTCGTCCGCACGCTGCGCGACCTTGACCTGTTCACCATGAAATCGGCCACCTTCCAGCCGCGTGACCCGCAGGGCAATCCGACCGGCGATCAGCAGACGCTGGCAGAATACTGGGCCATTGACGAGCAGAAGGTGCAAGCCCTTCCCGCCGAAAAGGCCGAAGAGCTGAACCGCAATGGTGTTCTCGCGGCTTGCGCGGCGGCCTCCATTTCGCTGCTCAACTGGTCGCGTCTCATCAATCGCGCGCTCAAGACGCAGAACAATCCGATCACGGCGGCCAATCAGTCCCCGACCCCGCAAGGCGGATCTGAAGGTCCAAGCTTCCAGATCTAAACGTTTACTGGCTTCATATTGATGCCAGACAATTCATGCGGCCCGGTAATCTGCCGGGCCGTTTTTTGTGCAACAAACGCCTCACGTTTAGGAGAGGTGGTTCCATTCGCCCCCAAATGCAGCATATCCCTTCGCAGAACGATAACTCTGAGCGACTATTGCAGGGGAATGATGAAAACGCTGATCCAGCTTCTTGCGCTATGGCTTGCGACGATCGCGGCGATGGCCCCCTCCATGGCCGAACCGGTCGATGGCGGGCATGCCCGTGTCGACTTCATAAGCGAGCGCGAAGTCGCAACGCCGGGCGAAACCGTGTGGCTCGGATTTGATTTCGAGCTCGATCCCAAATGGCACATCTACTGGCTGAATGCAGGCGATGCCGGCATCCCGCCTGAAATGTTCTGGTCTGAAGAGACCACCATAGACGAAGCCGCGATCGGGGAGATCAACTGGCCGGCGCCCGAGCTTATTCCAGTCGTCGAAGGCGAGATCATGGATTATGGCTACAGCGACCGCGTTGTGCTGCCGTTTCCGGTAAAGATCCCGGAGGACGCAGACGACACGATCCGCTTTGACGGCACGCTCGACTATCTGATCTGCGAGGACATCTGCATTCCAGAGCGCGTCGACCTGACGCTTTACCTCGATATTGGAACGGCCCAGACGCCTGACCTTGTAGGTGCGGACAAGATCGCTGCATCGCTTGCCAGCATTCCGCCTGAGCTCGATGGAACCGCCCGCCTCAGCGAGGAAGGCGATCGTTGGGTCCTGTCCGTCACGGGCGATCAGATTGCGGGCATGACCGGCGAGGCGCGCTTCTTTCCTGAAACCCATGACATCATCCACTCAGCCGACCAGCCTCACGAGTTCGGAGATGACGGCGTCCGGCTCACCCTGACGCCCGATAGCGATGCGCGCCCTGAAACACTGGCGGGTATCCTGACCATCCATCCCGAAGACGGCGGAGACCCGGTTTCGGTCAATATCGACGCAAGTCCAGGCGAGGCCCTCGACGGCACGACGGGCATTCCCGGCGCGAGCAGGAGCGGCCAGGGCGCCGGGGCAGTCGGCGGCGCAAGCCTTGTCATCATGCTCGGCCTGGCACTGCTTGGCGGGCTGATCCTGAACCTCATGCCGTGCGTGCTGCCCGTGCTTTCAATCAAGGCTGTCGGCATGGTGCAGGCGGCCGCCCAGGGCGAGAACGCTCATCTGCGTGAGCATGGCATCTGGTACACGGTTGGCGTCCTGCTTTCATTCGCGGCGACGGCGCTGGTTTTCCTGACATTGCGGACCGCAGGCCAGTTCGTCAGCCTCGGTTTTCAGCTGCAATATCCTGCCATTGTTGCAGCACTTGCGCTTGTGATGGTGCTGATCGGCCTCTGGTTGCTCGGTGTTTTCCATCTCGGCACGTCCGTCCAGAATGTCGGGTCGGGCCTCGCCAGCAAGCGGGGTAATGTCGGGGCCTTCTTCACAGGCGTCCTGGCAGCAGTTGTCGGCGCGCCCTGCGTCGGGCCATTCGTCGGCGTCGCGCTGGGGGCTGTGCTGGACAAACCATGGCCGGTCGTCATGGCGGTCTTCCTCGTGCTTGGCTTTGGCCTCGCCCTGCCATTCCTGGTGCTGAGCTTCATCCCTGGCCTGCACAAGGCCTTGCCCAAGCCGGGCGCGTGGATGGAGCGCCTCAAACAGGCCTTCGCTTTCCCGATGTTCCTGACGGCGGCGTGGTTGATCACGGTCCTTGGCAATCACCCCGCTGCGGGTGCAACGGCGTTTGGCGCCGTCATCCTGGCCTTCGGCATCTGGCTGATGAGCGAGTCCGGCGGAAAACTCCGCGTGCCGGTGCTTGCCGTCGGGGCCGCGCTCAGCCTCTTCGCGATTGGCTGGCCGATCATGGCTGGCCTCGAAGAAGGGCCGGCCGACAACAGTGTCGAGACGTATGCGTCCGTCACGCCAGAGCAATGGTCGAATGAGAAAGTTGCCGAACTCGTCTCCGCAGGCGAGGGGGTCTTTGTAGACTTCACCGCAAGCTGGTGCGCGACCTGCCAGGTCAACAAGCGCACCACGCTGACAAAGCCCGACGTGCTCGACGCCATGGCTCAAGCGAATGTGAATTTCCTTGTCGCCGATTTCACTAGGCCCAATGACGAGATTGCGGCAGAGTTGAAAAAACGTGGAAGCCCCGGCGTCCCGCTCTATCTTCTCTATGCGCCCGGTGAGAGCGACCCTGAAATTTTGCCGACCCTGCTCAATCCAGCGATGATGAAGCGCAAATTCGGGGCTTTCGACACCGCCGCCCTCAACGACGATTAGGGAGTTTGTTCATGACCACCTTTACCCGCCGCAGAATCAGCCTCGCCTCCGGAATGGCGGCCGCTGTCGCTCTCAGCGCCGGCGCACTGATCGCCTTCTCCGCCGAAGCCTCACCGGCGGCTGAACCAGGCACGGCTGCGCCTGGCTTCACAGGGACGACGAGCACGGGCGACGAAGTTTCCCTGTCCGATTTTGAGGGCAAGACGGTCGTTCTGGAATGGACGAATGATGGCTGCCCGTTCGTGAAGAAGCATTATGCAGAGCCGCCGGAAAACATGCAGACGCTGCAAGGCGAGGATGCTGCGGGCGACGATATCGTCTGGCTTCAGGTCATTTCTTCAGCGCCTGGAAAGCAAGGCTATGTCGATGGCGCCGGGGCCGATCAGATCAATGCTGACCGGGGCGCGGCGCCTGACCATGTGATCCTTGATCCATCCGGCGACATCGGCCGCCTCTACGGGGCCAAGACCACGCCGCACATGTTCGTCATCAAGGGTGACAGCGAAATCGCCTATGCCGGCGCGATCGACTCGATCCGTTCGGCCCGCGTTGAAGATATCGCGACCGCTGACAATTATGTCCGCGCCGCGCTTGATGCCGTGGAAGCCGGCGAGGCCGTCGAAGTGGCGTCTTCCAAGCCTTATGGCTGCTCGGTAAAATACTGATTTTCAGGTGATGCTGAATTTATCGTCCGGCTGCTGCAATGCGGCCGGACGATTTTTTACGGCCCTTACTTTTCGCGGCGCACCCGGAAAGCGCGCCCGCCATCAAGCTTCATCATGAAGCTGCCCAGGGCAGCGCTTTTGATTGTCGCCATTTCGGCGCCTTTGCGTTTTGAGTAACGCACTTCTTCATAGCCAATCTGATACCAGACCTGTCCGTTCTCCAGATAGACGGTGAGCTTGCCGGTCCGGCTTTTCTCGATGCGGTCGATCGGCAGGGTGACTTCCTTGATCTGACCGTCATCCTTGCCATTGCCAAATTTCGGCATGACCAGTTTTGGAAGGCTGGGAAGATTAAAGCCGAACGAGTCGCGCTGGACTTCATCGACTTCCTCGCGCGTGACGGTGACAACTTCGCCGGACTCTTCTGCAAGTTTCAGACGGCCAACGGCGGCGTCATAGCAGGCCAGGCGTTCAGAATCCTCAGCGATATCCGAGCAGGCATAAACAGCCGAGGTTGAAACAGGTTGGCTGGCTTCTTCAGCGAAAGATGGCATGACTATGCCCAGCATGGCGCCGCTTAGTAGCAAAATTTTATTCATGCCCGTTCGTCTCCTGCTCAGTTCTGCCGCGCTCTCTTCCCAAGAGCGCGCTCGTCTGAGACACTATGACAAGACCGATAGATAATGGAAGTTCTGGAAACATATGATCAAATCACTGAAGTCTTCGCTTCTGGCGGCCTCTGCCGCCGGCCTGGTTCTGACGCTCGCAGCATGCGGCGGTGGCGGGTCTTCATCTGATGATGATGCAAAGGTGCTGCGCCGCGGTATCTCGGCAAAGGTCGATACGCTCGATCCGCACCGCTCTTCGGCGAAGTGGGAAAACATCGTCATTTCGGACATGATCGTCGGCCTGATGACGATCACGCCAGACCGCGAAGTGATCCCGGGCGTCGCTGAAAGCTGGGAGACGAGCGAAGATGGCCTGACCTGGACGTTCAAGCTGAAAGAGACGGTGTGGTCGGATGGTGAGCCCGTCACGGCAGATGACTTCGTCTACGCCTTCCGCCGTATCCAGGACCCGGCAATCGCGTCGCAATACTCCTCGCTTCTCTACATCGTGAAGAATGCGGCTCAGGTGAATTCGGGTGAGCTGCCACCGGAAGAACTGGGTGTTCGCGCGGTTGATGACTACACATTCGAGATTACGCTGGAAGAACCAGCGCCATACCTGCTCGGCCTTATGACGCACTACACGACCTACCCGGTGCCCAAACACATCGTCGAGCAATACGGAGAAAGCTGGATCCAGCCGGACAATATCGAGGTCAACGGGCCTTACAAACTGGCTTACTGGCGGACAGGCGACCAGCTCGTCTCGGAAAAGAACCCGCTCTACTATGAAGCTGACGAAGTGTGCTTCGACCGTGTCGCCTATTTCGAGCTTGAAGACTCCGCTGCCGTGGAGCGCAAGATCGAAGCTGGCGATATGGACATCAATAATGGCTTTGATGGCGGCCGGACCGAGGAACTCGAGGCGAAGTTTCCAGGCTGGGTCCGCACGGCGCCAAGCCTGATCACCACTTACTGGACGCTGAATACCAGCCAGGAGCCGTTCACCGATGTGCGCGTGCGCAAGGCGCTCGCCATGGCGCTGGACCGTGAATTCATCGTCGATAAGGTGCTGACGCCTGGTTACATCCCGGCCTACTCATTCGTGCCGCCCACAATGAGCAATTACGATGTCGAGCGCCCGGAAGTCAGCTTCAAGGATCTGAGCCGGGACGAGCGGCTTGCTGAAGCCAAATCCCTGCTTGAGGATGCCGGCTACGGGCCGGACAATCCGCTGGACTTCGAGTTCATCTATCGGTCCACCGACGACAATCCGAAAGTTGCGCCGGTCGCCCAGGCCAATTGGGAGGACATCGCGCCATGGGTAAACGCCCAGATCCTGAAACAGGATACCAAAGTGCTGTATGCGCGCCTTCGCCAGAGCGATTTCGAGGCAGCAGACGGGGCGTGGGTTGCGGATTTCGATGATCCGATCAACTTCCTCTATCTTCTGGATTCCACGACCGGCCAGCAGAACTATGGCCGCTACGACAATGCTGAGTATGATAATCTGCTGGCACAGGCGAGCCAGGAGCGCGACCTTGAGGCCCGCGCGCAGATTTTCGCCGAGGCCGAAAAGCTGATGCTTGAAGACTATCCGATCACGCCGATGTGGATTCAGGTCACCAAGAACCTTGTCGACCCGAGCATTACAGGCTGGGCTGAAAACGCACAGGACGATCACCTGTCGCGCTGGATGTGCCGGGCTGACACGGAAGCCGAAAGTGTGAGCGGCGACGCAGAAACAGCCGGCGAATAAGCAGACCATCTGCGAGGGGGAGCGAGATGAGTTCGGAAATGGAGACCCTGGGCACCGCGTCACTCGGTAGCCTTGGAACGTCGAAGAGAGCTGATCTGTCAGGCCAGCCTTGCCGCAATTGTGGCGAGATGGTCGATCAACGCCACTGTCCGCGCTGCGGGCAGCTGGCGGCGAGCTTTCATCGCCCGTTCCTGTCGCTCATTTTCGAGACTGTTTCAGACTCTCTCGCCCTTGATGGCCGCATCGCGCGAACCTTGCCGCTTCTGATGTTCCGGCCGGGCGTGCTGACGCGCCGGTACAATGAAGGAAAGCGTGCCCGCTATGTGCCGCCCTTCAGGCTGTTCCTGCTGTCCTCGCTGATCTTCTATTTCGTCGTCTTTGCCCTGCTGGATGGGCAGACCTGGACCAAGCAACCGCTCGTGCTCGACGGCGGCGATGTCATGACGGAGCAGGAAGCCGCCGAGCTGCAGCAGGAATTGAAGGATGCCGGAGTAGAAACTGGGCCGAGCTGGATGCGGTTCGGTACCGGCGACGATCCTTCGATGAGCGATGAGGCGGGCGATGAAGAAACGCCCACCACGTCAGACGGCGATGCAAACACCGATACAACCGGCGAGGCAGACGCCGACGCCGAGACTGGCACGCCAGCCGATAGCGACTTCGAAAGTGAAATCGAAGAGCGCATTCGACGGATCGCCGACAATCCGAGACTGTTTTTCATGGCCCTGCAGGACTGGGCACCGCGGCTCAGCCTGATGCTGGTTCCGTTGACCATGCTGACGCTGGCGCTGATGTATTTCTGGAAGCGGAAACTCTACACCTACAATCACGCGATCCACGCCTTCCATCTGCACACATGGATGTACCTTGCGGGGACGGTCGCCGTCGTGCTGTCGCTTGCGACGGGGCCAGGCGTATGGGGCGTCTTCCTCCTGGTCGTTCCCATTTACGTATTGCTCAGTCTGCGAGGGGCCTATGGCACTGGCTTTTTCATGGGGTTCCTCAGGACGGCGCTGCTGGGCTTTGTCTGGTTGATCGGCCTTTCCGTGCTCACGGCCTTCACCTTCCTTGCAAGCGTGTTTTCGGTCTAGAACGGCCCAGCTGAATTGCTTCTCTGGTCCGCCGCGACTATTGGCACACCGTGACCCGAAATCGCCCGATCCCGCACATCAAGGCCGAAGACGCCGCGTACATTCGCTCGCTCCTTATCCATGAGGATGACAAGCTGCTGGCCTTCAACAAGCCGTCTGGCCTGGCTGTTCAGACCGCTGGCGGACGAGGCCAGTCGCTCGATTTCCTGCTCTGGGCGTTTGCAAAGTCGAATGGCAAGCGGCCCAAGCTGGTCCATCGGATCGATTCCGGCACATCGGGCGTGCTCGTTGTCGCCCGCACCAAGCCGGCAGCCGCTCACCTGTCGGAACAGTTCTCAGGGCGCACAGCCCGAAAGACCTACACAGCCCTGATTTCAGGCGACGTTCCCGGCGCAGACAGCGGCGTAATCGCGACTGCGCTCAAAAAGGTCCCATCAGATCGCGGCGGCCGCGAAAAGATGATCGCGGCAACCGATGATGAGAGGGGGGCGCAATCTGCGCGGACGGCCTGGCGCATTCTCGCGCGATCAGGAAACCACGCGATGGTTGAGGCCCGGCCGGAAACAGGACGGATGCACCAGATCCGCGCTCATTTTGCCATCATGGGATGCCCGATCATCGGCGATCGTATCTACGGCACGGGAAAAATGTCGGCAGAGCGATTGATGCTGCATGCGGCCCGTCTCGAGATCATCCATCCCGATGGCGACCCCCTGTCATTGTCCGCGCCCTTGCCAGATGACTTTGTCGCGCAGGCCAAGCGGGCATCGCTGACCGTTTAGCTTTCGGTCGCAGGCGTCAGTTTGATCAGTCGGCCGCCATCCTCGTCTTCAAGGACATAGATTGAGCCGTCGGGACCTTGTTCGACTTCCCGGATGCGCTTGCCCCATTCATACCGTTCAGCCTCGGCCGCTGTGGTTTCCATCGTGTTGGACGTGCCGCCAGCACCTTGATTATCGAGCGGCTCCTGCTCGAACTCGACGCGAATGAGCGCCTGCGAAGACAGTCCGCCGATGAAGGCATCACCCTGCCAGTCGCTGAACAGGCTGCCATCATAAATGATGAGGCCGGCGGGGCTGATCACCGGTGTCCAGGAGACAGCCGGGTTTTCATAGATCGGGTTCTCTTCGTGATTGGCCGGGAATTGCTTGCCATTATAGTGCTCGCCATTCGAGACATAGGGATAGCCGTAATTCTCGCCCTTCACGATGCGGTTGAGTTCGTCGCCGCCTTTCGGTCCCATCTCATGCGCCCAGAGCTGGCCGTCGGCATCAAACGCGACGCCCAGCATGTTGCGATGGCCGAGCGACCAGATCGTGTCGGCGACGGCGCCATTGCCATAGAAGGGGTTGTCGTCGAGCGGCTCACCATCGGTCGTGACGCGGATTATCTTGCCGAGATTCATGTCCATGTTCTGCGCAGGGCTGAATTTCTGGCGCTCGCCGGACGTGATGATGAGATTGCCGTCCGGTGCGATGGCGAGGCGGTGGCTGTAATGGCCGTTTCCGGGCACTTTCTGTGACTGCTCCCAGATACGGGTCACGTCTGACAGCGATCCTCCATCGGCGGTCAGCGTCAGCATGGCTTTGTCGACAACAGCGCCGCTTAGCGAGTCATCATCGGCGTCGCGCTCGACATAGGAGATGAACACCTCGCCGCTGTCGCCATCGAAACCATCGCCGAGAATGATGTCTCCAAGACCGCCCTGGCCGCGCGCGGTGACAGACGGCACGCCGCTGATTTCACCCAGTTTCTTGCCATTCGTATCAAGCAGCCAGAGAGCGCCACCCTTTTCGGTGACCAGGGCCCGTCCGTCAGGCAGGAAGGTCATGGCCCACGCACTGTCAAAGGTTTCGAGCGGCGTCGCTGTCAGCGCAGTGCCTTCGCTGCCGGTGATGGAAAGCGGCTCGGTCGTCTGGGCCGTGGCGCAGGCGCCAAGGGCAATAAAAGAGGCAGCGGTTGCAATCAGGCGGGGCGATAGCGTGTTCATGAGAAACCTTTCCGGAATTCTGAGCTTTGATGAGGGAGCTATCTCACCTACGCCTCGCGTCCAGTTTGGTTTCGATCAGCCGGCGTCGAACACGTTCACACCACCGTGATCGCCGATGGCCTCCATCGCGCCATTCAGGATGCGGCAGACGATGCTGCAAGCGCGTTCAGCCCGAATGACGGTCGCCACTATCGTTTTGCCTGCAATCGCCGTAAAAGCCCGCCCATGAACGGATTTCTCTATGTGGCGCTCGGCGGCGCGATCGGGGCCAGCCTGCGGCATGGCGCGGGGCTGGCGGCGGACCCCGGATAGCATTGCACGTCGGTGCCGCGTGCTCATCTACTCGCTGAACAAAATTTAGGAGGGGAGCGCCAAGCCTATCAGACCAGCGACTATTGAAAGTGTGCCCAACCCATACATCCATGCGATTGTGGATTTGTGTTCTTTTTCACTCGCCTCATCGGGTGGCGTTCCGTACGTTTTATCCATGTGCTCATTTTCTTTGGCATTCCAGAACCGCAAGACCGTGGCCCAGATGATGAGCAATGCGCCTAATACAAAAAATGCTGACATTCGAACACCTTTTCATTCTGAATAATTCTCTTTGAATGGAAGACGATCCCGAGTCCTTTGAAACGCTTTTCCAGTCATGCGACCTTGCGACGGTAAGTAGATCGGCCCAGGAAAACTAGCCATAGGCTCGTCGTATTTGGTAACGCGCGCAGATACTTCGAGAACGTATGTCTTTGAGTAAATGTGGTTTGTCAAAGACTGTAGTACTCGATTGTACTGGCCGGCGATCGATCGCATGCAACAACAATCCCTCTTCAGTATAAACTGGGGTGCGTAGTTCACGTCTGACACCCCTGTCTTTTCTTCACCAATCGACGTAAAAGCCCGCCTATGAACGGATTTCTCTATGTAGCGCTCGGCGGCGCGATCGGGGCGAGCCTGCGGCATGGCGCGGGGCTGGCGGCGGTGCGTCTTGGCCTCGGCGGCTGGCCTTGGGCCACTTTCTTCGTGAACTTGCTCGGCAGTCTCCTGATGGGGCTGCTCATCGGCTTTCTGGCGTTCAAGGGCGACGCGCTTGGCGGTGGACAGGACACGCGTCTCTTCCTCGCAACCGGCTTGCTCGGCGGCTTCACGACCTTCTCGGCCTTTTCCCTCGAGATGGCTCAATACATCCAGAAGGACGACTGGACCCGCGCCGTGGCCTATGCTGGCCTCTCCGTCATTCTGGGCCTCTCCCTGGTCCTCGCAGGCATGTTCATCATGCGAAAGGTACTCGCATGAACCAGCAGGTCATCAATGAAACCGTCAGCCCGAAAGAAGAGGGCGTCCGCCTCGACCGGTGGGTGAAACGCCGTTTGCCAGTGACGCAGGGCCAGCTCGAAAAGCTGCTTCGCTCCGGCCAGATCCGGGTCGATGGCAGCCGCGCGAAGGCCAATACAAGGCTGGAAGCCGGCATGGTCGTGCGCCTTCCGCCTGTCCATAAGCCGACGGCTGAAGAGAAGCAGGCCTACAAGCCCGGCAAGACCTCGTCGCGGGATGAACAGTTCATGCGCGAGATGGTCGTCTACGAAGATGATGACATGTTCGCGCTCAACAAGCCGTCCGGCATCGCCGTTCAGGGCGGGACAAAGCAGGGCGGGCGTCATATCGATGGCCTGCTCGACGTTCTCTCGGATGGCGAATACCGGCCAAAGCTGGTCCACCGGCTCGACAAGGAAACGTCGGGTCTGTTGCTGATTGCCCGCCATCCGGCATCGGCCGCGCGCCTTGGTGAGCTGTTCCGCTCTCGTGACATGGAGAAGGCCTACTGGGCCGTCACCGTGGGTGCCCCCAAACCGCCGGCAGGGCAGGTCCGTTGCTGGATGACAAAAGGGCAGGGGCCTGAAGGGCGCGAGCGCATGGTCCAGTGCGCCCAGAATGATGAAGGCGCGCGCCACGCCATCACCGATTATGTGACGGTTTCGCAGGCCGCACAGAAAGCCGCCTGGGTGGCTCTTCGTCCGCAGACGGGCCGCATGCACCAGCTGCGGTTCCACATGCATGAGATCGGCGCGTCCATCCTTGGCGACGACAAGTATGTAACCCGCCGTGAGATCCCGCAGGGTGTCGCTTCCGGCCTGCACCTGCATGCCCGCGCGCTGCTGATTCCGCGGCCGAACAAGAAGCCCTTGCTTCTGAAGGCGCCGCTGTCGGGCCATATGAAAGAGACGTTCAAGACGCTCGGCTTTCTGGAAGAAGAGGCCGGGAACGACCCGTTCGAGCTGTTCATCTAGCGCCCTCACGCAACCTGCATTAGTCATAAACGGCGCGAATCCTGCAGGATGCGCGGTGAAGTTGGACAATGAGCGGGAAAAGGGGTGAATGAACGGGAGTGATCCATTCGAACGACGGGCCATGGCCCTTTTCAGCCAGGCCCTCGAGCGCGATGACGATGAGCGCGAAGCGTGGCTGCGCCAGAAATGCGCCGGCGATGACGCCCTGCTCAACCGTGTTCTCACCCTTCTCAACATCGACAGCTCAGACACCGAGATCCTCCGAACGGGAGGAGCAGGCCAGGACACACTCGACGATCCGGACCCCGAACGCGCCGGCGCCTACCGGATTATCGGTCTCATTGGCCGCGGCGGTATGGGCGCGGTCTATGAAGGCGAGCGCGACACAGGCGATTTCCAGCACAGGGTCGCCATCAAGATCATTCGCCGCGGCGCGCTAAGCGACAGCCTCATCACCCGCTTCGAGACAGAACGACAGATCCTTGCCCGGCTCGGCCATCCGAATATCGCGCGCCTGTTTGATGGCGGCTATCTGGATGACGGGTCACCCTTTATGGTGATGGAGTTCGTCGACGGGGCCCCGGTTCTGGATTGGGCGGACGACCAGTCCCTGTCCCTTCCGCAGCGCCTGGAACTCTTCAGCGCTATTTGCGAGGCGATTGCTCACGCGCATCGCAACATGATTGTCCACCGCGATATCACGCCCTCGAATGTCCTGGTTACGAATGAGGGTATCGTCAAAGTCATCGACTTTGGCATCGCACGGCCGCAGATTTCAGATCCCGAAGATGAAGCTGCGCAAAGCGTGACGAGCTTCCAGACCTACACGCCCGGTTATGCCGCGCCTGAACGGCTCGCCGGCGCCAACGTCAACGCCTTGTCTGATGTGTTCTCGCTTGGAAAGCTGCTGAAGGATCTGACGGCGGGCTATTCCTCGGCTGATCTGACGGCCCTCATCGACCGGGCCACAGCGACAAGTCCAGAGGATCGATACACATCCGTCGACGCCTTGCTCGATGATCTGCAGCGCCTGCAAAGTGGGCGCGTGCTGGCCGCGCGCGGCCGCAGCCTGCCCTACACATTCTCAAGATTTGTCGGTCGCAACAAAGCGGCCGTGACCCTGGCCTCGGTCGCCCTGGTCAGCCTTGTTGCCGGCCTGATCACCACCACGATCCTCTATCAGCGCGCCGAAGCAGAACGGGCGGCAGCAGACCAGCGGTTTTCGCAAGTCCGCTCGCTCGCCAGTTTCATGATGTTCGACCTCTATGATGAGCTGGAAAAGATCAGCGGCAACACGCGAACCATCTCCATGCTCGCCGATGAGGCCGATAATTACCTGCAATCCCTCGCCAATGATGAGCGCGCATCGCTCGAGGTGAAGCTGGACACGGTGAACGGGCTGAAACGCCTTGCCGACATCATGGGAAATCCGAAAAACCAGAACATGGGCAAGCGAATTGAAGCCGGCCCCCTGCTTGAACAGGCCCTGCAGGAGGCCGAAGACCTGCTGGCCCAGCACCCTGACAATGACGAGGTCAAGCGAAGCCTTGCCGATATCGCGTTCTCTGCGGCCACGCATACCTATGTCACCAGCGATAAATATGATTTGGCGCATGACGAGGCTGTGCGCTCTGCAGAATTATGGGCTGAGTTGGCCGCGCGTCCGGACGCCAGCTTCAACGATGAGCGCCAGGCCGTCCGCGCCTATATGCTAACCGCCGTTCCGCTGCCTTGGATGGGCCAGCATAAGGAAGCGATCGACATCCTGAAAACCGCGCGCCAACGCGGACAGGACCTTGTCTCGGCGCACCCGGACGAAATCGAAGCGGTCAATCTGCTCGGCTCCATCAATGTCGAGCTCGCCCGCGCCATCGTCCGGGCGCGGGGCTCCATCGACAGTGAAGAACATGATCTTCCGTACTGGAATGACGCGATCAGACTGCGCCATGAGGCCTATGAGCGCGACCCGGACGCCATAGGGCCGTATCGCAGCTTGGTCGCGATCTACATTGGCCGCGCCGCATCCTGGCGGGGGTTGGAGGAGTATGACGAAGCCTATGAGGATACATTGTCGGCCGAGCGCATTGCTGTCGAGCTTCTGGAAGATGACCCTGACGATGCCTGGATCCGGCGCCACCTCGGCGGAATCCGGGAAGAGAAAATAAGGACGCTGTCTTATGCGGGACGTCACGAAGAGGCGGTCGATCAGGCCGACGACGTCCTGGAGAACGCACACGCTGAGTTTAAAAAGGCCAGCGACGATGTGGGCATCAAGCGGGAATTTGCCTATGCGCTGGTACTCATCGCGGAAGTTTACGACCGGGCGGGCAAAACCGCTCAGATGTGCGAGACCGCAGCAGAAGCCCGATTGATCTGGGATGAGCTGGACGTTGAAACCGACATATCGGAACTAGACCGCCAGGGCTCGATCGATACGCTGCAGACGCTTGAGCAGTCCTGCGAATAGGGCCATCAGGCCTGTTATCCGCAAGATCCACACAAGGTAGCCACGTCGATATGTCGTTGAAACTCGCCATCTGGGACATGGATGGCACCATTGTTGATAGCCGCGAAGTCATCCGGACGGCCATGTGCCGGGCCTTCGCCGATTGCGGCCTGCCGGAGCCCAGATATGACGACATACGCAAGACGATCGGTCTTGGCCTGGAAGACGTTTGCCGCACACTCGCGCCTGATTATCACGACATTCCAGGGCTGATCGCCGCCTACAGGAACGCTTTTGTCCTCCGCCGCGCCGAAAAAGATTTCAGGGAGCCGCTCTATGACGGCGCCATGCAGACGCTGGAACGGCTAGCCAATGATAACTGGTTGATCGCCATGGCGACCGGGAAGTCACATCGCGGCATCCGCGCCGTTTTCGAGATGCATCCACTCGAGCAGTATTTCGACACGATCTGGTGCGCCGATGACGGCCCCGGAAAACCTCACCCCTTCATGGTGGAGCAGGCGATGGCCGCCGTTGGTGCAGAGGCGCATCAATCCCTCATCATCGGTGACGCGATTCATGACATCGCCATGGGCCGCAATGCTGGCATTCATACGATGGGCGTCAGCTGGGGCTTTGGCGAAACGGCTGAGCTCGAAGCGGCGGGCGCACACGAAGTCCACCATGATTATGCGAGCCTGAATGACGGTCTCGACCAATTCGTTTTAGCTAAATCAGAAAATTGAGGAACCCCTTCGCAGGTGCAGCGTTGGTAGTTTGGTTACCAAGGCAAATAAGGGGAACCTCAATGAAAAAACCACTTCTCGCACTGCTTTTCGCATTCGGCGCCGCTGGCACGTCCATGATTGCCGCCTGCGATAGCAATGATGGTCCGGCTGAAGAAGCTGGCGAAGAAATTGATGAAGCAGCCGACGACGTAGAAGACGCTGTCGACTAGATAGCCGCGGAACAGAAAGTTCTGAAGGGCCGCCCCGGAGATGGGGCGGCTCTTTGCATTGTTGGCCTAAGGTTCTGTTTTAACAGTGATAAAGTTCAGTCCCTGTGGATCGCTTTCTCTTGATGCGCGTTGGTTAGATAGATCAACGAACAATACAAAGGCAGACCCATGAAATTCAGCATCGACTATTTCCTCACAGGTATGGCGGTCGCTGCAGTGGGCGGCGGTGTACTCGCGCTTTCAGCATGGTCCAGCCCCCCTCAGAACTCGCTCGAAACAACATTCACGCAAGCCGACTACGCTGCCTTCGACCGCAATTTCCAGCGCGGAGACGAAACCTGTGAAGTCGGCTTTGCCGAACGCGGTCTCTGCTTCCGTTCATCGAGCCTCGAAAATAACATTGTCGAGGGAGAGCGCTTTCCCGATACGATGTATCCGCTGGCGCTGGAGTGGCGCGCTGCGCTCGACATGCCGCGCAAGGCGGACACTATCAAGACCGTTCGCATCGGCCGCACCATTGCCTTGATGGACCGCGAGACCCGTCAGGTTATCGATACAATGCGCCTTGATCAGACGAGCTTTGCAGACGCGACGCTTCCAACGTCCGGCTAGAACCTGACAAGACCCGTTTCAATTTAGCCTTACCCATGTCAGGAAGCCGGTCATGACGCCGACACCTGACAGGGCCGCAGGCCTGCCAAAACGTTTCTATAAAACTGCGACGCCAACCTCTGTGGATGGCGGGTGGCGCATCGAGCTTGATGGCCGCCCATTGAAGACGCCCGCAAAGCAGGATTTCGTTCTGCCCAGCGAGGCGCTTGCCCAACTCATTGCTGAAGAATGGGAAGGGCAGGGGGACGCCATCGATCCTGAGACAATGCCTTTGACCCGTCTCGTCAACGTCGCGCTGGACCGGACCCCGCAGGCCCGCGAAGACCTCGCCGCTGAAATTGCGAAATACGCCGAAACCGATCTTGTGTGTCACCTCGCCGAGAGCCCGGTAGGCCTACGGGAACGACAGGATGCTGGCTGGAAGCCACTTCGCGAGTGGGCGGGAAAGAAATTGGATATTGTCCTGGTCCCCGTCGAAGGCATCATCGCTTCGCCGCAACCGCAGTCCTCACTGCAGGCCGCGTTCGATCACGCCCTGTCTCGAGATGACCTGACGCTGACCGGCCTGACTTGGGCCTGCGGTCTGCTCGGCTCCTGCGTCCTCGCTTACGCCCTTCTGGAGGACAGAGTGGACGCGGGCACCGCATTCGCCCTCTCACGCATCGACGAAGACTGGCAGATTGAACATTGGGGCGAAGACGCCGAGGCTAAGGATGCCGCCAATGCCCGCCAGCGCGACGCCGAAGCCCTGGGAGCCTTTTTCCGGGCCCTCGACTAGGGTCGGCGCGTCTACACTCGTTATTATATTTGAAAAGCCATTGAACCGCCCAGCCTCTCCCGCGTTGAGAAGCAGGAGGTACTCTCATGCCCAAATCACTCTTACTTGCTGTCCCTGCCGCCGCCCTGATCGCGCTGACTGCGTGCGGCGGACCGGATGATACGACCGACCGTGCCGCAACGCCTGATGCAACTGTCGAAGACTCAACGCCGGTCGTTCCCGCAGATGGGGCAACACCCGTCCTGCCAGCAGAACCCACTGACGAAGCCGACACCACTGATACTGCTTCGGCAGAGACTGGCACTGACTGCACGTCGATCTCGTCGGCTGGATACTGCAACGTCTCATTTGGTCTGACCGAAACCGAGGTCCGTGACGCCTTTGACGGCGATCTGTCCGGCGACATGAGCGAGAACACCGCCTGCTACTATCTGCTGCCCGATGCCGATGAATATGATGTCTCTTACATGATGGCAGAGGGCACGATGCAGCGCGTCGATGTCCGAGCACCCGGTGTAACGACCAGTGCTGGCGCCGCTGTTGGCATGCCGCTGGATGAAGTCGAATCCCTTTATGATGGCGGTACGCGCACACCGAACAAATACGAGCCTGAAATCGAAGTCCTGAAAGTCGATCTCGGCGATGATGTATATGGTGTGTTCGAGGAAGACGCCGACGGCAACGTGCGGGCCTATCGCTACGGCATCGAACCGGCGGTGAGCTACGTCGAAGGCTGTTCGTAACTCCACCGTTGCATTGAACTCAGCATGAACTGGACAACGGGCTCGCCAGACCGGCGGAGCCGTTGTTCAGGAATGCGCCTCGCCGCCCATGACCTCTTCTCTGGAAGAGGCCTTAACAGTTTGAAAAACCATCAAAAACGAGATGAACCGGACCCGACTGCGCCAGTCATGCCGGGTTGATGTGGCGTGTGCTTTCCTGCAGCCATGATGAAACGCATCATGACGACCCGAGTGGCGGCGCTGGCTTTAGCGGCAACCCCACTCCTCGCCGCTCCGGCGTTTGCAGACGCGCCGGCCCGCAGCACGGTAACAGCATCGCCTGCGCTGACAGTCGCGCTCGGTGACGCCTCCTTCTACGTTTCCATCGGCAACGATCGCTGGAGAGGCCGCAACGGCCGCTATTATGGTCGTTCGACCTACGGGCAAAGCCCATGGGAAGTCCGCCAGATGCGCCGCAGCGCGATGCAGCAATGCGCCGCCGCTATTCAGCGCAAGGGCTACCGCGCCGGTTTTCGCGATATCGACATCGATGACGATGTCCGCGTCCGTCAGACTGGTCGCAACAGCTTCCATGTCCGCTTTGACGATGTGGAGTTCGAAGGCCGCCGGCGTGAGCTGGAGCGCGATATCTCCTGCTCTGTCGACTATGGCCGTGTCGTCTCGCTGAGCGGCATCCCACAGCCGGGCCGCCGTGGCTATGGCTTCCGGGATGACCATCGCGGCAATAGCTGGGGCCACAACAATCATCGCGGCTCGTCCTGGGGCAATCGCGGCTATTCCAACTCCCGCTACGATCGCAATGACCACGACCGCCGCGCGGATGACCGTGGTCGCAATCGCCGCGGCGACGATGATGACCAGGGCCGCAACAGTGACCGCGACAACAATCGCGACTGGCGCAAAGACCGCGACGACAAATCCCGTCGCACAGGTCCGGGCGGATTGCAGCCCTATAGCGAGCATGACCTTCGCGGTGGCATCGCCGGCAGCTAGCCGCGCCAACGCCAAACAAGCAGCCTGACAGAAAGCAGGCGAGGGCAGGTTTCCCAGTCGGAAGCCTGCCCTTTGGCGTGCAGAGCTGCTGGCTATCGCGCGCAGCTTCACCTAAGGTTGTCAGAACCAGATGAGGATCTGCCCATGACGACCAATGTTGCGCAAAGCCCCGCCGGGAAACGAGAACCCGCCATTCGCTGGCGTGCCTGCTGCGCCTTCCTTGGTCTCTGCGTCCTGGCTGTCTCGTCGCCAGCGCATGCATTGCCAGCGCAATTGCAAGACCTGCTTGACGATCCGAAAGCGGCTCAGGCGGTCGACTTCTGTGACCGTACGTCCGCTGATACAGACGCTGAAATCGAAGCGCTCGGCGAAGTGATGGAGAACAGCGAGAAGGTTTATACCGAACGTCAGATCGCGTCCGCAGTAATTCTGAGCGCCGGGATCAAGGTGGCGTCCGCGCATCCTGATGATTGCCAGCTTACCTTCGACGCGGGCAAAGCGCGATTCGACGCGCAGGTGGAGACGTTCACCAAACTCCTCAAAGGAAAAAACCGGTACAGCAAATCGCGCAACGCAGACATCGCCGCCGCCCAGCGTTCGATTTCCGATTTATGGCTGAGGGATCAGATCGCCCGTCAGGCCTATGTTGCCCTGAACACTGAAGACCGGACGGGCGCCGAGTTCTGGGGCTGGCGCCTGGCAACAGCGAACACCGTCCTCGTCGATGAAGAGGCGACCGCGCTGATGAAGGACCTGCTGGAAACCTATGACTGGATCGACAGAGACCGGTTCGGCCGGAAAATTTCCGAGCACGCCTGGCTTCTGGTTCAGCACGCGGACGATCATCCCGAGTTTCAGGCGCTCGCCCTGTCGCGGATGCAGCCCTTTCTGGAGACGGGCGGGGTAAAAGGCTCCAACTACGCCTATTTGTGGGACCGCGTGGCGATCAATACCGGCGAACGACAGCGGTATGGCACCCAGCCGGTGTGGGTGTGTAATGAAGACGGCACGCTCAATCTGCACCCGATGGAGGATCCTGAAAATGTCGACGCGCGCCGGGCGGCCATCGGCATGAGGGGCATGCAGGCTGAGCTCGACCAAATGGCTGGGAATTTCTGCGCGCATTAGGAAAGGCTTGCGCTCAGGCCAGGCCGCTCGTGCCTTCGTGGCGGCGCAGGCTTCGTGAGGTTTCCCAAGGGAAGGCTGCCCTTCTGCTTGCCTACAGCGCCCCGCATGCGTAACACATGCGACGGTATACGGACTGATGGAGTAGAGCGGCATGAAGGACGTCATTGAAGCGCTGGAAGCGAAACGCGAAGAGGCCCGCCTCGGCGGCGGCAAGAAGCGGATCGAGCGCCAGCACGAAAAGGGCAAGCTGACGGCGCGCGAACGCGTCACCATGCTGCTCGACGAAGGCAGCTTCGAGGAAACCGACATGTTCGTGGAGCACCGCTCCCACGATTTCGGCATGGAAGACCAACGCATTCCCGGCGACGGTGTCGTCACCGGCTACGGCACGGTCAATGGCCGTCTTGTCTATGTCTTCTCCAAGGACTTCACCGTTTTCGGCGGCTCGCTGTCCAAGGCGCAGTCGGAAAAGATCGTGAAGATCCAGAAGGCCGCCATGCGCAATGGCGCGCCGGTTGTCGGCATCTTTGACGCTGGCGGCGCGCGCATCCAGGAAGGCGTCGACAGCCTCGCCGGCTATGCCGACATCTTCATGGAGAACGTGCTCTCATCCGGCGTCGTCCCGCAGATCTCCGTGATCATGGGCCCATGCGCGGGCGGCGACGTCTATTCCCCCGCCATGACGGACTTCATCTTCATGGTGAAGGACACCTCCTACATGTATGTGACTGGCCCGGACGTGGTCAAAACCGTCACCAATGAGGAAGTCACCCACGAATCGCTCGGCGGCGCGTCCGTCCACGCCAAGAAGTCCGGCGTTGTCGATGGCGCGTTCGAGAATGATATCGAGACGCTGGTGCAGATGCGCCGCCTGATCGACTTCCTGCCGCTGTCCAACCGCGAAGCTGCGCCTGTCCGCCCGAGCTTTGATGATCCCGAACGCATCGAGCAGAGCCTCGACACGCTGATCCCCGCCAATCCGAACACGCCTTACGATATGAAGGAGCTGATCGAGAAGACGGTGGACGAGGGTGACTTCTTCGAGATCAGCCCGGATTTCGGCGCCAATATCATCTGCGGCTTCGGCCGTATGGAAGGCTCGACCGTCGGCGTCGTCGCCAACCAGCCGATGACGCTCGCCGGCGTTCTCGACATTGACAGCTCGCGCAAGGCGGCGCGCTTTGTCCGCTTCTGTGACTGTTTCAATATCCCGATCGTGACCTTCGTTGACGTGCCGGGCTTCATGCCGGGCACCAAGCAGGAATATGGCGGCCTCATCAAGCACGGCGCCAAGCTCCTCTTCGCCTATGCCGAGGCGACCGTGCCGAAAGTCACCGTCATCACGCGCAAGGCCTATGGCGGCGCCTATGACGTGATGAGCTCGAAACACCTGCGCGGCGACGTGAACTATGCCTGGCCGACGGCAGAGATCGCCGTGATGGGCGCCAAGGGCGCGGTCGAGATCATCTTCCGCAAGGATATTGGCGACGAGAAGAAGATCGCCGAGCACACCAAGATGTATGAGGACAATTTCGCGAACCCGTATGTGGCCGCGCGCAAGGGCTATATCGACGACATCATCATGCCGCACTCAACCCGCCGCCGCGTCATCAAGGCCCTGCGCACCCTGCGCAACAAGGAACTCGAAAACCCCTGGAAAAAGCACGATAATATTCCGCTTTAGGGTGAGCGGAGTAACTTTGACGTCACGGCTTGCGTTGCGGTCATCAAAATCATGAATCTTTAACTAAAAGAGGCGGGGTTCTTGCAATTCAAGATTCGCTCACCATTTAGCTTGGGCTAAATGGAGAGTGTGGTGATGGACTCAGATAATTCGGCGGCTGAAGAGTTCGCGGCGATCAAAAAAATTCACGATGAGCTTCATCCGCTTGCGGAAGATGCGAGAGCGCGGGTGCTGAGCTACCTTATCAACCTTCTTCAAATAGAAGTTGCAGGCCATCCCGTCAAAACTCGCGAGTTCAATGAACGCGAAGAAGTGGCAGCTGCCTCCGGGGCACAGACTCTGTTCGATACTTTTGCTGAGCTGTTCGATGCTGCAAATCCAACGACGAATGCCGACAAAGCTCTTGTGGCCGGATATTGGTTACAGGAGCACGAGGGCTTGGAAGGCTTTGATTCGCAATCTGCAAATTCATTGCTGAAGAATCTTGGTTACGGGATTCAGAATGTTACAGCGGCGCTGACTTCTTTGAAGGAGCAGAAGCCGGCACTTGTACTTCAATTGAAAAAGAGCGGAACAAGCCAACAAGCCCGCAAGACGTACAAAGTTACGGTCGCAGGTAATAAGTTGATCCGACAGCTAATTGAGGGAGGGTCGGAAGCATGACTACCCGACGCGTCAAGCTAAAGCTCGGTCTCGCAGAGGTTGAAATTGAGGGTGAGCAGGACAACTTGCACGAGGAGGCTCTGGGTATTCTTGAGCGCATGGTGGATATGGTGCCCGCTCAGCCAGTGCCCGTGCAGACCGCTCCGCTTCCGCCAGCTAATATACCCGCTGCGGCGCTTGGAAATCAGAGCGTCACTTCTGAGGTGCAGGCTAACTTTGATTTTTCGGTCGATGCGATCGCAAGTCATCGGAAGTCTTCGTCTGCTTCAGACTTGGCCGTAGCAGCTTCGATATACCTATACTACGTCACTGGTCAGGTTGAATTCAGCAGGACTGATATCCTGGATGCGATGAAAACGGCTACGTCATTCTACAAGGAAAACATGCGTGGCAATCACACCAAAACTCTACGGGTTTTGGTGAAGAACGGAGTGCTATTGTCGCGCTCTTCCGGAAAGTACGCGCTGTCAAATGCAACTCGCTCAGAAGCGGAGGCATCACTTGCTGAACTTGGCTGATCTGAAGCGCTGGTTGCACAAAGACCTTCAGGCGTCGGACAAGCTTCTACTGTTGTTGGCCTCGATTGAAGAGTCCTGCCAAGTAAAAGACATCAAGTCGCGCGCTGTTGAGGCGGGATTTCGAATTCCGAAGAGTTGGAATGTGTCGGCCTTGTTGGGTCGTAGCAAAGGTAAGGCAATCCGTACTCCGCAAGGTTGGGAGCTTTCAGAAGAGGGGCACGAACATCTCGCGTCTTTGGGGGTATTTAAGGCGAATCCAGAGATTCAGCGTGTATCCGTGGAGTTGAGGCGTCATGCTTCGGCAATTGCAAATTCACAGGTCCGCGAATTCGTCGAAGAAGCGATAAAGTGCCATGAATCAAAGTTTTTCCGATCTGCGGTGGTAATGTCTTGGCTTGGTGCTGTTGCCGTTCTTCATGCTGAGGTAGTCAACAACCACTTGGCTGAATTCAATGCAGAAGCCTCGAAGCGAAAAGGCAAGTGGAAGCCGGCCAAATCAGCCGACGACTTGGGAAATATGCGTGAAAGCGAATTTTTGGACGTGCTTCAAGCAATTTCCGTGATCGGAAAAAACGTAAAAACCGCACTGCGTCATTGTCTCGATAGGCGAAACGCCTGTGGTCACCCCAACAGTTATCAACTCGCTGACAACACCGTCGCGGCTCATATTGAGGTGTTGGTATTGAACGTCTTTTCGAAATTTTAGCTGCCAATCCACTCCTCCGTCCGATGATCTTACAGGGCGGTCAGGACCCGCCTGTGGCTTGTCCGCCAAATTGCAATCATGCCCAATGGCCGACCCTGCCATTTGCAGATCCAGATCGGACACCGGACGCTCTCAAAGCCTTCGTGGTGAGCGTCCTTCGACTTCGCTCAGGATGAGGGTCGAATCACGAAGGCGGGCGCGTCAGGTCTCGTCATGGTTCGACTTCGCTCACCATGAAGAACCGCCGGGCTAAGCGCGCCGCTGCCAGAACCAAAACCCCAACACTGCTCATCTCCGCGAAGGCGGGGATCTCAGGCAGGTGAAGTCTGACGTCGAGGCACGGGATTCCCGCCTTCGCGGGAATGAGCGGAAATTAGATGTCTTACTCCTCCCCGGGCTTGATCCGGGGTCCATCTCCGGACGTCGGGTTTTGAGGGTCCGGCGGGAGATGGGCACCGCGATCAGGTCGCGGTGAAGCGCCCGGGCGTCGAAAATCTATCCCCCACCATCGCGCCCCGTCTATAAATTCATCCATCCCAGGGCCTGACAGGGCGGTCCGGACCGGCCGGTGGCTTTGGGGAGCGGAGGTGACTTTGCTGCTGGCAGGACTAACGCCCTGCCGAGCGGTGAGCATCATGTGGGAACCAGGCCCGTTTGCAGCAGGCTGCATATCGTAGGTCCGATACCGAGATGGGCCGGGAGTGGGACACCCGAACGGCCAAGACACTCCGCGGGCGCGTCCGGTTCGGGCGCTTATACGCCGTCTCGAAAGAGCGGCAGTCACATCAGCGTTCAAACCGGACGCGCCCGGCCCTGTCCTCTGATCGGCAGGCATCACCAAACGCCAGCGGGCTAAGCCCGCCTGGCGCTTTTCGTGCTGGAAGGGCCGCGCTGGCATCGCCGCGCCGGGCATAAAAAAACGCCGGCAGGAGACCTGCCGGCGTCTTTCAATCTGTCGGGACGCGGCGCGGGGCCTGTCCCTTTAACAGCTAGACCAGTTCGATCTGGTCAACCGCTGATTTGCCCTTGCGTGGGTCAATCGCGGTGGTGAACTGCACCTTCTGGCCGTCCGAAAGCGAACGCATGCCGCAACGCTCAAGCGCGCTGGCGTGAACGAATACGTCGTCGCCGCCCTGGTCGGGAGAGATGAAGCCAAAACCTTTTTGGTCGTTGAAAAATTTAACTGTGCCTGGGGTCATAAAGAACTCCTAATAGCATTACCCACACGCGACATTGCGAGCGGGATTGTCGAAACTTTTTTAGGAGTCGTCTAAGTCGAGAGCGCAGCAGGTCCACAAAGTGGGCAACCGCAAACAAGGCCTGATAGTCCGGCGAAAGGGTCGAAGACCTCTCTCTCTACTGTTTGCAGCGGTTACGCAAGGGGAAACAGCTGCTCTGACACATTTGTCATGTCCCGGCTGGGGTTTGGCCGCGCCGCCAGAGCCAAAGGCCCAGCGCGATCAGGCCCATCTGTATGAGGATACGAAGGCTCGCGGACCATGGCACGGAGAAGACCGGGTCCGGGCGGATGAAGTCCCAGATGTGCAAGGGCAGGTAGCCAGCGCAGAGCAGCGCAAAGGCGAGCCCCGCCAGCGACCGTGTTCGCGGCATCAGAACCGCGATGCCGATGACGATCTCCACAATGCCGGAGATGTAGACCACCGCCAGCTCAGGCATCCAGTCCGGCACGATTGCGAAGAAAGGCTCCGGCGCGATCATGTGTGCGGCGCCGCCGATCAGCATCCAGGCTGCGATGATGAGAATGGCGACCCAGTGCATGCTGGCGGTCAGGCCGTCGCCGGGACGAATTTCTGGCGTAGGTCCTTCTTCAGGAACTTGCCGCTCGCATTGCGGGGAAGCAGGTCATCCTGGAACCAGATGAAGCGCGGGATCTTGTGCTTGGCCATGACGCTCGCGCAGTGGGCGCGCAGCTCGTCCTCGCTCAGCGTTGCGCCGGGTTTCAGCACAACGACGACGCCAACTTCCTCGCCCAGCCTGTCGTCCGGCACGCCAAAGACGCAGCATTCGGCCACCGCATCGTGGCGATAGAGCCCGGCCTCGACTTCGGCGCAGTAGACGTTCTCACCGCCGCGCAGGACCATGTCCTTCTTGCGGTCGACGAGATAGATGAAGCCGTGCTCATCAATGCGGGCGACATCGCCTGTGTGCAGCCAGCCATCGGTGATGGCGTCGGCCGTGGCATCCGGGCGGTTGAGATATCCCTTGATGACCGAGGAGCCCTTCACCAAAAGCTCGCCCAATTCGCCTTGTGGCACTTCATTGCCGACATCATCGACGCATTTGACGTCAAAGTTCGGCATATACGGGCCGGCACTGTCGGGCTTGTCGACGAAGAAGTCGGCCGCGATCGAGGTGATGATGCCGCAGGTTTCGGTCATGCCGTAGCCTGTGTTGGGGCGGGCCGTGGCCACCTTGTCTTCGATCTTCTGGACGAGGTCGGGCGGCACCTGCGCACCGCCGCCGCCGAGCGTCATCAGGCTGGACGTGTCGGTCTTGTCGAAATCCGGATGGTTGATCACTTCGCGGGCCATGACTGGCACGCCGCTCATGGAGGTTATTTTCTCGCGCTCGATAATTCGGAGCGCTTCGCCCGCATCCCAGCGATACATCAGCACTATCTTGCCGCCGACGGCGGTGATGATGTAGGCGCCGCAATTATTGGCTGTGACGTGAAAGAGCGGCGTCGTGATCAGGCCATGCGGTACAGGCGGCGGATCCGGGGGTGCGACGCCGGTCGCCCAGAACACGGCCAGCGCGCCAGCTGTGCGTGAGAACTTCATGTTCATCAGGTTGGCGACACAGCCACGATGCGTCAGCTGCGCACCTTTCGGGGAACCTGTCGTGCCTGATGTGTAGAAAATGCAGGCGTCTGAGTCCGGGTCAATAGTGACGTCCGGCAATGCGCCGCCATGCGCGATGACCTCTGACCATGGCGTCACGTCGGATGCTGTTTCGTCCAGCCGCACGCCAACGAGCTTGATGCCTTCGACCCTTTCCAGCTTTTCGCGCACGCGCGCCAGCCGCTCCTTGTCGAGGAAGAAGACCTTTGGTTGGGAGTCGGCGAGGGCATAGCTCATTTCCTCGGCTGTCCACCAGGCATTCATGCCGAGGACAGTGATGCCGACAGAGACGCACGCCCAGTAAATCAGCATCCATTCGGGATAGTTGCGCATGGAAATCGCGACCCGGTCGCCAGGCTGGACGCCTTGATCAAAGAGCCAGTTGGCGATCGAGGCTGTCTGGTTGTGAGCGTCCGCGTATGTCAGGCGCTCGTCTTCGAAGACAAGGTAGTCGCGGTCAGCGAATTCTCGGGTGGCAAGCCAGACTTCACGAATGCTGGGTGGGGCGTTCTTATAGGTTTTCAGCCTGTTGCCGAGAATGTCAGCCTCGATAATCTCGAAATCGCCGCCCGGTCCGGTCAGCTGCTCTCGCGCCTTCAGCAGTTCTGCGTAGTGCATCCTTACTCCCCGTATTTTTTTAAGACCCTTGCACGACCGCGTGGATCGGGAAACTGCCGACATTCGGAAAAGTCGTTAGGTCGCGGCGCAATCAATCTCTGCGTGAAAAACTTATTGCACACGCTCAGCTTGTAAGCAGTTGATGACGGGCTGAATTCATGGGATTTTTGCAGCTTGGGACCAATCAGTGAGGATGCCCCTCAGAATGAAAGAAGATCCAGAGGAGATGTATCGTCTGGTGTATGTCAGCACGGCTGTTGATGGCCTGTCGGACAAGGACATCGAAGACATTCTCAACGTTTCACAGAACAATAATGACCAGCGCTATCTGACCGGTTTTCTGGCACATAATGGGCGGTCCTTCATGCAAGCGCTGGAAGGTGTGCGATCAGAAGTTCAGGATATCTACAGCCGTATCCTGAAGGATGATCGCCATTATGGTGTGACGCAGATCATCGGAGAACCGGTGAGTGCCCGTGCCTTTCCGCAATGGAGCATGAACTATCATCGCGTCGACAATCACGGAGGGTCGTCGACCATGGTCCTGCGCAAGGACGATTCGGTCGATTCATTGCTCAGCCCGGACATGCCGCGCGACTTGCTGTACCTGTTTTCCAAATTCATCCGGATGCGGTGAGCTGACGCCTCCCATTCATTAACCTCGCGCTGATAACCCTATGGCAACGGATTTCTGGAAGGGTGTCCGGCACCATGATGAACACAGCGCTTGAGGAATCGATGGAAAACGAGATGCAGCTGATGATGGCGCGCATCGCCCATCTTGGCGAAATCAGTGAAGCTGATGCCCGCCGGATCGTTAACGAGATTTACAAGGACGGCATCGTCAGCCGCGACGAAGCCGAAACGCTGTTCCGTCTCAATGACCAGCTTGCCGAGCGCGATCCTGTCTGGGTCGAGCGATTTATCGAAGCCATCAAGGATTTTCTGCTTACCCGTGAAGCGCCTGAGGGGTGGATAACCGATGATGAGGCAGATTGGCTGATCACGCAGACCGGCCGCGACAACCACATCGAGACGACCAGTGAAATCGACCTCATCCTGACATTGCTGCGTTATGCCGATGGCGCGCCTGAAAAGCTTTCACGCTACTGTCTTGAGGCGGTTTCGCGCCGTATTATCGAGAACGGCGTCGCCGATGACGCGATGACAGAGCGGATGCGCAGAGTTCTGTTTGCCCCGGCAGGGGAGAGCAGCCTCTTCGTCAGCCGGCATGAGGCGACTGTGCTGTTCAAGACC
Source organism: Henriciella sp. AS95 (assembly GCF_038900055.1). Classification (NCBI taxonomy): domain Bacteria; kingdom Pseudomonadati; phylum Pseudomonadota; class Alphaproteobacteria; order Hyphomonadales; family Hyphomonadaceae; genus Henriciella; species Henriciella sp. AS95. Next base: position 1,613,273 of record NZ_JBBMQM010000001.1, read on the forward strand.
AATGACGCGATCGCGACTGCCTCGAACTCCAAGGTCTGGAACACCATTTTCGCAAGAGCAGTGTTGAACCATTTGGTTGCTGCCGCGCATCCCGATCCGGTGTCTGAAGCCGAGGCACTGCGCCGCGAAGCCTGGCTGAAGGACAACAATTCCAGCATCTCCGGTTTTTTCGGTCGGATGGCGAATGCGTTCACGAGCGGGACCTGGTTCGACAAGGTCAGCTATAATGAGGAAGCGGCTGCCCGGGCCCGCTATATGGCCAAGGAAGCGGCAACCAAGAAGGCCGCGATCGTCACAGATGACGAAGAGAACTGGTTTTTGCGCCGGCTTGGCTGGGACAAGAGTGTGAGTCCGGCAGAGCGCGAACTGATTGAACTTCTCAAGCGAGAAGCACCGGGTTTTGCCCAGGGGCTGAAAGAAGCGACCAAGTCCATCGAAGCGGCCTGATCGCATGCTGATTGGCATGCTCTTCATTGCTGCCATCATGGTGGTCATAACGTGTGTCGTGCACTTGGCGGGCTTGGTGGGGCTGTCGCACGTGATGCGGCGCCAGCGTGTTCACCCTGCCAATCTCACGACGGTGCTCGGCCAAGGCTTTGCCATCATCGTTTATGTCCTGACGATTTTCGCGCTGCATTCACTCCAGATCTGGATATATGCGTTTGCTTTTCTGTTTGGCGGTGCATTCGATTCCATTCATGACGCGCTGTACTACTCGATCTCGTCTTTCACCACGGTGGGCTATGGCGATATCAACCCGGCAGGACACTGGCGGATCCTGGGCGCAACCGAATCGGCAAACGGATTTCTGCTGATCGGCTGGTCGACCGCCTTCCTTGTCTCTGTGTCGACAAAGGTGCGCATGTTCGAGGCCAGCCTTGAGGACGGATGGGTCAAACCGGACGAGCATTCCAAAAAAGTGTGAGCGAATCGACGCGCTTCCCCCACGGCACATCATGGACACGCAGCGCGGCGGGCGATAAGTCACTCCAGTCTAAAGTGTAACTGCTGTTTCAGGGGGCAGGTTTGTTCAAGAAGATCCTGATTGCCAATCGCGGCGAGATCGCCGTTCGGGTTATCAAAACATGTAAGCGCCTCGGCGTGAAAACAGTCGTGGTCTATTCAGATGCCGACGCTGATTCGATGGCCGTGGAGATGGCCGACGAGGCCGTCCACATTGGTCCATCGGCCGCATCGGAATCCTATCTTGTGATGGACAAGATCGTTGACGCGGTGAAGCAGACCGGCGCGGAAGCGGTTCATCCAGGGTTTGGTTTTCTCTCTGAAAACCCTGCCTTTGCCGAGCGGCTGAAGAAGGAAAAGATCGTTTTCATCGGTCCGAATGCGCATGCGATCGAAGCGATGGGCGACAAGATCAGCTCCAAGAAACTTGCTGCCGAAGCCGGGGTTTCGACCGTTCCTGGTCATATGGGGCTCATTGAAAGCACCAAGGAAGCGGTCAAGATTTCCAAGGACATCGGCTATCCGGTGATGATCAAGGCGTCGGCAGGTGGCGGCGGCAAGGGCATCCGCGTGGCGGCCAACGACAAGGAAGTCGAAGAGGGCTTCCCGGCCGTGAAAGCGGAAGCGAAATCCTCCTTTGGCGACGACCGCGTCTTCATTGAGAAGTTCATTCTCAATCCGCGCCACATCGAGATCCAGGTGCTGGGCGACAAGCACGGCAACTGTGTCTACCTGTTTGAGCGCGAATGCTCGATCCAGCGCCGCAACCAGAAAGTCATCGAGGAAGCCCCGAGCCCGCTGCTTGATGAAGCGACCCGCAAGAAGATGGGTGAGCAGGCCGTCGCGCTGGCGAAAGCTGTCGATTATGACAGCGCCGGCACGGTCGAGTTCGTTGCCTCCGGCGTCGATAAAAGCTTCTATTTTCTCGAGATGAACACCCGCCTGCAGGTGGAACACCCTGTCACGGAAATGATCTCCGGCGTCGACCTCGTCGAACAGATGCTCCGCGTTGCCTATGGCGAGAAGCTAAAGATCAAGCAGAGCGATCTGAAGATAAATGGCTGGGCGGTCGAAAGCCGTGTCTATGCCGAAGACCCGTATCGCAAATTCCTGCCGTCCATTGGCCGTCTGAAGCGCTTCCATCCTCCGATGGAGGGCCCGCTCAATGGGGGCACGGTGCGCCTCGACTCCGGTGTGCGTGAGGGCGACGAAATCTCGATGTTCTACGACCCGATGATCGCCAAGCTGATCACGCACGGCAAGGACCGCGACCAGGCGCTCGACGTTCAGGCCGCCGCGCTCGACCGGTTCCACATCGAAGGCATCCAGGACAATATTCCGTTTGTTGCCGCCGTCATGGACGAGGCCCGTTTCCGCTCGGGTGATATCACCACCGCCTATATCAAGGATGAGTTCCCTGATGGGTTCGAGGGTGTTCCGGCCACCGATTACCAAACGCTATTGCTCACGGCCTCGGCTGCTTATGTGCATGGGCTCTTCGCCCGCCGCGCAGAGCAGATTTCCGGCCGCATGACAGAGCCTGGCGAACAGCGCCGCGACTGGGTCGTGATCCTTGGTGACGAGCATCAGGATATCGAGCTTGAGCTTGGCGATGGTGAGGCAACCATCACGATTGATGGCACCGACCATACGCTGGTGACGGACTGGCACCCTGGCACGCGCCTCTTCGAAGGATTTCTCGATGGCGAACCCTTTGCCGTGAAATTCTCCGACAAGACGGAGGGCTATGTCTTCCGCCATCGCGGGGTTTCTGTTCGCGCGCTGGTTTGCACACCGCTGACGGCCAGCCTGCATTCGCGCCTGCCTGAAAAGCCGAAGCCGGATACGTCCAAGCTGATCATTTCGCCGATGCCGGGACTCGTAGTCTCGGTGGATGTCGAGATGGGCCAGACGGTGGAAGAGGGCGAAGCGGTCTGTATCGTCGAGGCGATGAAGATGCAGAACATCATTCGTGCCGAAGCAACGGGCGTGGTCAAAGCCATCAATGTTGGCGCTGGTGACAGCGTCGCCGCTGATGAGATCATGGTTGAATTCGAATAGCCACGTTCGCCAAATCGTGACATTCGGCTAGACTGAACGTTCGGTTCGGGAGGTTCCGCTATGAGCAATCTGCTTTTCAGTCCTCAGGGACGTATTCTGAAGAACCGCTTCTGGCAGGGGCTCGTTGTGCTGACCGTGGCCACGGTCATCTTCACGGCCTTGCCGGTCTATCTCGGCCCCATGTGGGGCATGCTGTCCCTGTTGCTGATCTATCCCTACATCTGCGTCTATGCGAAGCGCTTCCACGATGCGGGGACGACGGGCTGGTGGGTGATCGCCGTCTGGCTTGGCGCCCTGGTCCTGTCTATGATTGAAGGGATGCTGTTCGGGTCGTTCTTCCTCGGCGAAGAAGGCCGGGCCATTCAGGAAGAAGCAGCAGAACGTCTGGCGCAGGGCGAATTTCAGGTCTTCGTAGAAGCGCAAGAACGGCTCAATCAACGGATGCTGCCTTTGTCCATCGCGTCGAGCATCGTGAACAATGTCATCCTGGGCTACATCGTCGGCATGCTGAAAACCCAACCGGTTCAGAACAAGCACGGCCCGGTTCCGGGTGAGGAGTGGCAGGACTTCTGACCGCCTGCACCTTTTCTCTTATCGTTTATTGATAAATAACCAAAAGCGCGTATAAGCGTTTTTCGATAAGAACAAAAAGGCCTCCCGGTTATGTCAGATACGAGCAGTGGCACTGTGTTGGATCCAAAAAGACCCTGGCTCACGGACGAGCGTGAATTGCCGGGTCATATGAACTGGATGCACACGCTCTTCGACCCTACGGGCAAGTCACCCCGTCTGCATTTTACACGGGCCTGGACACTGCTTTTCATGCTGCAGTTGGTTGTGATCCTCGTTCCGTTCGCTGCGGCAATGGTCGTCAACATGGCTGGCGGCAACGGTGCGCCCATCGGTGCTTTCGGCGTGTATGCGACGCCTGTCGTCTTCATCGTCACGACGCTGATGTCATACGTGATCCATGCACGCCGGTTGAATGATGCGGGGAAGTGGACGATTCTCGCCTTCCTTCCACTCGTTCCGCTTGTGCTGGCCCTGGTCGCTTTTATGGGCACCGCGATGGGAGAGATCCAGAAATACGATCAGCGTTTCGAACAGCGTCAGGAATACCTGGCCAATCCCGAAGCCTATCTTGAGCGTCAGCTCGAGCAGAGTCGCAAGGCCCAGGAAGCCGCCAAGCAGCGGGCCGCAGACGCTGAAGCCAGTGGCGAAGAGCCAAAAGCGCAGCCCCGCGGACAACAGAACCGACGGGCCGGCGGGCCCGGTATGGCCGTCGACAAGCCGCTTCCGGCCAAGGCTCCAACCGTGCTCAAGGCATCGCTACCAACGATCCAGCGCATCATGATCCCCTTGAGCGCACTCGTTGCCATCTGGAGCCTTCTTTGGGTGGCGCGTGTGCCGTTTTTCGGAACCTATCCGGGCGACCCTGACTACCGCGAAAGACGCGGTTACGAAGTCTGAGTCGATAGCGGCGGCTCTGCGTCGACCAGGTCAGAGAGAAACACCTTCCGAAAGGCTTTCTTCAAAGCGTGATCGGCATCGTCCATCGTCACGGGCAATCCAAGGTCGACCAGGCTTGTGACGCCAAGGCCGTCTTCTGAGATACCGCAAGGTGTAATCCCGCCAAAGTGAGAGAGGTCAGGCTCCACATTGAGGCTGATCCCGTGAAAGCTCACCCAGCGTTTCAGGCGCAAGCCAATGGCGGCGATCTTGTCCTCGCGCGTTGGGCCGCCGAGCTGCGTGCGGTCAACCCAGACGCCGACGCGGCCGCACCGGATTTCGCCTTTCACATTGAATGAATCGAGAGCTGTGATGACCCAGGATTCAAGCTTGCGCACGAAATCGCGAACATCCCGGCCTCTCGCGGCAACATCCAGCATGACGTAGGCGACGCGCTGACCAGGACCATGATAGGTGTACTGGCCGCCGCGGCTCGTTTCGTAGACGGGGAATCGGCTCGCATCCTTCAGGTCATCGGCCTTCGCACTCGTGCCCGCGGTGTAGAGCGGTGGATGTTCGAGCAGCCAGACCAGCTCCGGCGCGCCGCTCTCGCGAATATCGCGCACCCGGCGTTCCATGAAGGCCACAGCGGCCTCATAGTCCACCGGTTGCTGGCTCACAGCCCATTCGACGTTTTGGAAATCTGTCATTTCCCGCATATAGAGATGCAGGAAGGGCTTCACAAAGCTTCTTTGCGCACTTATACCGCGCGGACTTCCCGCATGGGAGACGTGCGGTCGTGGCGGAACTGGTAGACGCGCAGCGTTGAGGTCGCTGTGGAGCAATCCGTGGAGGTTCGAGTCCTCTCGACCGCACCATCCCGTGGGAAGTTGGCAGCAAGGGCTTGAAGACAAGCCCGGACAAGAGGAGACCTCACCTGATGTCCGACCTGCCGAACCCTCAGGCTGATGAACAGGAAGAAGAGCGCGAACGCGAGGCTCATCTCGCGCTTGAGCAGGATGTTCGTGAAGCGGTCTGGGAAAAGGATACGCGCTGGCTCGCGCGGACGCTGTCGCGCCTGCACCCGGCTGACGCTGCCGACCTTCTTGAGCAGCTCTCTACCGATGATTTCGCAGACGCCGTCAAACTGCTCGACGGGCAACTGCCGACCGAGATCATCATCGAGCTGCGCGACGAATATCGCGAAGAGGCCGTCGATGTCCTGCCGGATGAAGCGGTTGCCGCTGTCCTGGAAGAGCTCGATTCCGATGATGTCACGACGATCCTGGAAGACCTTGAGGCTGAACGGCGTGAGCGCATTCTGGAGGAGCTGTCGCCGGAAGACCGCGCCTCTCTGGAACAGGGCTTTGCCTATGATGAAGACACAGCTGGCCGTCTCATGCAGCGCGAATACTTCGCCGCGCCTGAGTTCTGGACCGTAGGACACGCGATCGATCATGCCCGCGAAAATGCTGATGACCTGCCGGATGAATTCTACCAGGTCTATGTGATTGACCCGACGCACCGCCTGAAGGGGCAGGTGCCGCTTGCCGCGCTCCTGCGCACGCCGCGAGACGTGAAGCTGGCGGACATCATGGAAGAGCTCCAGTCGAGCATCAATGTCGACATGGACCAGGAAGAAGCGGCCTATCAGTTCCAGAAATACTCTCTGGCGTCGGCGCCGGTGACCGACGACGCCGACAGGCTGATGGGCATGTTAACCGTCGATGACGTTGTGGACGTTATTCAGGAAGAGAACACTGAAGACCTTCTGGCCCTGTCCGGCGTGAACTCGGCTGACGGGTCCGACACGGTTCTGGATTCGGTAAAAGCCCGTGCGCCGTGGTTGGCGGTCAATCTCGTCACGGCCTTCATTGCCTCGGCGATCATTGCGCTCTTCGAGGGCACGATCGACCAGATCGTCCAGCTGGCCATCCTGATGCCGGTTGTTGCTGCTCTCGGCGGGAATGCTGGCAGCCAGGGACTCGCGGTCGCCGTGCGCGCGATTGCCGAGCGCGAGATGGACGGGGATGCAAGCCGCCGGGCCATCGTGCGTGAAACACTGACGGGGCTTGCGAACGGTGTGATCTTTGCCATCGGGGTTGCCGCGATTACCGGGTTCTGGTTCCAGAGTGTGGGCCTTGCGCTGACGATCGGCATTGCCATGTTCGCAACATTCGTGTGGGCCGGCTTCTCCGGTGTGATCGTGCCGCTCGCCTTGAGGAAAGCGGGCGCCGACCCTGCCGTTGCGTCCTCGGTTTTCGTATTGACCCTTACGGATGTGATGGCGTTCTTCAGTTTCCTTGGTCTTGCCACACTTATCCTGTTGTAAAGTCAGACCTTTTGTCGACCGGCGTGCAGCTTGCACCTTCACGTGATCAAGCAAGTGGGATGTGCCGCTTTGGAGCATTTAATGGGGTCAGATCTTCGTACGTCCGAGGCCGGACTGAAGCTGATCATGTCATATGAGGGCTTTCGGCCCGTGTCGAAACAGCTACCGGATGGTCGCTGGGTCATCGGTTATGGGCATACCAAAGCTGCGCGCGAAAACCTTCGCGTGAGCCAGGCTGAAGCGGCGGCGATCCTTCGCCAGTACGATCTGCCACCCGTCGAGCAGGCCCTTCATGACCTGTTGCTGGTTCCTGTAACGCAGACCGAATTCGATGCGCTCGTGTCCTTCGCCTTCAATATCGGTGTCGACCAGTTCGAGAACTCGGACGTTCTGACGCTGCTGAATGCCGGTGACAGGCTGAAAGCTGCGAGTGCGATGGAACGTTGGCGCAAGGCCCGGGTGGGCACGCGTGATATGATCGTCGATCCGCTCGTGCGGCGGCGCGCTGATGAAAAAGCCATGTTTCTCAAGACGAGCGGAGCGGTTCCTCTCGCAGCATCAAGCCGGTTCCGCCCGATGAACGATGATTGCGGTGTCCAGGCACTGAAGAGCTCGCCGAAAATGAATGAGCCTGAGGCGGACGCTACCGGCGAGACGGACGAGACTGAATCTGCACCGGAAGCTGCGGCCCGCAAGGTCCGTGAACGCCTGACGCGCATCCTTGGGGAAGAAGAGGGACACGTCCTGCCTGTCGAAGATAGCGAACCGTCCAAGCCGCAGGCCCCGCATGAAGCCAGCGTGGAGGAAATTCGCGCTGCGATTTCGGCGCTCGTGCAGGATGACACCGAACGCCCGAAACCAGCGACCGGTGATATCGAACTTGAAGAGATTACGCTGGATGACGGCCCGCTGGGTGCGCTGTCCTCCGGCGATACAGACGTTTTTGACCTTGAAGCTCAAGGTCTGGAGTTGCGGGATCAGTCGATTGCTGACCGCAAGGATACGATTTTGATCGACGATGTGACCCCTGCGGAGGTCGATCCAAAACTCGTCGAACAAGCCACACGGAAGGCCGATCGGAATGAGGGGCCGATCGAAACCTTCCTGTTCGGCCTGGTTGCGCTGCTGGGGACGGGGCTTTTTGCCTATGGCGGCGCAGCCAGGTTCGGCTGGTTTGGAATGGACAAGGCAGAATTCGAAGGGGCGCTATCCTATTTGCCGCCCTTTCTGATGCTGGCGGGCGGACTGCTTTTCGTTGTGATGGCGTATTATTGCGGCCGGGCATTCATGGCGTCGCGGGACTAGGCTGTCTCTCTGCTGCAGTGCGCATTGGCAAGTGCGCGAAGTCCAGCTAGATCGGGCACATGATCCCGAACACATATCCCACACTGAACTTCGATCTCGGCGAAACCGCCGACATGATCCGCGATACGGTGCAAAGTTTTGCCGCCGATCAAATCGCGCCACTCGCCGCAGAAATCGACCGTACGGACGTTTTTCCACGCCAGCTGCTGCCCAAGATGGGCGAGCTGGGCCTGCTCGGCATCACCGTTGAGGAAGAATGGGGCGGAACCGGCCTCGGCTATCTCGAACATGTCGTCGCGATGGAGGAAATCTCGCGCGCATCGGCATCTGTCGGCCTCTCCTATGGCGCGCACTCGAACCTTTGCGTGAACCAGCTTCGTCGCTGGGGCAATGATGACCAGAAGAAGCGTTATCTCGAGAAGCTCGTCACCGGCGAGCATTTGGGATCACTGGCCATGTCGGAAAGCGGGGCCGGCTCTGATGTCGTGTCCATGAAGCTCAAGGCCGAGAAGAAAGGTGATCGCTATGTGCTCAACGGCACCAAGATGTGGATCACGAACGCGCCGGATGCCGACACGCTGATCGTCTACGCCAAGACGGAACCCGACAAGAAGTCGCGCGGCATCACGGCCTTCATCATCGAGCGTGACATGAAAGGCTTCTCGGTTGCCCAGAAGCTCGACAAGCTCGGCATGCGCGGGTCCGAAACCGGCGAACTGGTCTTCGAAGACTGCGAAGTGCCGGAAGAGAATGTGATGGGGCCGCTGAATGGCGGCGTCGAAATCCTGATGAGCGGGCTCGACTATGAGCGCGTCGTGCTCTCAGCCGGGCCGACTGGCATCATGCAGGCCTGCATGGACGTGGTCCTTCCCTATATCCACGACCGCAAACAGTTCGGCCAGTCCATTGGCGAGTTTCAGCTGGTCCAGGGCAAAATCGCAGACATGTATGTCCAGATGAATGCCGCCAAGGCTTACGTCTACACGGTCGCCAAAGCCTGCGACCGCGGCGAGACGGCCCGCAAGGATGCCGCCGGTGCGATCCTTTACTCCGCCGAAACAGCGACCAAGCTCGCGCTCGACGCGATCCAGCTGCTCGGCGGTAATGGCTATATCAATGAGTATCCAACCGGACGTTTGCTGCGCGATGCGAAGCTCTACGAGATCGGTGCAGGGACGTCGGAAATCCGCCGTTGGCTGATCGGCCGGGAACTGTTTGGAGAAACCGCCTAGCCGACGTGTTGCAATCGGTCAGCCGGTTCGCTCAGAACCTGGCTGACAATGGTGGACAGTTCGCGCTCGTCGACCGGCTTGCTGACATAAGCATCAAAGCCCTGTGCCAGAAATTTCTGTTTGTCGCCTGCCATGCCATCGGCCGTCAGGGCGATGACGGGAACGTGCTGGTTGATGCCGGAAGACTCCCGCAGCATCTTGAAGGCCCGGCTCCCGTCGAGCGTCGGCATATGAATATCCATGAGCACCACGTCGACGTGCTCTAGCGCAAGCGTATTGAGCGCGTCCTCTCCGTCGATGGCCTCACTCACATCGAGATCCAGCTGTTCGAGAAAACAGCGAGCAACCCTTCGATTGATCATATTGTCGTCCACCACCAGCGCCTTCCGGCCCTTTATGGAGAAGCGAGACGATTTTTCTTCCCCGGTTTTGCTGTGAATATGTGTCACCGGGACGTACGCGTTCTCGTCAGACGTTACTTTCAGGGTGAACACCGACCCCTCTTCAAGTCGACTCACCACGCTGAGGTCTCCGCCCATCAGGCGCGCCAGTTTGCGCGTGATCGCCAGGCCGAGGCCGGTGCCGCCAAATCGGCGGGTCGTCGATCCGTCTTCTTGCTCAAAGGTCTCGAAGATTCGTTCAAGGCTATCAGGAGCGATGCCGCAGCCCGTGTCGCGCACGTGTACCGTAACTTCATGGCGCCCCTGGCTTGTGTGACGGCTCGTCGCCACAATCTGGATTTCGCCTTCGGCTGTGAACTTGATGGCGTTGGCGACGAGATTGCTGATGCATTGACGCACGCGCACCGGGTCAAGCTGAAGCGAGGCAGGCACTTCGGGCGAAACGAACGCCGATAGCCTGATGCCTTTCTCTGCCGCCATTGGCTGGTAGAGGCGCTCGATATTGCTGATCTTGTGACGAAGGTCTGTCGCGACTGGCGACACCTCGATCTTGTCGGCTTCGATCTTGGACAGGTCGAGAATATCGTTGAGCAGCGACATCAGTGTCTGGCCAGACTCAAGAATGATCTCGACTTGCTCTTTCTGGCTGTCGGTCAGTCTTTCATTGTTGAGCGTCTGCGCCATGCCCAGCACACCGTTAAGCGGCGTCCTGATTTCATGGCTCATATTGGCGAGGAACTCCGATTTCAGGCGCGTGGCCTGCTCGGCAGCCAGAAGCGCGTTCTTGAGTTCATGCGCCTTGCGCCGGTCCTCGCGGACATCTTCAAAGTGGGCAACGAAAATCTGTTCGCCAGTTGTCGGCAGAAAGCCGTTTTCTAGCGCCACGGACACCATGATTTCCGATCCATCCTTGGCGAGGATGTTATCATCGGTGGTGTAGTGAAACTCCTCACCCTTCGCGAGCAGGGCGCGTACCTCTGCAACGATCCGCTCATCGCGCAGGCCGCCCAGACAAAAGACGCTCTTACCCATCAGGTCTTCGCGCTCATATCCGCCGAGTTCCAGCATGGCGTCATTCACGTAAAGAACTTTGCCATCCTTGTCGGTGATGATGAGTCCGTAGGCGGTATTATCGCATGCGATCTGCATCAGCGTGGCCTGTTCGAGGGCCTTGTCGCGTTCGCGCGCAATCTCGGTGATTTCGTGCGAACAGCAAAGCACACCACCCTCGGTCGGCGTAACGGTTGTTTTCAGGACCTTTTTGAGAAGCGATGCGGCGCGACCTTCCTGGGTGACCATGCTCGTGGCTTCACCGGTGTCCAGCGTTTTGCGGATACACCGGATCATCTCTGAATCTCGGTAGCCGGGGTCGAATTCAAAAACTTTCATGCCGACAATGCTTCCGCCGTCGGGAAGTATTGAGGCGTTCATCAGCGCGTTTGCTGCCGTCCACTCATAGTCGACAATCTCGCCATTGTCGCCGCGAACCGCCGCGACTTCGCAAACGACAAGCGGAAGTTTGTCGAAAAGGTCTGAGTGCATCCGACCGCCCCTCTGATAAGCCCAATGTCTGATTGCAGTGATTGTGTTAATACCGTGTTATCCAAGATACAGGTGATGAGGCTGAACCCGTTGATGCTGAAACACGATGACGCTGATTGAGTACAATGAATCCTGCGCTTCGAAGGCCCATACGACGCATGTCGTTCAATGGGGCGGTGCTCATGTCTGGAAGGTCGGCGGGAAGGTCTTTGCCATCGCCCACGAAAATCCGGATGCCGGCGATTTTCGCGTGAGCTTCAAAGTGTCTGGTCTGGCCTTTGATATCCTGAAGGAGCAGCCTGGTTGTCAGGGGGCGCCGCACCTTGCTTCACGCGGGATGAAGTGGATCCAGCGCTACTCGGCTGAAACCATGGATGACGAGGCTCTGAAGGACTATCTGGCAGAAAGCTACCGACTGGTCTCTCTGGGGCTCACCAAAAAGCTCCAGCGTGAACTGGGGCTCAACCAGTAAGACGATCAGGTGAGCCGCTTGAGGATCATCGGTCGAACGAAATAGGCCGCAATCGCGTAGACGATCACTACGGACAGGCTGATGGGCGCATTCGATGCCAGTCGCCAGACAAGAAGTCCGCCCAGCACCGCGCCAATAATCAGTCCCGTCAGAGGCACGAGCCAGACAGACTTGATGGTGCGAAGGCAGATGTAGTTCACCGTCAGGAACGTCGCCAGGAAGACAAGGCTGGCCGCCTCCACCAGCTGAGACAATGAGCCTGTCACTGCGAGTGTCGTGGCAAGTACCCCAAAACCGACAATCGCCGCATAAGGCGTTCCACTTTCATTGGTTTTCGAGAACCAGCTTGGCAGTTCGCCATCTTCGGCCACGCGCTTGGCCAGTTTTGCCGATGAGAACAGGGTGGAATTGATAGCCGCAGAGGTGGCGAAAGCAGCGGCAACCGTCAGCACGATCAGGCCGAGCGGCCCCCATGCATCCTTCGCGGCGACGGCCAGGGATACGTCCTTGCTGGCAATCGTCTTGTCGGCCCCCATCAACATGGTCGCGCCAAGAGCGACGATAATATAGATGAGGACCACCGCGATCGCCGAGCCAACGAGCAACGGTACGAAGCGTGTCTTGGCGTGCTTGATCTCTTCATATTCATAAGTCAGCAGCTGAAAGCCCTCATAGGACACAAAAATGGCTGCCGCGCCGATCAGGCTGGCTGAGATCGGCTTTGATTCGATGCCGGCCGTGAGTTGCGATGGCTCCCAGTTCACAAGACCGGAAACGCCGAGGGCAACGAGCGCGACAAGATTGACGATGACAATAACAATTTCGACCTTGGTCATCTTTCCCAGGCCAAGCAGGTTCAACCCCGTCAATCCCACCATGGCGGCAACAGCCAGCCCGCGCATCATCAGGCCACCGCCGCCGAAAGCATGGGAGACATACTGGCCAAATGCATAGGCGTAGAGTGCGATGGTCAGCACGTACCCTGCGAGCAAGAGCCAGGACAGCGTTCCGGCAAGGCCTTCCCGGTCCATCTCTTCAAGAAATTCGAAGGCACCGCCAGACCGGCCAGCATGAACGGACAGTCGAGAATAACTGTGGGCGGAGGTGACGGCCACAATGCCGGCGATTGCGAAAGCGAGCCAAGCCCATTGCGCGGATGCCTGCACCACGACACCCAGCGCCACATAGATACCGCCGCCGACCATGCCGCCCGTGGCCAGCGCAATGACAGAGAACGCGCCGAGCTTAGGCGAGCTATCAGTTGAGGATTTGTCAGCCATCAGTTTTCCCATCCAGATATGCGCACTGTACTCACCAAGACGTTACCGGAACTTGTCTGCAATGCCTCCCGTTCTTTTAGGAAGACAAACAAAAAATGATGACAGGAGATTTGCATGACGCTGACGACGCAACATTTCGGCACTGAGATACCAACCATCGGATTCGGTACCTGGAAACTCAAGGAAGAGACAGCGCAGATGTGTGTCTCGAAAGCGATTGAGGCAGGCTACCGCATGATCGATACCGCGCAAGCCTATGAAAATGAGACATATGTCGGGCGCGGCATTTCCGACGCACAGCTGCCGCGCGAAGACCTCTGGGTCACCACGAAAGTCTGGATGTCTGAGTTCAATGACGGCGACCTGCAGAAATCGGTCGAGAGAAGCGTTGAAAAGCTTGGCACTGACTATTGTGATCTCATCCTTCTGCACTGGCCAAACGACGATGTACCGCTGGAAGAGACGCTGGGCGCGCTTAACGAGGTCCGCGACAAGGGGCTTACCGGGAATATCGGCGTCTCCAACTTTACGAGCAAACAGCTTGGCCAGGCGGTAAAGCTGTCCAGGGCGCCGATCCTGACCAATCAGGTCGAGTACCATCCGTTCATCAATCAAACGCCAGTTCTGGAGGCCGCGCACGCGCTCGGGATGTCGGTGACGGCCTACTCACCGCTGGCGCAGGGCAAGGTATTCGACAGTCCCGTCATCCAGGAGATCGGCGACAAATATGGCAAGTCACCTGCGCAGGTCGCTATGCGCTGGCTCACGCAGCAGCCTGGCGTGATTGCGATCCCGCGCTCATCTTCGCCAGAGCACATTGCTTCGAACAATGACGTCCTGGATTTTGAGCTCACGGCTCAGGAAATGGGCCGCATCACTGCGCTCAACGCCAATGAGACACGGTTGATCAATCCGAGCTGGGCGCCCGATTGGGACAAGGCTGCCTGAGATAGAGTCCAGGAGACCAGGGAAGGCGGGCCGTTGGCTCGCCTTTTTTATACCGGCTCCATCTCGACGCTGGGCACAGAGTTGGCCGGACCGAAACAGAAATCATGCAGATTGCCGGACTGGATCGCTGTGCGTGCTGCGGTGTAGCCGGCTTCAACAGCCTCTTCATAGGCTTCCCAGTCGCGCAGTTCGATGTCGCGAAGGTCCGGCAGGACCAGCATGTCCACGAGTTCCCGGCCGGCAATCGGATTGACGCTAATCGTGGCAGACCGCATCAGCAGCCCGGCAATCGGCGGTGCGGCCGAAAATCCGTTTTTCCAGACCCAGGTAAGGAAGCCCGGCGGATTGATGAAGTCGTCCGCCTTGAGGCCCTCAGGCGCGCGCGCGACGTCTGATCCCACGACGATGCCGCGGTGTAGCTCCCGCATGACATCGGTCGGGAAATTGTTGAGCACCGCGCCATCCACGAGAACCTCGCCATCATCGACCACCGGCGGAAGAATGCCGGGAAGCGATATTGTCGCTCTCAGCGCCTTGCGCAGCAGCCCCCGGCGATGAATGCGGTAGGTGCCATCCGTCAGATTGGTGGACACAGCGAAGAACGGGATTTCAAGATCACTGATCTCGGCCTCGCCAAAGTGCTCGTGAAGGCGGTTGTTCACGCGCTTGCCGCGGACCATCCCGACCACAGGCAAATTATAGTCTCCCAAGGGATTGGTCTCGACAAAGGCCTTGCGAATGCGCCGGTCGATCTCCTCATCATCCCAACCCATCGCGACGCAACCGGCGACGACGGCCCCCATTGAGGCGCCCCCGATAAAATCAATCGGAACGTCGGCTTCCCGGAAGGCGCGGACGACCCCGATATGTGCGTAGGCGCGGGCTCCGCCGCCAGACAGGACCAGCCCGACCGAGCGGCCAGCCATGATGCGGGCGAGGCGGTCGCAGGCGGCCTTGTCCATGCCCTGCCAATGAAAGACCCGTGCAGCGCCCGCTGCATCAAGCCATTCAGCAGGGCGCGAGGCGGTCCGCTCGGAGCCGTGATGCAACAACAGCACATCGATCAGCTGGAGGGAGCGCGCCGGCGAATTGTCGGGCGGCATCAATGGGATCGAAGGCCGGGCATCGGCGCGGCCGACAACCCAGATCCGGTCGGCCTGACGAACGGACAGACGGTACCAGGCCGAATCGCCGACCGATGAAATCAGGATCACCACATCATTATTGGCTTCCAGCTCGTCGAAATAGCGGGTGGGCTTTTCGTCGCCTTCGTCTTCCTCGACGATGTGGGATTTGACGCCTAACTGATCGAGAGACGCTTTCAGGGCGCGGGCGCGCAAGCCGAGATCGATGGTTGGAGACGACGCCACCAGGGCGAACACTTTCGGGGCGTTTCGCCGGTTGGGTTTTCGTCCCTCGCGCAAACGCGTCAGCATCAGCCTGATCATGGAGGTCAGGATTTCAGGTTCGGCTTTTACGATCTTGTTGAAGCCAGCGCGTGAGATCTCGAGGATTTCGGTATCGCGCAGGGCATAGACCGAACTCGTATGGGGGGCATTGTCAGGGACGCCATCGCCATCTTCGTCGATCGCGCCCTCGAACAGGGCCATCTCGCCAACGGGCTCGCCCGCGCGGATGTGGCCGATAAAGTCGCTGCGCCCATCCGGTGTCGTGCGGAAAGCACCAAGCGAGCCGGACAGAACAAAATAGATCGAGCTGGAGATGTCCCCGGTCTTGAACAATTCCCAGCCGGCGGGCAGCGAAAACCAGCGCGCTTCCTTCCCGGCCGCTTTCAGGGCGCGCTTTGGAACGTCGCCTAGAAATGGGATGGATTTCAGGGCAGGGGAAATATCAAGACTCATGTCTCCGAATGTGTTCATCCCGGAGCCATCTGAAAAGGGCTTTTTCGTTTTTGTGAGCGATCGTGCTGTTATGGGTTTGAACAAGCTCATGGTTCAGGATGACATTCCCTCAATGCGGCGATAGTTCTGCAAGAAACAGTCCAAGGGAGGGCACATGCCCGTACTGAAATCCAAGCTCGACGTGGCCAGCGCGAAATTTTCTTCCAACCGGCAGGCGATGGAACAGCTGATTGAAGACCTTCGCGAGAAAACGGCGGCTGCGGCTCAAGGTGGATCGGAGCGCGCGCGCAAACGCCATACCGAGCGCGGAAAGCTGCTCCCAAGGGAGCGGGTTGAGCGCTTGCTTGACCCCGGCACGCCCTTCCTGGAAATCGGCGCGCTGGCGGCCAATGGTATGTATGACGATGAAGCGCCCGGCGCCGGGATCATTACAGGCGTCGGCCGGGTCGAAGGCCGCGAATGCATGATCGTCTGCAATGATGCGACGGTGAAGGGAGGCGCCTATTTCCCGATGACGGTGAAGAAGCATCTGCGCGCGCAGGAAATCGCGATGCAGAACCATTTGCCGTGCATCTATCTGGTCGATAGCGGCGGCGCGAACCTGCCGCATCAGTCGGAAGTCTTCCCGGACCGCGAGCATTTTGGGCGCATATTCTACAATCAGGCCCAGATGAGCGCGATGGGAATTCCCCAGATCGCATCCGTCATGGGCTCTTGTACGGCAGGCGGGGCCTATGTGCCGGCGATGTCGGACGAGACCATCATTGTGCGCAAACAGGGCACGATCTTTCTTGGCGGCCCGCCCCTGGTGAAGGCCGCGACAGGCGAGGAGATTTCCGCCGAAGATTTGGGCGGCGCCGATGTGCATGCGCGCAAGTCCGGCGTGGCCGATCATTATGCGGCCAGCGATGATCACGCGCTCGCCATTGTGCGTTCCATCGTTCGTACGCTGCACCAACCAAAACCTGAGACGGTCGGCCTCAGCGAACCGGCCGAGCCGCTCTACAGCCCGCAGGAGATGCATGGCCTCGTGCCGCAGGATGTGCGTGAGCCTTATGACGCCCGCGAGGTCATCGCCCGAACCGTCGATGGGTCAGAGTTTCATGAGTTCAAACAGCTCTACGGCGAAACGCTCGTCTGTGGATTTGCCCGCATCTATGGCATGCCGGTCGCGATCCTAGCCAATAATGGCATCCTGTTCTCCGAAAGCGCCCAGAAGGCGGCGCACTTTATCGAGCTTGCCGACCAGCGCCGCACGCCGCTTGTTTTCCTGCAGAACATCACCGGCTTCATGGTCGGCTCGAAGTATGAGTCGGGCGGGATCGCCAAGGATGGCGCGAAGATGGTGACGGCAGTGGCGACGGCGTCGGTGCCAAAGCTCACTGTCGTGACCGGTGGCAGCTTCGGCGCCGGCAATTATGGCATGTGCGGACGCGCTTACAGCCCACGCTTCCTCTTCATGTGGCCAAACTCCCGCATCTCGGTCATGGGCGGTGAACAGGCCGCCTCGGTGCTGGCGACCGTCAAGCGCGATGGCATGGAACGCCGGGGCGAAGACTGGAGCGCCAGCGAAGAGGAAGACTTCAAAGCGCCGATCCGCGATCTCTATGAGCGCGAAGGCAGCCCATATTTTTCAACCGCTCGCCTCTGGGATGATGGCATTATCGACCCGGCAGACACACGCCGCGTGCTTGGTCTTGCCCTCTCGGCAAGCCTTAATGCGCCGCTCGGCGAACGCGGATTTGGCGTCTTCCGGATGTGATTGTGGCTTTCAAAGCCCACATGCAGGAATTGTAATCACCTCCGCACGCCATTGAAAAACTACGGAAAAATTCTTGGTTTTTAGCGGGTTTACCATGCCTGACCGAAAGGTAACGCATCCTTCGAGCTATTCTGTGCGTCTATGGGCTGCGCCTCAGAACTAGGCGCGTAACACATGGAGTAACTCATGAAACGCTTTGCATTTATTGCTGCCGCTGCTGCTACGGGTGCCTTTGCTGCCTCTGCCGGCGAGATGGTCGCATTCTCTGACATCGACACCAACGCCGATGGCCAGGTGACCGAAGCAGAGTTCACGGCGTACAAAACCGCAGATGGCGAAGTGACGGAGGCAGAAGCCGCCGAGAAGTTCGCAAAAATCGATGCCGACTTTGACGGCGTCGTCACCGAAGCCGAAATGACGGCGGCCATGGAAGCCTGGAAAGAAGAGAAGGCTGACATGGATGTGGATGTCGAGATCGATACTGAGCCTGACTCAGGATACTAGTCCTTCCCCCTGACGAACCCCCTCTTGCATTCACCCCAAGGGGCCTGCTTCGGCAGGCCTCTTTTGCTTGTCATCACTCACAGGGCATGCGAACGCGGTAAAGAATGACTGAACCCGGAGCGGAACGCTGATCGCCAACAGATTTGATTCTCTGCGCCTGCTCTTTGCGTTCTGTGTGTTTGTGTATCACGCCGTCGCCTTGTCGTCGGTCGCGCCATTTGGACCAGCCGAAAATTTCCTCGGCCAACTCGGAAAACTGTCGGTTGAAGGGTTTTTCATCGTCTCCGGCGCGCTTGTGTTTGGCTCGCTCGAACGCAGTCGGTCTCTAAGCCTTTACGCTGAGAAGAGGGTGAGACGCCTGTACCCGGCCTATGCCGTGATTGTCATCATCCCGGCACTGATGAGCGCATTGCTCACGGGCCTGGCTCAGCCGGAGGCGATCGCCAGATATCTCGGTGCAAATCTCATCTTTCTGAACTTCCTCGCGCCGGACCTGCCCGGTCTGTTTGAGGGACAGCGATTCACTGAAGTGAATGGAGCGCTCTGGACGCTGAAAATTGAGGTGATGTTCTATATCGCCCTGCCGTTTATCGCGCTCATCCTGCGCCTGTTCGGCAAGGCCTGGTGGCTCGGCTTGCTGATCTTATATGCGGGCGGCGCGGCCTGGAGCCTGTGCCTGCCCATGCTGCTCGACCACCCGCTCGCGCCGGAGCTCGCCCGCCAGTTGCCGGGCCAGATGGCATATTTTGCGAGTGGCATGGCCATCTGGAAACTCTGGGATGTCGCTAAAGCGAAGCCGGGCATGTTTGGCCTGATTGGCCTGGTCTTGCTCGCCGTGTCCTATGCCCACCCATTTGCCGAACCCCTACGCGCCGCAGGGCTGGCTGGGATCATCGCCTGCGTCGCCTTCGCGCCGGGACCAATGGCTGACGCGGCGCAGTTCGGTGATGTCAGCTACGGCCTCTACATCACGCACTTCCCGATCCTGCAGACCATGATTGCGCTCGGACTGTTCGCATCGCTGGGTTTCGGTGTAGCCGCGGTCGTCGCAACGCTTGTCGTGCTTCTATCGAGCTTCCTGCTCTGGCACTTGATTGAGAAACCAGCGCTTCGGCGCGACAGTCATTACCGCAAAGTCGCACGCGCGGAATAAGCGACATTTTCAAAGTCGGATCAAAGGCGTAGGCTGAACGCTGACAGGAGATTCTTATGGCTTACGAGACGATTCAACTGGACGCGACGCCCGGCGGTATTGCTGTTCTGACACTCAACCGACCTGACAAGCACAATGCCTTCAATGCGCAGGTTATCGAGGAGCTGACCGACGCGCTCGAGACGCTCGAAGAGCAGAGCACCATTCGCATGGTCATCCTGCGGGGAAATGGAAAAAGTTTCTCCGCCGGAGCAGACCTTCAATGGATGAAGGCCGCTGCCGATTACACGCGCCATGAGAATGAGGAAGACGCCTACAAGCTCGCCGAGATGCTGCGCAAATTGTCAGAGCTGCCTCAGATGACCATTGCGCTCGTTCAGGGCGCAGCGATGGGCGGTGGGGCAGGGCTTGTCGCCGCCTGCGATGTCGCGGTCGCGCTGAAGGACACAAAATTCCGCTTTTCCGAAGTGCGTCTCGGCCTCACGCCCGCAACCATCAGCCCGCATGTTATCAACGCGATTGGCCCGCGCTGGGCCAAGGCACTTTTCGTGACCGCGGAGAGTTTCGATGCCGCGTTCGCTGAGCGGATCGGCCTTGTGCAATATGTCGTCGAGGACGAAGCGGGCCTCACCGAAATGGAAGAATATCTGGCAGGCCTCGCCATGCAGGCGGCTCCCGGAGCGATCACAGCGTCCAAGAGACTGGTGCTTGATCTCTTTGGGGCGGAGATTGACAGCGAACTCAGTCATGAGACCGCCAAGCGGATCGCTGCACGCCGTGCCAGCGAGGAAGGCCGCGAGGGGCTCACGGCTTTCCTGGAAAAAAGAAAGCCGTCGTGGGCGGAGGAGTGATCAGCCGGCGTTGGATGGCGGCACGCCGCCAACCGGGATGCCCCAACCCTGAAGCGTGTTCATGACGGCATCGACCGGGTCCATGCCGGTCATCTGTTCGATCGGGTCTCGCGCGACGTAAAGGATGGCGGCAATCAGCAGGATGAAGACCAGAAACTGAGACAGGGATTTCAACAGAAAGGCACCGGCCGATCCGATCACAAAGCCGGCGCCGCCATAGATCGCAGCGCCCAGAAACGGGTTTACGCCTGTTGCTGCGGCCTGCTCATAGCCAAGATATGCGCCAATGCCGCCAGCCACCACGCCGGCCAGCATGCTCATACTCTTATTGTCGAAATACGCCATGACTCATCCCCTTCATGCATTAACCGTGAGCCTAGACCAGCTTCCCTGAAATGCCTAGGCACCAGAAAATGGCGCAGAATCTGACGTCTTGCTGCCATGATGAAGGGGAATGAAAACACCATGCCGAAGTTTTCGAACATCTCCGACTGGCTGAGTTCTGAGCGAGAAGCGCTTCGGGGGCGCTTTGTTAAAGGGACGGTCAGCGCGGGCATCTTCGAATTCGTCAGCTTTGGCATCAAACAGGGGTGGGCCTGCATTTTCGGTGGCCTGCTTCTGGCGCTCATTCTGGCAACTCATCTCTGGTATCCGGGCGATGCCGCACTCAGCCGATACGATTTTCTGGTCATTGCCGCTGTGGCGATCCAAATCGTGCTTCTCGCCACTGGCCTCGAAACGCTGGAAGAGGCGAAGATCATTTTCGCGTTCCACATCGTCGGCACGATCATGGAGATCTTCAAGACCAGTGCTGGCAGCTGGATTTATCCGGAAGACAATCTCCTGCGCATTGGCGGCGTTCCGCTCTTTTCAGGGTTCATGTACGCCGCTGTCGGCAGCTATCTGGCTCGCGTCTGGCGCATCTTCGTCTTCCGCTTCGACCATTTTCCGCCCCTCTGGCAGCAAGGCCTGCTGGCGACGGCAATCTATATCAACTTCTTTGCGCACCACTATCTGCCGGACATGCGTTACGCGTTGTTCGCCGCCTGTTTGCTGGTCTATTGGCGCACCTGGGTGAATTTCAGGCCCGACGAAACCAACCGGAAGATGCCGCTTCTCATCGGCTTCGGACTGGTGGCGCTCTTCATCTGGTTCGCTGAAAACCTTGGAACGCTCGCCCGCGCCTGGACTTATCCGGGGCAGGAAGCAGCGTGGAAACTTGTTTCTCCGGCAAAATTCGGCTCTTGGTACCTGCTCATGATAATAAGTTTCGTGCTGGTGGCATTTCTCCACAGCACACGGGAAGGACGCCATGCTGAAGAGCCTGTTAATCGCCAATCGCGGTGAGATCGCCTGCCGGATCATGGCGACGTGCCGCCGGCTCGGTATCCGCACCGTGGCTGTCTATTCCGACGCAGATACTTACGCCAAACACGTCCGTGAGGCCGATGAGGCGATCCACATCGGCGCCGCGCCCGCGACCGAGAGCTATCTCGATGGGGAGCGCATCATCGAAGCTGCGAAAGCCTCGGGCGCAGACGCCATCCATCCCGGCTATGGCTTCCTGTCAGAGAATGCCGATTTTGCAGACGCCGTCGAGAAGGCCGGGCTCATCTGGGTTGGCCCGAAAGCGAAGACGATCCGCGAAATGGGCCTCAAGGATGAAGCCAAACGCATCGCGGAGGCCGCGGGCGTTCCCGTGCTTCCGGGTTATCGCGGCGAGGCGCAGGACGCAAAGACGCTGGCAGCCGAAGCCGACAAGATTGGCTATCCCATCCTGATCAAGGCCGTCGCGGGCGGCGGGGGCAGGGGCATCCGCCTCGTCTCGAAAAAGTCAGAGCTTGCAGGCGAACTCGAAAGCGCGGTGCGTGAAGCCAAATCCGGCTTCGGCGATGGCCGCGTCATGCTGGAAAAGCTGGTCGAACAGCCACGCCACATCGAAGTGCAGGTCTTCGGCGACAGCCATGGCGGCGCGGTCCATCTCTATGAACGCGACTGCTCGCTCCAGCGCCGCCGCCAGAAAGTCGTCGAAGAAGCGCCCGCGCCGGGCATGCCGGACGATGTCCGCGAAGCGATGACGGGGGCGGCGGTAAAGCTCGCGAAGGCGGTCGGCTATGAGGGGGCTGGCACGGTCGAATTCATCGTCGATGGCGCGCGCCCGCTGGCCAAGGACACCTTCTGGTTTCTCGAGATGAACACCCGCCTGCAGGTCGAGCACCCGGTCACCGAACTCATCACCGGCACCGACCTTGTCGAGTGGCAGTTGTGCGTCGCATCCGGCGAAAAACTCCCTCTGAAACAGAAGGATATCCCGCTAAACGGACACGCCATCGAGGCCCGCATCTGCGCCGAGGACCCGGCGGACAGTTTCCGCCCGGGGGCAGGGCGGTTGTCGGCTTTTGATCTTGGTGAGCCAGATATTTTCGCGGGCGACATGCCGGACCTAGACGAGCTTCACTACCGCCTCGATACGGGTTTCGAAGCCGCGGACACGGTACCCGCGACCTATGATTCCATGATCGCCAAGATGATCATCAAAGGTCCGGACCGGGATAGCGCGACCAGCGCATTGTCAGAGCAGCTCGGCCAGTCCATCGTGGCTGGAATCCCGTGCAATATCGGCTTTCTGAAACGCTGCCTCGACCATGACGTGTTCCGCAGCGCCGACCATCACGTGAACTGGATCGCCGAGGAGATCGAAACGCTGACATCCTCAGACGGAGAGGGAGCCCGGCTCGCCGCTTCGCTTGTCGCAGGAATCCTGTTGTCGCCGAATGCGGACGGTCCATGGGATGAGACCGACGGCTGGCGCATGAATGCAGCGCCGCGCCGGTCCATCCGGCTCTTGGTCGGCGACGATATCGTGGAGGCGGGTCTGAGCGACGCGCACCTCTCGGAGAACTGGCAGGCAATCGGCCTTTCGGACACCCGTTTTGCGGTCGGTATTGATGGCGAAACCTGGCTGGTCGAAGTCCCCGATTATGAAGCCGAGGCCGAAGCCATCGCAGGCGGGGACCGCGTCGCCGCGCCGATGCCGGGCAAGGTTATCGACCTGCGCGTCAAGGCCGGCGACAGTGTCACCAAGGACCAGACTGTCGCTGTCATGGAAGCCATGAAGATGGAGCACAGTCTGAAAGCGCCGCGCGACGGCGTGGTGAAGGCTGTCGGCGCCGAGCTTGGCGAACAGGTTGGCGAGGGCGTTGTCCTCGTTGAATTGGAAGATGCCTGAATTCAGCCTCATTCAGGCGCTGTAAATACGCTCGCTGATAGTCTTTGATTCACCAAGGACGGCGCCGCGAATGGTGGCGCGGGAAGGGGAAATTTGTCGGTCTCTGCGATCATCTTCTCACTTGCTTACCAATTGTCCGCAACGAGCGGACCGGTTGATGCTGCGCTGAAATCGACCGAAACACCGGACACGTTTCGCGCCGCGTTCACGGTCACGCTGAAAAGCCCGAAAGCCGTCCGCACCTTCAGTTTTGACCCGCGCGAGCAGGGTGCAAACCGGTGGTCCCTTCTGGAAGCCAGCGGCGAGGACGATGACCTCGATGAAGCCGTTGCCGCCTGGGCGAGCGAGCCTGCGCCGGATGGCCGCCTCTTTCCGGACGACCTTCGACCAAGCATTGGTCAGCGCGTGAATGTGCAGGATTTTGGCGCGGCCTGGCGCGTGCGTTTTCGGCATAAGCCGTCGATTAATGATGGCGAGCTGGATGTCTGGATCGCCGAACGCGTCAATGCGGATGCCTGGCTCGACCCCGTGTCCGGCAAATTCCTTCGCCTCGATTACAGCCTGCCGCGGTCAGTGCGCGGCCCGGACGGTGGACGCCTCACGAAATTTGAACAGTCCTACTTTCTCGAAAGCGACCCTGAATGGGGCCTGTCCTATATCGCGGCCTACACGATGGGCTTTGAAGCAAAGGGCGGCTTTCAGACGATCAATCGCAATTACACCGCCACCGTGACGTCGATCGAGTTCTTCTTCTCAAGCCCCGAAGCAGAAGAAAAATTTGAAGCTCAGCAGCACCACACCACTGGCCGAGCGCTCGCAAACCGCTAAACTTTATTCCGTGGCCCTGCACATCGTAAAACTCTGCGTTGGCGCTGATGACGTCAATGATCTGATCAACTGGCAAAAACGTCTTATGAAGACGTTGCCGGCCCCTGTGCACCAGACGCGCATGGTCCCGAAGCGGATTGATGAATTGCTTGATGGTGGCTCGATCTACTGGGTCATCAAGGGGGCGATTCAGGTGCGCCAGGCCTTTACAGACATACGTGTCATCGATGACCGCCATGGAAAGCGAGCCTGCGAATTCGTGCTGGATCCTGAGATCGTGCAGGTCGACCCAATGCCCAAACGCCCGTTTCAGGGCTGGCGATACCTCAAGGCCAGCGAAGCGCCAGCTGACCTGAAAGCCGGTAGCGCAGGCGAGGATATCCCGCCAGACCTGCACGCCAAGCTGAAAGATGCCATGGTCTGGTAGGGCTCAGCTGCCGAGGAAAACGCAGCGCACATGGCTGCGATAATTGAGGATCTGGTCACTCAGCAGCTGCGGATCGTCGAAGACCCGTGACAGAATGATGCCGCCCTCAATCGCGACGGTCAGCATGTCGGCAAGGGCCACCAGATCAGTGTCGATCCTTGGCGGGTATGTCTCGGCAATCTCTTCGAGCGATGCGAGAAACCGGGCCCGCCAGCGGCTGACCCCCTCCCGGTTGAGAGCGCGAATCTCGTCATTGAACTGCTTGTCCTGATAGGCCACCGTCGCGACGATGCAGCCGGGGTGGGCGTTTGGCAGATCGCTCATCATCTCTGCGAAGATCTTCAGACCGACCAGATAGGCATGTAGCGGATCGTCCGACAATTCGCGGCCTCGAGAGAAAATCTCATCGAGAAATTCATCATCCTTGACGAGATAGCGCTGGAGCAGGGCGCGGGCGAGCTCGGTCTTGTCACGGAAATGGTAGAAGAATCCGCTCTTGGTTAGTTCGGCTTCGGCGATGATCTCGTCAATCGACGTGTTGGTGAATCCCTTTGCCAGAATCCCCGTCTCCGCGATGTCGAGAATGCGATCGCGAGTCATCTCGCCTTTTGTTTTTGTTGCCGTGGCCATCGTAAATCCCACCTGTTCCGAGAAATAACTGCACCTCTGGTACAGTTTTGCACGCCGCGAGGAAAGAAACAATTCATCGAAAAACGATAAACTTTGGCTAGCGCCTTGATTGGTAAAGGTTAATCAGCCTCCCTGAAAACCGTACCACGCGCTCACTAGTTTGAATCGTCGCCTGAAGAGATGTTCTGGCCATCGGAAACGACCGTGTTTCCGTCGTCATTCAACTCTGAAAGGAGGCGACCCATGTTTGGTTTGCTCGATTATTTCTTTTTCGCCGTCTTCGGAATGCTCGCCCTGATGGACTTCGTCATTCCGGCTCGGACATTTCCAACCGTCCGGGCGTGGAGGCTGAAAGGCCTCGCATCAGCGGTGATGTATTTCTTCGTCGCTGGCTATTCGCCTTTCATCTGGGACGCATGGCTCAGCCAGTATCAGCTGATTGACGGGTCGGCCTGGCCTGTCTGGATTGCCGGACCTGCCGCGCTTCTGCTCTACCAGCTTGGCGTCTATGCCTGGCACCGGACGATGCACAATAGCGACACGCTGTGGCGCATTTTCCACCAGACCCACCATAGCGCTGAGCGCGTGGACATCTGGGGCGCGCTGTATTTTCACCCGCTCGACGTTGTCGGCTTTGCCTTCATCGGAAGCCTCGCCCTGACACTGATCCTCGGCGTGTCACCGGAAGCGATCATGTTTGCCGTCATGGTGAGCACGTTCTGCGGCCTGTTCCAGCATGCTAACGTCCGTACGCCGCACTGGCTCGGCTTTATCATCACGCGTCCGGAGAGCCACGCCCTCCATCATGAGCGCGGTGTCCACCGTTACAATTATGGTGACATACCGATCTGGGACATGCTGTTCGGGACGTTCCGAAACCCGAAACAGTGGGAAGGTGAAGCTGGACTTGTCGATGGCGGATCGGACCGGTTTCTCGACCTGCTCACGGGCCGGGACATCACAAAGGCCGAAACCCGGCGCGGTGGGATCAAGGCCGACACGGTTCAAGCGGCGCACTTCCTGGTGATGACCGGTGTGAGTACAGCGCTGATCGGTTGTACCGGAGGCCTGCTCGGACAATTGATGTAAGCTAGGTCCGCCCAAACCGAAGACGCCCGCTCTTTCAGGAGCGGGCGTCTCTATTTTTGTCGTTGAAGCCGTCAGATCAGTCGACCTGTTCCGGATTATCCTTGGTCTTCTTCTTCGGCTTCTGCTTTTTGCCTTTGTCCTCAATGTACTCGAAGGCCAGCTTTTCCTTGTCCTTCTTGTCCACCGAGATCTTGACGGCGCCGCCCTTGGCAAGCTTGCCGAAGAGAAGCTCTTCCGCCATCGGTTTCTTGACGTGCTCCTGAATGGCGCGCGACAGCGGCCGGGCGCCGAACTCTTCGTCGAAGCCGCGTTTGGCGAGCCAGTCGCGTGCATCATCAGACAGTTCGATGGTGACGTTGCGGTCAGCCAGCTGAACTTCCAGCTGCAGAACGAACTTCTCGACCACACGCTCGATGATCTGTTGCGTCAGCCCACCGAAGGTGATCGTTGCGTCGAGACGGTTGCGGAACTCCGGCGTGAAGAGGCGCTTCAGAGCATCTTCCTGCTCGTCGGCCTTCTTGCCGCGGCCGAAGCCGATCGAGTTCTTCGCCGCATCTGCTGCACCGGCATTGGTCGTCATGATCAGGATCACATTGCGGAAGTCGACCTTGCGGCCGTTCGCATCTGTCAGCGACCCATTGTCCATCACCTGAAGCAGGATGTTGAACAGGTCCTGGTGCGCCTTCTCGATCTCGTCGAGCAGGAGCACGCAGTGTGGATGCTGCATCACGCCATCGGTAAGCAGGCCGCCCTGGTCAAAACCAACATAGCCCGGAGGGGCGCCGATCAGACGGGAAACGGTGTGCCGCTCCATATATTCCGACATGTCGAAGCGCAGGAGCTCGACACCCATGATGGACGAGAGCTGACGGGCAACTTCGGTCTTGCCGACGCCCGTCGGGCCGGTGAACAGATAAGAGCCGATCGGCTTGTTCGGTTCACGCAGGCCAGCGCGGGCGAGCTTGATCGACGACGCGAGCGCTTCGATGGCTTCGTCCTGGCCATAGACAACGCGCTTGAGATCCGGCTCGAGATTCTTGAGCGCGGTCGCGTCGTCCTTCGTGACCTGTTTCGGCGGAATGCGCGCGATTTTGGCAACGATCGCTTCGATCTCGCGAACACCGATCTGCTTGCGCCTTTTGCTGGCGGGCAGCAGCCACTGGGTCGCGCCGGCTTCGTCGATCACGTCGATCGCCTTGTCCGGAAGTTTGCGATCCGTGATGTAGCGCGCCGACAATTCGACAGCCGTCTTGATCGCTTCATTGGTGTAGCGAATGCCGTGGAATTCCTCGAAGGTCGGCTTGAGGCCGGTGAGGATTTTGACGGCGTCGGGTACAGTCGGCTCGACCACATCGATCTTGCGGAAGCGGCGGGCGAGGGCGCGGTCCTTCTCGAAGTGCTGCTTGTACTCCTTGAAGGTTGTTGAACCCATGCAGCGAACTTCGCCGCTCTGGAGCGCAGGCTTCAGCAGATTGGATGCGTCCATGGCGCCGCCAGAGGTCGCGCCAGCGCCGATCACCGTGTGGATCTCGTCGATGAACAGGATGCCTTTTTCCTGCTCGGCGATTTCCTTCATGACGGCTTTGAGGCGTTCTTCGAAGTCACCGCGATAGCGGGTGCCGGCCAGCAGCGCGCCCATGTCGAGCGCCCAGATAACGGCCTCTTCCAGGATCTCCGGAACTTCGCCATCGACAATCTTCTTGGCGAGGCCTTCGGCGATCGCCGTTTTGCCAACGCCCGGGTCACCCACGAGGATCGGATTGTTCTTCGAGCGGCGGCAGAGCACTTCGATGCAGCGTTCGATCTCGAAATCGCGGCCGATCAGCGGGTCGATCTTGCCCTGCATGGCCTTCTCATTGAGGTTCACGCAGTAGGCTTCAAGCGCTTCCTTGGCCGGACCTGGCTTGGATTGCTGTTCAGTTTCTTCCGCGCCGCGCGGGGTTGAACTGCGCGACATGCCCGGTGATTTCGCAAGACCGTGAGACACGAAATTCACGGCGTCATAGCGCGTCATGTCCTGCTCCTGCAGGAAGTAGGCGGCGTGGCTCTCGCGTTCGGAGAAAATCGATATCAGGACATTCGCGCCGGACACTTCATCACGGCCCGAGCTTTCGACATGCAGGATGGCGCGCTGAACCACGCGCTGGAAAGCGGCGGTTGGCTGAACGCTTGCGCCCGGATTTTCGGTAATCAGGCTGGAGAGTTCTTCGTCGATATATTGGGTGAGCGCTTCGCGCAGCTGTTTGATATCGACCTTGCAGGCCGTCATCACTTCAACCGCGTCCGTGTCTTCAGTCAGCGCG
This sequence comes from Henriciella sp. AS95, assembly GCF_038900055.1. Classification (NCBI taxonomy): domain Bacteria; kingdom Pseudomonadati; phylum Pseudomonadota; class Alphaproteobacteria; order Hyphomonadales; family Hyphomonadaceae; genus Henriciella; species Henriciella sp. AS95. The sequence goes on from NZ_JBBMQM010000001.1 coordinate 1,641,896, forward strand.
AGCAGCAAGTGTTCGAGAGTGGAGTACTCGTGTGAGCGCTCGCCGGCCAGGTTCAGGGCCTTTTCGAGTGCGTTTTCGAGGCTATCGGTCAGCGAAGGCATATGTCCTAATCCTCTTTTTCCATCGTGCATTGCAGAGGATGTTCGTTACGTCGCGCCAAGTCCATGACCTGAGCCACTTTCGTCTCAGCGACTTCGAAAGTGTACACTCCACAGACACCGACACCTTTCTGGTGCACATGAAGCATGATGCGGGTGGCCTGCTCGCGGCTCTTGTTGAAGAACTGCTCGAGGATGAAGACCACAAATTCCATCGGCGTGTAGTCGTCATTCAGAAGCAGCACGCGGTACATCGACGGCTTCTTTGTCTTGACCCGCGTTTCGGTTGCGAGACCTGTTCCCTTGTCGTCATCCGTCTTGGACGGCCCTTTCGGGTCTTCCGGGTCGGATAGTCTTGGTTTGAAGTCTCTAGCAGTCATGGTCCAAAGATATGGTCGCGGTAGGGCAATTTTAAGCCTGACGGATGGGCAGTTACTGTTCAAGCCGAATTTCCCAGTTTGTCTTCAATTGCCTGCACCAGTTTGTTGACGCGTTTTTTGTTGGCTCCGAGATCATGATAACCGACTCGCGACCTGGAATAGATGGCCATTCGGGATTTCCCCGGCATATTTTCAGCAACGAGTGTGTCTATGGTCACATCATCCTTGAATTTGAGAAGTTTCGTGGCAGCGACAAGGTCGACATGACAGTGATTGCGATCTGTTTCTGCAATCGTCCAATTCGACTGCTCTTCGATATGCTCAAGCACGGCGCCAAACAGGACTTCTGCGCTGACGTCGAAAAGCGGACTGCCGGCATCTGGCTCGGCATTCTCGCAATAGCCATCAGGCGCCATCAGATAGGTGTTCGGTGAAGAGGGGCGTTTGATCGTTCTGATATCGGTTGGCATGGCGGTCTCACGATTGCGTTCGCTTTCACCATTGCAGACTTGTCGACGGATATGAATGCCCAATGCAAAAAGGGCCGACTGATTAAACAGTCGGCCCCTGTAAATTCGTTCAGAAACGGGAAGCGCTTAGGAAGCTTTCGCTTTCGTGGCAGCTTTCTTGGTCTCTGCGATCATGTCTTTGGTGTAGCCAGCAAACGGCTCCATGCAATCTTTCATCGCGCTTGAGCAGATGCCAGCAAGCTCGCTGAGGCCATCCATGTGTGCCTTGAAAGCGGTTTTCACAAAGTCAGACTGGATCGACATTGCTTCTTCGACGGTTTTCGCGCCAGCGAGCGTCTTGCCAGTTTCGACCGTCATGCTCATGCGGTCCTGAGCCTGACGCATGACAGCGGCGCTTGCGTCCTGCATGCTCTTCACAGAGGCTTTGGCGCTCTCTGAGCTTGCGGTCATTGCGTCTTTGCCTATGTCGCCGAATGACGTTGCAAACGGAAAGGCTTTGACAAAGTTTTCCGGAGCAAAAGCTCCAAACATATTGGTTTCGGTTTTAGCCATAATGAACTCCTTCGATACCCAGTATATAGCGCATTCTCTTCGCGGATGCAACATATTTTTGTGCAGTGCACAATATTAACTTTTTAAGGCCGGAATGGTTCCTGCATGGAAATGCTCTTAACGGGTGGATAATAGATATAAGCCACTCTATGCTCCAGTCCCTGGAGGGCCCGGGGTTCGTAACGTTTATAACGGAGGGACGTACATGGCTATTTTCGCTGGCGGGAAGAATATCCGGGCAGCATTGGGTGCGGCAGTCATGCTTATTGCATTGGCTCCTGCGGCGATTGCCGAGAAATATGCATCGATCGTCGTCGACGCAGACACGAACGAAGTGCTGCACGCGCGTCATGCAGATGAACCGCGTTACCCGGCCTCCCTGACCAAGGCCATGACCCTCTATATGCTCTTCGACTCGCTGAAGTCCGGCGAAGTCACGCTCAATGAACGCCTTTATGTTTCAAGACACGCTGCAAGCCAGCCGCCATCGGCCTTGCGCCTGAAGGCTGGTTCTACAATCAGCGTGAAGGACGCCATCGAGGCTCTCGTGACCAAGTCGGCCAATGATGTGGCTGCGGTTGTGGGCGAACGCCTCGGCGGGACCGAATCGCGATTCGCAACGCTGATGACCGCGAAAGCCAAATCTCTCGGGATGAACAATACGACGTTCCGCAACGCATCGGGCCTGCCGGATACGCGCCAGCTGTCCACGGCGCGCGACATGGCAATCCTGGCCGAACGCCTGCTGGAAGATCACGCCGACTATTACCACTATTTCTCACGTGCCAGTTTTTCCTGGGGTGGCCGGACCTACAAGAACCACAATAACCTGCTCGCATCGGTTGCCGGTGTGGATGGTATCAAGACCGGTTATACGCGCGCGTCTGGCTTCAACCTCATGGCGTCAGCCAAGCGGTCCGATCGCCGCGTCATCGCTGTCATGTTTGGTGGCTCGACCGCCAAGTCGCGCGATGCGCACGTAACCGATCTGATTGAAGCGGCCTATAACAGCTTTGATGAGAACAATGAGGCGGACGAGCTGAAAGCCAGCTACGCGTTCAGCGCGCTTCAGTCGCCAATTGATCCGGATGGCGCAGCCCTGCCGATGCTGAACGGCCAGGTCTACAACGCGAATAATCCTCGCGGCGAAGGTGACGAAAGCGGCACCTTCGAAGAGCTGGTCCCGGCACTGGCCGAATAGGCTCAGCCGACAAAAGACACTGACGATAAACAAAGAAGGGCGCTCCAAACTGGAGCGCCCTTCGTTTTGGTCTCATCCAAACTGGACGAGCAAAATGTCTTAGAAGGCGATTTCTGCACCCGCCAGGTTTGGCAACTGGAGCAGGATGAGCAGGTCGCGCAGCTCCTGGCGCGCCGCGACATGGCTCATCGTGAAGGCGACGTTGGAGCCGCGTTCGGTGAGATCCAGCAGCGTCAGACCAGCCGGGAAGAGCTCGCGATAGATCACGCGCTCGGACAGGCCTGGCGCGAGGCGGAAGCCAATCCGTTTGGAGAGATTGCTTAGCGCCTCACCGACCTTCTGCTTGTTGCGTGCTTCAAGCGGGGAGACCCGGTTGCGCATCACAATCCAGTCGATCGGTTTGCGCGAGGCTTGCGCTTTCTTCTTGCGGCAGTTCCAGACCATCTCGGAATAGAAGCTCGGCCGGATCACTTCCAGCGTCTGCGGGTTCACATCGCCCAGAAGGTCAAAGTCCACAAAGCTGTCATTGAGCGGCGTAATCAGCGTGTCCGCGCTGGTATGCGCGAGTCGCGACAGGAATGTATCGCCGCCGGGCGCGTCGATGATGATATAGTCACTCACCTGTTTCAGGCGCTCAATGGCGCCCATCAGCCGATCGGTTTCTTCTTTTTCAGCGGTGTCGAGGTCGCGCTCGGTGCTTGCATCAACGCGGATAATTTCCGGCATGGGCAGCTTTGAGCCCGTCGACTGCATCCAGCGTAGCCGGTTCTCGAGATAACGGGTCAGGGTGCGTTGGCGCACATCAAGGTCGATAATGCCGACGCGCTGTTCCATGCGCATCAAGGCAACGGCCAGGTGCATTGAGACAGTCGACTTGCCTGCGCCACCCTTTTCATTGCCTACAACGATGACACGGCACTCGCCGCCAGACGACTGCCGCAAAGTCAGCGGACTCTCAGGTGTGTCTACAGTTCTGAATCCATCTGCTGGCATTCGGGGTCACTCCACATTCGCCGTGCGTCACGGATACCGGTTTATCAGGCTGCCTGACGGAACAGGCCCTGAGTGTCCGTTTCAGCGGCAAAGGAAATGGACGCCACATCCTGTTCGTCAAAGAGCAGATCATCAAATTGGCTTGAAGAATGAGCGCTGACCATCATCGGCTCACCATCAAACAGATCATTGTCGAAGCTCATCGTGCCGAGGCTCATCGCCGGCTCGGCTTCAACAAAAATCGGGGAATCAATCGAGATGCGAGACAGTGTCTCGCGCAGACGGCCCATTGATGCCGAGAGGGCATTCAGCGCATCGCTGTGAGCGGAGCGCTCATGATCTGCATCGAACAACCAGTCATCTTGCACATCGCCCTTGCAATCATCGAGTGGACGCCGGATAGGCTCAAACGCGAGATCTGCTTTGGGCTTACCAGCCCGGCGGGTGAAAGAGGTGAGGCTGGCAACCGCCAGCATGGCTTTCAGTCGAGGCATGATGGGCTTTCTCATAAGTGAACAATTCAAGCGAAATGGTTAACAGGTCGTTTACGAAATCAGAATTCGGAGGCTTCTCCAAGTGAACAATCAGGCAGCCAGGATCGTCCGAACGCGCACTGAACTGCGCGAAGCGGTGGCGGCAGAACGGCAAAAAGGCAAGAAAATCGGGTTCGTACCGACAATGGGCGCCCTGCATGATGGGCACATTTCGCTCGTCGAAAAAGCTGGGGATAAATGTGAGTGCGTCGTCGCGAGCATTTTCGTGAACCCCACCCAGTTCGCCCCAGGTGAGGATCTCGACCGGTATCCGCGAAACGAGGAGGGCGATGTCGCGCGCCTCAGTGCGGCGGGCTGTAATCTCGTCTACTGCCCAAGCGTTGAAGAGATGTATCCCGAAGGGTCTCTGACGAATGTCCGGGTCGAGGAAATGTCCGACCTGCTCGACGGCATCTACCGTCCGCACTTCTTCTATGGCGTCGCCACGGTGGTCGCGCGTCTCTTCATACACGTCCAGCCGGACGTCGCCGTCTTCGGTGAGAAGGACTACCAGCAGCTGCAGATCATCAAGCGCATGGTTCGTGACCTGGGATTTGCTATCGAGGTTATCGGTGGCAAGACCTGGCGCGATCCCGACGGGTTGGCCCAGTCCTCGCGCAATGCCTATCTCAGCGAAGAAGAGCGACAGCGTGCAAATGAGATCTTTGCCGCGCTTCACCGCGCAGCGGCCCGAATTCGAATCGGTGTTCCGGTCCACGAAGCGGTTCGCGAAGCGCGCGGCTCAATTCTCGGCGCCGGGTTTTCAAAGCTGGATTATGTTAGCGCGGTGGATCCGGCGACACTGCAGGATCTGCCGGATGGGCCGCTTGAAAAAGACCAGGGCTGCCGGCTTCTCGCGGCAGCCTGGATGGGATCAACGCGTCTGATCGACAATATTGGCCTGTAGGAGAGAGAGCCAGGCGTGTCCGCCTTAACGTGAGCCTTTGGCCTTCCCGGCGCTGGCATATTGCTGGTTCGGCACATTGCCGCGCACATAGATGAGCACACCATCAGCGATGGCGGGGATGAGGCGTTCAGCGACGTCCCGCTCAAGGGCAGGACATCCCCAGCTGCGACCCATCTTGGCGCGCGTCGGCGTGACATAGTCGGCGCCATGGATGACGATGGCGCGCTCACGGGCCCTGGAATTCTCACGGTCGAGACCGTCCAGGCGCAGGGACAGGCCGTGCTTTCCGTAATAGGTTTCAGCGGTCACATACGTGCCGAGCGATGTCATCTTCGATCCGCTGATATTCGAGAACGCATCGGCGATGCCGTCATGGTTCTTGTCGGAGTTGCGGCCGTGCGAGACCAGAAAGGCCTCAGCCTGCATTGTCTTCATATCGATCAGGAAAAAGCGCGGCTCGCTTGAGTGCTTGCTGTAATCGATGACGATCATCATATCGTCATTCTTCACGCGGTCCTGATGAGCGGCCTTGGCAGCGAGCGCCTCGCCCCAGAGGTCGGTGCCCATAGCCTGATCAGCCGTTTTCGCCGAAGCGAAATTGGCCGGGAGGAGCGCGATGAGAAATGAAACCAGGGAATAACGTAGAATGTTTTGCATGGTTCCAGACTCGCAGAAAAATCTGACGAGAAAAAGACAGGTTCCATTACAAGATCAACAGAAACTGCAATTTCTGGCGCGGCGCTAGCCTGAGGAGGCGGCGCCAGTGCTGGTGACCGTCGCGGCGATAATCGCTGTGAACACGATATCTATCGCCTGCATGGCGGCTTTTGTCGGGCCGATCGCGCCTTTCGAAATCGCCTTGATGCGATCCTTGTTCTGCTTGATGAGATCCTTGTCGAAATTCTTGCGCAGAAGGAACGTCTTGTCCGCCAGTGCGATCGTCACGCAATCTTCCTGCGAGAGGTCGATCTTCCCGGCGATTGCTTTGGAGAGGCGGGAAATCATGTCTGCCTCAGGCTGGCCGTTCGCTTCAGGATAGTTTTTCCAGCTGAACATCAGGAAGCTTTTCTTGTCTTCATGGAGGATACCCTGGCGCACCAGAGACTCGGCCTGCATGCGCATCAGGTCAGACGAGTTTCCGAGCTTCCACACATAATCGCTAATCGACTTGCCGGGGCCTTTCTTCACGATCGTCTCAAGGCAATGGTTCAGAAAAGCGTCGTCGACGGGGGACGCGTCTTCAATCACGAGCTTTTTGGGCTTGTCGGGATCAGGCGCTATCCGGCCCCGGAACATAAGGTCTGCAAGCGCGCCGCCAGCGATCGCATACTCGACCATATGCCCCTGTTTCTCGCCGTCATCATTCTTCCGAGACAGCAGGAACAGGCTTTCAGGGATCGTCAACGACATCTCGGTCTCCTCATCTTCAACATCATTCGTCGAAGGCATGATATGAGAAGTGTATATCGTTTTTCAATATGGAGGGCGAGACGCCGCTAGAAAACGCGTGGACGCTCGGTCTTGTCGACATGCAGGCCGCACTCGGTCTTGGCCTGTCCAGCCCAGCGGCCGGAACGGACATCGCCCGGGTCTGCAGCCGGCTTCGTGCAGGGCCAGCAACCAATGGATGGATAGCCCTGATCGATCAGCGGGTGCTTCGGCAGGTTGCGACGCTTGAGGAAGCTGTTCACATCATCCTGCGTCCAGCTTGCGAGCGGGTTCACCTTGTAGCGGCCTTGCGCAAACTCGAAGACAGGCAGGCTGAGGCGTGCGCCGCCGTGAAAGCGCTTACGGCCGGTGATCCAGGCATCAAAACCTTCAAGCGCCGGCTCGAGTGGACGGACTTTGCGCAGGGCGCAGCAGGCGTCCGGATCTGATTTCCAGAGCGTGTTCTTCGGGTCGAGGACCTTGCGCTCAGTTTCATTCGGCGGAATGTCGCGAACATTGGTCAGGCCGAGACGCTCCGTCAGCTCCGCCTTGTAGTCCAGCGTCTGCGGGAAGTGCATCCCAGTTTCCAGGAAGATGATCGGAAAGTCCGGGTCAACATCGGCGAGCAGCGCGAGCATTACGGCGCTCTCAGCGCCAAAGCTCGATACATAAGTGATCTTGTCTTGCCATTCGCGAACGAATGACGCCCGCAGGATCGTGGTTGCGGATGCATCGCGCAGTTCGCCGTTCAGACGGGCAAGACGCTCGTCGACAGGCTGGGCTGCCCGAATTTTTTGATCCGCATAAGGCATGAAACGCCCCTAATCCTTCTGGTGGCGGCGAGAGAAGACTGACACGCTTCCATTCGCTGCCGGTTGATAGAACGCTGAAAATTCCTTCAGCGCCTCTACAACAGAAGGTAGTTCGGCTCTCTCGGTCTCAAAAGCATCGAACCCTGAACGGTTCATATAGAGAATCTGATCTCTTAACACTTGGCCGACCGCGCGAAGCTCTCCTGTATAGCCGAACCGGCCACGCAAAAGCTGTGCCTGCGAGTATCCCCGGCCGTCGGTATATTTAGGGAAGCTGACCTCGATCAGAGCCACCCGGTCGACGAATTCGGCCAGTTCATGCGGGTCGTCTGCTGGCTCGAGGCGCACGCCGATATCGGTATTGCGCGCAAGAAGGAGCTCTGTCTCGCTGCGAAAGCGCGCCAGAGAAACGGTGATGCAGCCACCGGGCGACAAGGGGGCTTCGTCCGGAACGAAGGCCCAGATATCGTCGACCTCGCGGCCATTCTTAATCAGCGGCATAAATAACTTCCTTGAACGGCTCCATGCCTTCGCGTTCGAAGGTCTCGATGAAGGGTTCATCCTTGCTGGTTCTGAGCTGGCGGTAGCGCTCGACAATACGCTTCAGCGCATCGGGCACTTCGTCCGCCTTCAGGCCGGGGCCGGCGATATCGCCAATCCGGGCTTTCTCATCGGCGCGGCCACCGAGCGTGATCTGGTAATATTCCTCACCTTTCCGGTCGACACCCAGAATGCCGACATGGCCGACATGGTGGTGCCCGCAGGCATTGATGCAGCCGGAAATGTTGATGTGGAACTTGCCGATGTCTTCCTGGTCGTCAGGATCTGTGAAGGCGTCCTGAATGGCCATACCCACCGGGATGGAGCGGGCATTGGCGAGATTGCAATAGTCGAGGCCCGGGCAGACGATCATGTCCGAGATCAGCCCTTCGTTCGGTGTCGCCAGACCGGCTGCCTTCAGCTCGGCATGGATCGCGGGAAGGTCATCCAGCGCAATGTGCGGCAGGATGAGGTTCTGCGTGTGCGTCACGCGCACATCATCATGACCGTATTTTTCGGCAAGGTCGGCAACCACCATCATCTGCGCGTCGGTCGCATCACCTGTCGCAACGCCGTTCGGCTTCAGGCTGATCGTGATCGAGGTATATCCGTTCACCTTGTGCGGATGGGTGTTGATCCGCACCCAGCGGGCAAGGCCGGTATCGTCCTGCGTCATCGCATCATGAAGTTTCTGCGCGGCGTCCGGGCGTTCAGGCAGCTCTGGTGGGGCAAAATAGGAATGGATACGGTCGATCTCTGCCTGCGGCAGCGTGATCTTCTCCGCGTCGCGTTGCGCGGCAAATTCGTCCTCGACGAGCTTGGTGAACTCTTCTTCGCCGGTCTCGGAAACGAGGATCTTGATGCGCGCCTTGTACTTGTTATCCCGGCGGCCAAAGCGGTTGTAGACCCGCATGATTGCCTCAAGATAATCGAGCAATTGATGCTCCGGCACGAAGTCAGCGATTTTCGCGGCAATATGCGGCGTGCGTCCCTGACCCCCGCCAACATGCACTTCAAATCCGACCTGGCCGTCACGCTCGCGCATGTGCAGGCCGATATCGTGCACACGGATTGCCGCTCGGTCATGTTCGGCGGCCGTCACGGCGATCTTGAACTTGCGCGGCAGGAAGGCGAATTCCGGATGGAAGGTCGACCATTGCCGGATGATCTCGCACCATGGGCGAGGGTCCATCACCTCGTCTTTGGCCGCGCCGGCGAAGTGGTCGCTTGTCGTATTGCGGATACAGTTGCCGCTGGTCTGGATGGCGTGCATCTCGACGTCGGCCAGCTCGGCCAGGACGTCCGGAATGTCCTTCAGCGCGACCCAGTTGAACTGGATGTTCTGCCGCGTCGTGAAGTGGCCATAGCCGCGATCATAATCGCGCGCGATCTTTGCCAGCTTGCGCATCTGCGTCGGGTTCAGCTGGCCGTACGGAATGGCGATCCGCAGCATGTAGGCATGCAGCTGAAGGTAGACGCCATTCTGCAGCCGTAGCGGCTTGAACTCGTCTTCCTTGATTTCGCCGGATAGGCGGCGCGCCACCTGACCTCTGAATTGTTCAACGCGATCGCGGACGATCTGCGCGTCGAACTCGTCATATCTATACATCGGTAACCTCGTGGAGATGGGGCAGGCCAAGCTCGCGCTCGCAGCGCGCAATCCAGGCCTGGACCGCCGGAAATTCGGACACGTCGAACCCGCCTTCATGGGCAAGACGGGTGTAAGCGAGAAGGGATATGTCAGCGAGCGTCATGGCGTCACCGCCGGCAATCCAGTCATTGCCGAGCAGGGCAAGTTCCATCCGGCCCAGCGCGCGGCGGCCCTTGGCCATCAGGTGCGGATCGATCTCCGCTTCGGGTTTCTTCTCATAGAGCTTCTGGAAGCGGCGAACGGCAATCGCCGTTTCGTGGGAATATTGCTCCCAGAACTGCCATTCGAGCACCTTGGCGCGTTCGAACTTGTCTTCCGGGATAAGCTCGCTGCCATCGGCCAGAAAGGAGATGATCGCATTCGACTGAGCCAGCGTCTTGCCGTTCGGAAATTCAACGACGGGCACCTGGCCGAACGGGTTGATGGCGAGAAACGCGTCTGTTCGCGTCTCGCCCTTCGTGATGTCGACCTCGACCCATTCGTGCTCGATGCCGAGGCGTTCTGCGACCCATTTCACCTTGAGGCAATTGCCCGATATGCTGTCGCCATAAATGCGGATCATCGTGCTGCTCTTTGCGGCTCGTGTTAAACGGTTGGACCGTTGGCGCGGATGGTTTCCCGCAAGGTCTCGCGGCCCGCTATATCGCCATTGTCAGAAACTTCCATGAAATACGGGTCGGTCACCCGCCCCTCATCGGCCGCAGCCTGCGCCAGGCGCGCTTCGGCCTCTTCGCCTGTGAATACGCCGATGTCGGACGCGTCATTCGTCCACTCACCGGCCTGGTTCATCCAGACGACGCGGCCGCTCGCGGTTTCCCAGGCGGTGACTGTTTTGGGTTGGTCAGGCTTCAGTTTTGGACGGACGGACGTCATGCCAGCGCCTCTTCAATGATTGGGGTTTGTGCGTCTGCAGGAAGGCTTGCGACCTCCCCGATAATCAAGAGGGCAGGGCCCTTTATTCCGCGCGCTGCGATAATAGCTGACAGATCGGCAATCTTGCCGAAGGCGCGTTTTTCATTGGCGCGCGTGCCATTCTCGATGACGGCGACCGGCATATCGCCCGGAAGGCCCGCCTCGCGCAGCTTGTCTGAGATGATGCCAGCGGTCCCGACGCCCATGAAGACGACGACGGTCTGGTGCGGCTTGGCAAGTCCAGCCCAATCAAGATCAGGCACCCCGCCTTTCTTGGCATGGCCGGTGACGAAGGTGACAGACTGGGCGTGGTCACGATGGGTCAGCGGAAGCGTTACCGATGCGGCGCAGCCAAGGGCCGATGAAATGCCCGGCACGACATCTGCCTCGATCCCGGCCTCGCGAAGCGCATCGACTTCCTCGCCCCCGCGTCCGAAAATGAAAGGATCTCCGCCCTTGAGACGGACAACGCGTTTGCCTTCGTGGGCGGCCGCAATCATCAGCTCGTGAATGCCGTCCTGTGGGACAAGATGCTCGCCCTTCGACTTGCCGACTGGCACACGCTCGGCATCGCGGCGGACCATGTCCATGATTTCAGGCGACACCAGCTTGTCATGGAAGACGATATCCGCCTGCTGAATCAGCCGGAAGGCCTTCAGCGTGAGGAGTTCGGGGTCACCCGGACCGGCGCCGACAATATGGACGGGGCCGATGACCGCGCTATCGGCGCTAAATTGCTCAAGCGTTTCGGCCATGAGCGCTTCGGCGCGGGCTTCATCGCCAGCATAGACGGCTTCAGCCACCGGGCCACGAAGCGCGCTCTCCCAGAAATGGCGCCGACGGGTTTCGTCGCTGATGGCCTCTTTCACTGCGGCGCGCCAGCGCTGGGCGAGCGCTGCGAGGTCACCGATACGGTCTGGCAACAGGGTTTCGAGTTTGGCGCGGATGTCCTTTGCGAGGACGGGCGCTGCACCGCCCGTGGCGACGGCCGCTACGATCTCGCCGCGATCCAGCAGGCTCGGCACCGTGAAGTCGCAGAGATGTTTGCGGTCCACGGCGTTCACCGGCACGCCGTGCGAATGAGCCAGCGCCACGGCCGCTTCTGCCTCTGCATCGCCGTCAAGCGCGACAATGGCAAAGCGCGCATCGACGAGGGCGCCTTCTGCTTTGTCGGGGGCGACCAGCTGCACCTGTTCACCAAACGCCGCCGCCCAGTCCGGGGCGCGATCGGTCACAAGCTTGATGGTGGCTTCGGTCTTGGCGACAAGCCGGGCTTTGCGCTCAGCATTGATGCCATCGCCAAAGATCACCACATGGGCATCGTCCATCAGGAAGAAGGCTGGAAACTGGCGCATGGGAGGGATCGCTTCTCGCAGTGTCGGTGTTGTAGCTGGGTAAATGGGGCTTGTGGCGCTCTCTCAGCAAGCGTAGACCCCTGATCCGATCGTTTAGATAAACTATGAAGGGCTGCGGGGTCCATGCTCAAATGTTTTGTCGTGGGGGCAGCTTGATGAAAAAGGGATGCGAGGAATGGCGCGCCGGGCGGACAAATGTCCGTTCAAGCGGCAGCAACGCCGCCAGCAACCAAAAATCCGCCGCCCGCCGCGGCCAAACAGTTGAACACGGACTCCCCAATGGCCGATAGCAATGACCGCCTTCCACCCCTGAATGCGCTGCGTGCCTTTGAAGCGGCTGCCCGACGCCTGTCTTTCAGCAAGGCAGCAGACGAACTGAATGTCACGCCGGGGGCGATCTCGCAGCACATTCGCCAGCTTGAAGAATATGCAGGCACACCGCTTTTCAAGCGGACAGGGCGCAGCGTCCTGTTGACCGACGCGGCGCAGGCAAGCCTGCCACTTGTGCGCGAAGCGTTTTCCAAAATCGCCGAGTCCGGCAGGATCATGCAACAGCCAGCCCGCAAGGGCCGGGTGATGGTGTCGTGTGCACCAAGCTTTGCGGCCAAATGGATGGCGCCCCGCCTCGACAAATTTCATATCTCCAATCCCGGCGTCGAAGCCTGGTTGTCGGCTGACATGTCGATCACCGATTTTACCACCGCAGACGCCGACTTCGCCATTCGCTATGGGCGAGGCAATTATGATGGCCTGAAGTCAGAAAAACTTATGGACGAGACTGTGCTTCCGGTCTGCTCGCCGCGCCTGCTCGAAGGCTCCGATGCGATCCGCAGGCCGGAAGATCTCGCCAAGCATACGCTCATTCATGATGAGAGCACAGAGCAGGATCCGTCTTGCCCGGACTGGACCAGCTGGCTGGCCGCGCGCGGCGTCGCCGACAAGGTGGACTCGCACAGAGGCCCTCGCTTCAACCAGTCGTCACTGGCCATCGAGGCGGCGGCATCCGGGCGCGGTGTGGTCCTGGCCAAGCGGGCGATTGCCTCGTCTGACATGGCGGCGGGGCGTCTCATTGCTCCGTTCGCAGATGGCTCAACAAGCATTGATTTCGGCTACTGGCTTGTCTGGCCCAAAGGGCGGCACCTCACCGAGGATGTGCGCGCTTTCATCAAATGGATCAAAGCCGAAGCCGCTGCGAGTGAAATTCACGGGGTTTGACCGTCCTTGCGAAGTATCTCGTATTTTGACATCGCGATGGACTGGTAACCTAACGTTAAGACCAAATCGGGGACACATAGTCTCGAGGCTTTTCGGGGGTCCGGGCAGATGTTGTTTCTGCTGAACGATCAGATTGTCGATGTTGAGATTCCAGAGATGCATCTGGAACGGCGATGGCGACGTATTGGCTGTGGCAGACCCCACGCCTTCCGTGCACATGATGTTGTGAATTTCGTTCACGCGCGTCTCGAGCAGGCGCGCTTTTTTGTTCACGGCGTAGACCATCAGGAAGCCTGCGATCTCGCCGCCCTGGTCATTGCCCGGACCGGTGCAAACAGCCTGATCCTGCGTCGCAGCGCAGATGGATCGACACAGCCGCACTTGCGGATCATCCCCCACCAGGTGCTGGAAGTTTATGCGCGCGGGGCCGCAAACGATGAAGGCTCCGCACCCTATCGGAGTGCAGAGCCTCGTCGCGCATTCAGCTAGTCCGCGAGACTAATTTCCACCCGGAATGTCGATTTGTGCCGGCGCGCCCGGTCCAAGATCGAAGCCCAGGAACAGCCAGATCATCATTAGGGCGACGCCCGTGATCAGCATCCAGATCGAATAAGGAATCATCATCGCCGTCAGGCTGCCGAGGCCGAAATTCTTCTGCCAGCGCTGGGCAAAGACCAGGATCAGCGGGAAGTAAACCATCAGCGGCGTGATGATATTGGTCGCGCCGTCACCGACACGGTAGGCCGCTGTGGCCCCATCCGGACTGATCCCCACCAGCATCAGCATAGGCACCAGCACCGGCGCAAGCAGCGCCCACTTCGCGCTGGCCGAGCCAACAAAGAGGTTCAGTGCCGCCGAGAAAATGACGATGAGCCCGAGCACCAGGGGAAGCGGCAAGCCGCTATTCTGGATCGCATCGGCGCCATGCACCGCCGTGATCAGGCCAAGGTTCGACCAGCCGAACATCGCCACGAAGTGGGCGGCGGCGAAGGCGAGGACGAGATAATAGGCCATGTCCCGCATTCCGCTCGCCATCATGTCGACGAGGTCTCGGTGGTTCTTGATCGTGCCAGCGGCGGAGCCATAGGCCCAGCCGGCGGCGAGGAAGAGGATGAGGAAGGCGGCGACGAGCGAGCGGAACAGCGGGCCCGCCTGAACGTACCAGGCCGCGCCCTCATTGCCCGGACCGTCCGCGAGCAGCGGTGTGCCCGGCCCGATTGTCATGAAAACCCATAGGATGATGACACCAAGAATGGCGAGGCCCGCCCGCCCAAGGCCTTTCTTCTCGCCATCGGTGAGCGGCTTGTCCTCATCGCCATAGATCTGCGTATCGCTGTCGGCGTCGGGCTTCCATTTGCCAAGGCGCGGCTCAATGATCTTGTCGGTCACGAACCAGATCACCGGCAGATAGATGAAGAGAAGCACGGCAATGAAGTACCAGTTGCCGGCAAAGTTCACCGACCAGCCTGCATCGATATTGCTGGCTTCATAGGCGCTCTCGGTGATCCCGAAGAGGAGGGCGTCGAGTTGGCCCGGTGTGAAGTTGGCCGAGAAGCCGCCGGATACGCCCGCGAAGGCTGCCGCGATCCCGGCAAGCGGGTGGCGACCTGCCGAAGCGAATATGATCGCCGCGAGCGGGATCATCACAACATAACCGGCATCGGCTGCATGGTTCGACAGCATTGCGATCAGCGCTACCAGAGGCGTCAGCATCGCTTTTGGCGCGCCGCGAACGGCTGCCCGGATGGCGCTGCCGAACAGGCCCGATCGTTCTGCCACGCCAGCGCCAAGCATCACGACCAGCACATAGCCCAGCGGATGGAAGTGCGTGAACGTGGCTGGCATCTCGACCCAGAGCCGCTGGATATTTTCAGGAGAGAACAGGCTGACAGCCTCCTCAACCTGCGGCGTGCCATCTGGATTGGTGAGGCTTGGATGAAGCGCGGAGACGCCAACCCAGGCGCAAATCGCGGAAATGATCATCAGCGCGATGATGAGATAGAAGAAGATAAAAACCGGGTCCGGGAGCCTGTTGCCCGTCTTCTCGACCCAGCCGAGAAATCCCTTCTGCGGCGCCTGCGCGCTTTGATCTGACATCCGTTTCAGCCCTCGAAATTTTGATTATGCCGACCCTAGCCGCGCTCTGCGGTAGAAGGCAATCCAGTCAGCCGCTTTCCAAGGGCTGCCAGATCGGCTAGCGACGGGCGCGAACACTTATCTGAAAAACTGATTTTTCCTCCATGTCACTTTCACCTGCCGAAGAAGCCGCCCGCAGGCGGACATTTGCCATCATTTCGCACCCGGATGCCGGTAAGACGACGCTGACCGAGAACCTGCTGCTCGCAGGCGGCGCAATCCGTCTGGCTGGCCAGGTGGCCGCGCGCGGTGAGCGCCGTCGCACGAGCTCTGACTGGATGAAGATCGAACGCGACCGCGGCATCTCGGTCTCGGCCTCCGTCATGACGTTCGAGCATGATGACCTCATGTTCAACCTGCTCGATACGCCCGGCCACGAGGACTTCTCCGAGGACACCTATCGCACGCTGACGGCGGCAGATTCTGCAGTCATGGTGCTGGACGCCGCCAAAGGCATCGAGCCGCAGACGCTGAAACTGTTTGAAGTCTGCCGGATGCGCGACATCCCGATCATCACCTTCATCAACAAGATGGACCGTGAAGCGCTCGACCCGCTGGAACTGCTCGACGAGATCCAGGACAAGCTGCAACTCGACACCTCGCCGCTCTACTGGCCAGCTGCGTCCGGCCAGCGCTTTGCCGGCATGAAGGATCTGCGCAAGGGCGACTTTGTTTCCTATCTCAAGAAGACTGCGGACCAGAATATGGAGCCGGGGCCAAGCACGCGCGTCGGTATGCAGGAAGCGCGCGGGACGCTCGACACAATGGTCATGGACGAGTTGGAGGAGGGCGCTGACCTCGCCTCCGAAGCCTTGCCGGACTTTGACGAGCAAGCCTTCCGAGAGGGCCATATGACGCCCGTCGTCTTCGGCTCCGCGCTTCGTCACTTCGGCGTCAATGAGCTGCTCTCGACGCTGGCCGAGTTCGCGCCCGCTCCGCGCCCGCAATCGGCCGAGAAGAAGGGCGAGAAAGTCACGATCGAGCGCTCTGACAAGGGCGTCGCGGGCTTCGTCTTCAAGATCCAGGCGAATATGGACCCGAACCACCGCGACCGCGTCGCTTTCCTGCGTCTCTGCTCAGGCGAGTTCAAGCGCGGCATGCGCCTCAAGACGACCGAGAACAAGCAACTCAATATCCACAATCCGCTGATGTTCCTCGCCCAGGACCGTGAGATTGCCGAGACAGCCTATGCAGGCGATGTGATCGGCGTGCCGAACCATGGCCAGCTGCGCGTCGGTGACAGCCTGTCCGAGAATGGCGACATCAAGTTCAAGGGCATTCCGAACTTCGCGCCGGAAATCCTGCGCCGGGCGCGTCCGAAGGACCCGATGAAATCCAAACACCTTCGCAAGGCGCTCGAAAGTCTGGCCGAGGAGGGCGTCACCCAGCTTTTCATCCCGGCACTCGGCTCGGACATGATTGTCGGCGCGGTCGGCTCGCTTCAGATCGATGTGATGGCAGAGCGCGTCGCCGCCGAATACAATCTCGAAGTCGTGTTCGAACAGGCCACCTACAATGTCGCGCGCTGGATATCGTCAGACGACCCGGAAAAGCTGGAAGCCTTCCTTGAAAAGAACCGTGGCACCACGGGCACCGATCTTGATGGCGCGCCCGTTTACCTCGCCAAGAATGCCTGGGATGTCGGCTACGCGCAGGAAAAGAACCCCGACCTCAAATTCACCGCGACCAAGGAACGGATGGTCTGAGCAACTGATCGTTCAGCGCGGATTCAGCTGCGCTGGACAAGGCTCGCCGATCAGGTGAACATGCGGTCCAGACCGAACGTGTGACCGATCGGACGAAGGGAATATGCGATGATCAGGTTCCTCTCCTTATTGTTGATACTGGCAGGCATCGGCTTCGTCGCCTGGGGCGGGCTTCGCTATTACAAAGGCGAAACGGGCGCCTCGCCTGAAATATCCGAAGCGAGCACATCGGCGCCGGCCGAAATGGCGAGAGAGCGAACGCCTGGTGCGCCAGTTGAAGCCTTTGTGGCCGACGATGAGGATACGTTTTCGACCGCCAGTACCCGCAGCAGCATGATGAGCCGCTTGCGGACCGTCCCTATCGCGCATGAGACGCCCTCGTCCGCGCGCTACAATCGAAGCTTCGAGGTCACTGTCGCGATCGATGCGACCGGGGACAGCACAGCGGTCGATGCGCTTCCAGGCGAAGGCAATATCGTCGAGGGTGAGGCGCAGGTTCTGGAGAAGGCGCAGGCCATTCTGTCCGGGCCAGCCTTTGACATCCAGGCCATTTCGCCATCCATCCAGACCGTCTCTCCCGTCACTGAAAATGTCTGGCGCTGGAAAGTGACCCCGCTGGAAACCGGTGTGCAGACCCTACGGATCGAGCTTTTCGCGCTTGAAAACAATGAAGCGCTGCCGATCAGAACCTTCTCTGACAGTGTCGAGGTGAAGGTCTCCCGCCTTGGACAGGTCATCGCTGCGGCGGACCAGTTCGACCCACTGTTCATGGTGCTCGGCGGTGTCGGCTCCCTCTTGGCTGGCCTGTTCGGTGTTGCCCGCTTCTTTCGCGGAAAATAGCGCTGACCTGAACCCTGTATGATCAGGCCTTCAGGAACCGCTCGATCTCCTCGATGAAGATCTTCGAGGCCGGTTCGCGGCCTAGCAGCAGGTGGTTGTTGCTTTCCAGCGTCAGGAATTCGGCGTTTGGCAGCTCAGCGGCAATCTGCTTGCCGGATGCGATCGGAATGCGCATGTCGCCGCGGCAATGAATGACGAGCGTCGGCGCTTGCACGTCCTTGAGACGATCGCGCACATCAAGCAGGGAAAAGGCTTCAAGAAACCGGACCGCATTCTCGGGCGACGTCGTGTTTTTCTGGAATTCGTCAAACCAGGCGAGTTCTTCGGCTGTCGCGTCCGGCATGAAGGTGCGCGAGAACACATGCCGGTAGGCCGGATTTTGCCGGCCCCACCCGGTTTCGGTCAGCACCATCATGGCTTCGCGCTCCTTGGCCTCTTCGGGGGTCGCCGTGTGCCGCCAACCGGCCGTATATCCGCCGAACAGGATGAGGTGTGAGACCTTGTCGGGATGGCGCGCCGCGTATTCGATGGAGACGGCCGCGCCCTGGCTGATGCCCAGCAATGGAAATTTTTCAAGGCCAGCCGCATCGACGATCCGTTCGAGGTCGCTGACGAACGTCTCGAAGCTGATATCCGGCACGTCCCAGTCGGACAGCCCGCATCCGCGTTCATCATATCGGACGAAATTGAACGTGGTCGCCAGTTGACGGAAGAGCGGGCTCCAGATCGGCGCTTCCCAGTCCAGTTCGAGGTGTGACAGCCAATTGGCCGCCTTGACCAGCGGTGGATTGGACTCGCTGCCAACGCTCGCCCACGCAAGCAGGGCATTGTCTTCAGTCTTGGCAAAACGAATGGACTGGGTCGGGACGAGAACGCCGTCAGGCGTATCGGTTGAGGCGGTGTTGGCGATGGGCGCGATGCTGCTTTCGGAAGGGGAGGAGAATGAGGGCGCGTCCAGCCCCTGCGCTTCAAAGGCCTGATGCAAGTCTTCAGCCAGCGCGTCAGCTTCCCGTTCTCGTCCCAGTCCGCGCCGGGCGTCGACCGCATATGCAGCCGCGATGGGGTCGAAAGGGGCGTCCTGCAGCCACCTGTCGGCCCATCGCTCCGAGGCTTCGGGGGGCAGGTCAGGACAGACCGCCAGGCGGCGCGCAAGACGCACACGCAGCCTGATGACTTCATTTCGTTGCTGGGACAGCCATGCCGAAAACCCGGGCTGGTTGGGCAGCTCGCAATCTTCCAGCAACTCGGATTCGGTCATCTCCCAGGCCTCGATGAGGTCTTCCGGGCGCGCCTCATTGCCGTTCGCGATGTCTCGCATTTTCAGGAAATCGATGTCCACGCCTTCAATGTCGAACTGAACCCGTTCGCGGTCTGCAACAATCCGCGTGACATCATCGCGGTCGAACACGCTGCGGAGTTTGCTCAAGGACCAGCGCAGGGCGCCACGCGGATCGTCCGGCAGATCCCAGAGAAGGTCACATAAACGCTCGCGTCTGTGCAGTCGTCCAGTCATCGCCAGATAGGCCAGCAATGCACGCGTCTTGCGGGAGGCAGGCAGCGCCACGTCTTCGCCCCCTGCAATTACGCGCACGGGACCAAACACCTGAATGGTGAGCTTGCTCATCTTCAATCTCTAATGGCTGTTGGCCTGCACCCGGAATCGCAGCCGGTTGTCACCGAGCTGCTTGTCCCGCTTCCTTCAGCCTTTACCACAGATTGGCGCGGGCTTGGGACAAAAAAGAACCCTGCGATGAGCGCAGGGCGCCTGGCATTTGGAGATTGGCTGTCCGGTCACGAGATCGTTTCCGGACCAACTGACTGAGCAGGCCAGTCAACCGAATGCCCGTCATCTCTCGCTGGATGAAATAGCCTTGCGCCTGTTCGGCGTACTCCGCTTCGTGAAGGGTCGCTAGCAGGAGAGGATGCGCCGGACGGACCTGCGGGACAGGGATGCGGTGCGATCTTTCAGACTAGCTGTCTTCCCGCTCACTTGCCGCGCGTTTCTCGTTTTCGTCTGAGGCCGGTTTGCTCTGGCCGCTGTCATCCTCTTTACCCTGGCGCTGACGGCCAAGGCCCTCTGGTGCGTCTGGCCAGTCGAAATGGATATCGCGCTGCGGGAAGGGGATCGTGATGCCTTCGCGCTCGAACACCCGCGCGATCTCGTGGCGAACTTCGCTGGGCGCGACCACGATGTGGTCTGCAACGATAAAGGCGCGCAGTTCGAAATTCACCGAGCTGTCGGCAAAATCTTTGAACACGACATAGGGCTGCGGGTATTTGTGGATGTACTGGACCGACTCTGCGATCTCCAGGAGCAGCTTCTCGACCTTGCGCGTGTCGCTGCCATACTTCACGCCCACGGCGATCGCGACGCGCATGACGTCGCTCTTATGGGTCCAGTTGCCGAAGGAATTGCTGACAAGTTCCGCATTCGGAACGATGATCGAACGACGGTCGAAGGTCAGGACTTCGGTCGCACGCACATTGATCTTCTGCACAGTGCCTTCGCCCGACGGGGTGACGATCCAGTCGCCAATCTTGAAGGGCCTCTCGAACAGCAGGATCAGGCCGGCGACGAAGTTGCTTACGATACTCTGCAGGCCGAACCCGATGCCTACAGAGAGCGCACCGGCAATGATCGCAAGGCTCGAAAGATCGAAGCCGATCACACCGACGGCTGATATGATGGCGATGATGACGCCGGCATAGCCGAGCAGCGTGACAAGTGAGTTGGCCGCGCCGCTGCTGATGTGGGACTTGGGCAGGATCTGGCGCTCCAGCGTGCGCTGGATGAGGCGGGTCGCCAGCATGATCGCAAACACGGTGAACAGGGCTGAGAGGATTCCGCCGATGGAAATGCGCTGCCCGGCGATGTCAAATCCGGACAGGATTTGCTTGATCTCGGTCCAGAGCTCGGCCGGCGGCATGCCAAAAGCCAGGGCCAGAAATGGTGGCAGGGCCAGGATAACGATCGTGTCGACACTGCTCTTGATCCAGAATTCCGAGTTGATCAGGCTCGTATCGTCGTCTGCCTCATCCTGCTCCCGCGCGGATGCGTAACGGCGCTTTTCAACGACGCCGGATAGCATTTTGAGCGCTGCGGCCCGGACGAATTCGCGCACGAGGATCGCGATCATGAGAACGATCGAAACCAGAACAATGCGTTCGACAATATAGCCCGAGAGGAAGTGATACCCTGCAAGGGACGTCACCACGACTGTGAAGGCAAGAAGCAGAATGAGCCAGCGAATAACAATGCGCACCGTCGATTTTCCGGTGTCTGTTTTCGCTCTCAGCTTGATGGCAAGCCAGACGAGCAGGCCCCCCGTCAGCAGGGCAAAGCAGAACGTGCGCAGGGCTGTGAGCGCACTCCCTGGTGAGGCCAGCACGCCGGTCGCTGTAAAAACGGAGTCCGCGGCAAAGGCGACAACAAGAATAAGAAAGGAGATGGAAATGGCCCGCGCCGTCTCATCGCCGACACCGATGAGGCGGAAGGCTGTTGTGCGCGGTGCCATGACGGAGGATACGAGGGCGCGCATGCAGAGAACCGCGATCATGACGAATGCTATAGATTGTCCGGCGGGCGTGTCGAACAGCTTTATGCCGAACAGATAGCCGACGCCTGCAATCGCCAGAACCACAGCAAAAGCCGTTGAGAAGCGCAGCAGGAAGCTCGTCATGGCCAGCGTTGCCACAGTCTGACGGCTCGGACGCCTTTGGGTGTTTCGCTTGGTCTCCCAGCGATAGAAGGCTCTGTACAGCAGCATCAGCCCGCCCAGCAGGACGAAGGATACGAGAGACAGGATCAGCACGGGGTAGGGCGCACCCCGATCTATCTGCGACTGTCGCCAGGCGCTCGCCTGCCGCAAGATATGGTTCCAGACATCGTCGACCGTCTGGAGGCCCTCAACCCACACAGCAGGACGAACCGGTGAGAGGCCGCGCTCCGCCACGGATGAGACGAATGCCGTCTCGCGTTCTTGTGTAATCTGGTCAGAAAGCCGGCTGGCATCAATTGCAAGGAGACGGGCATCCGCAGCCGCGATGCTCGCGCGGCGCTGAAGCTCCCGATAGGGAGCGGTCACGCCGGAAAGCTCGCTGCTCGCGAGGCGGTCCGGCTCGCTTGTGTCTGCGGCGGGGCTCTCATTGCTCGCCGTCTCGCCTGACTGCGAGGCGTCGGCTGTCTCACGCTTTCCGGGCAGGAGATCCGCGACCGCGTCCAGTGCTTCCTGCGACTGGGTCCGGATGGTCATCGCGCGTTGTTCGAGCGTGCCGAGCTCATCTCGGATACTCGATAATCGGAAGATCCTGCTGCCGAGGGCGCTGTTGTCATCGACCGCCTCTTCGGCTTCTGACAGGTCTTGGATTTCGCCTGCAATGGCATCCAGCCGTGTTTCGATTTCCGATAGCCGTTCCAGCGCCCCATCACTGATTGTCGACTGGCCGAAAGCGGGCATTGCCAGCATGAGGGCGAAGAGGAAAACCAGACCGTTGATCACCTTCAGGGCTGATCTCATCGGTATCATCGTCTTTCGCGTCTGTTCGGGTGGGGCTCGGGCTTGGCTCCGGACTTCTCTAAAGCGTCAGTTGTCTGTTTGAAACCATTTTGCTGCGCTGGCCTCAAACCGGCAGCGCACCTTCCAAAAGATCACGACCTACTTGATGTCCGTGGCGCGAACAGCCAATTGCTGCGTCTATATGACGACGAAGACTTCGTTCTCGTTGCCGATCACCATGACGGGCGACCCCATTGGCAAGCCTGGCAAGCTTATCCGAGCGCAGCATCAATCAGCAGGAACGCGGCCAGCCGAGGGCTTGCTGATTTCGATGAATGACAGGTCTTGTCGAGCGCCATCAGGGCGTCCGGCTCTTCCATGGTGAGGAATTCGCGGGCCATCGCCATCAGCTGGCGGTCTGCGTCGAGGCGTTTCTGGACGCGCTGGACCTGCCGGGCGGCGGCATCGACAATCGCTTTGCGACGCATGCCTTCGCTCTTGCGGGCGGCATTGGCGATCCGCTTCTTGTCGCGTGGACGGAAGATTTCCGACAGTCGGATACCTGAATCCAGAAGCCGGTGGATAATCTCTTCGGCGTTTTCTTCACGCGGGAGAGGGGCCTGCTCGTCACGTTCCATGTCCGCGATGATGTCGCGCCACTGTTGGCTATCGGCGCGTGTCTCGGCCGCTGGAGCCGGCGGTGTCTGAATCTCGGTTTCGACGTCAGGTTCGATGTCGATCTCGATCTCCGGTTCGGCCTCTGCATCTGCGATCATGTCAGTGTCTTCGTCTTCGGCGAAGTCTTCAGCGGCGGCAAGATTGGCGGCCTGACGACCCCCGACAGGTTTCAGATAGCCCGGCGTGCGATCGCTGGCCCGGCGGCGAAACTGCACCGGTTCATTGGCCACAGGCGATCCCTCGACCTCATTTTCATTGTCGGCTTCGACCTTTGGTGTCGCCGCTGGTGTTTCGGGGGCCCGGCTGGCGCGAGGCTCGTCCTGGTCTTCGAACAGCTCGGTGTCATCGCGGTTTTGCGCAGGCGGCCTGTCATCGGTGCGAGCCGTCGTTTGGGCCGGCTCGTCAAACACATCGTCATCCTCAAGCGTTGGCTGGGATGGTCCGCGCTGAGCCGCAGGACGGGCAGCGTCACGCCGCGTCTCTTCATGCAGATAAGGATCTGGAGAAACTTCCAGTCGTGAACCGCGGATCTGCTCATCGCTCATGCCGGTTTCGTGCTTGAGCTGGCGCGCCGCTGACGTCGCATCGAGGCTGGCAGTTTTCAGCGCGGCAAGCGAGCGTGCGGCCTTTTCGGAGGCTTCCAGAGCTTCGGCCTGTATGTCGCGCGACGCCATGCGGGCCCGCTCAAGGGCGGAGTTCACCGCGTCCGTCAGCCTGTCACCGGTTGTCGACGCGCTGGCGGCGACCATTTCGCCGGCCCGGAGCGCTTGCTCGACCATCTTGCGGGACTGTTCGAGCTTCTCTTCCATGCGCGTGACCGCAAAGATCAGCTCTTCGCTGCGCTTGGCCGCCTCGACCGACATCTTGTCCAGCGACGACACTTTTTCGGTCAGACTTGCGCTGGCGGTTTGCAGGGTCTCAAGACGGATTTCGAGGGCCTGGTCGGCTTGCGCAATATCGGACGCTGCCGCGCGCGCTGAATCGCGCATCTGAGCGGCCTGGCGCGGGATCGCTTCGCCCATCATCTCGGTCTGTTTACGAATATCAGAGGCCAGCGTTTCGAGCGCCTTGCGCTCATCGCCGAGGCGTCCGGACAGCTCTTTCGCATTATCGGCGGTGACGTAGGATACGCTCTCAAGGCGTTGTCTTTCATCAGAAATTTCACCCGCCATCGCCTTCATCGACGACAAGGCATGCGCCATGGAGCGGTCCACTTCGGACGCCGATTTCTTCATGTGCTCGGCGAAGACTGTCGCGTCGGACCCGGTTTTTTCCATCGGGGCCAGCAGGCGTGCGGCCGCTTCCAGCACCACGGCATTGGTCGAGGCGGCGCGAGAGTTTTCGCGCGCCAGCATGCCAGCCAGCAAGATCATGAAGCCGGGAATGGCGAGGGCGACACCGCCAGCGGCGATCACCGCGGCGGAATATTCGGAGAGCTGTTCGAGGCCGAGCAGGGCTGTGACACCGCCAAAGGCGGCCACCCACCAGGCGAGCGCGAGGCCAAGACCAAGCCAGCCAAACGCCCGTCCCCGGTCACGCGCCTCTTCCAGCGCGGCCAGATGGCGCGATGGCGGAGACGCCGATTGGATCGGCGTCACAGTCGGAAGCGACTCTGGGCGGGGTGTGCGGGTGTCATCCATGGCGGCCAATCTACTCGATACTCGACAATCCTGCGACCAAAAAGTCACAGGCAATGGCCCCAGTCCCTCGACTGCCATTTGGACAGTCACGGTTGGGGCGGTCAACCCATGCATGCATACATTATGCCGCTTTAATGTGAGCTGAACGGGGCCGTTTCGCGTTTTTTACTCCCAAAACGGGAATTTACGGCGCGAGTTTCTCGTAAAGAACATGATCGCGCCACGCCCCATCAAGTAGAAGATGGCGCTCGGCCAGGCCGATTTCGCGAAAGCCAAGGCGCTCGATGAGCGTGCGTGAGCGTTCATTGTGAGGCATGATCGAGGCCTGGACGCGGTGCAGGTCGAACTCACCGAAGGCGAGGTCCAACACATCATCCAGCGCGCGGCGCATCACCGACTGGCCCTCATGGCGCCGGTCCAGCATGTAGCCCAGCACTGCCGACATGAATGGCCCGCGCGTCACCTGGTCGAGATCGATCTTGCCGATCACCTCTTCGCCCTTGTGGATGATGCAGAACCGGTAGGCCTTGTCGTCTTTCCACTCGGCCTTGGCGAGCTTGCAGGCCTCACGCCAGTGACGCGGTGTGAAGTAATGATCGGTGCGCGTTGGGGCGAAAGGCTGGAACCGCTCGCGATTGATCTCCAGGAAATGCGCAACCCGTTTCGGGTCGGTCTCATGCAACGCAACAAGTTCGAACATCTACCAACAGCCACCATTCTGGTTGGACAAGAGAGCGGGGCGGCTTTGTAAACGCGATTAGGGGCGAAAGGGAAGGGGGTGATCATCCGCTTCACAGATTTGCTCATAGAGCTTTAGCGGAATTTAAGGTTAAGTTGATACGGTGCTTGTCGTGAAGGTTGGAGACTTCTTGTGGTATATTCAGCGCGCGACGCAGAGAAACATGCACTTTTCCAGTTGATGGAGCGAACATCGAAGGAGTTCGACGCATGGATCGAAAGCGAACCGACTATAGAGAAGAATCGGTTTGATCGAGTTGTCAGTCTATTCGCGCTCGCCAAAGAAAATGTCGTAGGTTCGGACCCACTTCAAACTCCAACATCCGCACTAGTTGATGGCCATCGTGTTCTTACGGAAGCGTATAATGAATTCACTAACTATCGATCAAACGGAAGCGACGCGCATCTCAATCAGTTTCTAGACAAGATTTCGCAGGTGCTTCGAATATTTCCGGTTCGGTACAAATCGAATTCTAAAGCAGTTTATCAGAATGTCATTGCCGAACTGAGCAAGAAGTCCCAGTCCATACTGGACGGTTTAGTGGATAGTATTGGTGGATCCAGCTCCAAACTTGCCGCTGTGACGCAGCAGGCGGAAAAATTAAGGGCCGAAATTGAGGCTGAGCGAAACAGAATATCTGAAGGTCTCGGCAATGTTGAAAGTCAGTTTACGTCGGCCCAGGCTACTAGAAGCCAAGCTTTTCAAACTCAACTCGATGAGCTAGCGGCGAAGCGAACTGAGCTGATATCGCAAATTGAAAGTGACTTTGATGAGTTCTTTGAGCTGCAAACGGAAGATATTGCGACGCAAAAGGCAAAGCGAGATGAACTCCTCGATGAAATTCAACAGGACGCAGAGCTGAAGCACTCAGGCATTCTAGACATATATGGTATTGTTGGCCGAGACGCTCAGATAGGCGGATACTCTCAGGAAGCGGACAACGCTCAGGCCGCAGCGAACTTTTGGGATCGAGTTGTGTTCGCTGCTATGATTGTTGCAATATTTATACTGGTGGGTCCAAGTTTGATATCGTACGCGCAGGCCGGATTTACTGGGATAGATTGGATGCAAGTGTTGACCAGACTTCCGATTTCAACGGTCCTGTTTGCCCCTGCAGGATACGCGGTGGCGCAAGCTAGAAGGCAAAAGAAAATTGCAGAAAACGCTAGAGAGCGGCAGTTGCAGTTGGCTGCGCTTGGGCCCTATCTGTCGGCGCTAGACGCTCCAACTCAAGAAAAAATCAGAGCAATTCTGACCCCGAGGTTCTTTTCAAGCAACAAGGACGAGAAATTCTCGATCGAGGAGATATCTTCCGCAATTAGAGACGCTGACGCAAATCAGTAGCGATCGAGGAGTGCGGCTCCGTCAGCAGGAGCCGCACTTTTTGGTTCTACTATTTACTCGTCGATCTCGTCCAGCGGGTCGAAGTCGCCGTCGTCTTCGGAGAGTTCTTCGCCGGCGACATAGCCTGCGCCGGCAGCGGCGGCGAGACAGCCGGTGAGCGAGAAGCTGGCGCCGATGATGCCGGCGAGGATCAGCGGTTTCGGGTCAATTTTCTGAAGGTCGAGTTTCATGGCGGCGTCCTTTTCTGTCTTGAGGTAGCCTCAGACATAAACGCCGGAGCGCGCGATCGGTTCGCCTAGTTTCGGGCGGCGCACGAAAAACGGCCCGGGAGTCGGACCCGGGCCGTCTGATGGTTGCCTCGCAGGGCGCGCGAGACGGGGGAAGCGTCTAGCCGTCGACGATTTCATCCAGTGGGTCGAAGTCGCCATCATTCTCGTTGACCTCTTCACCGACCACATATGCGGCGCCCACAGCGGCAGCCAGACAGCCGGTCAGGAAAAAGCTGCTGCCAACGATACCGGCCAGCAAAATGCTCTTCGTCATCTTCATGTGCGTCATCCTTTTCACACAGGTTGCGATGAGCGGATAACGCGGTTTTGCGGA
This sequence comes from Henriciella sp. AS95, assembly GCF_038900055.1. Classification (NCBI taxonomy): domain Bacteria; kingdom Pseudomonadati; phylum Pseudomonadota; class Alphaproteobacteria; order Hyphomonadales; family Hyphomonadaceae; genus Henriciella; species Henriciella sp. AS95. The sequence continues at coordinate 1,669,125 of NZ_JBBMQM010000001.1, forward strand.
ACTGGTTGCGCCGCAGGGGACAATTTTGTGCCCGCCGCGCAACCCGGTTGCCGGCCTGCGCCGCACTGATTTGTCATGCTGGCCCCAAAAGCAAGAAAGACGCGTCGTCCGGTTTATGGGACTCCGCGTCTTTCCCTTATGCTTCGAATCGGTTACTCAAATGCCTGTGACAGCGAATGAGGCGTCCGGGTCCGAGCACCTTGGGCGCCTTTTCCTTTTCCGGCCATTGAGGCTTTGACACCTACTGTCCAGTCCAGGTCCATTTGCCCAGTTTTGATCTGACACGCCGGTCCGGAATTGGGCCCACCGGGCCGGCTTGCCGATCATTTCAGGCCTTTGGGTCACATCTGGTCCGTCTTCCTGTCCGTGTGCCCCTGAGGGCCCACATTCAGTCTGTCTTTCCAGAGCCATCACCCGGCTAGCCTGTGCCGCGGGCCGATCAACTTCTGTGATCTGGGTCGACCGCCTTCAGCTTCGAGCCGCTTCGCATCCTATTGTGCACTGGACACGCCGCGTCTGTCTGCCTGGGGCAGTCGATTCCCGTCTCGCGAGAAACGACAACCTTTGGCCGCCGCTGGCAAAGCTCTCTATAAAGAAAGCTCGTTCCGCCTTTGGCATCGCGCTTCGGATCGTGCCCCGGTCGCGACTTACGGCCCCGCAGTTCTGGGTCTCGAAAACCCGCCTGCGGCCATCACCTGCTTTGTCCCGTCTGCCTGCACCTGGCCTTTTACGCCGCAGCTCTCGCCGCTTTGCTCCTGGCCCGGCCGACACGTCGGGGGCGATGGTCTGCCAGCGCGCCGATTGTCGAGGTTTGCTCCTCGCCCGGCTCTCGTTGGCGTAGGTAAATGATGTCTTAAAGCCGGGGGTGAGTCGAGCGGTTTCAAGCATTATTTCACAGATTTAAGACAAGGCTGTGGACAAGTGTTTTCGCGTCTCAGGCGAGGCCTCACGGGTCCTGTAATCACTATTCCAGACGCCGGGATTTCGTTCGCATGCGCAGCATCGTTGGTGGCACAGATCGGCGCTTGTGGATAACGCTGCACCATGATCCGACAGGCCGACTTATCCGCCTGTCCGCTCTCCGGCTTGCGCATTTTGCAGAGCGCTGCTTCCTTGCATGTCGAGAGGTCTGCGAGGGGAGCGGGGTGATGAAGACGCTGATGACAGGGGCGGGCATAGCAGCCCACATCCTGGCGCTCGCCGGCTGCAATAGCGGCGGGTATGACCAGCCGGCCAATCTCTGCGCGGAGGCGGGCACGCGCTGCGTCAGCGTTCCGGTGCGCGATCTCCTGGCGGTGGATGGCGACACGTTCGAGCTCCGGCGGCTCAATGCGCGGGGCGGGGAGGAGCGGGTGCGCCTGCGCCTCATCGGATGGGACAGTCCCGAGACGGGCGACGCGGCGCGCTGCCCCGAAGAGGACGCGCTCGGCCAGAAAACAGAGGCCCGCGCGCGGGCGCTCTTCTCGGCCGGATCCAAGGTCACTTTTTTGCCGGAGGGCGCCGATCAATACGGCCGCACCCGCGCCCACGTCTATCTCGACGGGACGCATGTCGGCTGGCTGCTCTCAAAGGACGGGCTGGCGCGCCCGCTGGAAGAGGGGAGGCAGGTGGATTGGTGTGGGTAGGGAGATGCATTTATCAGCACGGAGAACTGTTGTTGCAACTGCGCTACCATTGGAGAGAGCGAGTGATATCAGAGAAGCCTAGTCGAGGTCCTTAGCTTGGTCACCGCCGTCTTCGTCATTCGACAGATAGTCTCGGACGGCGGTTCGTATTAACTCTGCGCTAGTCACTTTTTTTCGCTCCGATGCGGCGTCGATCATCTGCTTTTCGTTATAACCAACCCGAACACGGACGCACTCGGTCAGCTTTTCATGCTGCCTTTCGGACATCGATACCTCCGTCAAAGGAAATTCCACGAATGCTCGGGAAGGCTTCCCTTCTGGCGCCTGAGCTCGTCCACTTAAGGTTTTTCACCGGACGACCTTCGACGAACGCATTCCAAGCCTTGATTGTAAGGGCGATACGCTCGGAAATAGCCATTCGGCGCTTCAGATTGTTTTTGTCGTCTTTCAAAATCTCTCGCAAAACCAGAATCGGGCTCTCTCGGTGGAGGCCGTCGCCGTATACCAGCTTGTCCATAAAATGCTCGGCCTTTTTAGGATTAGTCTTGGCGAACCAGTAATGCAGCGCGCAAAGTTGCGATGGAGGGCCGATCTTCCGTAGCTTGTTTCCCAATCGAACGCTTGCGCGAGCGTCGGGATGTTTTTCCAGCGTATCTAGCAATTCGTTTTCCGAAGGTGCGGCGATCCGCGTGGTCACCAACTCGTTCTCTAGCTCCCATATCTGCCGCAACGTCCCGGCGAGAAGCGCCGTGTTCGTTTCGCCTAGATCAGTGAGAATGTGAGAAAAAGATCTCTTGTTGCCGACGTCGAACGTTCCAAAGACTTCATCGTCTAGGCCGTAAACCACGATTGCTGGAAACGCCTTGCCGGATTTAACGGAGGCTGACAATCGGTGTTGGCCATCAAGCAGCTGCCCACTCGCGCCAACCTTAATTGTTTGCCCATTCAGTGCCCAATCGTTGTTTTTCATGTCGCGAACGTATTTGTTCACCACGGCCGCAGCGATCTTCCGATTCCTGTCGTTTGATTGCAAAAGTTCTTCTGCGTAATCCGGCACAATGTCGACGATTTCTACCCGAATCCCCGACGGACATTCCGTCTTGCGCGTCACTCTCGCTGCCTCTTGTGGAGTAGGTTCGCCGTCTCTGACGGTGGAGTCCGGCATTATCAGATTTTCCAGTCCGGGTGTCTCGGGAAAGCTTTCGGTTTCCGGGACAAAGCGAATGACTTTGACTTCTTTTTGCTCTCGGAAGGCCGCCCACGCCTTGAGCACTAATCCGATAAGCTGCCTGGATGATCGACTGCCACCTTCACTTCTAATGTTGTCGATAGCCCTCCATAGTGCGTAGGGGGCTCCTTGCTTGGTTTCATCGGCCAAAGCAAATTCTTCGAAAAAGCGATCTGCGAGCCGTCTATCTTCGTTCTGGAAGAGGAAGTGCAATGCGGTTGCCATTCCGTGCGGCAGCAATGGAGCTGCGACTTTGGCTACCGCGAGTGACCTGCGAATTGTGGGGTTCTTGTCCAAAATCTCGATGAGCTCGTTGGACGACTGCTTCTTGGATTGCTTATCCAGATCCCCGTTCCCGGCGCGCCAAATTAGCGTTAGAGCAGCAGCGAGCGCGCGCCCGTCTTTCTCCCCTCGAATGTGCATAATGTCGCCGGCGGTTCGGCGCCGGACAGCGTCAATCGTGAGAAAGGTTGCAGGGTCAATGTTGTGAATAACTAGTGAGGAAAATGGTCGCTTCGATTCACAGCACGCCTTGAGTCGCAGTCTGCCGTCGAGCAGAGCACCGTCCATTGAGAAAATAATTGGGTCGCCATTGAAGCACCAGGCATCGGCAGACATGTCTCGAATGTAGGAGGCCAGTAGTCGGCGATCCATCGGTGCGTTGTTTCGTGCTCGTCCCAGATACCCAGCGGCCTCCTCGGGAGTGATGACGCGAATGTCGAAGTAGGGTTTCGTTTCGTTGGGGTGAACTGAGACGGACATGAGATTCTCCTTTGTGCGGAGATGGTGCTGCAGGCTTGTGTAAACAGCAACCCTTTTCTTGTGGTCCATCGATAATCGTTTCGCTTTTGTTCAATGGCGTCAATGCTCACCCTCTTGTGGCATTGAATCGCTCAGGAGCTTTCCAAGCATTCACTGCTTGGAAATTACGTCTGTTGCGCAATCTCCTTGTAAGTTTCAATTTTTCGGGAGCGGGCCCGACCAGCTCTGCCTGACAGATTACCTTCGAAGACCGTAGTCCCTCGACTTCGCTCGGGATGACGGTGGAGGGGGCGGGATGATGGGGAAGAGACCGGGATGACGTTAAAGCCCCAGCTCCTCTTCCCGCAGCTTCTTCATCTCATCCTTGAGCCGCGCGTCCGACCCTAAAATCGATCCACTGGATCGATTTTGCCCTGCGGGCCGGGTCGAACCCTCAAACTCCAGTCAGAGGCCGAGTTCTTCTTCTCTCAGCTTGTTGACTTCGTCGCGAAGGCGGGCGGCTTCTTCAAACTCCAAATTCGCCGCCGCTTCGCGCATCTGTTTTTCCAGGTCGGCGATGGCGGCTTTGAGGTTGTGGCCTGAGCCGGCCTCGAGGGCAGGGGCTTTCTCCTCGGCGACACCGCGCGGCAGTTTGCGTGAGCGTCCGCCCTTGAGCTGCTGGGTCTTGCTGCGGCTCTCGCCGAGATCGCCGAGAATGTCCGCGACGGCGCGCACGATGGTGGTCGGCGTGATGCCGTGTTCCTCATTGTGCGCGATCTGCTTCTCGCGGCGCCGTTCGGTCTCGTCCATGGCGCGCTGCATCGAACCGGTGATCCGGTCCGCATAGAGAACAACCCGCGCGTCGGCATTCCGCGCCGCCCGGCCAATGGTCTGCACCAGCGAGGTCTCGGAGCGCAGGAAGCCTTCCTTGTCCGCATCAAGAATGCCGACAAAGCCGCATTCCGGGATATCGAGCCCCTCGCGCAAGAGGTTGATGCCCACCAGCACGTCGAACTCGCCGAGCCGCAGGTCGCGGATGATCTCGATCCGCTCCACCGTGTCGATGTCAGAGTGCATGTAGCGCACGCGCACGCCATTCTCGTGGAGATATTCGGTGAGGTCCTCGGCCATCTTCTTGGTCAGCGTCGTGACGAGCGAGCGCATGCCCTTTTCCGCGACCGCCTTCACCTCGGACATCAGATCATCGACCTGGTTGATATTGCCATTGTCCTTCGTGCCGGTGACCGGGCGCACTTCCACAGGCGGATCGATCAGGCCGGTCGGGCGGATCACCTGCTCGGTGAAGACGCCGCCCGTCTGCTCGAGCTCCCACGGCCCCGGCGTCGCCGAGACATGCACCGTCTGCGGCCGCATCGCCTCCCATTCGGGGAATTTCAGCGGCCGGTTGTCGATGCATGAGGGCAGGCGGAAGCCATATTCAGCCAGCGTCGACTTGCGGTTGAAGTCGCCTTTGAACATGGCGCCGATCTGCGGCACGGTCTGGTGGCTCTCATCGACGAAGACGAGCGCGTTTTCCGGCAGATATTCGAACATGGTCGGCGGCGGCTCGCCGGGCTTGCGGCCGGTGAGATAGCGCGAATAGTTCTCGATGCCGTTACAGCTGCCGGTCGCGGCCATCATTTCGAGGTCATAGGTCGTGCGCTGTTCGATGCGCTGCGCCTCGAGCAATTTGCCATGCTTCTCGAAATGGGCGAGCGTTTCCTTCAGCTCAGCCTTGATGCTGCCAATCGCATTGTTCAGCGTCGGGCGCGGCGTCACATAGTGACTGTTGGCGTACATCTTGATCGCCGGCAGATCCTGGATCTTTTTGCCGGTGAGCGGGTCGAACTCAACAATGCTTTCCAGCTCATCGCCAAAGAAGGAGAGTTTCCACGCGCAGTCATCATAGTGCGCCGGGAAGATGTCGATCACATCGCCTTTGACGCGGAAGCTGCCGCGCTGGAAGGCGGCGTCATTGCGCGTGTAATGCAGGCCGACGAGCTTCTGCGTCACCTCGCGCGGATCGATCTGCTGGCCTTCTTCGAGCTTGAACGTCATCGAGGTGTAGGTCTCGACCGAGCCGATGCCGTAAATGCACGAGACGGACGCCACGATGATCACATCATCGCGCTCCAGGATCGCCCGCGTCGCCGAGTGGCGCATCCGGTCGATCGCCTCGTTGATGGAGGATTCCTTTTCGATATAGAGATCGGCGCGCGGGACGTAGGCTTCCGGTTGGTAATAGTCGTAATAGGAGACGAAATACTCCACCGCATTGTCCGGGAAGAAGGATTTCATTTCGCCATAGAGCTGCGCCGCGAGCGTCTTGTTGGGCGCGAGGATCAGCGCCGGACGCTGCACCGCCTCGATGACCTTGGCCATGGTGAACGTCTTGCCGGTGCCCGTCGCGCCGAGCAGGACCTGGTCGCGTTCGCCGGCCTCGATGCCCTCGACGAGTTCCGGGATGGCGGTGCGCTGGTCGCCCGCCGGCTCATAGTCCGACGCGACCTTGAAGCGCTTGCCGCCCTCGATCTTTTCCCACTGCCGGTCCGGCCGGTGCGGCGTCCAGTTGTCGGACGGCAGCCCGCCAGCAGCATCCCGCGCCGCGCCAGACCAGTTGAATGTCGCGCCTGCATCAGCGACGCCAGAAGAAGGAGAACGAGCCATGAACGGCAAGATGGTGCGGAGTGGGGGTGAGGTAAAGGCCCCACTGCTGACAGGGGTGTGTCAGGAGTGGTGACAGCTGATGCGGCTGTGCCAAACGCACGGCCCTTTCAGAACCATCGACGCAGCTGATTGACACGCAGGCCTCATACCCTACCCTCAACAAATTGATTTTGTGTCTGATAAAAAACGCTTTTCTCGTTAGATCAGGCACGTTTGGGCAGCCGCGACCTGAGCGTTATCCCGCCTCGCTGCCTTATCCATGCGCTCCTAATTTCAACCGACCCCCGGAGGTCCAATGACTGATTACAATCCCGATAAAGGCTATATCGCGCTTCTTGGCTGGAGCCTGAATGCCATCGATGCAATGAAGAAGTTCGACCGGCGCTACATCGTCGTCGCACCGAGCTGGGCGAAAGACTATGCCGACAAGCACGATATCCCCTTCATGTCGTGGAATTTCGAACGGCTGAACGAGAACTCCTTCGAGATCGCGCAGATGCTGAAGGATGAAGGCGTTGACGTTGCCGTCCCGCTTTACGAGGAAACTGTGGAATGGGCCGGCGCGGTGAACGCCGTGCTGCTCGACAATCCGCGCCTGCTTGGCCAGTCCATGCTGTTTCGCGACAAGTCGCTGATGAAGCGCCGCGCACAGCTTGGCGGCATCCGGGTCGGCATCTTCGAGGAGGCCCATGACCGTGATGATGTCGAGCGCTTCCTTAAGCGCGTGAACCAGACCCTGCTGAAGCAGGAAGGCGACGACAATGATCCGATCCACATCAAGGCCTTCGACCTGGCCGGCTGCATGGGGCACCGCGTGGTCCGCACCGTGGAAGATGTCGCGGAAATCCCCGACAGCGACTTCCCCGTCCTGATGGAAAGCCATCTCGATGGCTGGGAATTTGCGGCCGAAGCCTGGATTCATGACGGCAAGATCCGCTTCCTGAACATCTCCGAATATGTCCGGCTCGGCTATTCGGTCTTCGTGCCGGCGAGCCCGGAGCTGGAAGCCATGCGCGACAAGGTCGAGGCCGAGATCGAGAAACTGATCAAGACGTTCGACATCAAGTTCGGCTTTATCCACCCGGAATATTTCATCGGGCCGGATGATGTCATGTACTTTGGCGAGGTCGCCTATCGCCCGCCGGGCTTCAAGGTGTTCGAGCTGCTTGAGCGCGTCTACGGCTTCAATGCCTATCAGGCCATGGTCATGATGTTCGACCCGAAGACCACCGAAGAAGAGATCGAGAACTTCCTGCCGACGCCCGTCGAGGATGCGAATGGCTATGCTGGCTGCTTCGGCGTCTATCCGCGCAACCGCGTGGTGTCGCGTCTGGAAATCCCGAAAGAGACCGAAGACCATCCCTATTTCGACTGGCATGAGCTTGGTGAGCCGATGGAGAACAAGGTCTCCAAGCGCTCGGCCTTCGGCACGCATTGGGGGCTGGTTTATTTCCATGGCGATGATGCGGTCACCATGCGCGACCTGCTCAAGGCCCAGGAAGAAGTCGACTTCTACGTCTAGGCGTTAAAGGTCAGTAGGCAGACCAGGGTGTCTTCGCTAACCTTCCTGCATGGATTCGAAAGGGCCAAGCGCTGTGAGCCAGGCAGACTCAAATCAGGCCGTGCCGGGCGTTGATGCTGTCCTCCTCAAGCGGCTGGACAGTGCCATCGCGCGGCTGGCAAATGCAAGTGACCTGCTGAAGGGCACGCATCAGCCGACGGTGATCGATCAGGCCGGCAAGGTGCTGTGTGCCCCGGGCGGGCTTTCCGCCTGCATGGAGCGGATTGAGGCCTTGGCCGAGGCCGGTGTCTTTGTCGGTACGGACTGGAACGATCCGGCGCATCTGAAGCCGGTCCTGGTGCGCCATACCTTCGAAGCCGGCGCGCCGAATGCGGTCACCCTGGAAACGCTGAGCGAGCTGCGTTTCCTCGCGGTGGCGCGCGGGGACTACATGCTGGAGACGCTGTCGGCGGAAGAAGCGCAGCACTTTCTGGCTCAGGTCCTCGGCCTCAACCTCGAGCGCCTGTTCGGCGGGGGCACGGAGGTGTCTCGCCAGATCGGAGAGGACTGGGCACAGGCCATCGAAGGCCTGTTCGCGATGATTGCAGAGGAGATCGGCTATAGCAGCATCTTCGATGCCGTGATTGCCGAAATCTGGCGCATCCTTGCGCAGCGCCCGATCCAGACGGACCGCATCAAGGCGATGATCGCGCAGCTCGCGGCCTGGTCCGGCAAGGCGGCGAGCGACCAGTCTCCGTCGGGTTGGGGCGCCGACCGGCTCGTCAGCGCGCTGTTCGGCCCGACCAATGAGTGCCGTGAAGACCCCGGCGTCGAGGCCTATCAGGAGCGCCTGGCCGCCATCGACGAGAATGCGCTTTCGCAGGAGGCCACGGCCATGGCGCGCGCCATGCACGATACCGGCCTTGTCTCGGCCTATCACGCTGTCCTGCTGCGCCACTTGCTGCAGCATCGCCGCGATCTGATTCCGGACTGCCTTGGCCTGTCGGCGACGGGGCGGGAGAATTACGGCTCCTTTGCCACGCTCATTCAGGCGCTGGCGGAAAAGGCAATTCATGTCGAAACAGCGCAGGCGATCTATGGCCTCTCGCTCATGCTCGAGCGGGGCATCCTGCACCTTCCGCCGACCGCGCCGGCCCTGTGGCGCCAGCTCAAGCTCATTCTTTCACAGGAAGCGCGTGAGCGTCTTGTCGAGAGTTTCGGACCGGCGCCGGACGCCGAGGCCTGGCTTCTTGCCGGCGTGATCAGCGTACTGGGCCAGCCGCTCGGTGTCGGCCAGGGAAACAACCCAACCTGCCAGGCGGCCCGGGCGATTGCGATGTGGTCCTATGTCGATCCCGATTACCTGCTCCAGCTGGTGACATGGGCAGCCCGCGACAACGAGATTCGCATGTCGTTTGAGGGGCAGCCCGTCTCGTCTGGTGAGCTTACGGCCGCCATGGCTCAGGGCCCGCTTGTGGAGGTCGACCCCGTCTCGGCGATCCTCGTGCCGCACCTGGACCGCATCTACATGGAGATGGGCCGACTCTGCGCGGACCGGGAAGGCGATCCGCATCGCTGGATCAATCCCGAGATGCATGGCTGGTGGGTTTCGCGCGAATTCAACATTGTCGTCGATGTGCCGACGGGCAAGCTCGTCGATATCGACGGGTTCGTTCGCCGTTTCTATGCCGCCTTCCATCCGGACTATAATGGCAACCAGCCCGTCATCCATCCGGGGCCTGCCGGGATCGCGGTGACCGACAGCGCGGCACGCTTCGTGGGCTGGCATGCCATCGCCATCATCCGCGTCGCGCGCGACCCATCCGGCGATGTTCGCGTCTATTTCTTCAATCCCAATAATGACAGCGGTCAGGACTGGGGCGACGGGATCATCGTGTCGACGGCGGGCAATGGCGAATCCTACGGTGAATCCTCGGTGCCAATCGCGGAGTTCACCTCGCGGCTTTACATCTTCCATTCCGACCCGTTGGAACAAGGCGTCGGCGCCTCGATCCCGCAGGATGAAATCGACCGGGTCCGCGACCAGATCACCCGCAGCTGGGGCCGGAGCCGGAACTGAGGTCTGGCAGCGTACAGCCTCCCGCCGGCGGGGCATGTCGTGAGCTGTCGGGGGCGGCTGATGGCAAATGCTAGCGTGGCTGACGGATGAGGATGGAGAAGTGAAGATCATTGTCTTTGGCGTCCGGAGGCGCTGTCGGATAGGGGGCTGCGGACTGGACAGCTTTCAGGCAGCGGCGGTCATAGCGGGGCGTGCCGCTGCTGGTGCGGATGGCTCTGGAAGTGACCTCGCCTTCAGGGGAAAGATGGAACTCGACCTCACAGTCGCGTGCGCCCGAGATGGCTTTGGGCGCGTGCTGCAGCAAATGCTGCCTGACCTGAACGAGGTAGGCGGTCATCGCCGTGTCGCTGTCGCGTCCTGAGCGCTTGCGGCCATCTCCGGGTGGCGACGCCTGCGCCTGGGACACCATTGGCGCGTCGTCGCGATCAGCTGTGTCGTGTGCGTCTGAGGGACGAGGGGGCTCGCGAGCGGGATCGACAGCAGGCGGTGACAGCGCGACGCCGTCCTCCTGCGCGGATGGGTCCGGAGGTGGCGGCGCCGGCATGTCCGGCTCGTCCGTGTCCTCTATAACGTCCATCGCCTCAGGCGGCGCTTCGGCTTCGGGGGCTGGCTGTTGTTCCGGGGGCGGGGAGACTGCCGGTTCTGGTTCTGGTGTCGGGACGGGCTTCGGCTTTGGATCCGGGAGAGGCTCCGGTTCAGGCTGAGGGTCCGGTTCGGGGAGAGGCGTCTCCTCGACTGCTGGCGCCACCAGTGTGACGGGGATGATTGTTTCGGAGAGCCCCTCGCCGGTCCCGGCTGAAACGGGCAAAAGGAGCAGGATAGCGGCAATAGCCGCATGGACGAGCGCAGCGAGGGCTGCGCTCGTCAGGGATACGGGCAGGGACGTCTGTCCCCACATGCTAGAAGGCGACGCTGAGGCCGAGATTGACCGAGCGGCCCGGACCGGCAACCTGGCGGAACGGCCCGACGCTGCCTTCATATTTGTAGTCGCCGAAGGCAATCCCGCCGAGGGGCAGGTCATAGTCCTGGTCGAGAAGGTTCTCGATCGAGGCATTGACCGTAAACCTGCCAATGTCTCCGCCGAGCCGCAGGTTCACGAGCACATAACCCGGCGTTTCAAGTTCCTGGCGGAGCGCGTTGACGCTGTCCTTTTCGTCGACGAGCTCCACTTCCAGGGCCTGCGTCCAGGCGCCCTTGGTATTCTCGAGGGAAATGACGCCCTCTAGCGGGGCGATGTTGTAGAGGTTGTCGCCGGTATCCTCATTGGTGCCCTTGGACCAGCTGAGCGTCCCGGTCAGACGAGTGTCCCCCAACTCCGATTGCCAGACCGGCATCGTTCCGCTGGCCTCAAAGCCGTAGAGTTCAGCATCGTGATTGGCGAACCGCAGGATAGGCAGACCGTCATTCAGCGTGCCGAGCGGGTCAGCATCGATATAGTCATCGACCTGCGATGCCCAGGCTGACAGACGGAGGGCGCGGCCATCCTCTTTGCCATCTGTCCAGTCGAGCGTGGCGGCAAGGCTGCGGGCGACTTCCGGTTCCAGTCCGATATCGCCGACATAACCGGCGCCGTCGCCCGTCATATTGGTCATCGACGTCGACATGTTGCCGCGTCCCCAGGCGTAGCGCTCATAGAGATTGGGCGAGCGGGTCTTCTGGGCGGCGCCGAACTCGATGGCGACCGTGTCCGTGGGCTTCCAAGTGGCCTTGGCGGTAACGTCGACATTGTCGTCCTCGCGGGCCCGGTCGGCCGCGTTGAAGGCCATCGCGGCCATGGCATCGGCCATATTCATCATGCCGGTATACGAATAGGGCTGCACCTCGCCTGTATCCATCTCGACGCGCTCATAGCGGACACCGAGCAGGGTGGACCATTTCGGGGTCGGCTCAGCCTCCCATTCCGCCCATGCGCCGGTGCGGTTTCGCTCGCCATCATTGATGTTCACATAGTCCAGCGGGGACATCATCATGCTGCCCGGAACGGCGGGCCAGTAATCGTCCATCGATGCGCGGAAGGTCTCGGCGCCGAAGCGGAGATCACCAACGCCTTCGACGGCGAGTTCGTATTTCAGCTTGGCGGAGATATCTTCGCCCTTGGTGATCATGGGCATGCCGCCATTCGACGTTCCGCCCTTGTCGGACAGGAAGTTCATCTCGTGGTCGACGTCGCGCCAGGACGCATCGGCCGTCAGACGCCCGGCGCCGACCGGGCCTTCGCCGTGCAGCTGGACGCTGTTTGATTTATTATCGACAAGGTCCATGCGCTGATTGGCGAAGCCTTCATAAGGGACGCCCTGCTGGCCGATCCGGATCCAGAAGAGCACATCGTCAGCCGGGCGCGCGGCCAGAAGCAGGGACTGATCGTAATTCTCGTAAAGGGTCGAGCGGACCTCCTTGCCGTCGCCGGCTTCGTAATTGTCAGCCCGGTTCCAGCTGGCCTCATAGCGCGCGCTGACCTTTTCGCCGGCGACATTGGCCTCGAGCGACGCGGACCTGCCATTGGACACGCTGCGATAGCCTAGGCCGGCCTCTCCGAAGACCTCGACGCCGCCGTCGGAAAAGTCAGGGGTGCGCGTCTCGATGGAGATAATGCCGGCGATATTGTCCCCGCCCAGGCTGACGGGGGAAAGCGTCGGCGTCACGACGACCCGCTCGACGCGGGAGGCGTCGATATAGGACGTCACCGGGTTCATGTGGTTCGGACAGTAATTTGTCGCCTGCTGCCCATCGATCAGCACACCGACGCGGTCATCGGCGAGACCGCGCAGGATGGGCAGGGAGGCGATGCCCCCATTCGACTGGACCGCGACGCCTGGCTCCCGCGAGAGCAGCATGAGCGGGTCGGCAGAGCTGGTGCGGCGTTTGTCGATTTCCTCAGGGGCGACGGAATAGCCGCCGGCAGACGCGCCGGCCGGGCCGGTTGGCTGGGTGGTTTCGGCGTCTTGCGCATCAATGGGCGGCAGTTCGGTCGGGGACTGCGCGATGGCTGAAGGCGCAGGGAAGGTCGCAGCAAGGAGGGTGGCAGCTGTGCTGCATAGGAGGTTGGTTTTCATGTCTTGTACTCTTGAACAATCGGAGCGGGCCTTTGCGGCCAGCACAGGAAACGCGCATCGCTGGCAGCGTGCGCGGGCTTGAGGGCTCAGATTGAAAGAGGGGGAGCTCGCGGCGGCGGCGGCGGTGCGGCCAGACCGTGACCCGGCGCGACGACGGCAAATTCCAGCGCCGGCGCGTAGGATTCGTAAACCGGTTTGTCCAGTGTCACAGCCACCGCAGGCAGTGAGAAAAACGCCGTCATCGCATAGGGGCAGCTGCTCGTCTGATCGCGATCCGACTGGCCCGGCAGGTCATCGGTATCGACGTATTTGCCGGTTTTCAGATCAAGTGTGAGCGTGCCGCTGCCGCCGTCTCCGTGACAGATCGCGACTTTCACGAACTGGCCGGGCTCAGCCGATGTCTCCAGCATGTAGCCTGCAGGCACGAGCCCGCGCACGACGAACGCGATCAGCGCGAAAGCGCCGAGCAACGACATGAGCCGTGAGCGGGAGGAGGATGTGACTGCAGTCATGACCCGCGTTTAGGACGACAGGATAGACCAAAAGACAACTGCGGCACGCGGCCACAGAAACGGCAGGCCCCGACGAAGACGCTGCGCGACCCGGCAGGCAATGGGCGAAGCTTTCACACTTCGCCCGGCCGCTTCCGCGATGTGTCCCCACGCCTGCGGGAAGACGTTATACGGCAGCCTCGCCGAGGATCGCGGCCTGGGTTGCGGGTGTCATCGGCCGCTTGCCTGTTTGCCAGCCCCATGCGCCGGCGGCGGTCCCCATGGCGAGGCCGATCACCCAGAGGGCCCAGCTCGGCACGGTGCCATAGGCCTCCATTGTGGCGATCCAGACCGGCCAGTCGCCCCAGAGAAAGAAGCCGCTATACATCACCAGCGTCCCGATCAGGGCGAGGGTGAAGGGCAGGGTCGGCCGGTCATTGCGATAGTCCCGCCAGATCAGGACGGCGAGCAGAAGGATGGCGAACACCACGCTCACAGTTGCGCCGATCGCGAACATTGACAGCACAAACGGACCCTCGACGAAAAAGCCCAGCATGTAATTGCTGAACAGCCGCGACAGCGATGGCCCGAGGAGCGGCGTCACGGTCGCCAGCATGTAGCGCGAATGCAGGTGCACATTGCGCCGGTGCCGGAGCGCCAGAGCGAAGAACAGGCAGACGATGACGGTTGCGACGAGGTCTGCGACGGCGAGGCGGATGCCGAACATTTCGGTGAAGGGGTGGTCGCTCGCCACGCTGTCCCGCGTCGTCAGGAGGCCGCCGACCGTGAAGACCGGGATAAGAAGCAGGCTGGAGAGGCCGAGCCATTTGTGGGAGCCGCGGTGGCGGTGATGGATCGTCCAGTTCTGCGCCATGATCAGCACGAGCCACAGCGTCGCCGTCATGCCGTGCAGATGATGGGCGAAGCTCGCTTCGCCGAAGACCGAGAAATAGGACGGCCAGAAGGCCGCAAAGGTCGCGAGCAGGAAGGCGCCGACATAAAGGTGCGCGCGTGGAAAAGGTAGCATTTAAGGTCTCCCCGTTTGGTGAGACGAGAAGAGCGCCCTGCTGCAGCAATATCTACAGACGGCGTGGGGCTGACCGCGTCTGGCCGCCCGATGGCCGCAATTGTCCGTTCACTTTTGCTAGGCTAGGGGTCGAAGGGGACCCATGGTGACAGCAGGGCAGGAATGGCGACAGACAGCTCAACTCCCGATGGCGAACGCCTGATCGGCTGGAAGCGCATCGCGCGCCATGTCGGCTGTAGCGAGCGCACCGCCCGGCGCTGGGAAGCCGAGGAGGGCTTGCCGGTTCATCGTCAGGTCCATGAGGCCCGCAGCACGGTCTATGCCCATCCCGCCGAGCTCGATGACTGGATCCGCTCGCGCACGCCCGGGGCAATCGACGGCGTGGCGGAGGGGCGCGGGTCAGGCCGCCTGTTGCAGAAAATCTGGCCCTGGGCCGCAGGCGTCACGATTGTCGCGCTTCTGGCGCTGAATTTCCTTGGCTATCTGAACCTCAGACGTGAGACCGCCGCATCGCCGCCTCCCATTGAGACCGCCGCCCTGACCGACAATGCCAATGCGCTCGATCTCTATGAGCGCGGCCTCGCGCTCTGGCAGCAGCGCGGCAAGGAGCCGAACCGCCGCGCCATCCTGCTGCTGACCGAAGCGGTCGAGCAGGATGAGGGGTTCGCCGAAGCCTGGGCCGCGCTCTCCTCGGCCTGGGCAACCTATCCCACCTATGATGAGGAGGCCGATCTCAATGCGGCGCTGGACAAGGCCTTGCTCGCCTCCGACCGTGCCCTCCGCCTGAACCCGGACCTGGTCGAGCCACGCACCCTCATGGCCGAGATCGCCGAGCGGCGCGGCGACTGGATCACGGCGCGCGACATCTACGAAGACGCTCTCTCCCGCGACCCGGACAATCCGACCATCTTCCTCTGGGCCGCCGGCCATAGCCGGGAGGCCGGATATATGGGCGAGGCCTTCGCGCTGACGCAGCAGGCGCTGGACATCGAGCCGAACTACCCGCCAGCGCTGAATGAAATGGCGATGAATACCACCTTCTACGTTGATGCAGCCGAGGGGCGCCGGCTGCTGGAGACAGTCTGGAACGAGCATGGCCTCGAATTACCGGTCACCTGGTTTGGCCGCTGGATGGTGCTGCTCTGGCAAGGCGAGTTTGACGAGATGGCAAACTGGCAGTCCGAATGCCCGATCGGCGAGGCGTGCGGGTATTTCGACCGCGCCCGCGAGGTCTACAGCCGATCAGACCCGGACGAGGTGCAGGCTTTCGCCCGTGAAATGCTGGAGGCGTATGAGGCTGGACTGCCGGCGCAGATGGCGATCAGCCTCATTCAGGAAACAGGCGACACCGATACCATGCTGACCATCGCTGAACGCGAAAGCGAAAAGGGCCGTTTCATCAACGCGGTGATCTTCTACGATCCGCGCAATGCCGCCTTTCGCACTGGCCCACGCTTTACCGGTATTGTGCGAAACCTCGGCCTGCTGGATTACTGGCGGCAGGCCGGAGCGCCTGATTTCTGCTCGAATGAGCCGGAGGCCGATGTGTGTCAGGTTCTGGATGCGACATGACGTTGTCGGTGTGCCAGCTGGTAGCTAAAAGGCCAAGCTGGGCCATCACCTTCGATCCTCGTGGCCAAAGGCCCCAACGGAGACGGTGAGATCGCCCTTTCATATGAGAATTTCTTCGGGGTCGTTGGCATACTGACGGGGTTCGTGTGTCTGCTTCTGAGCGGGTTTCTTGTGGCTGTTCCGTCGAAGCGGAAGACGTCGAACCTGTTTCTCGCAGCGTTTTTGACGCTGACCGCGATTGAGCTCAGCATCTGGGTCTGGGGCGGGTGGCAGGCGGGCGGAGATGGCGAGCTGATAGCGGTCTGGCGTGCGCTTGGGCGGCTGCAGATGCCAGCCTTCTTCTTTTTCTTTCTCTCGGCCTGTTATTCGGATTTGCGGTTGAAGCGGCATGATCTGCTTCACCTCCTGCCAGCTCTGCTTTGTCTGCTGCTTGCGGTTCCGGGCGGGCCGGGTGGCGGGTTTCTGGCGGGTCTGTTCGATGAATGGACGCATCAGGGGTGGGCGGTCTCGCAGCTCATCTATTTTGGCTATATGGCGGCGATCCTGGTGCTGCTCTGGCGCTTTAAGGCGCAGTTTCGAATGCATCATTCAGGCGGGCGCTCGCAGATGCTGGTCTGGCTGGTGCAGCTGGCCGCGGCGTCCCTTTTTGCGCGTCTCATCATACTGTCGCGCGATCTGATTGGCCCGGCGATAAGTCCTGAATTCGTGCTGGTCTTGCAGGTCATTGGGGCGTCTGTTGCGCTGTCTGTGATGAGCTGGATCGCGCTGAAATCGCTGATGCAGCCTGAGCTCTTTCGGGATGTGGACCGGCGTCTGCTGCGGTCTCCCGATGCGGCCTCCAATGGCCAGGCAGACGCGGCCCGGTTGAAACGACATATGGATACCGAGCAGCCCTATCTCGACCCGGAGCTGACGCTTTCGGGGCTGGCCGAGCAAGTGGCGCTCACCCCGCGCGAATTGTCGGAACTGTTGAACCAGTCGCTGGGGCTTCACTTCTTTGACTTTGTGAACATGTACCGCGTCGAACACGCCAAAGCGGAGTTGCTGGCAACGCCAAAGCAATCTGTGCTGACGGTGCTCTATGCGTCGGGGTTCAATTCGAAATCATCGTTTAATACCGCGTTCCGCAAACATGTCGGGATGACACCGAGCGAGTATCGCCGAACGGCGGTCGCGGCGCCGTCAAAAGCGTTCGACTTCGCGTAGTCGGACGAAAGCAAGCAGGTTCACAGCCTAGTTCGCCGACTTCGAAATCTGGAGTCGGTACATGTTGATACGCGTTTTCAAAGCTTGTTGTTGTGCGGGGGTGATGTCCTTGTCAGGCCTTGCGGGGCAGGCGCAGCCTGATGGGGCAGGTGAGGCTACGATGGGTCTGGATAAGGCCCGCGCCGTGAGCGATATCTCCGAAGTGCTGGCGCGCTATGAAGCGGCGTCGGTGTCGGTGGCCGTTATCAAGGACGGGGAGATCATATTCACCCATGCGGCCGGGCTGCAGGATATCGCGTCAGGCGCGCCAGCGACCCCGGAAACGCAATATGCCATCGGGTCGGTCGCCAAGTCCTTCACCAGTGGGCTGATCGGCACGCTTGAAGAGGAGGGGCTGGTCGATCTCGAGGCGCACCCGTCCGACTATGTTCCCGGCCTCGAATTCGGCGATCAGAATCTGCAGGAGGATCTGCGTGTCTCGAACCTTCTGTCGCAGACCTCGGGTTTGCCCTGGCTTGAGGGATCGTATGTGCTGTTTCCGGAAGCGACGCAGGGCGAGCTGGCAGGCCGGCTATCGAGCTTTGGCTCGTCCTGCCGCGTTGGCGATTGCTGGGCCTATAACAATTTCAATTTCATCATGCTCGACATGATCGCTGAGGCGGTCACGGGCCAGTCAAAGTCCGACCTGCTGGCGACACGCATTCTGGGGCCGGTCGGCATGGCGAACAGTGTGAGCGCGACCGCAGACTTCAAATCATCCGATAGAGCGGCCACGGGATACGGTCTGCGAGACGCCGGGGCTGTCCCGAAAGCGACGGAATATGTGTTCGGCGAGCAGGTGTATGCGTCGGCGCGCGATCTGGCGAAGTGGGCAAATGTCTGGATGGATGAGGGCGCAGATGTGCTGCCAGCAGACTATGTCGCGCAGGCGATTTCGATGCAGGCCATTAATGATGGCAGCCCTCCCGAAAGCGACGCGCCGGGCATCTATCTGTTCGGCTATGGCTATGGCTGGTTCATCAAGTCGGTCGATGGGCATTATGTCGTGCATCATGGCGGCAACGAAAACGGCTTCACTGCGCACGTCCTTTTCGTCCCGTCGGAAAGCCTCGGATTTGTTACGCTGACCAATCAGCAGGATTCCTTGCTGCCGAACGTCGTGAATGACCTTCTGATGCGGTGCATGCTGGGCCTCACGCAAACGCCGGTAGAGGACTATCCTGTTATTGTGAAACCGGTTGATGGTCTCGCATCACCTGAAGCGGCGAGACTGAGCGATGCGGATAAAGCCGCCATGCGCCAGGCGCCCCAGGCGCTCGTCGGATCCTATCGCGCGGAAGGGTATGGCCAGCTTGAAATCACCCATGAAGCGGGCGGTTTGAGACTGAAAACGCCAGCTGCGACATTTCTCCTGACCCATGAAGACGGCGACACGTTCGGGCTTGCGGTGGTTGAAGAGCTGCCGCTTGGGCTGAATGTGGACTTCTTCCGTGTCACCTTCGTCGACGGTGGCCTGACGTTCAATCTTTCGAGCCCTGAGGTCATGTTCACGCGGGTCGATTGAGGGGGAAGAGCATACTGAAACTGTCTACTGAGCCGTAGTCTGCGGCGGGCTCTCGATGAGGTCGTCTATGAAAACGGACATGAGCGTCGCTTGGCTGCTGACGCCGGCCTTGGCGTAGACCTGGCTTAGCTGAGATCTGACCGTCCCGGCCGCGGCACCTCGCAGGCGGGCTATTTCCTGAATATCGCAGCCCTTCAGCGCAAAGAGCGCGACTTCACCTTCGCCCCTGGTCAGCCCCCATTCCTTGAAGCGGATCATGATGTGCTCGCCAAGCGCGCCGCGCGCCTGAGCAAGCGAACGCTCCTTTTGGCGGAGGTCTGCCGTCAGGCGCATCAGATTGCGCGAGCTGAGAACCACGCCCGTGAGCAGGGCGAGCGCGATCACGCATTCCATGGCGAATTCCAGCCCAGGTCCGTTGGTGCTTGCAGCGATCCAGTCTTCAAATCCGTCGATGACGAAGAAGCCCGCAGCGAGCAGTTGCAGGACCATCAGACCTATGGGGAAGGCCAGTTTGAGGTTGGTGTGATGTCTCATCGGATGATGCTTTCTGGCTGCGCGTTCTGCATGGACTTCTGCTTATTTGGCCCGCTCTAAGCGCGTGCTTATAGGCTTTCTCCACCGTCTCATTAAGTCGCGATCCCATCTACCAACTCAAGAGGTGAGACGCTGTGAACGAGACTGACAAAGCCATCCTGACCAAAGTCCCCGCGATTACGCTGGGGTTCTGGATCATCAAGATACTGGCAACAACATTCGGCGAGACGGCAGGCGATAGCGTGTCGATGTCGTGGCTTGGCGAGACGACGGCCAATGCATCAAACGCGTTCTGGCAGAACGGTTATCTGATCGGTACGGGCATCTTTGGCCTCGCGCTGGCCGTGCTGGTCTTTGCGCAAATCCGCGCCCGCCGCTTCAATCCCTGGCTTTATTGGGCGGCCATCATCGCATCCACGACTGCCGGGACGACAATGGCGGATTTTGCGACCCGGTCGCTCGGGATTGGGTATTCGGGTGGATCGCTTCTTTTGTTTCTGTGTGTTCTGGCGTCGATTTTCGTGTGGCGTCAGACGCTGGGGACCGTTTCTGTCGCGTCTATTCACCGTCCGAAGGCCGAAATCTTCTACTGGATCACAATCACATTCTCGCAGACGCTCGGGACAGCGCTTGGTGACTGGATCGCGGACGGTCCGCTCGGCTATCTCGGCTCAGCGCTGATATTCGGATCGCTTCTGGCGTTGATTGCGATGGCTTATTTCTGGAGCAAAATTGACCGTGTAGCGCTGTTCTGGGCCGCGTTCATCCTGACGAGACCGCTTGGTGCGGTCGTTGGCGATTTTCTCGACAAACCCTACGCGCAGGGCGGCCTAGACTTGAGCCGGGTGAGTGCGAGCCTGGTGCTCGGCGGGGCCATCGTCGCGCTGATCTTCCTGTTCAGACAGAAGGCGGCCCCCGCCGATGTGCGGCAGATGCACTGATGGCCAACGCGGCGCAGCACCTTAGCTCTTGGCCAGCCTGATCTTCCGCCCTGCGCTGAGGTGCTGCGCCGCGTTCACAATGGCATCGGTGTCGATCTGGTAGTGTTTGTGCAGGTCGGGGATGGTGCCGGTCTGGCCGAAATGCTCGACGCCGAGGGGAGCGGTCATGTGGCCGGCGACGGAGCCGATCCAGGCGAGCGTGGCGGGGTGGCCGTCGGTGACGGTGATGAGGGTCGCGTCGCGCGGGACGTCAGCCATCAGCCGCTCGATCTGGCTCTGCGCGGATGCATGACCGCGTGCTCTTGCGCGCCGGGCGGCGGTCCAGCCTGAGTTGAGACGGTCGGCCGAGGTGACAGCGAGCACGCCAATGTCGCGCCGGTCATTGCCGATGCGGCCGGCGGCCTCGATGGCTTCCGGCGCGATGACGCCCTGATAGGCGATAACGACTTCGCAATTCGGGCCGGGCTTTCGGAGCCAGTAAGCGCCGTCGACGACGCCGCGGCGGAACTCTTCATCGTCGCGGTTGCGGGGACCGAGCTGTTCGATCGGGCGGGTGGAGAGGCGGAGATAAACAGAGCCGCCGGTCTCATCGCGCAGCCATGTGCGCTCATCCGGGTCATTCTCGCCAGAGCGCTGCAGATAGTCGAAGCTCCAGTCCATGATGATGGAAAGCTCATCGAGGAAAGCGGGTTCAAAGCTGACAAGGCCGTCCTGGCTCATGCCGATGAGCTGCGTGCCGATGGACTGGTGGGCGCCGCCTTCCGGGGCGAGCGTGATACCCGACGGCGTGCCGACAATGATGAAGCGGGCATCCTGATAACAGGCATAGTTCAGCGCATCGAGGCCGCGTGCGATGAACGGGTCGTACACCGTGCCGATGGGGATCAGCCGTTCGCCGAAATGCGAATGCGCGAGGCCCGCCTGTCCGAGCAGGAGCATCAAATTCATCTCGGCGATGCCAAGCTCCAGATGCTGGCCTTCGGGGGAGAACTCCCACTTTTGCGCCGACGGAATCGAGTTCTCCTTGAACGTATCGGAGACCTCGCGCCGCGCGAACAGCGAGCGCCGGTTCACCCAGCCTGTGAGGTTGGTCGAGCTGGTCACATCCGGCGACATGGTGACGATCCGGTCAGCGAGCTCTGACTTTGATTTTGCCAGTCCGTCGAGGATCTTGCCGAAGCCGGCCTGGGTGGCGAGTTCACGATCATCCAGCCAGACAGGGCCCGGACTTTTCACTTCCGGCGCGGTGTAGCGGCGCGTGCCGTCCTTGAAGAAGGGGACATTGTCGAGGAAGGCCTGCAGCGCGTCCTTGTCCTCCACGGTGGCAAACTTCTCCCATTCCTCGCCGTCTGGCACGCCCATCTTCTTCTGGAAGTCGGCGAACTGGGGCTTGTTCATGATGCCGCCGTGATTGTCCTTGTGCCCGGCCAGCGGCGTGCCCCAACCCTTGATCGTATAGGCGAGGAACACGGTCGGCGTGTCGTCCTCGATGGAATCGAACGCATCGGTGAGGGTCTTCAGGCACTGGCCGCCGAGATTGTTCATCAGCGCGCTGAGTTCATCGTCACTGCGCTTGTCGAGCAGTTTGGTCACCTCGCCCTGGTCGCCAATATCGTCCATCAGGCGTTTGCGCCAAGCCGCGCCGCCCTGATAGGTGAGCGCCGAATAGTCCGAGTTCGGGCAATTCTGGATCCAGGTCTTGAGTGCCTCGCCGCCCGGCTCCTTGAAGGCTTCGCGTTGCAGCACCCCATGGCGCAGCACCACGGTGCGCCAGCCAAACGCCTTGAAGATGGCGTCGATCTTTTCCCACAGGCCTTCATGCACGACACCGTCGAGGCTCTGGCGATTGTAGTCGATCACCCACCATGTGTTGCGAAGGTCATGCTTCCAGCCTTCCTGAAGGCACTCATAGACATTGCCTTCGTCGAGCTCGGCATCACCGACCAGCGCGACCTGCCGGCCAAGCTTGATGTCCTTCGACCATGTCTTCGCGGCGATATAATCCTGCACCAGCGCGTTGAACGCCGTCGCCGCCACGCCAAGGCCGACGGAGCCGGTCGAGAAGTCGACATCGTCGACGTCTTTCGTGCGGCTCGGATAGGATTGTGCGCCGCCCCAGCCGCGGAAGTCTTCCAGCTTCTCGCGCGTCTGATTGCCCATCAGATACTGCATCGCATGAAAGACGGGTGAGGCATGCGGCTTCACGGCCACCCGGTCTTCCGGCTTCAGCGTATGGAAATAGAGCGCCGTCATGATCGGCACCATGGACGCACACGAGGCCTGGTGCCCGCCCACCTTGATCGCCCCATCCGCCTTCGGCCGGATATTGTTCGCATTGTGGATCGTCCAGGCCGACAGCCAGAGCAGGCGTTGCTCAATGGTCTTCAGCGCGTCGAGATTAGCGGTCATGAAATACTCTTTGCAGGTGCAACTATCGTCGCGTCACTCTTCGCACGCTGGCGGGGAGGCCGTCCAGATCAGTCCCGCAATCCGAGATCTTTGAGCGGCGACCCGAACGCGCCCGTCACCATCCCCGCCAGCAATTTCGGCGCCGGCGGAATACGGGTCAGCGGCGCGGCGAGATAGTCCCTCAGCCAGGCCATCACTCGACTGTCGCCCTGATAGACCGGCGTGAACAGCCAGCTCATCATCTGGTAGAGGCCGATATGTGACTTGCGCAGGGACCGGTATCGGGCCAAGGCCAGGCTCACCTCATTGGTGACATCCAGGGCGAGGGCGAGCGCATATGCATCCAGCAGCGCCATGTTCGCCCCCTGTCCGAGCTGCGGCGAGGCGGCATGCCAGGCATCGCCGATATGGACGAGCTTTGGTCCGCCGACAGGGTCTGGATGGGTGCGGTGGCGATAGCGCGCGAAGACCATCTGATCATGGCTGTCGATCTGATCGAGCAGGGGCCGCGTCTGCGGCCAAAGCGTCTCCGCGTCGGCTTTCCAGCTGTCCAGCGATGTGGCCCGCCAGCGCTCATATTGATCTATCCTGATCGACCAGAAATAGGTGAGGCTTTCCGGCGCGCTGTCATCGACGCGCCCTGAAGCCATAACGCCCGCCATCTGGCGCGCCGCGCGATACCTTTGTTCCAGCGCCGTCTTGTCGAACGGCCCATCGCCCGGCCAGGGAAGCGTCGTCCAGAGCGCGCCATAGGCCAGCTCCCGCTTCGGCGCGCGGGTCAGCGGAGACCGCACGCCGAGCGCATCGACCACGAGATCAAAGCCCCCGACGAACTGCCCGGTCTCAAAGATGATCTGCCCCGATTGGCGATCCACGCTCTCAATCCTGCGAGATGTTTCGAGTGGCACATTCTCGGCCATCGCAGCATCATAAAGCGTGTCGAACAGCATCTGGCGCTGCACACCAAGACCGAAATGGCCGGCGCGGAGCTTTTCAAACCGGACATCGAGCACGGTTCGGTCTTTCGGCGTGGACTTGCCCCAAAGACGCTCCAGTCGGCTGCCGAGCGCCAATACCCGCTCTGAAAGCCCCATGGCACCCAGCACAGCCAGTCCTGTCGATTGCAGCATCAGGCCAGACCCAACCGGACCCGTCTCAGCATATTGGTCAAACAGCGTGACGCGGTTGCCTTGCCGGGCCAGCAGGATCGCTGCCGATAGCCCGCCAATGCCCGCGCCGCACACCGCAATGTCCAGTTTCCGAACCATCCTCGCAGAGTGGCGTGATTGGTCTCTCAAGTCATCTCGGAATCGGAGGGTGGGGCTTTCATCTCACCGTCGTCGGAACTCGCGGTGCCGCCTGACCGTTGATAAATTGAAACCGATCCAAAGGAGACTGTCATGGCAGAACGCGACATTGAACGAGAAGAAGAAGTCAGCCGCCAGCGCGGCTATGGCGAGCAGTTCAGCAACGGCAAGCCACTCGAAAAGCAATCGGCTGAGAATGCCGGCTACAAAGACGGGTCTCCGGTGGCAAATCAAACCGATGCAAAAGCGGATCTCGTTACCGATATGGATGATGAACGCGTCCCGAACGTCCCGAATGACGGCACCGACGATGATTCCAGCGCAACGATTGAAGGCCACAGCTCGCTGAAGAAAAAGCCGGATGGCCACATCCTTGAGGATGCCTACTCCGTTCCCGATCCAGGCGTCGAAACCAAACAATAAGTGATCCATCAGGGCCCGGCAGAATGCCGGGTCTTGTTGTATTTGCGCTCCGTCTCTGATCGTGATCTTGTCGCGTCAGTTTGATCCTGATGACCCTGGAGGCTTCCCGTGAAAATATCTGTCCTGATGACCGCTGCATCTGTCGGTGCGCTCATTCTGTCTGGGTGTGCGACCAGTGAGACAGCTCCTGAAGTGGCAACCGCAGAGGCCGTTCCGGCCGCCGTGGAAGAGGCTGTCGAAGCCGATATCGAAGCAGCCGTCTGGGATGATTTCATGACGGCCTTTCTTGAAGGCTATTTCGAAATCAACCCGACCTTCGCTGTCTCGCAAGGCAAGCATGAGTTTGACGGTCAGCTGCCTGATTTCAGCGAGGCGGGCATTCAGGCTCAGATCGACTTCCGCGAGGGCATGATCGATGCGGCTGAAGCGATCGATCCGGCTTCGCTGGATGAGGCAGACGCCTTCGAGCGGACCTATTTCATCAATTCGATGCAGGGTGAGCTGTTCTGGCTGGAAGAGGCCGATGTCTATCACAGCAATCCGGATTTCTATGTCGGCCGGCTCGATCCGGACGTCTATATCTCGCGGCCCTATGCCGATCCGGAGACGCGCCTTCGCGCCTTCATCACCTATCTGAATAACGTTCCGGTGGCGGCCGAGCAGATCAAGGCGAATATCGAGCTGCCGCTGCCCGAGACGTTCGTGAAGTACGGCACGGCGGGCTTTGGCGGCTTTGCCGACTATTATCTCGGCGGGGCAAAGGAAGCCTTTGACGGGGTTGGCGATGAGGCGCTGCAGGCCGAGTTCAATGCGGCCGCCGAGAAGGCTGCCGCCGCGATGCGGTCTGTCTCCGACTATATCAGCTCCCAACCCGCAACGCCGGACGGCTATGCCCTCGGCGCGGAGAAGTTCGCGGACATGGTTCGCCTCACCGAAGGCGTGGACATCCCGCTCGATGAGCTGGAAGCGATCGGCCGGGCCGACCTGAAAGCCAACCAGGACGCCCTCGCCGAGGCCTGCGCGCGCTTTGCGCCCGGCGCCTCGATTGAGGACTGCATGGCCAAGATGGCGGCCAACAAGCCAGAGAACGGGCCGGTGCAGGAAGCCCGCGACTCGCTGCCGGCGCTGAAGCAGTTCATCCTCGACAAGGATCTCGTCTCCATTCCGGGCACCGAGGAGGCCCTGGTCGAGGAGTCGCCGCCCTATAACCGTCAGAACTCGGCCTATATCTCCATTCCAGGGCCATACGAGACCGGTATGCCGTCGGTCTATTACATATCGCCGCCGGACCCGGCTTGGGACGAGGCGACCCGCGCGGCCTACATCCCCGGCAAGATGGACCTGCTCGGCACCACGATCCACGAAGTGTGGCCCGGCCACTTCCTCAACTTCCTGCATGCGAACCGGTCTGACTCGGTCTTCGGGCAGATGTTCGTCGGCTATGCGTTCGCTGAAGGGTGGGCGCATTATACCGAAGAGATGATGCTCGACGCCGGCCTGCATGATGGCGACGCTGAGACGAAGGTTGGCCAGCTCACCAATGCGCTGCTGCGCGACTGCCGCTATCTCTCCACCATCGGCCTGCATACGCAGGGCTGGAGTGTCGATGACAGCTATGAGCTGTTCCGCAAGGAATGCTATATCGACAAGGGCAATGCGACCCAGCAGGCCGCGCGCGGCACCTATGACCCGGCTTATCTCAATTACACGATGGGCAAACTGATGATCCGCAAACTGCGCAATGACTGGGTCGCTGCGAATTATCCGGATGCAACGGGTACGGAAGGCTGGAAGGAATTTCACGACGAATTCCTCTCCTATGGTGGCCCCCACATCCCACAAGTCCGCCAGGCCATGATGGGCGAGGACGAAGCCCACGCGGTATTCGACGAATAGAGCCTCGGCTGATCATGCCATAGCGCTGGGCCGCTCCGTCGATAACCAGCCACTATCAGGATAGCCCGGCCGTTCTGGCCGGGCTTTTTCTCACCCTCTGGATGAGGAAGTTTTCTCCCTGATTGGAAAGCAATTTTAAGATTTTTGCGCGACCCTGAGGGCAAGAGGAAGCGCAGATGACCATTAAAGCTTGTCGAAACTGTCAAAATGGCAGCGATGTCGATTTCGAGATCACCATGGCATTCCAGCCGATTGTCGATGTCTCGGAACGCACCGCATTCGCCTACGAGGCGCTTGTCCGCGGCATTGCGGGACAAGCGGCTTCTGAGGTTCTGGCGAGGCTGACAGTCGACACGCGATATGCCTTCGACCAGCTTTGCCGCACCACGGCGATCCGGCTTGCAGCGGAGCTCGGCCTCCCCGCCCGGCCTGCGACGCCCATGCTCTCAATCAACTTCATGCCGAATGCCGTTTACGAACCGCGGGCATGCATCCGGCAGACGCTCACCGCGGCCCTGCAGACGGGGTTTCCCATTGATCGGATCCTGTTCGAGTTCACCGAAGATGAGCGGCACGACACGGCCCACCTCCTGAATATTCTGCGCACCTATCGCTCCATGGGGTTCGCCACAGCGATTGACGACTTTGGCGCAGGCTATTCCGGACTGAACCTGCTCAGCGACTTCCAGCCGGACTTCATCAAGCTCGACATGGCACTCATTCGCGGGATCGACCAATCCCGGACCAAACAGGCCATTGTGAAATCGGTTCTGAACATGGCATTGGATCTCGGCGTAGAGCCCATCTGCGAAGGTATTGAAACCCAGGGCGAGTACGAGACGCTTGCCGATATGGGCGTCCGTTTGATGCAGGGATTTTTCCTCGCGCCTCCGGCGGTCAGGGCCTTTCCCGAATGCAGCTGGCCGCAGGCAAGTCTCGGCGCAGCTGCAAACGGGTAAGCGACGGGCCTTACAGGGCCTTCACGATTTCCTCGACCATCTTCTTCGCATCGGACAACAGCATCATCGTATTGTCCTTGAAGAACAGCTCGTTCTGGATGCCGGCATAGCCAGACCCCATTGAGCGCTTGATGAACAGCACCGTGCCGGCATTCTCCACGTCGAGGATCGGCATGCCGTAGATCGGCGATGTCTTGTCCGTCTTCGCAGCCGGGTTGGTCACGTCATTCGCGCCAATGACGAAGGCGACTTCGGAGTTGCGGAAATCAGAGTTGATATCCTCGAGCTCGAAGACCTCGTCATACGGCACCTGGGCTTCAGCAAGCAGCACGTTCATATGGCCTGGCATCCGGCCGGCGACGGGGTGAATGGCATACTTCACCTCGACGCCTTCTTCCTTGAGCAGCTCGGCCATTTCCTTCAGCGCGTGCTGGGCCTGCGCCACCGCCATGCCATAGCCTGGCACGATGATGACCTTGGAGGCGTTCTTCATGACGAAGGCCGCATCTTCTGCAGAGCCTTGTTTGAACGGACGGTCGGCCTGAGCCCCTGCCGAGGCCCCGCCACTATCATCAGCGCCGAAGCCACCGAGGATGACCGAGATGAAGCTGCGGTTCATGCCCTTACACATGATGTAGGACAGGATCGCACCCGACGAACCAACCAGCGCGCCGGTAATGATCAGCGCGAAGTTGCCGAGCGTGAAGCCCAGCGCGGCTGCGGCCCAACCCGAATAGGAGTTCAGCATCGAGACCACGACCGGCATGTCCGCCCCGCCAATCGGGATGATCAGCGTGATGCCGAGAACCAGCGCGAGCACGGTCAGGCCCCAGAAGGCCCAGGTGGCCGCGCCGCTCGACATGATCAGGACGACGACGAGCGCCACAATACCTGCCGCAATCGCAATGTTCAGAAGGTGGCGGGCCGGTAGCATGATCGGCGCGCCGGACATGTTGCCGTTCAACTTGGCAAAAGCGATCACCGAACCGGTGAAGGTCAGAGCACCAATGGCAGACCCGACCGAGAGTTCAATCAGCGAGACGAGGTGGATGTCGCCAACCTCACCAATGCTGAAGCCAGCCGGTGCATAGAGGGCCGCTGCCGCGACAAGCACGGCCGCCAGGCCGACCAGCGAGTGGAAGGCCGCAACCAGCTGCGGCATCGCCGTCATCGCGATCTTGCGGGCGATGATTGCGCCGATCGTGCCGCCAATCGCTGCTCCGCCGAGCAGGATGCCCCACGTTACGGCGTCCAGAATAGGCCAGAGCGTGATCAGGGTGGTGACCACTGCGATCGCCATGCCGATCATGCCATTGCGGTTACCCTTGCGGCTGGTTGCCGGGCTGGAGAGACCGCGAAGGGCAAGGATGAAGAGGATACCCGCAACAAGATAGAGCAGCGGGGCCCAGGTGTTTGCAAACTGTGTCATGCGCTACTCCCCCTTCTTCTTGTACATGGCCAGCATGCGCTGGGTGACGAGGAAGCCGCCGAAAATGTTGACGCTGGCGAGAGCCACGGCGAGGCCGCCAAGCCCTTTGGCGATCCAGCCGCCATTGATATTGGTCGCTGACGCCGCCGCCACGATGGCACCGACGACGATCACCGAGGAGATCGCATTGGTCACGGCCATGAGCGGGGTGTGAAGGGCCGGAGTCACCGACCAGACGACATAGTATCCGACGAAACAGGCCAGCGCGAAGATCGCAGCCAGGAAGACAGTCGGGTTGAGGTTCGAGATTTCGGCAGCGTGGGCTGGAAGGGCCAGCGCAGCAGCCGAGGCAATTACCGGGATGGCTTTCATGATTTCAGCCTTTCATTGACGGTTTCTCCGCCGCGCGTGAGCAGCATGGCGGTGACGATTTCGTCATCAGTATCGAGATTGAGCGCGCCATCTTCCGCCGTGATGAGCGGCAGGAAGGACAGCAAATTCTTGGCATAGAGCGAGGATGAATCTGCGGGCAGGCGGGCCGGAAGGTTCGAGAAGCCGGCAACCTTCACGCCGTCCACATCGACCACCTCATCCGGTTTCGAAAGCGGGCAGTTGCCGCCAGCCGCGACAGCCATGTCGACAACAACAGATCCTGGCCGCATCGATTTGACCATGGCCTCATTGACCAGCACAGGCGCTGGGCGGCCCGGAATGAGCGCGGTGGTGATCACGATATCCTGCTTGGCGATATGGCTGGCGGTCAGCTCGGCCTGTTGCTTCTTATAGTCGTCCGACATCTCCTTGGCGTAACCGCCAGCGGTCTCAGCTTCCTTGAACTCTTCATTCTCGACCGCAATGAACTTCGCGCCCAGAGACGCAACCTGTTCCTTGGCGGCCGGGCGGACGTCAGTGGCTGTCACGACACCGCCAAGACGGCGGGCGGTCGCGATGGCCTGGAGGCCGGCAACGCCAGCGCCCATGACGAACACTTTGGCGGGGGCCACTGTGCCGGCGGCCGTCATCATCATCGGCATGGCGCGGCCATAAATCTGCGCGCCTTCGATCATGGCGCGGTAGCCAGCGAGGTTTGATTGCGAGGAGAGCGCGTCCATGGACTGGGCGCGTGTGATGCGCGGGGTGAATTCCATTGCCAGAGCGTTGAGCTTCTTGGCGTTCAGCGCATCCGTCACATCGCCCATGGCGAACGGGTTCATCAGGGCGATGAGCGTCAGGCCTTCGGGGTATTTGGCGGCTTCCGCTGCACTTGGTCCTCGCACTTTCAGAAGCACATCAGCGCCCTTGAGCGCCGTTGCCGCTGTCTTCGCGATTTTTGCCCCTTCATCAGAAAAAGCTTTGTCTGGAAAACCAGCGACGGTTCCTGCTCCAGACTCAATGGTGACGGTGTGACCCAGCCCCACAAGCTTCTTCACCGACTCCGGGGTTGCCGCGACGCGCGTCTCTCCCGGACTTGTTTCTTTGAGAATTGTCAGCTTCATGGGGCGAGTGATCGGAAAAATTTTGCGTGAAAGCAATAGTAAATCAGGATTTGAGGCATGGATTTGTTTAATCTTTCGGGAAAGGCAGCGCTCGTTACGGGGGCGTCAGGCGGACTTGGCGCGAGCTTCTCGCGCGAACTGGCAGCTGCAGGGGCACATGTCGTCTTGGCCGCGCGCCGACTCAATAAGCTCGAATCGCTCGCAAATGCGATCGAAGCGTCCGGCGGCAAAGCGCTGGCGGTGCAGATGGATGTCACCGACCCGGATAGCGTGGACGCCGCCTTCGCGACTATTCAGGACAAGCTCGGACGACCCTGCGACGTCATCATCAACAATTCCGGCATCTCCCGCGATGACTGGTTCACGAAGATGACCGAGGAAGACTGGCGCGCCGTGATGAGCACCAATCTCGATGGCGTCTGGCGTGTCGCAAAAGGCGGGGCGAACGCCTTGATGGAGGCCGGCAAACCCGGCTCGATCATCAACATCGCGTCGATCACCGCCCGCCGCCCACAGCACACCATCGCAGCTTACGCCGCGTCGAAAGCGGCCGTCGAGCACTTCACCCACGTCATGGCGCTCGAACTTGCGCGCTACGGCGTCCGCGCCAATGCCATTGCGCCCGGCTATTTCTCAACCGACATCAATGACGAGTTCCTTGAGAGCGAACAGGGCGACAAGATGCGCAAACGCATCCCGATGCGCCGCTTTGGCGAATACCGGGAACTGGCTGGCGCCTTGCTCCTTCTGGCATCCGATGCCGGCAGCTACATGACCGGCACGACGATTGTCGTCGACGGCGGCCATCTCGTGAGCACGCTTTAGGCTTTAAGTTTATCCTCCCCCGTTCACGGGGGAGGTGCCCGAAGGGCGGAGGGGGAAGCGGCACCTACTGAGCTTTGCGGAAGTCCCCCTTCGACCCGCATTCGCGGGCCACTTCCCCCGCTTTCCGGGGGAAGAAAGGACCAGGCGTGATCGTCTTGGCATGTCGAAGTGGGTTGCTACCAAATAATCGTCATGCCTTCGGCTCTGGGTGGCCATCCTCCAGCGTCTCACTCCCATCCAGCGACTTGTCGCCCAGCGCGATGTCCTGCGAGGGGGGCGGCATCTCGAACGGTCCGGGCTTTTCCTCGACCTCTGTCGTTGCGCGAAAGCGCGGGAAAGCTTCGGGGTGTTCGGCCTGTAGCCAGTTGATCATCTGTTCGCGGATATAGCAGCGAAGGTCCCAGGCTCTCGGCGAGGTGCTGGCGGTCGCGAGTGCGCGCACCTGAATGCTCGTCTTGTCGGTTTCGGACACCTGCAGGTTGCACACTTCACCATCCCAGAGATCGGTGGTGTCCAGGATTTCCTGTAGCTTGTCGCGCATCTTTGCGACCGGTGCGCGATAATCGAGCCACCAATAGACCGAGCCGATGATGGTGCCGGTCTTTCGCGTCCAGTTCTGGAAGGGCTTTTCGATAAAATAGGTCAGCGGCACGATGAGCCGGCGCCGGTCCCAGATGCGGACAACCACATAGAAGAGATCGATCTCCTCGATCCAGCCCCACTCATTCTCGAGCACCACCGCATCCTCGATCCGGATCGGCTGGGTAAACGCGATCTGGATCCCCGCGATCAAATTCGACAGGACGGGGCGGGCGGCCAGGCCGACAGCGATGCCGACAATACCAGCCGAAGCGAGAAGGGAGACGCCGAGCTGTCTCGCCCACGGCACGACGACGAGCGCGCTGGCCAAGGTGGCAATCGCGCCGATCACGATAATCACGCGCCGCATGACATCCAGACGCGTTGCGGATTTTCGCGCTTCGAAATTGTCCGCCGTGTCGATTTCGAGCTTCGCCATCCGGCGCTGGAGCGCAAGGTCAACAAAGGCCGTGATCGCCCAGCCAATCGCACCAATCACAAGAAAGCGGACGAGAATTAGCGTGTCGTCAGCGAGATCATGCTCGGCCCATAGATAGGTTGCGCCAGCCCACAGCGCGGCGGCGGCAACCACAATCAGGAAAGGAATGCGAAGTCGCGCCATCCAGGCGAATCTGCCGGGCATCTTGGTCGTCATAAGCGCGTCCTCTGCATGTCGGGTCAGTTTGCTGTCTATATCATTCCCCGATCGTCAACTGTAGCGACGCCATCCTTGCGGCGGATAAAATGTCGCCCTGCACAACAGGTTGGCAGCGCTTGCAGTTTTCCAGCGCCCCACGTATAGCGGCCCCCGACGGTGCTCGCCGTAATGGCGAGTGAAAAGGGAAGCCGGTGAAAATCCGGCGCTGTGCCCGCAACTGTAAGCGGCTAGCCCTCGCCAACATGCCACTGGAGCAATCCGGGAAGGCGGCGACAGGGTGAGCATCCGCGAAGTCAGGAGACCTGCCGTCACGTCGTTTGCCCGCCGCCGGGACCAGCGGACTGGCAGGCGGAGTGACCTCCGTTTCACGACACATCGCGCCGGATCATCCGGCTTGTTTGTGACCTGGCTGGCCCAAGGCCCGCCTGAACTGGAGTGTCGTCATGACCTCAAGATATATCGCCCTCAGCGCCGTCGCGCTGACCATCCCCTTGTCTGTAACCGCTCAGGAGGCCGGCGAGCGCCGCCTCGATTCGGTCACCGTGTCCGGCCTTCGCCCTGTGCTCGATGCGCGGCTCACTGAAGACGTCGCCATCCTCGACGCCGAAGACCTCTCCATCCGTGACACGCCCTATGTCGCAGATCAGCTTCGCGCCGTGCCGGGCGTCGCTGTCTCCCGCTCGGGCAGCGTTGGCGGCCTTACACAAGTGCGCGTGCGCGGCGCTGAAGCCAACCATACGCTCGTCCTTCTCGACGGTATCGAGTTCTCGGACCCCGTCACCGGCGAGACCGATTTCGGCCTGCTCTCCTCGCTCGGCGTCGACCGCATCGAGGTCCTGCGCGGTGAGCATTCCTCGCTCTATGGCTCCGACGCGATTGGCGGCGTCATCGGCATCTATACCTCGAATGACCCAAACCTCCGCGGCGACATCGAAGCTGGAAGTTTCGAGACGCTTCGCGGCTCCATCGGCGTTGGCACGGACCTTGGCGGTTTCCGCCTGCAGGGCGCCGCATCCGGTTTCACCACTGACGGGATCGACACGTCCGGCCGCGGCGGCGAAACCGACGGCTCGCAGAACGGCGCTTTCCTCCTCAAGGCGGCGACAGATCTCAGCGATGACTGGTCGCTGTCCACGCTGGCAACCTATCGCGACACCTATGTCGAGTCAGACCCGGACCTCGACTTCGACGGCCAGCTCGACAATGCCGACCGCACAACCGATGGCGAGCAATGGCTCATCGGCGCGGCGCTCACCGGCGTCACCGGCCCGATCGACCATGTCTTCCGCGCTAACTACAATGATGTCGCGCGCACAAATGAAGCTGATGGCGTCTATGTCGACGAGACCTCCGGCGAACGCACCAAATTCTCCTGGAGCCCCTCCTTCAGCACCGATGGCGTCGTCGCCCAGACGGTCAGCTTGCTGGCTGATTATGAGCGCGAGGACTATGAGCGCCGGTCTACCGACACCGCCTTCGGAGACCCGAACCAGTCGCGTAGCTTCGAGACGACGGGGCTCGCCGCCGAATACCGCGTCCGCGTGGGCGGTTTCAACGCCAATGCCTCGCTCCGGCAGGACTTCAATGGAGACAATTTCGATGACGCGACCAGCTGGCGGGCCGGGGCGTCCTACACGTTCGATTATCGTGGACGTGTTCGCGGTGCGATCGGGCGCGGCGTGAAGAACCCGACCTTCACCGAACTCTTCGGCTTCTATCCGGGCAGCTTCATCGGCAATCCCGACGTCCAGCCGGAAACCTCGACCAGCTGGGAAATCGGCTATGATCAGGAATGGAAGAACAGCGTCGCCTCTATCACTTACTTCCACGCCGATCTGGAGGATGAAATCTACACCGCCTACACGCCAACCTTCCTGTCCACGCCGATGAATCGCGTCGGTGAAAGCGAGCGGTCCGGCGTCGAGGCGGCCTTCCGCACCGACCTGTCCAAGACCGTCAATTTGTCCGCTCAGCTGACCAATACACAGTCCGAAGACGACACCGGCGCAGACGAGATCCGCGTGCCTGAATGGACGGGTAGCCTCGCCGTGTCCTGGCAGCCCAATGAGAATGGCGCCCGCTACGGTGCCGCGCTCGACTATGTCGGCGAGCAGGACGACTTCAATTTCGGCGTCTTCCCGACCGAGCGTGTCACGCTGGATGCTTACACGCTGTTTTCCGCGACAGCCGAAATCCCGCTCAATGACCGCATCGCGCTCACTCTGCGGGGCCAGAACCTGCTGGATGAAGACGCGGTCGACGTCCTTGGTTATGCCTCGCCTGGCGCGGCTGGCTTTATCGGGCTGAAGCTCAGATGAGGCTTGTCTGCGCGCTCCTCGCCGCCCTGGTGCTGGCACGTCCCGAGATGGCTGAGGCTGAAAAGCCGACCGTCGTCTCGCTGGACTATTGCGCAGACCAGTTCGTGATGGGGCTCGCAGATCGCGAACAGATCCTCGGCGTCAGCCCGCATGCAGGCCGCAGCTTCAGTCACCTTCGTGACAAGGCTGATGGATTGCCCCGTGTGCGGGCGCTCGCCGAGGATGTCATCGCCCTCCAGCCGGACATTGTGGTCCGCAGCTGGGGCGGCGATGCCCGCGCGCTCGACTTCTTCCAGCGCTTCGGGATCGAAACCGTGCAGATCGGCTACGCCTCAGACTTTGAAGGCGCAGCGCGTGTCACTCGCGAGATTGCCGAAAAACTGGACCAGCAGGACCGTGCTGAAGATCTTGTCACCAGCCTGAACTTCGCCGCGCCACAAACGGGAGAGACCGCCCTCTACCTCACCCCCGGCGGTGTGACGGCCGGGCCGGGCACGATGGTCGATCAAATCATGACCGCTGCAGGCCTGGAGAACGCCGTGAGCCAGCAGGGCTGGGTGAACGTGCCGCTCGAAACACTGGTGCAGAACCCACCGCAGCGTGTTCTCGCCGCTTTCTTCGACTTTGATGAAGACAGGGCCTCCAACTGGTCGCTGACCCGTCATCCGGCCATGCAGCGTATCCTCGCCAACGCCAAAACCATCCGGCTCGACGAGTCGCGCCTGACATGCCCCGCCTGGTTTGTTGCGGACGAGGCCCGCGCGGTCGCGGAGGCGCTCAACTGATGCGGCTCAACCTCGCTCTTCTGCTTCTCGTTCTGGTCGTGGCGGTCTTGTCTGTTCTGGCCGGCTCGGCTGATCTGCCGCTTGGCCGGTTATGGGCGGGGCTTGTGGGGACGGACGATGTCGCCAGCACCATTATCTGGGAAATCCGGATGCCGCGCAGCGTCGCCGCGTTCCTGACCGGCGCCTGCCTTGGTCTCGCCGGTAGCGCCTTGCAGGGCCTGCTCCGCAACCCCCTCGCCGAACCTGGCGTGCTTGGTGTCTCGGCCTTTGCCTCGCTCGGCGCTGTCATTGCGCTCTACTTCGGCCTCGCCGCCATCACCTGGTTCGCTGTTCCAGTCTTTGCCATCCTGTTCTCGGGCCTCGCTGTCATCCTGCTGCTCGCCGCCGCCGGCACCAAAGGCGATGCAGTGCGCACGCTGCTCGTCGGCATAGGGCTGTCCAGCGCGGGCGGTGCCCTCATCGCGCTCGCGCTCAACCTCGCACCAAACCCCTATTCGCTGGCCGACCTGATGAACTGGCTGCTGGGTTCTGTGTCGAACCGGGCCTGGCCGGACATTCTTCTGGCCATGCCGGCCATCGCGATCGGCGCGGTTCTGGCGCTCATGGCAGGGCCGGGCCTTCGTGCGCTCAGCCTTGGAGAGGAAACCGCGCAAAGCCTCGGCGCAGACCCGGTCCGCACGCGCACGCTGGTCATCGCTGGCACGTCGCTTCTCACCGGTGCGAGTGTCGCCATAGCCGGAGCCATCGGGTTTGTCGGCATCGTCGCCCCGCACATAATCCGCCCGTTCGTGAAATCAGACCCGGCGCGCCTGCTCATCCCATCCGCGCTGCTCGCGGGCCTGATGCTGATGGGCGCTGACCTCGTCATCCGGCTACTGCCGTTTGACCGCGAGCTTCGCCTCGGCGTGGCCGCAGCCCTGTTCGGCGCGCCCGTCTTCATCTGGATCGCAGCCAGGCTCACAAGGGGGCGGCTATGATCAGCTTCGACATCGCCGCGCCCGGCATCCATCTTGGCAATCATCCCGCGCTGAACCCCTGTTCGGCAGAGCTCAAAAGCGGCGAACTCGTCGGCATCATCGGCCCGAACGGCGCCGGCAAGTCGACGCTCATTCGTCTGCTGGCCGGTCTGCTGCCGCAATCGGGAGAAGCGATAAAGCTTGATGGTGTGTCGCTGTCTGTTCTCAGGCAACAGACCCGCGCGCAGCGGATCGCATGGCTCGGCCAGTCACGAGAACTGAGCTGGGACCTGACGGTCGAGGACGTGGTTTCGCTTGGTCGCCACGCCTGGGGGGGCGGGCGCTATGGCACGCTCGGCGACAGCGACCGAAATATTGTCGATGACGCCATCCAGCGGGCAGGGGCGTCGCACCTTGTCGGTCGCCACGTCCTGTCCCTGTCTGGCGGTGAGCAGGCCCGTGTCCATCTGGCCCGATTGCTTTCTGTCGGCGCTGATCACCTGCTTCTCGACGAACCACTTGCCTCGCTCGACATCGCCCAGCAGCTCTCCGTGCTCGAGACGCTGCGCGCCGAGGCATCGAGCGGCAAACTGGTCTGTGTCGCCATCCATGATCTCTTGCTCGCGAAGGCGACATTTGACCGCCTCATTGTTCTTGATGCCGGGACACTGGTCGCCGATGGCGCGCCGGACGATGTCCTGAGCGACGCACTGCTCAAAGACGTCTTTGGTGTGCAGGCATCGCCGATTGGCCAGACGCTTCGCCCGATCGGCCCGTAATCGACCCAGTATCGGCCTGAAATCGGCCTATAATCGGCCTGTTCCTGGACGACAAAAATAGCCGCCTTCGGGACGAAATATCCAACCGTCTGGGTGTTGGAAAAATTGGGGAAAAGCAAAATTTGGGTCAACGACTTAGCGCTTCATTAGGGATGGGATGCGAGAAGGACATCAGCAAGAGAGGTCCGTCATGTCCGCCAAGCGCAAACTCGATCATTCAGACGCCCAAGCCGCGCCGGAAGAGGTGCGCGAGACGGCGAAAACCGAGCGGAACTCAGCGACAACTGTGGGTAAAGCTGACCTGGAAAGCGATACCCAGCCGGCACCCTCTCCAGCGCGGGTCCTGCAGGAGCAACTGCACGAGTCGATCTCCAGCGAGAAACAGCGCGCACCCGCCATGGATATCGGCCGCGTCCTGGCGGCGTCATCCGGCATCACTGCCATCATGGGTGTCTTCTTCTTCTCTGGGTTGTGGTGATACCCGGCTGGCCTTCGTGCCTCAAATCGCTATGGTTCGGGCCGATCCAGTAAGTTCAAGGGGATAAAAAGCATGGGAATTCGCAAGGCTGTCTTGCCAGTGGCAGGTCATGGAACACGTGTACTTCCGGCCACAAAGTCGATTCCAAAAGAGTTGATGCCCGTCGTGGACCAGCCTGCGCTGCAATACGTTGTCGATGAAGCGATTGAGGCCGGAATCGAGCATCTCGTATTTGTCACCGGGCGCGGAAAAGGTGCCATTGAAGACTATTTCGATCACGCCTTCGAGCTTGAGGAATCCCTCGCCGCAAAGGCATCGAAAGCCGACATTCTGAAAGATGTTCAGCGCACCCGGCTTCCCGCCGGCGCGGCCAGCTTTACCCGCCAGCAGGCGCCTCTGGGTCTCGGCCATGCGGTCTGGTGTGCCAAGGATATTGTGGGCAATGAACCCTTCGCTGTGCTCCTGCCGGACGTGATCGTTCGCGCCAAACCCTCCTGTCTCGCACAGATGGTCGAAGCCTTTG
Organism: Henriciella sp. AS95; assembly: GCF_038900055.1. Taxonomy (NCBI): domain Bacteria; kingdom Pseudomonadati; phylum Pseudomonadota; class Alphaproteobacteria; order Hyphomonadales; family Hyphomonadaceae; genus Henriciella; species Henriciella sp. AS95. Next base: position 1,707,175 of record NZ_JBBMQM010000001.1, read on the forward strand.
ACAAGACCGGCGGCAACATCGTCGCCGTCGACCCTGTACCGGAGGAGCGTGTTTCGTCTTATGGCGTGATTGCGCCGAAAAACCGTGATGGCCGCCTCATCGAGATGAGCGGTATGGTGGAAAAGCCGCCGCGCGAGGATGCGCCGTCAAATCTCAAGATCACCGGACGCTACATCCTCCGCCCCGAAATCTTCGGTCTGCTTGAAGACCAGGGCAAAGGTGCCGGCGGCGAGATCCAGCTCACTGACGCCATGGTCCGCCTGATGGAAACACAGCAATTCTTTGCCTATGAGTTTGATGGCGAAGAGTTCGATTGCGGCTCCAAAGCCGGCTATTTCGAAGCGGTCGTCGCCCACGCGCTAAAGCATCCGGAAACGGCTGACGAAGCGCGTCGCATTCTCGCAAAATACAGCGATGACAGCTGACGATAACAGCGTTTCGCTTTCGCCTTCACGGTACCGGGGGTATACGCTTCGGCGTGAGGAGCGAGCATGAAGTATCTTGTCACCGGCGTCGCCGGTTTTATCGGATCGAGTATCGCTCAGGCCCTGCTTGATGACGGACATGAAATTGTCGGCCTCGACAATCTCAATGCTTATTACGATGTGGCGCTAAAGCAGGAACGACTGCACCGGTTGCAGTCAAACGACGCCTTTCGCTTTCACAAGATGAATATCGCCGACCATGAGTCGCTGCTGGCGCTGCCAGACCGCGACTCGATTGACCGTGTCATTCACCTGGCAGCGCAGGCCGGTGTGCGATACTCGCTCGAAAACCCCTTTGCTTACGCTGAATCGAACATGACCGGGCACCTCGCCGTGCTTGAGTTCTGCCGCAGGGCGGCCAAGGCACCTCTGCTGATTTATGCATCGTCGAGCTCTGTTTACGGTGACGATGCAGTCGCGCCATTCAGTGAAGACGCAAATGTCGACCGGCCGGTTTCCCTCTATGCGGCGACCAAGCGCGCGGATGAGCTGATGAGCCAGGCCTACGCCAAGCTGTATGATATCCGACAGATCGGTGTGCGGTTTTTCACCGTCTACGGCCCTTGGGGCCGTCCCGACATGGCCTACTGGTCGTTTACCGACCGGATTTTGCGCGGTGAAACGATCCGCGTCTTCAATGGCGGCAAGATGAAGCGCGACTTCACTTTTATTTCGGACGCCATTGCTGGTCTGAAGGCAATCGCGACGAAGCGCGCCACTTTCGTGGAGGGTGAGCTCGCTCACAAGCTCTACAATATCGGTCACAACCAGCCTGTGACCCTGATGGATTTTATCTCCACAATCGAAGAGTCGACCGGTCAGAAAGCCAGAATGGCGCTTGAACCGATGCAGCCTGGCGATGTCACGGAAACCTGCGCCGATATATCTCGCATGCAGTCAGATTACGGTTACGAACCCGCAGTCAGCCTGAAAGAGGGGATCGGCCAGTTCGTTGACTGGTTCACGACGCAACGTGTGGCTGCTGGCCCGGCGATGCGGCGGTTCTGAGCGTCGAGGCGAGTGATGAGAAGACCCACTTCGACCACGGTTCTTGAAGCCTATGGGCGGCTAAAAGGGCGCGTGCGCCGAACACCCGTTCTTCGCAACGAAGCTCTGGACGAATTGGCTGGGGCCAAGCTGTATATCAAGTGCGAGAACTTGCAGCTCACAGGCAGCTTCAAAATTCGCGGTGCCACGAACCGGCTTCTCCAGATCCCGAAAGAGGGCAGGGCGGCTGGCGTTGTGGCGTTTTCTTCAGGCAACCACGCGCAGGGCGTGGCGCGTGCGGCAAAGCTGCTCGGAATGCCGGCCCTTATTGTGATGCCATCTGATGCGCCGGGCGTAAAAATCGACGGGGTGCGGGCTGACGGCGCAGACATTCATCTTTACGACCGCGATACAGAAAGCCGGGAGGCCATAGCCGAACGCATTGCCGACGAACGCGGCGCTGTACTCGTGCCGAGTTTTGACGACCCTTTCATCGTCGAGGGACAGGGCAGCTGCGGTGCAGAGTTTGCCGAGCAAATCGCTGAATCGGGCGACGCTCTCGATCACATTATCTGCTGTGCCGGTGGCGGCGGACTGATTACGGGATTGGCGCTTGGCTATAAGGCATCAGACCCGTCCACGAAAATCTGGACTGCTGAACCCGAGGCGCATGACGATTGGCGTCGGTCGCTGGCAAGCGGCGAAAAACAGGTGAATGCGCCAGGCACCCGTTCGATTTGCGATGCCATCCTGACACCGTCGCCGGGTGAGCTGACCTGGGCCCTCGGTAAAGAGCTTCTCGCGGGTGGGTGCGCCGTTTCCGACGATCATATCCGTGATGCCATGCGCCAGGCTTTCAGGCATCTGAAACTGGTTGTTGAGCCGGGCGGTGCCGCGGCGCTGGCCTCCGCGCTTCATGACCTACCGTCTGAAGCGAAAGGCAAGAATGTTGGGGTTGTGTTCTCGGGCGGGAATGTCGATCCGGCGCAGTTTGCCGGGATCATCTCTGGCTAGTTCTCGCCGGTTTGCATCCGGTTTCCTCAGCCGACTTCCCGGCGCAAGCTGGGATCAATGGCGGCTGGTTGAGAGGTGCCCACTCCAGCCGCCACGAGCCCCACCTTTCGATGGGGAAGCGGACAATTGGAAGCGTTTTAATTCTCCTTGAGAATCCGGGCCTTGTCGCGTTGCCAGTCGCGCTTTTTCGCGGTTTCACGCTTGTCGGGAGCGCGTTTACCGGTCGCGACGCCGATCAGGAGTTTCGCGATACCGCGCTCGTTGAAATAGAGTTTCAGCGGCACGATCGTGCGGCCAGCGCGCTCAACGGCTTGGGCCAGCCGCGCTACTTCGCGCTTTGAGACCAGCAGTTTCCGGCGGCGTTTCGGTTCGTGATTGAACTGGTTTGCGCCTTCATAAGGCGGGAAATCCGAATTCACGAGCCATAACTCGCCATCTTCAACGGCGGCGTAGGACTCGGCGATATTCGCGCGGCCATTGCGCAGGGATTTCACCTCGCTGCCGGCCAGCACAAGGCCAGCCTCCAGCGTGTCCTCGACATGATAGTCGAAGCGCGAGCGCCTGTTCTCGGCCACGAGGCCATCGCTGCGGCCCTTTATCTGGTTCTTCTTGGACATGCCTGACTATATAAGGCCTGCGATTTCCATTGCAGCGTCAATTTTCGCACGAGCTGCTTCATCCGGGCCCACAATAGGCAGCCGCGTTGAAGCCTCACACAGACCAAGACGCGACAAAGCGTATTTGGCGGGGCCTGGCGATGGCGAGCTGAACAGGGCCTTGTGAAGCGCAATGAACCTGGTCTCGATCGCCCGAGCAGCGTCGAGGTCTCCATTGTCGACAGCTGTGTGAAGCTGCGCCATCTGCTCAGGCGCCACATTGGCAGTTACCGATATGCACCCGGTGCCGCCCATTGCGCGGTGGCCCAATGTCAGTGGATCGTCGCCGCAAATCTGGACGAACTGCTCACCACCCAGGCCCGCCGCGTGGAGACTGACGCGGGCGAGATCGCCTGCAGCGTCCTTGATGCCAACGATATTGGGGTGTTTGCCGAGCCGGACGACCGTGTCGGGAAGCAGATCAGAGACCGTGCGGCCGGGGACATTGTACAGAATGATCGGCATGGCGACCGAGTCAGCGATTTTTCTGAAATGCGCCTCAAGACCTGCTTGATCGGGTCTGTTATAGTACGGGCACACACAGAGGACGGCATCTGCGCCAACCTCTTTAGCGTGTTCGACGAGGCCGATGGCTTCGTGTGTTGAATTGGACCCAGCGCCGGCGATGACGGGAATGCGCCCGGCGGCCACTTCGATGCAAAGCGTGACCACTTCGCGGTGTTCAGTGTGGGTTAGCGTTGCTGACTCACCGGTCGTGCCACAAGGGACGAGAGCGCCCGCGCCGCCATCGATCTGGCGTTCGACGAGATCGGCAAATGCCTTCCGGTCTACGGCCCCATTCTTGAATGGTGTGACAAGGGCAGGAATGGATCCATGGAACATCGTAATATTGCCGCGATTTATATGTTGAACACTTGAGAAGGAATCGATGTCATCGTGTTTGGCACGGCGGCACCTTTAAGGAAACAGGCAGGGCTTTATGCGCGTTAGCACATCAAGGGCAACTCTTGCAGCAGCAATGCTTGCTGCAATTACAGCAGGTAGCTCGGCCGCCATACCGACAGCGCCCAGCTTGAAGCCGGATATGGTTGCAGCATCCAACGTCGTTTCGACCACGGATGCAGGCATTCTGCGCCGCGCGATCGATGCGGTTGATAGCGGTAGCTGGTCGACGGTGCGTTCACTCGAAGCGCAGGCCCGGGATGAAACAGTGCGCCAGCTGATTCTCTGGTATCGGGGCCGCGGCGACATTCAAATGTCCTTCGACGAGTTGAACGGCCTGCTCAGCACACAGGGTGATTGGCCGCGGATGCGAAGCGTCCAGGTTCGCGCTGAAGAGGCCATCAGTCTGTCAGCGCTCAACAATGAGCAGCGAATTGCATGGTTTGAGAAGCAGGGTGGACCGATTTCCGGATCCGGACGCCTCGCATTGGCGGACGCCTATCGCCGGACAGGCCAGACCGACAAGGCTGTCGAGACCATCCGCGACGCCTGGCACGGCAACACGCTGGACTCCAGCGAAACCTCGACCGTGCTGGCGACCTATGGTGGCAACCTGACCCAGGAAGACCATCAAAAGCGCGCCGACTTCCTGATGTGGACGGCGCAGCACACCGCTGCGCGCAGGCTCATGCCATATCTGAACGCCGACTGGACGCGGCTCACCGAGGCGCGAATTCGCCTTCAGTCGCGGGCGCGCGGGGTCGATGCGGCAGTGGATGCCGTCCCCGCCAGCCTGCAGAACCATCCTGGTATGCTGTACGACCGGGCAAAGTGGCGCCGGCGCGCAAGGCAGGATGAAAGTGCCTATGTCCCGCTTCTCACGCAAATAAACGGCGCTGACGTCCCACCAGCGGGGCGCGATAATCTTTGGGGTGAGCGAAACCTAGCCATTCGCACCGCCCTGAAAGAGCGCCAGTTCCAGACCGCTTATGCGCTAGCCGCCCCGCACGGAATGAGCGACGGAACCGACTTCGCGGAAGCCGAATGGATTTCCGGCTGGATCGCGCTGCGGCACCTCAATCAGCCTGCCCGGGCGCTCGGTCACTTCCAGACGCTCGCTGAGAACGTCTCGACGCCAATCAGCCTCGCCCGCGCATTCTATTGGGAGGGCAGGGCGCATGAAGCGCTGAATGATGCGGACGCAGCCAAGGTGGCTTACGAAGAAGCGGCCAAGTACCCGTTCGTCTATTACGGGCAACTGGCGGCCGAAAAGGTCGGCAAGGCGCAGCTGTACCTTCAGGCGCAGTCGGAAATTACCGACACCGAACGTGAGGCTTTCAACCAGCGCCCCTTGGTTCGCGCCTTGAAGCTTCTGGCCGAAAATGGCGAGTCCGGTGAATTCCGGCAATTTGCCTACCATCTCGATGATTTGCTCGACAGCGAGGCAGACTATTTGCTGCTGTCTGATCTGGCCTCGGATTATTTGTACGCCGATATCGGCGTTCGGGGGGCCAAGGCAGGCCTGGCCAAGGGGATCGTGGCAACCGAGGCGGCATTCCCGGTTCCGGACTATCAGCTCCTTCGCGAGCCTCGCGTCGAACGCGCAATGATGTACGCCCTGTCGCGCCAGGAGAGCGAAATGAACCCGTCGGCTGTGTCTCATGCGAATGCGCGCGGGCTGATGCAGTTCGTACCGCGTACCGCGCAGGCAGAAGCGCGCAGCATGGGGCTGCCCTTCAAGACCTCATGGCTGACTGACGATCCAGGCTACAACATGACATTGGGCGGGGCGCACCTCGATACCCTGCTGAACCAGTTCAATGGCAGCTACATCATGACGGCGGCGGCTTATAATGCCGGCGCGTCGCGTCCAAAACGCTGGGTGCAGGAATATGGCGACCCCCGGACTGGCGAAGTCGATCCGATTGACTGGGTCGAGTTCATTCCGTTCTCTGAAACCCGCAACTATGTCCAGCGTGTGCTTGAGAACACGCAGGTGTACCGCCAGCGCCTGTCGCAGGAGAGCGTCGACATCCAGCTCAGCTCTGACCTTCATCGCGGCCGGATGTGGAATTCACTGCCATCCGCCAATTAGCGGCCGTCGCCAATACGGCGCGCAAACGAAAAGGCCACCCGAAACGGGTGGCCTCCGTGAGCCGGATGGGCTCTGAATCCTGGCCAGATCAAGTCTGACCCTTAGTCAGTGCTAGCGCACAGAGAGAGGCTGCTCTCCAAGGCTACCAGCACGAACGGATCCAATTCCCGCTCCTGGTTTCTCACTAGACATTGGATCACCTCCTTTCAGCTGTTGAAAACAAAGCACTGACCGCGAAAGGGTCGCGTGCAGGTCAATTAAAACATGACTCGGGCCTAATGGAAGATGAACAAAGAAAAAGCCCGGCAACAAAATGTCGCCAGGCTGGATTTTAATCGGTCTGTTTCTGCCGCTGACTTATTGCGCCATGATGCCGACAGCGAGGCCGATAATGGCACCCGTTGCTACCGATGCCAGGACGGCGTCGCCATTGTAGCCGTCGCGAACCCAGTGATGGCCGTGCGGCGGGCGGTACAGGCCATAGCGGTCATAGTCGCGAATGATCACCGTGCGCGGGCCATAGGAATAGTAGCCGCCGATCGTATAGCGCGGATGGTAATAGCCCGAATTGTAGTGGAAGGAGATACCCGGGCGCGGGCGGTAATAGCTTGGTGTGGTGTAGTAATAGCGGTTCACCACGCGTGGTGCGCGATAGTGGTAATTGTTATGACGGCGATAATTGCGGCCGCGATCCCAGTCGCGATGATGGTTGCGTCCACGGTCCCAACCACGATTGTTGTGATGGCGGCCACGGTCCCAGCCGCGGTCGTTGTGATGACGTCCGCGGTCCCAGCCTCGGTGTCCACGGTCGCCGCGGTGTCCGCGATCACCGCGATCATAGTGCCCGCCCCGGTCGCCACGTCCGCGATCATCGGCGGCGGCAACGGGAGCAAGTGTTGCAAACGCCAGGGCGCCTGCTGCGCCTATGCGCGAAATAATAGACAAGAGAGCCATTCAAGCCTCCATTCAGAATTGACCGGAACTCCGGCAGATTGCTGGTTCCTGACGCGAAACCTTCGCACAATATTATTGGTGCAAGCTTGAACCCTAGCTGAACAGACCCTTCATCATGACAGCCTCGCAAGATTTGAAAATAAATGACGAAATATCAGTGCCTTACTGGGAGCTTGTCGAAACCTTCACAAGATCCTCCGGGCCGGGCGGACAGAGTGTGAACAAGGTTTCAAGCGCGGTCCAGCTGCGGTGGAACGTCGATGCGTCTTCGATTCCGCCAGCCGTGAAGGCGCGATTCCACCGTCTCTGGAAAAACCGGATTACCAAAGACGGTGAGGTTATCGTCGACGCCAGCGAGCACCGATCGCAGCCGCGAAACCGCGATGCCGCGAGGGAACGTTTGACGCAGATGATCCGGAAGGCGACACAAAAGAAGAAGCGCCGAATTCCGACTCGGCCCGGGCGCGGTGCGATTGAGCGGCGTATCAAAGCCAAGAAAGAGCTCGGCGAGAAGAAAGCGCTCCGCGAAAAAATAAAAAAGAGAGACTTATGAGCGTCAGAGAAATGCTGGATTTTAGCGACAAGAATGTGCTCGTCGTCGGCGGATCAAGCGGGATCGGGAACGGCATTGCGCAAGCCTTCCGGGAGGCCGGCGCCGATGTCACGGTCTGGGGGACTCGAAAAACAGCCGAAGACTATGCGGGCGTAAAAGGCTCAGACCTGTCGGGCCTTGATTATGTTCAGGTCGATGTCGCCAACCGTGATGAGGTCGACCAGGCTACAGCAAAAATCTCTGCGCTTGATGTCCTCGTCCTCTGCCAGGGGATTGTGCGTTACAATCGCGAGGAATTTGAACGCCCTGGCTGGGACGCCGTGATGGATGTGAACATCAACAGTGTGATGGACGTGGCGCGGAATCTGAAGCTTCCGCTGATATCATCTAAGGGCAGTGTCATTATCGTCAGCTCTGTTGCGGGATTTGGCGCTACGATCGGGACGCCTGCCTACTCAGCCTCAAAGCATGCTGCCGTCGGGCTGACGAAGACGCTTGGCGCTGCCTGGGCAGGGGAGGGTATCCGCGTCAACGGTCTTGCTCCGGGCCTGGTCGAGACCAAGCTGACGCATGTCACGACAAAAAATGAGAAGCGCCTGTCCGGGTCTCTGCGAGCGATCCCTCAAGGCAGGCTTGGCACGCCGCAAGACATGGCAGGCGTCGCGCTCTTCCTGGCGTCACCGCTGGCAAGTTATGTGACAGGCCAGACCATCATTGCTGATGGCGGCCTGACACTCTGACCTCTTGCTCTATTGAACGACCGAACAGGCGACCCGGCCGCCGGCGCCGCCGATGGGCTGGGTGAGATGATCGTCGCGACCCTCATGGATAATGATGGCACCCCCATCATCGTCGAGCACGTCTGAGATCGATATGATGTCAGTAAAGGTCTCGTAATGGACCGAACCATCTTCGAACGCGTAGAGGTTCGGCAGATCGCCTGGCTCTGGCCCGTCCGGATTGAGCAGGCCATGGCCGCCTTCAGACTTGCCGACATGACCGCCGGATTCTTTGTACTCGCCGGTGTCGGAGCAGTCTCCTGTCTGGTGGAAGTGGATAGCATGCCAGCCCGGCTCCAGACCGCCTTCATCGACTGAGACTTCCATCACAATGCCGTTTGGCCCTTCGATCATGTTGATTGATCCAATTGTGGAGCCGTCATCGCCGAGCAGGTCGCCCGTGGCGCGCATCATGGACGGAAGGGATTCATTGCCGGTCGTGTCTGGTGCTATTTCGATCTCTTCGCCAGCGGGTTCAGAGGGGGCTGCCTCTTCCTCCTGCGCCGTGGATGCTTGCTGTGAGCAGGCAAACAGGATGGAAAAGGTTGCAACTGTAGAAGCAAGAGCGAGTGCGCGTGACATGGGGAACTCCTTCGATATCTTTCTGCGGACCAAAATCGATCGGTAATCTACCGAACGCGCAGCAATCGCCGCACGTTCCAATGAGGATAAAATAGTGACCGGAAAGAACAGGGCGGACAAGGTGCTGGTCAGCCTCGGCCATTATGACAGCCGAGCGTCTGCGCAGGCCGCGATCCTTGCCGGATGCGTTGAAGTGAACGGTGAGCCCGTGCTGAAGGCGTCACAGCAGATCTCGCCATCGGACCGCATTGTTGCGTCTGCGCCCCATCCATGGGTATCCCGTGGAGGGGTGAAACTGGCCCATGCGCTCGACGTGTTCGAGGTCGATCCGACTGGCCGACACTGCCTGGATGTTGGGGCATCCACAGGTGGGTTCACCGATGTGCTCCTGTCGCGCGGTGCGAAGTCGGTCGTGGCTGTGGATGTCGGACGCGGACAACTTCACGAAAAGATTGCGGGCGATGCGCGTGTGACGTCGCTGGAAGGGACGGATGCAAGGGCGCTGACGGGCGACATGCTGGGCGAGCCGCCGTCTCTGATCGTCTGCGATGCGAGTTTCATCGCGTTGGAGAAGCTGCTGGGCGTGCCGCTCTCGCTGGCGGCGGAGGAGGCCGAGCTGGTCTGCCTGTTCAAGCCGCAATTCCAGGTCGGGCGGGCGCATGTCGGGAAGGGCGGACTTGTCAGCGATGCGGTGGCGGCGGCGCGGGCGGAGGAGGCTTTCTGTGTCTCGCTGGCGGAGCAGGGGTGGCGCGTGGCAGGCCGCACCGGCAGCCCGATCCGAGGCGGGGACGGGAATGCCGAGCGGCTGGTCTACGGTGAGCGCAGGATTGACTGAAATATTGGCTCATCAAGAGATCGTTCTTCGCCCCTCACCCCTTCGAAAAAATCTTCGCCGAATGTTCCCTGGAATGCCTGCGCGCACCTGTGAAAACCTCGTTGCCCGCTACGCCGGCAAGACCGCAACTTCTGCCTATTCAACCAGGTTTCTATATTCGATTGCCGCAGCGCACATCCGCCACGAATTGACGGATTATGACAAACTTCTTCGCGTCCATAGGCTGTCTTCACTGGAGGCCAGGCGGAGCGTTCAGCCGGAAGTCGATGACTATCTAGCTACGTGGAGAATGGGGCCGCCTCCTCCACGCATTGACCCTGGTTTCATTTCCAATCAGAGACCGCGGCGATCCCCAAATCGGTCGCTTATCGGCCGACTTAGACGCGTCGCGACCAAACTGGCTGTCAAAATCAGGGTCCGTCAACCTTGGTGACGGGGGTGGCTGTAATGAACAACTTTGTCAGCCCGCCGGCCCCCTGCGCGGGCTGTTTTCGCGGCGCGAGAGGAAGGCGAGGCGTTCGAAGAGCGCGACGTCCTGTTCGTTCTTAAGGAGCGCGCCGTGTAGCGGTGGGGTGAGCTTGTCCGGATCGTTCTCCTTCATGGTCTCAAGATCGACATCCTCATTCATGAGGAGCTTGAGCCAGTCGAGCAATTCTGAGGTAGACGGCTTCTTCTTCATGCCCGGCACTTCGCGCATGGAATAGAAGGTCGTCAGTGCCTCTTTCACCAGTTTCTGTTTGATCCCCGGATAGTGGACCTCGATGATTTCCTGCATCGTCTGCTCATCAGGGAATTTGATGAAGTGGAAGAAACAGCGGCGCAGGAAGGCGTCCGGCAATTCCTTTTCATTGTTCGACGTGATGATCACGATCGGCCGCTGGACGGCTTTCACGGTCTGATCGGTCTCGTAGACATAGAACTCCATCCGGTCGAGCTCCTGCAGGAGGTCGTTCGGGAATTCGATATCAGCTTTATCGATCTCGTCGATCAGAAGGATCGGACGCTCTTCGGAGGTGAAAGCCTCCCACAGCTTGCCCTTCTTGATGTAATTGGCGACGTCCTTGGCGCGCTCATCGCCCATCTGACCATCGCGGAGGCGGCTGACAGCGTCGTATTCGTAAAGGCCTTGTTGCGCCTTGGTCGTCGATTTGATGTGCCACTCGATCAGTGGAACGCCGAGCGCTTTGGCGACTTCGATCGCGAGGACGGTCTTGCCGGTTCCAGGTTCACCCTTCACCAGCAGTGGGCGTTCCAGAGCAATGGCGGCGTTGACGGCCACTCTCAAATCTTCTGTTGCAACGTAATCCTGGGTGCCTTCAAAGCGCATTCGGGTCTCCAATACTTTTATCAGTACTGATGATAAGCATGGCGATGGGCAGGGCAACCTTCGCCTGTCCATGCCTCTGCGTCAATTCGTACAGATTAAAAATGCAAGCTCGTATTAACCAATGAGATGTTTACTTAACGGGCTGATTCGGTAGGAAATATCCGGGGGGGAGGGCAAAATGCCTCTCAAGCTGTCACTCAAGCCGGCCGAAGCTGTGGTCGTGAATGGAGCGGTTATCCGTAATGGAGAGCGCCGTAGCACCCTCCTGCTTGAAACAAAGGCCCGCATATTGCGAGAACGAGATGTCATGTTTCCTGAAGAAGTAAACACCAATTTTGAAGCCGCTTATTTCGCGGTCATGCAGATGTATCTGACCGGTGAAACCGATGGGCCGCTCTATGATGCGTGTGTTGTGGCGCTCGCGAATATTGTCCGTGATGCGCCGACAGAAGAACTGCAGGAAGAGATCATGATGATCAGCCGGTTTGTGGCGTCGGGCCAGCTCTACCGAGCGATCGGCGCCTGCCGCAAACTGGAACGAGAACTCCCTACACCGGATTTGCGCGATGAATAGCGTCATGCCTCGACAGCCCGTATCGCTTGACGGTCAAGTTCTGTCGCTGGACGAGGCGATTGCACTTCTGGAGTCCGGCAAGGCCGACACATCCATCCGGATCGACTTTGGCGGCGGCGTCATTGGACAGCCCGAAGATCAAAGCGATCTAGACGGCCTGCTACAGCGGGCTCGCGGCGTCCGCCTGATCAAGATGATCGCTGACGGTGACGCCATCGAAAGTGCGCAGCACCTGCGTTCTGGCAAGCCAGCCTTGCATCCGCTTGTGGAAGAGATACTGGACGCGCTCAGGCAGTCCGACTAAGGCGCGGGCCATGACCGGCGACCTTTTTTCCATTTTCACCGCATCTTTTGTCACATTCTTCGTTCTGATCGATGCGCTTGGCGTTGCGCCAATCTTCGCGTCCCTCACGGCGCGCGGCAACGCTGCCTATCGCCGCCGTATGGCTGTGCGATCGATCTTTGTCGCAACCTTGATCATTTTCGGCTTCGCTTTCTTCGGCGCGTGGTTGCTGGACCAGCTGCACATAACAATCGACGCCTTTCGTGCGGCTGGCGGCGTATTGTTGTTCCTCATCGCGCTCGACATGGTTTTCGAAAAGCGCACAGAGCGCCGCGAATCCCGCGCGGATGAATATCTGGAGGAGCATGAAGAGCCCGACGATGTCTCGGTGTTTCCGATCGGCATTCCCATGCTTGCCGGGCCGGGGTCCATCGCAACAGCCATGCTTTTCATGACACAGGCGGTTGAGTGGAGCCACAAAGCCATGGTGCTTTCAGCGATTGCCCTGAACATGTTGGTCTGCCTGGTCGTTTTCCTGCTTGCGACGCCATTGGTCCGCGCGATGGGCGAGAGCGTCGCTGGTGCCATCACGCGAATTTTCGGTGTTATTCTGGCCGCACTGTCGACTCAGCTGATCATTGACGGGATTATCGGCGCGTTCGGAATTTCCGTTCCGGCAGGCTAGCGTCGGTAATGGCGCACGGGACGCGCATTGCTGACCGCCGACAGGGCCGTCCAGCCCAGCGCAAGGGCAAGTCCGGCAATCGCCATTAGCTGCAAGGTCAGTTCGATCGACCATTTGATGCCAATTTGGGCAAGCCCGATGACCTTCGGACCGATCTGTTTTGTCAGAGCCACGGCCCTGTCGCCGCCAGCTTCGGCGATGAGTTGCAGCTTGCGCACGTCTTCTGGGGATTCGGCTGTCTCAAGCAGGGTAACGGCGCCGGCCGGACTGGTCAGCGACGAAATCCGCGCGATGGCGCGCAGATCCCGCTGCAGGCGGTTGAGGCCTTCCTGATCGATGGATGCTTCATAGGCCTGCAGAACCTGGTCTTCGAGCTGGCTCATCGGGGCGACTGCCGACAACGCATTCCTGACAGCGGCGAGTGTGGTGTCTGCTGGCATGGCGCGCTCTATCCTGCCTTCAAGATATTCTGAATAGTCCACGGTCAGTCTGTTTGCACGACTGGCAGCGCGCAAGACTGAGGTGGCGGCGGCATAGGTGTCGGCCTGGTCATCTTCACTGACCTTGATGAGGCTGATCGCGCTAAGGCGGAGGAGCAGGCTATTCACCGACTCGTTGTTGACCCAGCGCTGTGAGCGGCGAACCAGATCAGTTCGGTCGCCAACCATGGAAAATGTAGCGCTGCGCGGCGCATCGGTCAGCGTCGGTTCGGCCTCTGCTGTTGTGTCAGCCTCGTCCGGGCCATCTGTCACTTCTGCGCCTTCGGGGGCCGCTTCCGTATCGTCTTCAGCAGGCGGAATTTCGGTCTCTTCACCGGCGACGACTGGCTGCTCCTCGCCAACCTGGGGGCTCATGTCGACGCGCGGCGGTTCAATCGCTCTCTGATAGCTGGCGCGAACCTCATTGGGCAGGAAGAGCAGGGCGGCTTTGGTGAGGCGCTGATCCTGCGAGCCTGACTCCTCGGCGTCAGCTGCTGCAAGGATGGCGCGGGAATCATCGCGTTCCAGCATCACAGGCGCCGCTAGCAGGTAACCGCGTGCAGCCGAGAAGTCGCGCGACCCAAGTTCCCGTGCGATCTGATCGGCCCAAAAGGCGCGGGCGACATTGCCTTTGGGGACAATGGTCTGGAAGGCAGCATCGATTTCCTTGCGGGTTTCGTTTCGAGCCTGGATATCCGGGACGTCGCCAACGCTTTCAGCGGTATAGGCATTTGTCAGAACGCGCGTGCCGAGAACGACGAGCAGCAGGAGAAGACTGTTGAATAGCAAGGCCTGACGCCATGTGCCGTTGCGATCTTTATCCCTGCGTTTTCGAATTCGGGCCATACGGGACCTGGGTTTGAAGCTATACAGCGCGCTCGCGAGCACGGCGATTCTTATACGGCACGGCAGGCCGGTGGATAGCAAGCCTGCGAATACATTCCAGCAGCATCAATATGATGAAAGTGTCGGTTTATTGGCCGATTCACGCCGCAATCTTATGAGACACGACCCGGCACGCAAAATGCATTCCGCAATTGCGCATGACGGCGACACGCAGTATAGGCCCGCCGTGTGAGAGGGAGTAAAGGCTATGTCTGATTCTACGATCGACGACTACGTCCCCAGCGATGATGAGGAGTTCATGAACTCCCGTCAGCAGGCGTTTTTCCGCGCTCGCCTGGAGCAATGGAAAACCGATATTCTTAACGGGACGAAATCCACCATCAACAATCTGCAGGAAGAATCCAGCAACCTTCCTGACCTGGTGGACCGCGCCTCTTCAGAGAGCGACAAGGCGCTTGAACTGCGCACCCGTGACCGCCAGCGCAAGCTGATCGCCAAGATCGATGCAGCGCTGCGCCGTATCGATGAAGGCACTTATGGCTATTGCGACGAGACCGGAGAGCCGATCAATCTGCGCCGTCTCGAAGCGCGTCCGACCGCGACGCTGAGCCTGGAGGCACAAGAGCGCCACGAGCGTAAGGAACGCACCGTTCGCGACGATTGAACTTAAGCCTAGCTGAAAATCAAAACGGCAGGGGTCACGAAGACCTCTGCCGTTTTTTATCACCCAACGCCCGGCGGTTATGTGTGCCGATCCGTTGAGAGCAATGTGCCACGTGAATCCGAATCAAACCTTATCGGTTCGTTTCTGACAGATTAAACTTGGTGTGGCTTGGTTAACACAATCGGCTGATCGATTAGGGTTTGACCGCAATTTTAATGCGGAAAAACTGATTCTGTATGCGACGGACTCCGAAATACTAACGTCTCATTAACCAGCGCGGCACCAGAATGACCATCGAAGCTGACAGGGCAGACATGCAGAACGCAGTGAAAGACACTTCAGGTGACTGGTCCATGTCTGAACGGCGTGAGCGCGCCGTTATGCGCGACCTGACTGAAGCCTATCGCAAACCACGCCCGGTGGATGATGAAGGCTTCAAGCTGCCGACGACACGCGGCATCCTCTCCAAAGCTGAAATCGAAGCTTTGCTGCGTCCAAACCTGCCAAAGATCAATGACAGTGAAGCCGCGCCTGAAAGCCCTGCACCGGTTAAGTTTGACGCCGATTTCGGTACGCAGCCATCCGGCCCGGACGAAGACGCCCGGCAGATCGCGGCGCGATTGTCGCTGCTGTTTGGCCATGTCGCCGGGTTGAAGGCCGCGGTTCGAGCTGAAGCCAGCCATCCGGCCTGTTCGCTTGAATCAGAACTCAAAACGCAGGCAGGACAGTCTGCTGCCTTTGCCTGCTTTGCGCCCGAAGATGGCGATGTCGCGCATGTCCTGGCGATTCCGGGTCGTTTGGCCGAGCAACTTGTGTCCTTTGCCTGCGGAGGACGCGGGAGTGCTGATGCAGGCGGCCGGACGCTCAGCGCGATCGATTGTGCGCTTCTGGAGCAGCTTGTCGCGCCGCTCAGCAAGGCCTTTGCGCCTGATTGCCGCTTGGTCTGCATAGAGACGGATGCTGCTTAC
This sequence comes from Henriciella sp. AS95, assembly GCF_038900055.1. NCBI lineage: Bacteria > Pseudomonadati > Pseudomonadota > Alphaproteobacteria > Hyphomonadales > Hyphomonadaceae > Henriciella > Henriciella sp. AS95. The sequence continues at coordinate 1,722,844 of NZ_JBBMQM010000001.1, forward strand.
ACGGCATCAATCGTGGCGGACGATAAAGCCCACCATCGCGCTTTCTCGGTGGAGATGGAAACGGGGGCCGCCAGCCTCGATCTGTTTTCCATCGCCAAGCTGCGCCTGGCCGGAAAGCCTCAAGTGAATGCACCCGCGAACAAGCCGCCCATGACGGCTTTGCTGACAGCGAGAATCGCATCGCTCAGCGTGTCTGTCAGCCGACTGGCGCAGATGAAGCCGGGCGACACGTTGCTGCTTGGCCTGCCTGCGGATCAGCCGGTTGAGCTCCTCTCGGGAGGGCGTGACGGGGTGCCTGCTTTCGAAGGCGAGATCGGCCGCAAAGGTGATCGAATGGCTGTCCGCGTGAGCCGCGCTCGCAATTAGAGCGGGGCGTCACGCGCCTTGGCGACTAGTGGTCGTCGCCTTTCGCTTCCCGCACGACCCGCAGCTCTGCTTCACGTTGCGCCCAAAGCCGCTTCTGGAAGTTTGTAGAGATGATGTCTGTGATAACCAGAACTCCAACCACCAGGTAGAAGCTGGACTTTGACATCGCATCGATCGGGAATGTGAAGATGTGCATGTGGGCGAGGTGGGCACCTTCGGTGACCAGCAGCACGCCGACCAGGAACAGGATAAACAGCCCGAGCACTTCGTACATCCGGTTTCGATGCAGGAAGTCGGCGACATAGTCGGCCATCAGCATCATCGCGATTCCGGAAGCAATGATAGCAACCGTCATGATCGTCACCTGATACCGCGTTTCCGTAACACCATCGACCGTCTCTTTCACATTCGCGATCGCCATCGCTGACAGGATCGAGTCGAACGAGAAGACGAGGTTCATGGCAACGATCAGCAGGATCGCCTGCGTCACGGATTTCTTTTTGCCGTCCTTGGAGTGACCGAAGTCATCCACCGTCAGCAAGTGCGTGATTTCCTTGATGGCCGTGTAGATGATGAACCCGCCGCCAATCAGCGTGACCAAGGATTGCAAGGTGAACTCGCCGTCCAGAACCTTGGGAATCGCGATTGAAAACAGGGGCTCTGCCAGGAGGCCGAAGAGGCTGACGATGATCACCAGCAAGACCACTCTGAACAACATGGCGAGGCCGATGCCCCAGCGTCTCACCATCGGAGCTTTGTCACCGACGCGCTTGGACTCGATCGCGATATAGAGGAGATTGTCGAAGCCGAGGACAGCCTGCAACAAGAGCAGCATCAGGAAAGTGAAAAATCCGCTCAGCGTGAAAAGATCGCCAAATATTTCCGGCATGCCTGCCCCCTGAGTTCAATTCCATTCGCTATAATTCTTTTGTCGGGACTTGCCCTCACATGCAAGCGGTCAGCTTGGTCTATCGTCCCCACCGCGCCTTGCGGCCTCTTCCATCGACGTGAACGAATGGGCCGTGAACGGCATTGGATCCGTAACTACCCAGACCACCAGCGGAAACGTCGCCTTTTGAGAACAACTCATCGGCATAGTCAAAGAAGAAGTTGGCATCCTCCTTGTTGAGGGCGCCGTCGCGGTTCACGTCATCCATGATGCCATCTTTGGGAGAGACGTCGACATAGACGTCAGTGGCGTCACCATACATGTGCCGCGACAGCTTCGCCGAACCGATTGCCGTATTGTAGAAGGGGGTGCGGTAGCCGCTCATCACAAAGAACGTGTCAGCATCGGTGATGCCATCCTCATTGAGAGCCGCGAGCAAATGTTCCAGCCGGTCGAGATTATCGCTCGATATCAGCAGGTATTTAGGCCAGTGATCCGGCTGCTGCTTGCAGAGAAACTGCCCGATGCGAAAGCTGGGTGAAACATTCACATCACCATAGCCTTCATCGAGCCGGATAAAGCCTTTTGGTTCATTTTCCGGATATTGGCCGATGCGATAGCCATTCAGACGCCCATCAGCGTCGATCCTGCTCGACGGTTCCAGGACAAAGAGCGCAAGGTCCGCGACGACATCGCCTGAGCGGGTTCGAAATTCGAGATCGTAGATGCCTGGTTGGTCTGGTGCTGTCAGGCTGCCATCGCTGTCAACGCTACTGTCGTCCAGGAAGGGCTGAAGCCGGGACGCACCGTCATACGAAATCGTATCGCCTGGCATCGCCATGACGTGCCACTGCGAATAGGGTAACGCCTCTCCATTGATCTGGAGAGGCGTCTCCGCTTCAGTTGCGCCGCCAGCCGCTGCCGCGATCTTCCAAACGGCGGCGAGTACGATCAGTTTCAGCATCGTTTATCCTTGATTGTTCTGAGCGGTCGTAATCGGCTCTTCGGCTTCGTAAAGAGGCGCAAATTTCTCAACCTGCTTGATGCCTTCCGTGCGATCATAGATGTCGCGCCAGAAATTGACGGTGCCATCATCATTTACCGTGACGGTCATATAGGTGATGTGGACAGGGATTCTCGACGCGAACTCGAAGCGTTCATGGAGATTGTCTTCGACGGCGTCCTCGAGAACTTCCGGATTGGCTTCGGCATCGCCTTCGGCAAGCCATTTCGCCATTTCTGTCGGATTTTCAAGGCGTACGCAGCCAGAGCTGAATGCGCGTTCGGCTTTGTCGAACAGGCTGACGCTTGGCGTGCCGTGCAGATAAACCGAGTACTGGTTCGGGAACATGATCTTCAGTTCGCCGAGTGCATTGTTCGAACCAGACTGTTGGACCAGGCGGTATTTCTCGGCTGAAGAGGGGTCATTCCAGTTCACGGAATAGGCGCTGACCTCTTCACCCGTTGCCCGGTCATAGATCTTGAAGTTGCCGCGTTGGGCATAGCCTGGATCACGTTGGAGCTTTGGCAGCTTGTCGCGTTTCACGATGCTGACCGGCGCGTACCAGTTTGGATTGGCGACCACATATTCGATCTCGTCATTGAAGATCGGCGTCTCACGGCTTTCCATGCCGACAATCGTTTTCATCGCGATTTCACGACGACCGTTCTTCCAGCCTTCCGCTGTATATGACGGGATGTTGGCCCACACGTATTTTTTATCGACAGCCCCCTGATGGCGCCAGCGATCCAGAGAGTCGGCAATGCGTGCGATCTTGGAGTCGACGCTTTCATTCATCGCCGCCAGCGTGGACGGTCCGACCACACCGTCTGGCTCGATGCCCTGACGGGTCTGGAATTCTTTCACGGCGTTGACGAGCTTTTCGTCATAGATTTCAGGATTGACCTCCTTTTCGACGCTTTCCGCGTCGAGCACGTTCACTTCGGAGGCCGCAGCAACGGGTTCAGCCGGGGCATCCGGATTGGATCCAGCCTTGATCGCTGACGCAACAAGCGTGATGAGCGAGCGCTCGGAGTCATAGCCTTCAGCAGCAAGCCGCTGCCGGATCGCTGGGATGCGAGCGTCGGTATCACCCGCCTCGATAACGTCGCCATCGGGGATCGCAAGCCAACCACCATCGGCTCTAATCTCTCGATACTGGGCGAGTGCATCTATCAGCTTGTTGTACTGTGGGTAATCAGGCTCATAGGATTCCAGAGCTGATTTCACTTTGCCCTTGCCGGCCTCAATCAGGTTTTCTGGCAGAGCAGAATACGTCGCTGCATCAATCTCGGAGGAGTCAGCTTCGCCTTCGTCAGTCATGCCGCCGCTTATGGCTGCCGCCATACGAAGCCATGCTGCTGACAGCGCCAGGTCCGCTTCTGCGCGTTCGGCGTCGTCTTCTGATTCAAAACGCTTGGATATCAGGGTCTGGAGATTGGCATCGAGGACGTCGTTCCTGGTCAGGCCATATTCAAAGAGATTGCGTGAAAAGGACTTCAGTGCCTTCGCACCGTCTTCCGTCCAGATGGGTTCAAACATGGTCTGGGCATAGGCCCGGCGTGCGCCTTCAATGACGCTGGCATGCACGTCGCTACCCAGCTCATTTTCGATCCAGTCGTCCATGACGGCCGTCTCAATCGCTCTGGGCAGCGGGGCCTGGACGGAGGCACCGACCATTGCAGCTTGCTCAGCCTTGGCAATCGTTGGGACTGTGGGGTCAGTCGCGCTCTGCTGGGCCAGCGCGATCGGCGAAACTGTTGCAATGAGAGCAGTTAGCAGGATCGGTTTCATGATATCCTCGAATGACTTTCTGTTGGCACTGAAACGGAGGACACCACCTTCTTGTTCCGCCTGATGCGCTGTAATGGCGGTGATGGCCGACCAGAAAGCCTTGCAGGGTGGGCAAAATTCAGTGTGCGGATGAGCCCGCCACAGGGAGCTTTCGCGCTGACCGGAGCATGGCGAGCCGCAGGCTAAGGCGCGCAGCTCATGTGAATCCCTCTGAAATTTTATGGATTCGATTAACAGCGCTTTTGGATTGATTAACCTTTCCGGTCGACAAATGCCTGCAACAAACAGTGATCGAATCCCGGGCGTGCGCGCGCTTCCGGAGTGGTGTAGAATAAACGAATCGACGCAAACGCAGAACGCTTGAACGCGGCGATAGGAGTAAGGCTTTCATGACGGCATCAGGCAGCAAGCAGGACAATCTTGATATCGCCGCTGACGAGACGATCCTGTCGGAGCAGCCGATGAGTCGGCTCGACCTCCTGCAACTCGCATTCTGGGGCTGCCTTCTGATTGCTGTGGCTGCTGCTTCGGTTGCGATTGCCTGGCCTGACGCTGTTGGCGGTACCGGACCGGTCTTGCTGATCTCCATGGCCGCTGGCGGCATGGTGTTCCTGCTTTGGGTGCTAAAAGGGGCGGGCCGCCGCCTTGGTCTTTTCCCGGACAAGGGAGCGGCCGCTGAAGCCATCAATGCCGCAACCCCGCGTTTTGGATGGATTGAGTCGCTGGACGAAGCGGTCCTGATCGCAGATCAGGGCGGAGCTCCGATTTCCGCCAATGAACCCTATCGTGATTTGACGCGTATCGCGCTTACCGGCCAGCAGGATTCTGCCGGTCCGGTAACGGTTGATCGCATTTTCAGCGCGAGCCCTGGACTGGCCGCGCCGGTATTCAGGCTTTCCAAGGCGGCAAAGGCATGTGAGACACACCGCGAAGTCCTGCCCGCCATGACGATTGGCGCCGATTCGCTGCCGGTGCAGTACGAAGTGTCGGTTGCGCCGCTGCCGCGCAGCCGCGTGCTCTGGCGTTTGCGCCGCATCAATGGTGCGGAGGCCGCGACCGGCGCAGCAGACATGAAAGCGCTTTACGTCGAAGATGCCCCGCTTGGCTTCTTCGCTGCCAAGCCTGATGGCACCATCACCTATGCGAATGGTTGGCTGCGCGAGATGATCGGCCTGCCTGAGACAGCAAAGAATGTCCGCTTGGACGACATCATGCGCCCAGAGTTCGTGAAGATGCTGGCGCGAGACAAGAAATCTGGTGCGCCGGGACGCGCAAACATCATGCTTCGCACGCGCGATGGTGTCGAAATGCCGGTTCAGACCATGACAACATGGTCCGGCAAGGGCGTCGAGGCTCAGGGGCGGACTGTCGTCGTCGCAAACAGCCAGTCACAGCTTGCAGGCGAGGGGCGTTTTCTCGCCGCGTCTGCCAGCCGGCCGGCTCGCCCGGATGGCGACCCAATGTTCGACGATGCGCCATTCGGTGCCGTTCGTCTCGAAGGCAATTCGGTAGAAGCCGCCATCATCCTGGATGCCAACAAGGCGCTGCTTGAAATGGCTGAAGGGCGCTCTGCCCCCGGCACCAAATTCTCCGACCTGTTCGTCGATGAAGGCACAGGCTCTGACAGCCTTGCTTCCAAGCTCGTTGATGCCATCGACAAGCCCGTCGGCCTGAAACTGGCCGGTGATGAGCCTAAGTCCGTCAACGTGTTCGTGACGCTCGACAATGTTGGGCAGCCATCGGTCGCCTACATCATCGACATGACAGAGCAGAAAGAGCTCGAACTGCGTCTCGCTCAAGGCGAGAAAATGCAAGCGATCGGCCAGCTTGCAGGCGGCGTCGCGCATGACTTCAACAATGTGCTGACCGGCATCATGCTCAACAATGATGACCTGATGACGCGTCACCCGGTTGGCGATCCATCCTATGAGAACCTGAAATCCATTCATGAGTTCTCGGTCCGCGCGAAAGACCTCGTCCATATGCTGCTCGCCTATGCGCGCCAGCAGACGTTCAAGCGCGAAGTCTTCAACGTCACCGACTTCCTGTCCGAGTTCAGTATTCTGCTGCGTCAGATTCTCGACGAGCGGATTGAGTTCGACACGCTGCATGGTCGCAACCTGCCTTACATCAAGGCCGACAAGAACCAGCTCGAGACCGCGATCATCAACCTTGTGACCAATGCCCGCGACGCGATGCTGCTATCAGGCCAAACCGGAGGAAAGCTGACCATCCGCACCTCTCGCGCAACGGCAGAAGACGCGCACAAGCATGGGTTCAACTATGTCGAGGACGGTGAGTATCTCCTCGTCGAAGTGATCGATAACGGCCACGGTATTCCTGCCAATATTCTCGACAAGATTTTCCAACCCTTCTTCACGACGAAAGATGTCGGCGTGGGCACAGGTCTCGGCCTCGCCACAGTTTACGGCATCATCAAACAGTCAGAAGGCTATGTCTGTCCGATTTCCAAAGTCGGCAAAGGGACGACTTTCCAGATTTACCTGCCCGCGCTCAAGGCAGACGAGATTCCGGTTCCTGAGATTGTCGGCCCTGAAGAAGAAGCCGTCGACCACCGCCCGGTCGACATTTCGGGCCGCGGCCGCATCCTGCTGGTTGAAGATGAGAAGGGCGTCCGCGATATTGCTGTGATGCATCTCATTTCTCGCGGCTATGAAGTCATGTCTGCTCAGGATGGCGAAGAGGCGCTGGAAATTCTCCAAGATGAATCCGGATCTTTCGATCTCGTGATCTCCGACGTGGTCATGCCGGGCATGGACGGGCCGACCCTCATTCGCGAAGCCAAAGAGTACCTTGGTGATGCACGCGTGATCTTTATTTCCGGCTATGCCGAGCGTGATCTGGCCAAGAAGCTCGATGATGACCGTGAAGTGTCCTTCCTGCCGAAGCCCTTCAGCGTTCGCCAGCTTGCCGAACGCGTGAAGCAGCAGCTCGGCGTTCGTAAGGAGCGCGAAGCGGCTTAGTTTCGCGGACTAGTCAGCGCGCCAGCGCGCACAGATAGCGGTCGGAAGCATCCGGCCGCTTTTTTGTTCGGGGATCGCCATTTCGCCCATTTCAATCCGGCCGCCAAACGGCTCAAGTCGGTCGCCGAGGGCCTGAGCCAGGGCAATGTGAGACAGTCGAACAGCGTAGGCCGTCAGGATAACGAAGAGAGGTTTTTCGACGAGCAGATTTGCAACCTCATCGAGCAGGCCCGGCAGGTCTTCCTCGAACCGCCAGGTTTCGTTTTTCGTACCGCGCCCGAATTTTGGCGGGTCCAGAATGATCGCGTCGTACTTGTTTCCACGGCGGTTTTCGCGGGAAACGAACTTCATGGCGTCATCGGCGATCCAGCGGATGGTGCGATCCTGAAGGCCGGACATGTCCTGATGCTCCTTGCCAAAGCCATTGGATTTTGGGCTGGCATCGAGGTGCACAACGTCCGCGCCGGCCTGCGCGCAGGCAAGCGACATCATGCCCGTATAGCCGAACAGGTTCAGGACTTTAGTCGGGTAGGGCGCGCGCTTGATCTGCTCTGCCGCAAAAGCCCAGTGAACCGAATGCTCTTGAAAGAGACCAAGATGTCGGAAAGGCGTCCGGCGTGCGTGAAATTTTAGCCCTTCCCATTCCATCGGCCAGGTATCGGGTGCCTGGGCATTGAGCTTGCGCCACTGGCCACGCTCATCGTCGCCTGCCTTGGCATCGAAGTGCGCATCGGCCTTCCAGTCCGAGACCGGCCTGTGAGGTTTCCAGAAGGCCTGAGGGTCCGGGCGGATTATGCGCTGATTGCCAAATCGCTCCAGTTTGAAGCCATCACCGCTGTCGAGCAGGGCGTAGTCTGTCCAGTTGTCAGCGAGGAACAGGGTCTGGTCGTATTTCATGAAAAATCTCTCTGGCGCCACGCCTCATAAGTCATGATAGCTGTCGCCTGCGCGAGGTTGAGGCTGTCGGCGCCGCCACGCATGGGGATCAGGCAGAGTGTGTCACATTCAGCTTCCACATCGGGGGGGATGCCGGCCTGCTCATTACCCATGAGAATGACGGTTCCGCGTTTCATGTCGATTTCTGTGTGTCGGGCCGTGCCTTTAACGCTGGCAGCGACAACGGACAATCCGGCATTGGAGGACCATGAGGCGAAGTCTTCGATTGATCCGTGCGCGAATTCGACGTCGAAAACAGACCCCATTGAGGCCCGAACCGCTTCGACGCTGTAGGGATCGCAGCACTGATTGACCAAAACCACGCCAGAAATGCCCGCGCAGTCGGCGGTGCGCAGAATCGTGCCGAGATTGCCCGGATCGCGCACTTCATAGAGCGCGACCCATAAATCCTGCGCGGTTGCGTCTAATTCGCCAAGCGGTTTGTGGCGCTGCCTGAAGGCTCCGATCACGGCTTGAGGATTGTCCTTGCGGGCAATCTGTCCAGCCAGCCTGTCAGGCACCTGAACCACCCGCGCACCGCCAGATTTTGCTTTTGAAATCAAGGCGGGCATGAAACCGCGCTCTGCGCCGGATGTTGACACCACAAGGCTGTCCAGATCCCAGCCGGCATCCAGTCCCTGCTCGACCAGGCGAGCGCCTTCAGCGAGAAACAAGCCCGTTTCTGCGCGCACCTTTTTCCGCTCAAGTCCGCGCAACGTCTTGATCAGGGGATTGGAGGAACTGGAGATGATTTCCGGGGGTATCGACATGGGCGGCGTTTAGCACAGACTTGCCTGAAAACAATTGATGCGGCATGCATCATATTGCGTTAACCGGTCCAATTCGAAGGAAAGAGCCGCATTTGCAGGGGACAGCGTCGCAACTTTGCCTTTTTCAGAACACGACTCACCTGTCACTTAGGCGACTCGATTAAGGAGCCGTTTTCCAAATGGAACTCGTAAAAGAATATATGTGGTTCGCGATAGGCGGGGCCGCGTTCATCAGTTTCCTGCTCGCATGGATCATCCGTGGAGGCATGAGCGCCAGCAGTAAACGCAGGGCAACCGTGGAGCGTGACATTGCGATCACCGAACTGGAGCAGGTGCGCGGTGAACTCGACTCCCTCTACGCGGCTCAGCGCAAGCAGCGCGAAAGCGCGGCTGGGTCGACCAACTTGGAAGTCGAAATCCGCGAGCGGGATGAAGAGATACAGCGCATGGCTGCCGAGCTCGGTTCAGCCAAAGCCGAACTCGATTCGTTGAGAGGTGGTGCGCGTTCTCAAGCGACACCGACAAGTGACAGCGAAGAGGTTGAGACCCTCAAGTCGCGCAATTCCTTTCTTGAGGAGCGCGTTGGCGAACTCGAAGCAAAAGTACACCAGTTTGGCACCGCTGTGCCCACCTCATCATCAGACACGACGCAGCAGGCTGATGACGAAGAAGACAGCGAAAAGGACAAACTTGTCTGGCAGGTCGACTATCTGAAGTCGCGCGTGGCAGCCCTGGAAGAGCAGGTGGTGGTGCAAGACGCAACGCCGCAAGCTGAACAGGCGGCTGCCCCTCAGGCCGATACGAGCGCGGTCGATGAAGAACTGGCTCGCCTGAGATGGCGCAACCGGTACCTGGAAGGGCGTCTCGCTTACTTTGAAGAACGCCCCGACGAGGAAGACCAGGCCGAAGACTCCGCCCCGGCCAGCGCGGTCGATGTAAGTGAAGTTTCTCCAACGCCCGAAACTGCGCCAGAACTATCACCCGATGTCACAGAAGACGAAGTTGTGGCTGATGAAGACCCTGACGAAGCGTCGTCATTCGAGGCGGAAGACGATAATGACGAAGAGGTGTCCTCTACTGAGGGTGAAGTCGATGTCGTTGATGAGGACGTCGTGGATTCGTCTGAAGAGTCCGATGAGGAAAGCGACACCGAAGACAGCGATGTGCATCCAGCTGAGAAAATGCTGGAGGCGCTCGATGCGAAGGATGCCGCAGAAGCTGAAGCGACAGAGGCAGCCGAGCCTGAAAGCGTTGATACAGCAGACGACGAGCCGAGCGATTCAGATGACGAACAGCCCGATTCGGACCCCACTTCAGACTCTGAAGAGCCAGTCGAAGTGCAGCATGGCGAGCAGCCAGCCGCGCTCGACAAGCCGAATGGCATGCCGGATGATCTGACGCTCATCACGGGCATAGGCCCGCGCATACAGACGATTCTGAATGATTACGGCATCTGGCATTTCTCTCAGATAGCAGAATGGACCGATGAGAATGAGACCTGGATTGACCGTCAGCTCAATTTTGCCGGACGCGTGAGCCGGGAAGGCTGGATCGGCCAGGCGAAGGAGCTCACGGCCGTCGAAAGCTGAATGTGGATGAAGCGCATCGCTGCTTTCAGGCCCCGTTCAGATGAGTTGAAAGAAAATCGGATTTTGATTGAACGAGATGCCAGTTAGGTAGTTAATGCTGGCAGACGAAGATCATGCCAAGCGGAGGCGAACGATGCCAGAATTCAGCGACACAGCAATCACAAATACAGAAGGGGCGACACCTCGCCGATGGATAGGGTCTGCTGGCGGCGTCGCAAAAGCGCTGGTGTCTACGGTTGCCGTCGCTGGCGTGTTCTTCACCGCCGCGAGCTGTACGACCAACCCGTACACTGGCGAACAGCAATTCGCAGCCTATAGCGATGATCAATTGTCCCAGCTATCGGCCCAGGCCTGGCAGGAACTGAAAACCGAAACCCCAACGCTAAGCTCGGGGGCGCAGTATCAGCGGGTACAGCGCGTCTGGTCACGTGTCGCAGCTGCGACGCCGAAAGCTGGAGAGCCTTGGGACGTTCAGGTGTTTGATTCCGACCAGGTCAACGCATTCGTTATGCCAGGCAACCGGGTGGGCGTTTACACGGGTCTGCTGAACATCGTTGAGAATGACGACCAGCTTGCCGCCGTTCTCGGCCATGAAGTTGCCCACGCCATTTACCGCCACGCCAACCAGCGTGCGACCCGAGCCGCGGCGGCTTCAACGGCCGTACAGCTCGGCGGCGCTGTACTTGCCGGCGGATCGAATGGTGCCGTGAGCGCCGATCAGGTCAGCGCCTTGGGAAGTGTCGCAGCCAATCTCGGCGTCGTACTTCCTTATAGCCGGAACGCCGAACTCGAAGCGGACCTGCGGGGCGTCGATTACATGCACGGCGCCGGATATGATGCTGACGCTGCGGTCCGGCTTTGGGAAGTCATGGAAGCGTCCGGCGGACAGCGTACGGCCGACTTCCTGTCTACCCACCCCAATCCGCAGTACCGGCGCGAACAGATCCGCAAGTATATTCAGCAAAAAGGCTATTGATCGCGCGAGCGACAACGTCGTTGCGAACTGACCCGGCAGGCTTGACCTGTCGGGTCTTTTCGTGTGTATGCCGCGCTTCGCTCCAGATGGGGCGGACTTCCTGTGGGAAGTGCCGGTAAAACAAGACCATTACCGGGCTGTACCACGGGACCTCAAACGAAAGGCGGCCGGATCGAAAGACCACCGGCCCTACAAAGCCAGAGAGGATATCATGGCGAAGAAACTCCTGGGGCAGCTCAAGCTCCAGATCCCGGCCGGTGCGGCCAACCCGTCTCCACCTGTTGGTCCTGCGCTCGGTCAGCGCGGCATCAACATCATGGAATTCTGTAAGGCCTTCAACGCGAAGACCGAAAAGTTGGAGAAGGGCCTGCCGATTCCGGTCGTGATCGACTATTATCAGGACAAGTCCTTTACCTTCGTAACGAAGACGCCCCCTGCGAGCGTTCTTCTGAAGAAGGCTGCTGGTCTCAAGATCGGCAAGCCTAACTCAGGCGCAAAGCATCCTGGCAAGGACGTTGCCGGCAAGGTGACCGAGGCCCAGTGCCGCGAGATTGCCGAGATGAAAATGCCTGACCTGAATGCAAACGACCTCGATGCGGCCACGGAGATCATTAAAGGCTCCGCGCGCTCCATGGGTCTCAACGTGGTGGGGTAAGGCAGATGGCACACGGAAAAAGATATCGCGCAGCCGTCGAAACGGTTGAGGCAGAAAAGACCTACGGCGTGTCCGAGGCGATCAAGCTTGTGAAGTCCAATGCGACGTCCAAATTCGATGAAACCATCGAAGTTGCCGTCAATCTCGGCGTCGATCCAAAATACGCTGACCAGATGGTTCGCGGCATGGTTTCGCTGCCATCTGGTACGGGCAAGGACGTTCGCGTTGCTGTGTTCGCTCGCGACGCGAAAGCAGAAGAAGCCAAGGAAGCCGGCGCAGATTTCGTCGGTGCCGAAGATCTCATGGAAGAGGTCCAGAACGGCAAGATGGACTTCGACCGCGTCATCGCGTCCCCTGACATGATGGCCATCGTTGGTCGCCTCGGTAAGGTTCTCGGTCCACGCGGCCTGATGCCAAACCCGAAGGTTGGTACGGTTACGCCAAATGTTGGCCAGGCAGTTAAAGACGCAAAAGGTGGCTCTGTTGAGTTCCGCGTCGAGAAGCAGGGCATCATTCACGCTGGCATCGGCAAGGCGAGCTTCAGCGAAGAAGCGCTGGAGAAGAACTTCAAGGCCTTTGTTGGCGCACTGGTCAAAGCCCGCCCGTCGGGTGCCAAAGGGACCTATGTGAAAAAGGTTGCTGTGTCCTCGACCATGGGCCCTGGCGTCCAGGTGGACACGGCTGAAGCGATCGCCGCCGACTAGTCGGCGCTTCGTATACAGATTGCATGCGCCCGGCCCGAAAGGTCCGGGCGTTTGCTTTTTTATCGAGTCCGATTTAAAGTAAACGCAATGCAGGCAACCAAACCAATCGACGATGATGTTTTCTGCCGTCGAGGGGTTGCGGCGCATTAATTTCCGCGTTAACAGGCTCGGCTCGACGGGAGGTCACCGATTTGTTTCGGCGGACTCCCGTTTTCCTGTCCAAGACCATGGGTGGTGCCGCAAGGTGCAGAAATCCCATGATAGACGGGGTAGGCGACTATCGAGGTGCCAGAGCACGTGTTCTGGTTGTTCGACTTCGTCAGGCCCTGGGCAGGCGCTGGATGCGGCCAACCGGCCGTGGAAGGCGATTTCCCGGGCGCCCGGATGGGCCGGACGCCTTACTACTGGAGTACCGTAATGGATAAAGCTGGAAAGCAGGCGGCGCTCGCGGAACTCGAAACCGTTTTCGAGACCTCCGGTGCAGTGATCGTCACGCATTATACCGGTTTGAGCGTTGCGGAGATGACAGGGCTTCGCACCAAGCTCGGCGAGAATGGTGGTAAGCTCAAAGTGGTCAAGAACCGCATTGCCAAAATTGCCCTTGGTGGCAAAGGTGGCGAAGCGGGGGCAGACCTTTTCAAAGGCCAGGTGGCCATTGCTTATGCAGAAGACCCAACGGTCCCTGCGAAAGCGGCTACCGAATTTGCCAAAGACAATGACAAGCTCAAACTCATCGGCGCCATCATGGGCGATGAGGCGATGGATGCGTCGGGTGTGGAAGCACTCTCGAAACTGCCTTCGCGCGAAGAGCTGATTGCAACTGTTGTTGCCCGTCTCACGGGTCAGGCAAGCCAGATTGCCCAGCGCGTTACAGCGCCAGGTGCTCAGCTTGCGGGTGCGATCAACGTCATTGGCGAGCAGGCAGCGGCCTAGGTCAGAAACTGAACGCAAAACCAGAACACCTCAGAACCTCTAAAGAAAGTCGAATAGACAAATGGCAGATATTGCAAAACTCGGTGACGAACTTCTCGGTCTCACCATTCTCGAAGCCAAAGAGCTCAATGATTACCTCGAAGAGCGTGGCATCAAAGCCGCTGCAGCTGTTGCTGTGGCTGGCCCTGCAGGCGGCGGCGACGCTGCTGCTGCAGCAGAAGAAAAAGACGAATTCGACGTTATCCTGACGGATGGCGGCGACAAGAAAATCAACGTCATCAAGGTCGTGCGCGAAGTTGTGTCCGGTCTTGGCCTGAAAGAAGCGAAGGACCTCGTCGAGAGCGCTCCGAAGCCGATCAAGGAAGGCGTTTCCAAGGACGAAGCAGAAGAACTCAAGAAGAAGTTCGAAGAAGCTGGCGCCAAGGTCGAAATCAAGTAAGCCAACAGGCTTGCTTTCACGGAATCGTGTCTGCGCGAGGCGCGATTTTAGTAGATTAAATGCGCGGCGGGACCTTATTGGTCCTGCCGCGTGCTCGCGTTTCAGGTGGCAAGCTGCCTGAGACCTCTTTCGAAAGAGGGGTCCAGCAGCAAGAAACGGAACAAAAGATGGCTCTTTCTTTCACGGAAAAAAAACGTATCCGCAAATCCTTCGGTCGTATTCCCGAAGCCATCGACATGCCAAACCTCATCGAAGTGCAGCGCTCCTCCTACGAGCAGTTCCTGCAAATGAACACGCCGCTCGCGGAGCGGACGGATGACGGCCTTGGTGGTGTCTTTAAAAGCGTCTTCCCAATCGTTGATTTCAACGAGCGGGCAACTCTCGAATATGTCTCTTACGAGTTCGAGCCCCCCAAATTTGACGTTCAGGAATGCATGCAGCGTGACCTGACCTACGCAGCGCCGCTGAAAGTGCGGCTGCAGCTGGTCGTGTTCGATATCGATGAGGATACCGGCGCCAAATCAATCAAGGAAGTCAAAGAGCAGGAAGTCTACCTCGGTGACATCCCGCTGATGACCGACAAGGGTACGTTCATCGTGAACGGAACGGAGCGCGTCATCGTTTCCCAGATGCACCGCTCACCAGGTGTTTTCTTTGACCATGACCGTGGCAAGACCCACTCTTCCGGCAAGCTGCTTTTCGCGGCCCGTATCATTCCGTACCGTGGTTCGTGGCTCGACTTCGAATTCGACGCTAAGGACATCCTCAACATCCGTGTCGACCGCAAGCGCAAGCTGCCGGCGACAACAATGCTCTACGCGCTCGGATACGACACCGATGAGATCATCGATCTCTTCTATACCCGTTCTGTCTACCGCCTGGACAAGAAGGGCTGGATCATCGGTTTCCGCCCTGAGTCGTGGAAAGGCCAGAAGCCTGACTTCGATCTCGTCGACGCAAAGACCGGCAAGGTCGTTGCCCCAGCTGGACGCAAAGTGACCGCGCTTGCCGCGAAACGCATTGCGGAAGGCGGCACAGACGAGCTTCTCGTTCCGTCGACGGCGCTTGAGGGCAAGTTCCTCGGCCGTGACATCGTGAACCGCGAGACCGGCGAGATTTTCGGTGAGGCCGGTGACCTGCTCGAGGAAGAGCTGGTTGCTGAACTGCGCGAGCAGGGCCAGAAATCGATCGAGGTCCTGAACATTGACGGTGGCGATCGTGGCCCGTGGCTGCGCAATACGCTGAAAGCCGACAAGAACGAGACCCGCTTTGAGGCGCTTTCCGACATCTACCGCGTCATGCGCCCTGGTGAGCCGCCAACGCAGGAGGCCGCAGAGGCACTGTTTGGTCAGCTCTTCTTTGACGGCGAGCGTTATGACTTGTCTGCGGTCGGCCGCGTGAAGATGAATATGCGCCTCAACATGGCGCTGGAAAGCTATGATCCTGCTGAAGACGATGTCCGCATCCTGCGCAAGGATGACATTGTCGGCGTCATGAAGGTCATCCTCGACCTGAAGGACGGCAAGGGCGAAGTCGATGACATCGACAACCTCGGCAACCGCCGTGTTCGCTCGGTCGGCGAGCTCATGGAGAACAATTACCGTATTGGTCTGGTGCGCATGGAACGCGCCATCAAGGAGCGTATGTCGTCGGTCGATATCGACACGGTCATGCCGCATGACCTGATTAATGCGAAACCTGTTGTGGCATCTGTCCGCGAATTCTTCGGCTCCTCGCAGCTGTCGCAGTTCATGGACCAGACGAACCCGCTCTCCGAGATCACGCACAAGCGTCGTCTTTCGGCGCTTGGGCCGGGTGGTCTCACCCGTGAGCGTGCCGGCTTTGAGGTCCGCGACGTCCACCCGACGCACTATGGCCGTATCTGCCCGATTGAAACGCCGGAAGGCCCGAACATCGGTCTGATCAACTCGCTTGCGACCCACGCCCGCGTGAACAAGTACGGCTTCATCGAAAGCCCGTATCGCAAGGTCGAAAAGGGTAAACTGACCGACGAGGTCGTCTACCTCTCCGCCATGGAAGAGCACCGCTTCGCGATCGCTCAGGCCAATGCGACGATCAATGACAAGAACGAACTCGACAATGAGTTCGTCAACGCCCGTGTGAACGGTGAGGCAACGCTCGTTCCCCGCGAGGAAGTCGAATATATGGACGTGTCGCCGAAGCAGGTTGTTTCGGTCGCTGCGGCCCTTATTCCGTTCCTTGAAAACGACGACGCCAACCGCGCTCTGATGGGCTCGAACATGCAGCGCCAGGCTGTGCCGCTTGTGCGTTCCGAAGCACCATTCGTCGGCACCGGCATGGAAGCGGTTGTGGCACGCGACAGCCGCGCGGCTGTTGTGGCGCGCCGGAGTGGTGTGATCGAGCAGGTCGATGCGACGCGGATCGTGGTTCGTGCAACCGAAGACATCGATTCGGCCAAATCCGGCGTCGACATCTACCGCCTGTCCAAGTTCCGCCGTTCGAACCAGAACTCCTGCATCAACCAGCGTCCGATTGTGCGCGTGGGCGATGAGGTGAAAGCTGGCGACATCATCGCGGACGGCCCGTCTACCGATCTCGGTGAACTGGCGCTTGGTCGCAACGTGCTGGTCGCGTTCATGCCGTGGAATGGCTACAACTTCGAGGACTCGATCCTCATCTCCGAGCGGATCGTGAAAGACGACGTCTTCACCTCGATCCACCTCGAAGAGTATGAGATCGCAGCTCGCGACACCAAGCTCGGCCCGGAAGAGATCACGCGTGACATTCCGAACGTTGGCGAGGAAGCCCTGCGCAACCTCGACGAAGCCGGTATCGTGGCCGTGGGTGCCGAAGTGAAAGCTGGTGACATCCTGGTCGGTAAGGTCACACCGAAGGGCGAGAGCCCGATGACGCCGGAAGAGAAACTCCTCCGCGCCATCTTCGGTGAGAAGGCCTCCGACGTTCGCGATACGTCGCTGCGTGTGCCTCCAGGCGGCGCCGGTACCGTCGTCGAAGTCCGTGTCTTCAACCGGCACGGTATCGATAAGGACCAGCGCGCGCTGCAGATCGAGCGTGAGCAGATCGAACAGCTTCAGGAAGACAAGGAAGACGAACAGAACATCCTTGAGCGCAACACTTTTGCGCGCCTCAAAGAGCTTCTGATCGGCAAGGACGCTGCGGCTGGCCCGAAAGGCTTCAAGACCGGTAAGATCACCGAGGAAGCTCTCGATGAAGTTCGCGAGTCTGTCTGGTGGGAAATCGCTCTGAAGTCTGAAAAGGCTCAAGGCGAGCTCGATCAGCTGCAAAGCCGTTTCGACGAGTCGCTTCGCGAGCTGGAAGCCCGCTTCAACGACAAGGTCGACAAGGTTCAGCGCGGCGACGATCTGCCTCCGGGCGTGATGAAGGTCGTCAAGGTCTTCCTGGCTGTGAAGCGTAAGCTTCAGCCGGGTGACAAGATGGCTGGCCGTCACGGCAACAAGGGTGTGATCTCCAAGATCAATCCATCCGAAGACATGCCATTCCTCGAGGATGGTACGCCTGTCGATATCGTGCTCAACCCGCTCGGCGTGCCGTCGCGGATGAACGTCGGACAGATTCTGGAAACCCATATGGGCTGGGCCTCGAACGGCCTCGGCCGTATCGTCCAGAACGCTCTCGACGAGTGGAACGAGAACCACGACAACAAGGCGCTGCGCGAGACCGTGCAGATGGTCTATGGCAAGGAAGAAGAACTGCCGGAAACCGACGAAGAGATTGTGGAGCTTGCTTCCAATCTCGGAAATGGTGTGCCGATTGCGACGCCGGTCTTCGATGGTGCGCGTGAGAGCGACATCGTTGAAATGCTGGAACGGGCAGGGCTGCACTCATCCGGTCAGGTCACGCTCTATGATGGGCGTACCGGCGAAGCGTTCAAACGTCCGGTCACAGTGGGCTACAAATATCTCCTCAAGCTTCACCACCTGGTGGACGAGAAGATCCATGCCCGTTCGACAGGTCCATACTCGCTCGTCACGCAGCAACCTCTGGGCGGCAAGGCCCAGTTCGGTGGACAGCGTTTCGGTGAGATGGAGGTCTGGGCCCTTGAGGCGTACGGCGCTGCCTACACGCTGCAGGAAATGCTGACCGTCAAGTCGGATGACACCGCCGGTCGTGCGAAAGTCTATGAGGCGATCGTGCGCGGTGATGACACCTTCGAGGCCGGTATTCCGGAAAGCTTCAACGTTCTGATCAAGGAAATGCGCTCACTCGGCCTTAACGTCGAGCTGATCGAAGCCAATGATGATGACGATGACGCCCCAGTGGCGGCCCAATAGGCCGCCGCAGGTGAACCAAGTCGAGTTGAACTGAGTTTTATCCAGGCCGGGCCTAGCCCGGTCGCACCCCTCCCGAGGAGCGGAAAATATGCGCCAAGACGTCGCCAGCATCTTCAACAACAACGCCCCAGCCCCAAGCTTTGAGGCGATCAAGATTTCCATCGCCAGCCCGGAGAAGATCCGGTCCTGGTCCTCCGGCGAGATCAAGAAGCCGGAAACTATCAACTACCGGACCTTCAAGCCAGAGCGCGAAGGCCTGTTCTGTGCCCGTATCTTCGGTCCGATCAAGGACTATGAGTGTCTCTGTGGTAAGTATAAGCGCATCAAGTATCGCGGCATTGTCTGTGAGAAGTGCGGCGTGGAAGTTACCCTTGCCAAGGTTCGCCGTGAGCGCATGGGGCACATCGACCTTGCTGCGCCGGTCGCGCACATCTGGTTCCTGAAATCGCTTCCTTCCCGCATCTCGACCCTGCTCGACATGGCGCTGAAGGATGTCGAGCGTGTTCTCTATTTTGAGAGCTATGTCGTCATCGAGCCGGGTCTCACCCCGCTTGAACCGAACCAGCTGCTCACTGAAGAAGAGTACATGGAAGCTCAGGATGAGCACGGCGAAGACAGCTTCACGGCCATGATTGGTGCAGAAGCCATTCGCGAGCTCCTGCGTGCCCTCGACCTCGATTCGCTCGCAGATCAGCTGCGTGATGACCTCGCAGAGTCGACGTCTGAGCTGAAAACCAAGAAATACTCCAAGCGTCTGAAAGTCGTCGAGGCTTTCCTCGCCTCCGGGGCCAAGCCGGAGTGGATGATCATGACGATCGTTCCGGTCATTCCGCCGGATCTTCGTCCGCTCGTTCCGCTGGACGGTGGCCGTTTCGCGACCTCTGACCTGAACGATCTCTATCGCCGGGTGATCAACCGTAACAACCGTCTGAAGCGCCTGATGGAGCTTCGCGCGCCGGACATCATTATCCGCAACGAGAAGCGTATGCTTCAGGAGTCCGTTGACGCCCTGTTCGACAATGGCCGCCGCGGCCGCACGATCACGGGCACCAACAAGCGGCCGCTGAAGTCGCTGTCGGACATGCTGAAAGGCAAGCACGGCCGCTTCCGTCAGAACCTGCTCGGCAAGCGCGTCGACTATTCTGGCCGTTCGGTCATCGTGGTTGGCCCGAACATGAAGCTTCACGAGTGTGGTCTTCCGAAGAAGATGGCGCTCGAGCTGTTCAAGCCATTCATCTATGCGCGTCTCGACGCGAAAGGCCTGGCTGGCACCGTCAAGGCGGCCAAGAAGCTCGTTGAGAAAGAAAAGCCGGAAGTCTGGGACATTCTGGAGGAAGTCATCCGCGAGCACCCGGTTCTGCTGAACCGCGCTCCGACGCTTCACCGTCTCGGTATCCAGGCGTTCGAGCCGAAGCTCATCGAAGGCAAGGCTATCCAGCTTCACCCGCTCGTCTGTGCAGCGTTCAACGCTGACTTTGACGGTGACCAGATGGCTGTCCACGTTCCGCTCTCGCTGGAAGCCCAGCTGGAAGCGCGCGTGCTGATGATGTCGACGAACAACATCCTCTCGCCAGCAAACGGCAAGCCGATCATTGTTCCTTCGCAGGACATCATTCTCGGCCTTTATTACCTGTCGCTCGACAAGGATGGTGAGCCAGGCGAAGGCATGGCGATTTCTGATGTTGCCGAGCTTGAGCATGCGCTTCACAGCGGCAAACTTTCGCTGCACGCCAAAATCAAGGCGCGCTTCGAAGGCGTCGATGAAGAAGGCAAGGAAGAAATTCGTATCATCGATACGACGCCGGGCCGCTACATGATCGCGTCGCTGCTGCCTAAGATGAAGGGCATGCGTCCTGAGGTCGTCAACGACCTGATGACCAAGAAGGCCATCTCGAAACTGATCGACGAGGTCTATCGGAACTGCGGCCAGAAGGCGACGGTCATCTTCTGTGACCAGCTTATGGGCCTCGGTTTCAAGGAAGCCTGTAAAGCGGGTATTTCCTTCGGCAAGGACGACATGAAGATCCCTGCGGCGAAAGCCAAGCTGGTCGAAGAGACGCGCGAGCAGGTGTCTGAATATGAGCGTCAGTATGCTGAAGGTCTCATCACGCGCGGCGAGAAGTACAACAAGGTGGTCGACGCCTGGTCGACCTGTACTGACAAGGTCGCTGACGCGATGATGGATGCAGCTGGTGAAGCTGCCATCGACAAGAAGACGGGCCGCATGGAAGAGACGAACTCCGTCTTCATGATGGCTCACTCCGGTGCTCGCGGTTCCAAGAACCAGATGAAGCAGCTGGCTGGTATGCGCGGCCTGATGGCCAAGCCGTCCGGTGAGATCATCGAGACGCCGATCGTGTCGAACTTCAAGGAAGGCCTGACCGTTCTTGAATACTTCAACTCGACCCACGGCGCCCGTAAGGGTCTTGCTGATACGGCTCTGAAAACGGCGAACTCGGGTTATCTGACCCGCCGTCTCGTCGACGTTGCTCAGGACTGTATCGTCAACGAAGACGATTGCGGAACCGACAAGGGCATCCAGATCGGCGCTGTCATGGAAGGTGCAGACGTGGTTGTTCCACTGTCTGAGCGCATCCTTGGCCGCTCGGTTGGCGAAGATGTGAAGAATCCGAAGACCGGTGAGCTCATCTGTCCGGCCAACACCTATGTTGACGAGGCGCTTGCTGCTGCGATTGAAGAAGCAGGTGTGGACGAAATCAAAGTTCGTTCGCCTTTGACCTGTGAAACCAAGATCGGTGTCTGTGTGGCCTGCTACGGCCGTGACCTTGCTCGCGGTACGATCGTCAACCGTGGTGAAGCCATTGGCGTCATTGCGGCCCAGTCGATTGGTGAGCCGGGCACACAGCTGACCATGCGGACCTTCCACATTGGTGGTGCTGCAAGTGTTGCAGAAGACAGCTCCGTTGAGGCGGCGTTTGAGGGAACGATCAAGTTCGAGAACGGCGAGACCGTTACGAAGAAAGACAAGACCCTCGTTGTTGTTGGACGTCAGATGGCCGTCTCGGTTGTCGACGGCGACGGCCGCACCCGCCAGACCTTCAAGCCTGGATATGGTACGCGCCTGCACATCAAGGACGGTGCAAAGGTCAAGCCGGGCGACAAGCTCGCTGACTGGGATCCGTTTGCTCAGCCGCTCGTTTCCGAGATTGCTGGTGTCGCCAAGCTGATCGACGTTGTCGACGGCATGACGGCCCGCGACGAGACCGACGAAGCAACGGGCATCTCGTCCCGCGTGATCGTCGACTATCGCGGCAGCAAGGGGAATGACCTTCGTCCATCCGTCCTCATCGTGGACGACAAGGGCGAAGCCAAGACCCTGCCGAACGGCACCGAGGCTCGCTATCTGCTTTCGCCGGGCGCTATCCTCTCCGTCAATGACGGCGACGAAATCGGACCAGGTGACAGCTTGGCACGTACCGCGACCGGCGGTGCGAAGACCAAGGATATCACCGGTGGTCTGCCGCGCGTGGCAGAGCTCTTCGAAGCGCGTCGTCCGAAGGACAATGCTGTCATCGCCGATATCGATGGCCGCGTGTCCTATCTCCGCGACTACAAGAACAAGCGGAAGATCGCGATTATTCCGGAAGAAGAGGGCGCCGAAGCGGTCGATTATCTCGTACCGAAGAACAAGCGCATCTCGTTCCAGGATGGCGACTTCATCCGCCGCGGTGAGTATCTCGTCGACGGTAACCCGGCGCCTCAGGATATCCTGAGCTCGCTCGGTATCGAAGCGCTGGCCGACTACCTCGTTGACGAGGTTCAGAAGGTCTACCGCCTGCAAGGTGTTCCGATCAACGACAAGCACATCGAGGTGATCGTTCGCCAGATGCTGCAGAAGATCGAAATCACCGATCCAGGTACGACGACGCTTCTCAAGGGCGAACATGTCGACCTTATGGAGCTGGACGAAGCGAACGCAGCGGTCCGCCGCTCGCGCAAGCAAGACCAGCGCGAAGCAACGGGTGTTCCTGTGCTGCTTGGTATCACCAAGGCATCGCTGCAGACCCGCAGCTTCATCTCTGCCGCCTCCTTCCAGGAGACGACCCGCGTGCTCACCGAAGCGGCCCTTCAGGGCAAGATGGACACGCTGGAAGGTCTCAAGGAAAACGTCATCGTCGGCCGGCTCATTCCGGCTGGTACAGGCGGTGGCATGCGCAACTTCCGCCGCATTGCCGCTCAACGCGACACCAAGCTTCGTGCGAAGCGTCGTCAGGCGGCCGAGGAGGCAGCAGCTGCGCTACCAGCACCAGACGCAGCAGAGTAAGCTGCAGCTGGAGAGGCCCTGATCGCAGCCGTCACCGTCGAGGACACTTGACGGGACGGCCACAGGGTCTTAACACGCGCCGAACGCTGGCTGAGCCCATTTTAACGATGGTCTCCCGCGGCCCGATTTGAGGTCCCGCAAGGCTGGCATAGTACGGAATTGATGGTCCGGTGGGTCAGTTCGTGGCCCAACCGGGCTATCTTGGTTTGAACTGGTCCGATGGGGCCACGAGAGAAAGAAGTCAAAAGGCCCTCATGCCCACGATTCAACAGCTTATTCGCAACCCGCGCAAGCCAAAGCCCGCGCGGTCAAAAACCCCAGCCCTTAAAGGCAATCCGCAGCGTCGCGGCGTCTGCACGCGCGTCTATACGACGACGCCAAAGAAGCCGAACTCGGCACTTCGTAAAGTGGCAAAGGTTCGCCTGACCACCGGGTTTGAATCGCTGTGCTACATTCCGGGTGAAGGCCATAACCTGCAGGAGCACTCCGTTGTGCTCATCCGCGGCGGCCGTGTGAAGGACCTTCCAGGTGTGCGCTATCACATCCTGCGTGGTGTCCTCGATACCCAGGGCGTCAAGAACCGTAAGCAACGCCGTTCGCATTACGGCGTGAAGAAACCGAAATAAGGGCTGCCAGTCATGTCACGTCGTCACCGCGCTGAAAAACGTCAGGTCCTTCCGGATCCGAAGTTCAAAGACATTATCATCACCAAGTTCATGAACCAGATCATGCAGGACGGTAAGAAATCGACCGCCGAGCGTATCGTTTATGGTGCTTTCGACCTTGTTGAAGAAAAAGCAAAAAAAGACCCTGTGGAAGTGTTTCACTCGGCTCTTGAGGCAATCTCTCCAGCTGTTGAGGTCCGTTCGCGCCGTGTTGGTGGTGCGACCTATCAGGTTCCTGTCGAAGTGCGCCCAGAGCGCCGTCAGGCTCTTGCGATCCGCTGGCTCGCATCTGCGGCTGGCTCGCGCAATGAGAACACGATGCGCGAGCGCCTCGCTGGCGAGCTTCTCGATGCATCCCAGGGCCGTGGTACCGCTGTGAAGAAGCGTGAAGACACGCACCGCATGGCAGAGGCCAACCGCGCCTTCTCTCACTACCGCTGGTAATCCCCACTTTCATCGTTCCTCCCGGAACCAGACAACAAAGGTAATCCCATGGCCCGCGAATATCCGCTGGAGCGTTATCGTAATTTTGGCATCATGGCACACATCGATGCCGGTAAAACGACGACGACCGAGCGCATCCTGTTCTATACCGGCAAGTCTCACAAAATCGGCGAAGTGCACGATGGCGCTGCAACCATGGACTGGATGGAGCAGGAGCAGGAGCGTGGCATCACGATTACCTCTGCTGCGACGACCACTTTCTGGGAACGCACCGAGGACGGCTCGTCCGCCCTGTCGCCGAAATACCGCTTCAACATCATCGACACGCCCGGACACGTTGACTTCACCATCGAAGTTGAGCGGTCGCTGGCCGTGCTCGACGGTGCTGTCTGTGTTCTCGATGCGAACGCTGGTGTTGAGCCGCAAACCGAAACCGTCTGGCGCCAGGCTGACCGTTACAAGGTTCCGCGCATCGTGTTCGTCAACAAGATGGACAAGACCGGCGCTGACTTCTTCAACTGCGTCGCGATGATCAAGGACCGGACCGGTGCTCAGCCGGCCCCGATCCAGCTGCCGATCGGTTCGGAAACCGAACTCGAAGGCCATGTTGACCTGGTCACCATGAAGGAATGGGTCTGGGAAGGCTCTGACCTTGGTGCGAGCTGGCAGCTTCGCGACATTCGCGACAGCCTCAAGGCGAAAGCCGAAGAGATGCGCGCTGAGCTCGTCGAGATCGCCGTCGAAATGGACGAAGAAATCATGGAAGCGTATCTGGAAGGCGAAGAGCCCGACGTCGATACGCTGCGCCAGCTGATCCGTAAGGGCACGCTGTCCATGTCGTTCGTGCCGGTTCTGTGTGGATCTGCGTTCAAGAACAAGGGCGTGCAGCCAATGCTGAACGCTGTCGTCGACTATCTGCCAGGTCCGCTGGACGTTCCTGCTTACACCGGCTTCAAACCCGGCGACGAAGAAGAAGTTCGCAACATCAAGCGCCACGCAGACGATGATGAGCCGTTCTCCGGTCTTGCCTTCAAGATCATGAACGACCCGTTCGTTGGCTCTCTGACATTCCTGCGCATCTACTCCGGTACCGTCTCCAAAGGCGGCTCCATGCTCAACTCTACCAAGGGTAAGCAGGAGCGTATTGGCCGCATGATGATGATGCACTCGAACAATCGCGAGGAAATCGAAGAAGCCTATGCGGGCGATATCATTGCGCTTGCCGGCCTCAAGGAAACGACAACCGGTGACACGCTGTGTGACAAGTCCGATCCTGTCGTTCTCGAAACCATGACCTTCCCGGATCCGGTTATCGAGATTGCTGTCGAGCCGAAATCGAAAGCCGACCAGGAAAAAATGTCCATCGGTCTGCAACGCCTTGCCGCTGAAGACCCGTCCTTCCGCGTGGAAACCGACATTGAGTCCGGTCAGACCATCATGAAGGGCATGGGTGAGCTTCACCTCGACATTCTCGTCGACCGTCTGAAGCGCGAGTTCAAGGTTGAGGCGAATATCGGCCAGCCACAGGTGGCTTACCGTGAAGCGCTCGGCCGTGCGACCGAGATCAACTACACGCACAAGAAGCAGTCGGGTGGTTCAGGTCAGTTCGCTGAGGTCAAGATCCAGTTCGAGCCGCTTGAAGCCGGATCCGGTTTTGTGTTTGAAAGTGCCATCGTCGGTGGTTCGGTGCCTAAGGAATACATCCCGGGCGTCCAGAAAGGTCTTGAGCAGGCCAAGGAAAACGGTCTTCTGGCCGGCTATCCTGTGACGGACTTCAAGGCTGTTCTGGTTGACGGCAAGTACCATGACGTTGACTCCTCGGTCCTCGCTTTCGAAATCGCTGCTCGCGCAGCCTTCCGAGAGCTGAAAGGTCCGGGCGATCCACGCCTCATGGAGCCGATGATGAAGGTCGAGGTTGTGACGCCGGAAGAGTATATGGGTGACATCATTGGTGACCTGAACTCACGTCGCGGCCAGATCCAGGGGTCCAATCCGCGCGGCAACGTCGTGGCGATCGGTGCCTTCGTGCCGCTGGTCAACATGTTCGGTTATGTCGGCAACCTCCGCGGTATGTCGCAAGGCCGGGCGCAGTTCACCATGGTGTTCGACCACTATGCGGAAGTGCCTAAGGCGGAAGCCCAGAAGATCGTTCAGGATCTGGCAGGGTAAACCGGTTCAGCGCCAGGCCAGACTTGGTCTGGCGCGGTCAATTGATTGAAGACTTGAGTTTGAAGTGAAGGAGAGGCCCCATGGCCAAGGAGAAGTTTGAGCGGAACAAGCCGCACGTGAACATTGGCACGATCGGCCATGTTGACCACGGTAAGACGACGCTGACGGCAGCGATCACGATGACGATGGCTGAGACCTATGGCGGTGCAGCGAAGTCCTATGCGGACATCGACAATGCGCCGGAAGAGAAGGCACGCGGCATCACCATCAACACCGCGCACGTCGAATATGAGACCGAGAGCCGTCACTATGCGCACGTCGACTGCCCGGGCCACGCTGACTATGTGAAGAACATGATCACCGGTGCGGCCCAGATGGACGGCGCGATCCTGGTTGTGAACGCTGCTGACGGCCCGATGCCGCAGACCCGCGAGCACATCCTTCTGGCTCGCCAGGTTGGCGTTCCGGCGCTTGTCGTGTTCCTCAACAAGGTTGACCAGGTCGACGATGAAGAGCTTCTCGAACTCGTCGAGATGGAAGTCCGTGAGCTTCTGTCTTCGTATGACTTCCCGGGCGACGACATTCCGATCATTGCTGGTTCTGCTCTCGCAGCCGTTGAAGGCCGCGACGAGGCGATCGGCAAGGAGAAGATCATCGAGCTGATGAAGGCTGTCGACGATTACATCCCGACGCCAGAGCGTCCGCTGGACAAGCCATTCCTGATGCCGGTCGAGGACGTGTTCTCGATCTCCGGCCGCGGTACGGTTGTGACCGGCCGTGTTGAGCAGGGCATCATCAAGGTTGGCGAGGAAGTCGAGATTGTCGGCATCCGCGACACCCAGAAGACGACCGTGACCGGCGTTGAGATGTTCCGCAAGCTGCTCGACCAGGGCCAGGCTGGCGACAATATCGGCGCGCTGATCCGCGGTATCGACCGTGAAGGTGTCGAGCGTGGCCAGGTTCTTTGTAAGCCAGGCTCGATCACGCCGCACACAACGTTCGAAGCCGAAGCCTACATCCTGACCAAGGAAGAGGGTGGCCGTCACACGCCATTCTTCACCAATTACCGTCCGCAGTTCTACTTCCGTACGACGGACGTGACCGGTGTTGTGAAGCTTCCAGCGGACAAGGAAATGGTCCTGCCGGGTGACAATGTGAAAATGGAAGTCGAGCTCATCGCTCCGATCGCCATGGACCAGGGTCTGCGCTTCGCGATCCGCGAAGGCGGCCGCACCGTCGGTGCCGGCGTCGTCTCCTCGGTGACGAAATAAGATAAGGCGTCAGGACTGCGAACCCCGCAGCCCTGAGCCCGATCCATCGCGATAGCGGGGATCAAAGCATCCAGGGCCGCTCCATACCGGAGCGGCCCTTTTTTGTTGCGGTCATCTGAAGCCCGATCCATCGCAAAGCGGGGATCAATCCAGAATCATCGGCTCTTTTTTGTCGTGATCAGGTCAATTTGAATGTCGAAGGCAGCAAATCGCCGAGCGTTGTTTCGACTTCTATCCCGCTATCGCTTGCGAGTTTTACTGTTGTTTCGGAACTGGCAAACTCCGAGAGCCGTTGCCGACACCCACCGCATGGTGCCACCGGCGTATCAGCTTCGGCATAAATCAACACTTCGAGAATCGCAGAATCACCGGCCGCGACCATCGCCGAAATCGCCCCGGCCTCAGCGCAGGTGCCTTCCGGGAAGGAAGCGTTCTCGACATTGCAGCCGACATAAATCCCGCCAGCGGCCCGAATAGCCGCGCCGACATGAAAGTCGGAATAGGGGGCATGGGCGTTTTCGCGCACCTTCCGCGCTGCGTTTAGGAGGTCTTCGCTCATGCTGATCCTGCTTGTTCTAAGGGTGATTTGAGGACGATACGGACATCTGACACGAGCGATGCCATAAAGGGAAGGGGCACGTGGTCGGCCCTGAACTGCAGACCGCTGTAAAGATTCTCACTGGCGGTGTTGACGGCCCCGTTCAAATCCCATACACCGCGCCCTTCGAAGGGTCGGCTGTGCCTCGTGTGGCAAACGCTTCCCACCGAAACAGACATTTCAGCCGAATGCGTCAGGGCGCTCCGTTATAGCGTGCGCCTAGGCGCGTCATTCATGTGGACGGGATACCGTACGATGGAAAAACAAAATATCCGGATCAGGCTGAAGGCCTTCGATCACCGCGCCCTCGATCTGTCGGCGAAGGAAATCGTGTCGACCGCGAAGCGCACTGGCGCTGACGTGCGCGGCCCGATCCCGCTGCCGACCCGCATCGAGCGTTTCACTGTGAACCGCTCGCCGCACATCGACAAGAAATCCCGCGATCAGTTCGAGATCCGTACTCACAAACGTATCCTCGATATCGTGGACCCGACCCCGCAGACGGTTGACGCGCTCATGAAGCTCGACCTGTCAGCTGGTGTCGGCATCGAAATCAAACTTGAGGGAGCGCGCTAAGATGGCCCTACCGGCACAACGTTCCGGCGTTATTGCCCGCAAGCTGGGCATGACGCGTATCTTCAACGAGAATGGCCGCCACATTCCGGTGACCGTTCTTTCGCTTGATGGCTGTCAGGTCGTCGGCCTTCGCACTGACGAAGACCGCGAAGTCAGCGTCAATCGCGGCAAGAAAAAAGAAAAAGTCAAAGTCACCCGCAATGATGGCTATTCAGCTGTTGTGATGGGGGCTGGCGAGGCGAAAGCAAAACGCACGGCAAAGGCCCAGCGCGAAGCGTTCGCCAAGGCTGGTGTTGCTCCAAAGCGCAAGCTCGTTGAGTTCCGCGTGAATGGCGACCTGCCGGAGGTTGGCGCAGAAGTCGTGGCTGACCATTTCGCCGTCGGCCAGCGTGTAGACGTTGCCGGCGTTTCGCTCGGCCGCGGTTTCTCCGGTGCGATGAAGCGCTGGAATTTCGGCGGTCTTCGCGCCACGCACGGTGTTTCGATCTCTCACCGTTCGCACGGTTCGACGGGTCAGTGCCAGGATCCCGGCAAGGTCTTCAAAGGTAAGAAGATGGCCGGTCACTATGGTGTCGATCGCGTCACGGTTCAGAACCTCGAAGTGGTTCGCACCGACGCAGAGCGCGGGATCATCCTCGTGAAGGGTGCGATCCCGGGTCACGATGGCGCTTACGTGGAAGTTCGCGACGCTGTGAAGAAAGCGCTTCACGCAGATGCGCCTGCTGCCGGTTCTTTCCGCGCCAAGGGCGGCTCTGAGAAAAAAGTAGAGCCCGAGCAATCGGAGGCTGGTGAATAATGGAACTCGCAGTCAAAACTCTCGACGGTAAGGCGGCTGGCAAAGCGACGGTTGATGAGGCTGTTTTCGGCCTGACCGACATCCGCTCTGACCTGCTTCACCGCACGGTTCGCTGGCAGCTTGCCAAGCGCCAGGCTGGGACTCACAAGACCCAGTCACGCGATGAAGTGTCCGTCACGACCAAGAAATTCATCCGTCAGAAAGGCTCTGGCGGCGCTCGTCACGGTTCGCGCAATGCGCCGATCTTTGTGGGTGGTGCCGTTGCTCACGGACCGCGCGTCCGCAGCCATGCGCACGACCTGCCGAAAAAGATCCGCAAGCTGGCCCTGGCGCATGCGCTGTCTGCTAAAGTCAAAGACGACGCGCTGATCATTATTGACGACGCCAAGCTTGATGCGGCGAAGACGAAAGAGCTTTCGTCGAAGTTCAAGGGTCTCGGTGTCGAGAACGCGCTGATTATCGCGGGCTCTGAGGTTGATGAGAACTTCGCAAAAGCGGCTCGTAACATTCCGAACATCGATGTGCTGCCAGTTGCTGGCCTCAACGTTTATGACATCCTGCGCCGTAAGCAGCTTGTCGTGACCAAGAGTGCTCTTGAGGGCATCGGCGCGCGCTTCGAAGCGAAAGCCAAGGAAGGGAAATAAGCCATGGCTGACGTGAAAGCACACAATTACGACACGCTGCTTGCTCCGGTCATCACTGAGAAGTCGACCCTGCTTGCAGAAGAAAACAAAATCGTTTTCTCCGTTCCGCTGTCCGCCAATAAGAAGGACATCAAGGAAGCGGTTGAAACGCTGTTCAAAGTGGACGTGACCAAGGTCAACACGATCAAGGTCAAGGGCAAGACCAAGCGTTTCCGTGGGAAGCTCGGTTTCCGCTCTGACACGAAAAAAGCGATCGTCACCCTGAAAGACGGACAGTCCGTCGACATCACGACCGGGCTGTAGGAGAGCAAGTATGGCACTCAAGACTTTCAATCCGACCTCCCCAGGCCAGCGCCAGCTCGTCATTGTTGACCGCTCGGAGCTGCACAAGGGACGCCCGGTCAAATCGTTGACCGAAGGTCTCACCAAGTCTGGTGGTCGTAACAACCGTGGCCGCGTTACCGTTCGTGGTATCGGTGGCGGCGCCAAGCGTCTTTATCGCAAGGTCGACTTCAAGCGTACCCGCTGGGACGTTCCCGCAACGGTTGAGCGCCTCGAATATGACCCGAACCGCACGGCGTTCATCGCTCTGATCAAGTATCAGGACGGTGATCAGTCCTACATCATCGCGCCGCAGCGTCTGGCTGTCGGTGACACGGTGGTCACTTCGAAGACGGCGGACATCAAGCCGGGCAACGTTCTTCCACTGAAGAATATTCCTGTCGGTACCATCGTCCACAATGTTGAAATCAAGCCGCAAAAGGGTGGTCAGATTGCCCGCTCTGCTGGCACCTATGTTCAACTTGTTGGCCGCGATGCTGGCTATGCTCAGGTAAAGCTGTCCTCCGGTGAGCTTCGCATGGTTCCGGATAGCTGCCTGGCAACGGTCGGCGCAGTGTCCAACCCGGATAACATGAACAAGGTCCTCTCAAAGGCCGGTCGTTCCCGCTACCTCGGCAAGCGTCCGAAGGTTCGCGGTGTCGCGATGAACCCGGTCGATCACCCGCACGGTGGTGGTGAAGGCAAGTCGTCCGGTGGTCGTCACCCAGTGACACCATGGGGCAAGAAAACCCGCGGTCCTAAGACCCGCAAGACCCAGGCTTCGGATCGTCTGATCATCCGTCGCCGTAACGCGAAACGCTAGGGAGCGAGAGATATGCCACGTTCCGTTTGGAAAGGTCCGTTCGTCGACGGCTATCTGCTCAAGAAGGCAGAAAAAGCTCAGGCTTCCGAGCGCCGTGAGGTCATCAAGACCTGGTCGCGCCGGTCCACCATCATGCCACAATTCGTGGGCCTGAACTTTCAGGTCCACAATGGCAACAAGTTCGTTCCAGTCCTCGTCACTGAGGAAATGGTTGGTCACAAATTCGGTGAGTTCGCGCCGACCCGTACGTATTACGGTCATGGCGCAGACAAGAAAGCGAAGAGGAAGTAGCCATGGCTAAGGCAAAGAATCCTCCAAAACAGGCTTCGAACGAGTCTCGCGCCGTGCTGCGCATGTATCGCTCCAGCCCGCAGAAGCTGAACCTTCTGGCTCAGCAGATTCGCGGTATGCCGATCCAGCGCGCGCTGAACGAGATGAAGTTTTCTCGCAAGCGTGCCGCTCAGGATGTTTACAAGGTGCTCTGGTCGGCCATGTCGAACGCAGAGAACAATCACAACCTGGATATCGACAGCCTGGTCGTCGCTGAAGCCCATGTCGGCAAGAACCTCGTCATGAAGCGTATTCGCGCTCGTGCTCGTGGCCGCGCGGCTCGCATCATGAAACCATTCTCGCAGCTGACCGTCGTGCTGCGTGACACATCAGCTGAAGCGGAGGCCGCATAATGGGCCAGAAGATCAATCCCATCGGGTTTCGTCTGGGCGTTAACCGGACCTGGGATAGCCGTTGGTATGCAGACTCTGCAGACTATGGCCGTCTCGTTCACGAAGACCTGAAAATTCGCAACACGATCAAGGATCAGCTGAAGCAGGCTGGTATCTCCCGCATCGTTATCGAGCGTCCGCACAAAAAGTGCATTGTCACGATCCACACCGCCCGTCCGGGCCTTGTGATCGGTAAAAAGGGTGCCGACATCGAAGTGCTTCGCAAGAAGCTTTCCAAGATGACGGAAGACGAAGTTCGCGTGAACCTCGTCGAGATCCGCAAGCCTGAAATCGATGCGACCCTGGTTGCTGAAGATATTGCTCGCCAGCTCGAGCGCCGTGGCTCTTTCCGCCGCGCGATGAAGCGGGCGATCCAGAATTCCATGCGCCTCGGCGCGCTTGGTATTCGTGTCATGGTGTCCGGCCGTCTCGGCGGCGCAGAGATTGCGCGGACCGAGCAGTATGCAGAAGGCTCCGTCCCGCTGCACACGCTGCGCGCTGATATCGACTATGGCACCGCCGAAGCAGAGACGACCTATGGCATCATTGGTGTGAAGGTCTGGATCTACAAAGGCGAGATCATGGAGCACGACCCGATGGCGCAGGACAAGAAGGCCGAAGATTCCGGCCAGGCTCGCGCCCGTTCGACCAACCAGCGTGGACCGGCTTCCGGCCCACAAGGCGCAGGAGCTTAACCGATGCTGCAGCCAAAACGCACTAAATACCGTAAGGCCTTCAAGGGCCGGATTTCGGGTACTGCCAAAGGCGGCTACACGCTGAACTTTGGAAGCTTTGGTCTCAAGGCGCTTGAGCCTGAGCGGGTTACCGCTCGTCAGATCGAAGCGACCCGCCGTGCCGTGACCCGCGAGATGAAGCGGCAGGGCAAGGTCTGGATCCGCGTGTTCCCGGATACGCCGGTCACTGCGAAGCCGATCGAAGTTCGTATGGGTAAAGGTAAGGGCTCGGTTGACCGTTGGGTCGCCCGCGTTGCTCCTGGTCGCATCCTGTTCGAAATCGACGGTGTCCCGGATGCCGTTGCTATCCAGGCTCTGAAACTCGGTGCTGCAAAGCTGCCGGTGAAGACCAAAATCATTAAGCGCATTGAGGGGATCTAGAGATGAAAATCGCTGATTTGCGTTCGAAGAGCACCGACCAGCTGAAAGATCAGCTCGTCCAGCTCAAGAAAGAACAGTTTAACCTCCGCTTCCAGCAGGCCACCGGCCAACTGGAAAAAACGGCCCGCATGAAGGAAGTCCGCCGCGATATCGCTCGCGTCAAGACACTCCTTAGCGAACAGGCCAAAGCGGAAGCCGAGGCGTAGGAGAGAGTCATGCCGAAACGCGTAATGGAAGGCGTTGTGGTCTCCACTAAGCAGGACAAGACGGCTGTGGTCCGCGTTGACCGCACCTTCCTCCATCCTGTGATGAAAAAGATCGTGCGCCGCTCTAAGAAATATCACGCTCACGACGAGGGCAATGTTGCCGTCGAAGGACAGCGCGTCACCATCCAGGAGTGCCCACCGCGCTCCAAGCTGAAGACGTGGGAGCTGGTTGCTGGAGAAGGGGCTGACTCATGATCCAGATGCAATCCAATCTCCGCGTGGCCGACAATTCCGGCGCGCGCCGCGTCCAGTGCATCAAGGTGCTGGGTGGTGCAGGCCGCCGTTACGCGTCTGTGGGCGACATCATTGTCGTCTCGATCAAGGAAGCGATTCCGACTGGCCGCGTGAAAAAAGGCGACGTGCGCCGTGCTGTTGTCGTACGCGTCTCGAAAGACATTAACCGCCCCGACGGTTCGACCATTCGTTTCGACACCAATGCCGCTGTGCTGGTGAACAACAATGGTGAGCCGATCGGTACCCGTATCTTCGGACCGGTTCCGCGCGAGCTTCGCGCCAAGAACCACATGAAGATCGTCTCTCTGGCTCCGGAGGTGCTGTAACCATGGCTGCCAAAGTGAAAAAAGGTGACCGCGTGATCGTCACGGCGGGCCGCAACAAGGGCGCTCAGGGCGAAGTGACGAAAGTCCTTCCTGCCGAGAGCCGCGTTGTTGTTCAAGGTGTGAACGTTGTGAAGCGCCACCAGAAACCAGGTCAAATGGACCCGGGTGGCATCAAGACGTTCGAAGCGCCGATCCATGTGTCCAACGTGGCACTCATGGACCCGCGTGATGGCAAGCCGACCCGCGTCGGTTTCAAGGTAGACGAGCATGGCCGCAAGACGCGCTATGCCAAACGTTCTGGCGAGTCGATCTGATGTCCAAGAATTACGAACCCCGTCTTAAGACGAAGTACGCTAAAGAGATCCGGACCAAGCTTCAGGAGCAGTTCAACTACTCCAACGAGATGCAGGTCCCGAAACTCGACAAGGTTGTGATCAACATGGGTGTTGGCGAAGCTGTCGCTGACTCCAAGAAGATCAAGACGGCGCTTGCCGAGCTCGAAAAGATCTCCGGTCAAAAGCCGGTGCCGACCAAGGCTCGCAAGTCGATCGCCGGCTTCAAGCTGCGCGACGGCATGGTCATTGGCGCAAAAGTCACGCTCCGCCGTGACCGGATGTTCGAGTTTCTCGACCGTCTGACCAATATGGCCCTGCCACGTGTGAAAGACTTTCGTGGTCTGAACGGCAAGAGCTTTGACGGCCGTGGCAACTTTGCCATGGGCCTGAAAGAGCAAATCGTTTTCCCGGAAATCAATTATGATGACGTGGAAGACATTCGCGGTATGGACATCATTGTCTGCACCACCGCTAAAACGAACGAAGAAGCCAAGGCGCTGCTAGCGCATTGCGGCTTCCCGTTCCGGAACTAGCGCTTGAGGACGAAACGATATGGCTAAGAAGAGCGCAATTGAAAAGAACGAAAAGCGTCGTCGGATGGTCGCAAAGTATGCGGCCCGTCGTGCGAAGCTCAAAGCGATTGCTGTTGACGAAGATGTGCCACTGGAAGAGCGCTTCCAGGCTCGCCTTAAACTGGCTGAGCTTCCGCGCAACTCCGCACCGAACCGCGTTCGTAACCGCTGCCAGGTCACAGGCCGTCCGCGTGGTTATTATCGCAAGATGAAAATGTCGCGTATCGCACTTCGCGAACTCGGCTCGCTCGGCATGGTGCCGGGCCTCGTGAAGTCAAGCTGGTAGGAAAGGAGGACCAAGATGAACATTTCCGATCCCCTTGGCGATCTCCTGACCCGTATCCGCAATGCGCAGATGCGTGGCATGACGAAGGTTGTCTCGCCGTCTTCCAAACTGCGGATTCGCGTCCTGGACGTGCTGCAGTCTGAAGGCTACATCCGTGGTTACACGGAAGTCGAAAAAGACGGTCACAACAACGTCGAGATCGAACTGAAGTATTATGATGGCGCACCTGTCATCTCCGAGATCCGTCGGGTCTCGAAGCCAGGTCGCCGGGTTTATTCGTCGGTGAATGATCTGCCGCTGGTCCGTAACGGACTGGGTATCTCCATTCTCTCTACGTCCAAGGGTGTCATTTCCGATGCCGTTGCGCGCAATGAGAATGTGGGCGGCGAAGTTCTCTGCCGGGTATTCTAGGACGAGGATGAACTGACATGTCCCGTATTGGAAAACTCCCAATCCCTGTCCCGAACGGCACGACCGTCACGGTGAACGGCAACACGATTGAAGCGAAAGGCCCGAAAGGCAACCTTGCGTTTGTGGTGTCTGACCTTGTGGCGGCCGAGCTTAAGGACGGTGAGGTCCAGATCATGCCACGCGAGAGCTTCGTGAAAGAAGCCAATGCGCGCATCAAGGCAAATGATGAAAAGGGCCGCAAGAAGATGACTTTCGCTGAGGCGCTGGACCCTAAAGTCCGCACTCAGTGGGGCACCGCACGTGCGAATGCTGCAAATGTCATCAACGGTGCAGCCAATGGCTTCTCGAAGACGCTTGAACTCGTCGGCGTTGGTTATCGTGCGCAGATGCAGGGATCTGACCTGAAACTGTCGCTCGGTTACTCGCATGACGTGATCTTCAAAGCCCCGGAAGGCATCACGATTGAAGCGCCGAAGCCAACTGAAGTGATTGTTTCGGGGGCTGACAAGCAGGCTGTCGGACAGGCTGCAGCTGAAATTCGCCAGTTCCGTAAGCCTGAGCCTTTCAAAGGCAAGGGTGTGCGCTACCAGGGCGAATATGTCCGCCGCAAGGAAGGCAAGAAGAAGTAACCGCCATGAAGACGACACGCGAAAAAGCTACCCGCCGCGCACAGCGCAACCGCACGAAGCTCCGCAAGCTTGCCTCTGGCAAGCCGCGCCTTTCGGTTGCTCGCTCGCACAAGAATATCTCAGCCCAGATCATCGATGATGAGAAGGGTCTGACGGTTGCCGCGGCATCTACGCTCGAAAAGGATCTTCGCGGTAAGCTGAAGTCCACGAGCGACACCGCAGCTGCTCAGCAAATTGGTGAGCTCATCGCAGAGCGCGCCAAGAAAGCCGGCGTTGAAGACGTCGTCTTCGATCGCGGCAGCTACATGTTCCACGGCCGGGTTAAAGCCCTGGCAGACGCCGCCCGTGAGGGCGGTCTGAAGTTCTAGGAGGCCGATATGGCAGAAGAACAGGGCAGAGGTCGCGGCCGCGGACGCGGACGTCGCGATGACCGAAACGAAGAACAGAGCGAATTTGTTGACAAGCTCGTCGGCATCAACCGCGTCGCCAAGACGGTGAAGGGTGGTAAGAACTTCGGTTTCGCAGCGCTCGTCGTCGTGGGTGACCAGAAGGGCCGCGCTGGCTTCGGCAAGGGCAAGGCCCGCGAAGTTCCAGAGGCGATCCGCAAGGCAACTGAAGAAGCCAAGCGCAACATGGTTCGCGTAGCGCTTCGTGAAGGCCGCACGCTGCATCATGACGGCAAAGGCCGTTGGGGCGCAGGCAAGGTCATCCTTCGCGCAGCGCCTCCGGGTACCGGCGTGATTGCGGGTGGTCCGATGCGTGCCGTCATGGAAGTCCTTGGCATTCAGGACGTTGTTGGCAAGTCGAACGGCTCGTCCAACCCGTACAACATGGTTCGTGCAACCTTCGAAGCACTAAAAGAGCAGGCAAGCCCGCGCTCTGTTGCTTCCAAGCGTGGCCTCAAGGTCCAGGATATTGTTGGCCGCCGCACCGATGGTGCGTCCGAAGCCGGCATTTCCGAGACGGCCTGATTTAGAAAAGGGTTCTGATCATGGCAAAGAAGAAGTCAGATACGGTTACGGTTCGCCAGACGGGCAGCCCGATCCGTCGCAAGCCAGAGCAGCGTCAGACGCTTGTCGGTCTCGGTCTCAACAAGATCGGCCGTGAGCGTGAGCTCGAAGACACCCCGGCCGTGCGTGGCATGATCGCCAAGGTGTCTCACCTTATTGAAGTCGTAGAAGAGTAGGCGTATAGGGGCGACCCTTTGTTACGCCAGTCAGGAATAGACCGATGAAACTCAACGAACTCTCCCCGAATGCGGGATCGACCCAGAACCGCCATCGCGTGGGCCGCGGCGTCGGCTCCGGCAAGGGCAAGACTGGCGGTCGTGGTGTCAAAGGCCAGAAAGCACGTTCGGGCGTCGCCCTGAATGGCTTTGAAGGCGGCCAGATGCCGATCTATATGCGTCTGCCGAAGCGAGGCTTCACCGCCCGCAACTCGAAAGATCATGCCTGGGTCAACCTGGGCCGTCTCACCAAGGCGATTGAAGCGGGCAAGCTGAAAGCCGGCGACATCACCGAAGAGACGCTGATGGAATCGGGCGTCATTCGCCGCGTGAAAGACGGTGTCCGTCTGCTCGCAAAGGGTGAAGCGCCGAAAAAGGCAAACATCACGGTCACGGGTGCCAGCAAGGCAGCGATCGAAGCGATCGAAAAAGCCGGCGGCAAGGTCACTGTGACGGGTCCGGTGGCGGCTGAAAAAGCAGAATAATCTGCGGCTTTTTCATCCGAACACCTTCACAAACAGCATTTCGCCGCCGATGTATTGGCGGCGATTTCATTTCCGGTAGGAGGGGCAGTTGGCCACAGCCGCAGAGCAAATGGCGCGAAACATGAATTTCGGCACCTTCGCGAAAGCGAAGGATCTTCAGGCCCGAATCCTGTTCACGCTCTTCATTCTCGTTCTTTTCCGCCTGGGGACGTACATCCCGGTGCCGGGTGTTGACCCAAGCCAGTTCGAGCAATTCTTCACCCAGCAACAGGGCGGTATGCTCGGTTCGCTGAACATGTTTGCTGGCGGCGCCGTCGAACGGATGAGTGTGTTTGCACTCAATGTGATGCCATATATTACGGCATCGATTATCATTCAGATGATGACCAGTGCGGTCCCTTCGCTTGAGAAACTCAAGAAGGAAGGCGAGGCCGGTCGAAAACAGATCAACCAGTACACGCGTTACTTGACCGTCGGCTTCGCCCTGTTCCAGGGGTTTGGCATCGCGATGGGCCTGTCTGGCGTTGCCTATGAAGGCATTGCGACCTGGTTCTTCGTGCTGACAGCGGTCACCACTTTTGTTGGCGGCACAATGTTCCTGATGTGGATGGGTGAACAGATCACCGCACGCGGCATCGGTAATGGCATTTCGCTGATCATCTTTGCAGGCATCATTGCTGAGATGCCGAAAGCTGTCTTCAACATGTTTGCTGGTGGCCGAGAGCAGGGCGTCAATGTCGTCTTCGTTGCTGCCGTCATTCTGCTCGTTGTCGCACTCGTTCTTTTCATTGTGTTTATCGAACGCTCACAGCGCCGCGTGCTTATCCAGTATCCGAAACGCCAGGTCGGTAATCAGATGCAGCAGGGCCAAAGCTCTTTCATGCCGCTGAAGATCAACACGTCTGGCGTCATTCCACCGATCTTTGCTATTGCAATCCTGATGCTTCCGATGACGGCTGTTGGCCTGTCGGGTGGGAACACGATGGCGGCTGGCGGAGCCGTTGAGCAGGGGCCAGGTATTCTGCAGTGGTTCGCGCTCCACTTCTCTCCGGGCAGCTGGACCTACATCATCACCTACGGTGTGCTGGTCGCGTTTTTCTGCTTTTTCTATACGTCGATCATGTTCAATCCGCAGGAAACCGCCGACAATCTGCGTAAATATGGTGGCTTTGTTCCAGGCATCCGGCCGGGCAAGAACACGGCGGCTTATTTTGACTACGTTCTGACACGTCTCACCACGATCGGCGCTGTCTACCTGGTCTTTGTCTGTCTTCTGCCGGAAATTCTGCGGCGATACGTGCCAGAGATTCCTTTCTATATAGGTGGCACCTCGCTTCTCATCGTTGTATCCGTTACGATGGATACAGTGACACAGATCCAGTCCCACTTGATCGCGCATCAATATGAAGGGCTGATCAAGAAATCGCGGCTGGGAGGAAAACGCAGACGATGAATTTGATACTGTTCGGACCACCGGCGGCCGGAAAAGGCACGCAGGCGAAACGTCTTGTCGAAGAACATGGCTACATTCAGCTTTCGACAGGGGACATGCTTCGTGCCGCTCGCGCTTCGGGGTCTGACCTCGGCAACCGGGTCGCGAAAATCATGGATGAAGGCGGGCTGGTGTCGGACGAGATCGTCATCGACCTCATCGACGAGCAGCTGTCTGTTCACACCGACGCGCCTGGCTTTATCTATGATGGGTTTCCGCGGACTGTCGGTCAGGCGCACGCGCTCGACAATCTACTCAAGTCGCGCGGCTCGCAGGTTGATCGGGTCATTCGTCTCGTGGTCGATGAAGCACAGCTTCTAAAGCGCGTGACCAAGCGTTTTGAGGAGCAGGGCCGCAAGGATGATAATCCCGAGACTTTCGCTGCGCGTCTTGATAAGTATAATCAGGACACCGCACCTCTGATCCCGCTTTATGCGGAACGGGGCATCCTTCGCGAAGTCGATGGAATGGCGTCAATTGAAGAGGTTACGCAAGGCGTCGAGAAGGCGCTGAAAGAGACCGTATAAAGCCGCATTTGACCAGTTGACGCGGCGATTTGCGGGTCTATAACGACGCACTTCGTTAAGAGGTCGGGTTCGCGCGCGCGAAGCGTTGGTTTTCGTTTCGCGCCGAGCCCGTTTTTGGCAATTTAGGAGATGAGGCCCGTGGCCCGTATTGCAGGTGTAAACATTCCAACGAACAAGCGCGTTGAAATTGCGCTTCGTTACATTCACGGGATTGGTCCGGCCAAAGCCCGCGAGATCACTGAAAAGATTGGTATTGAGGGTCATCGCCGTGTCGCTGATCTCACCGATGCCGAAGTGATCCAGATCCGCGAATCGATCGATTCCGACTATATGGTTGAAGGTGACCTTCGCCGTGAAGTTTCGATGAACATCAAGCGTCTCATGGACCTTGGCTGCTACCGGGGGCTTCGCCACCGCAAGCGCCTGCCGGTTCGTGGCCAGCGCACCCACACCAATGCTCGCACCCGCAAGGGTCCGGCGA
This sequence comes from Henriciella sp. AS95, assembly GCF_038900055.1. Classification (NCBI taxonomy): domain Bacteria; kingdom Pseudomonadati; phylum Pseudomonadota; class Alphaproteobacteria; order Hyphomonadales; family Hyphomonadaceae; genus Henriciella; species Henriciella sp. AS95. Next base: position 1,762,872 of record NZ_JBBMQM010000001.1, read on the forward strand.
AGCCGATCGCCGGCAAGAAGAAGTAGGACTAGACAGATATGGCTCGTGATACGACCCGCGTTCGCCGCCGCGCCCGCAAGAATATCTCTTCCGGCGTTGCTCATGTGAACTCGAGCTTCAACAACACCATGGTGACGATCTCCGACGCGCAGGGAAATACGATTTCCTGGTCTTCGGCCGGTGCCATGGGGTTCAAGGGTTCGCGCAAATCGACTCCTTACGCTGCCCAGGTGGCCGCAGAGGATGCCGCGAAAAAAGCTCAGGACCACGGCCTTCAAACCATCGAAGTCAACGTTCGTGGACCAGGTTCGGGCCGTGAGAGCGCCCTTCGTGCGCTGCAGGCTGCTGGCCTGACCATCACATCGATCCGCGACACCACACCAATTCCGCACAATGGATGCCGCCCGCCAAAACGCCGCCGCGTCTAGGCCTGAGCTTCATCCATTAACAGACTAAGGAGGCCGTGAATGGCCGATACCGCGACCAGCGTGAATGACCGTAACTGGAAAGAACTGATCCGCCCAAACCGTCCAAAGGTTGAAGCGGGCCGCGATCCGCGTCGTCATGCCAAACTCGTCATCGAGCCGCTTGAGCGTGGCTTCGGTACGACGCTCGGCAATGCGCTTCGCCGCGTGCTTCTGTCGTCCCTTCAGGGCGCAGCGATCACTGGCGTGCAGATTGACGGTGTGGTTCACGAGTTCTCGTCCATTCCGGGCGTTCGCGAAGATGTCACGACCATCGTTCTGAACCTGAAGCAGATCGCCATCGACATGGTTTCGGACACGCCGAAGCGCATGATCCTGAAGGCAGACGGCAAGGGCGAAGTCAAAGCTGGCCAGATCGAAACCTCAGGCGACGTGAAGATCCTCAATCCGGATCTGGTCATCTGTACGCTCGATGATGGCGCCTCGGTCCGCATGGAATTCACCGTTGCCACCGGCAAGGGCTATGTGCCTGCCGATCAGAGCCGTCCGGAAGACGCGCCGATTGGCTTCGTGCCGGTTGACGCAATCTACTCTCCGGTCCGCCGCGTCGGTTATGCTGTCGAAGACACCCGTGAGGGAACGGTCCTCGATTATGACAAGCTCACGCTGTCAGTCGAAACCGACGGATCGATCACGCCTGAAGACGCGGTGGCTTATGCCGCCCGCATCCTTCAGGATCAGCTGCAACTCTTCATCACCTTCGATGAGCCAGAAACCGAATCCTCTTCGTCCAGCGAAGAAACCGATCTCGGCTTCAATCCGGTTCTTCTCAAGAAGGTCGACGAGCTGGAACTGTCTGTCCGTTCGGCAAACTGCCTGAAGAACGACAACATTGTTTATATTGGCGACCTCATCCAGAAGTCCGAGGCGGAAATGCTCCGCACCCCGAACTTCGGCCGCAAGTCGCTGAATGAGATCAAGGAAGTGCTCGCTGGAATGGGGCTGCACCTCGGCATGGAAGTGCCGGATTGGCCACCAGAAGACATCGAAGCGCTTGCCAAGAAATACGACGACCACCTCTAACCGTCCGCCCGGGAGGGCGCGCAGGAGACCGAAATGGCCCACGCAATTGCACATCGCAAGCTGAACCGCACCACATCGCACCGCAAGGCGATGTTCGCGAACATGGCAGCGTCGCTCATTGAGCATGAGCAGATCGTTACGACCCTTCCTAAGGCGAAGGAGCTCAAGCCGATCATGGACAAGCTTGTGACGCTGGCAAAGAAAGGTGATCTCGCCTCTCGCCGCCGCGCCATTGCGCAGATCCGCAACAAGGAAGCCGTGCAGAAGCTGTTCGACGTCTTTGGCGATCGCTACAAGGATCGCAATGGTGGCTACACCCGAGTTCTGAAAGCGGGTTTCCGCCATGGCGACAATGCGCCGGTTGCCGTGATCGAACTGGTTGACCGCGATGAAGACGCCAAAGGCGCAAAAGACCGCGCCCGTCACGAAGCCGAACTTGAGGCGATGGACGAAGAATAGTCTGCAGACATAAACAACATCAAAGCCTCGTCAGTGATCTGGCGGGGCTTTTTTGTTTGCTCCCAGGAGCCGTCGGCGCATATCATGCAACCTTAAGGGGTAAGTGGTCTGGGCCCGGGGCACCTCATGAATAGAGCAGATACTCACCGCAAACGTCTGCGCGTCTACGCCGCTATCTTCATGGGGGCGGGCATTCTGCAGGGTCTGGCCGCGCTGATAATCTTCACTGGTGAGTCTGAGGTAGCGCCCAGTGAGGCGCTCGGCCATGCCATGGCGGGCTTGATCTATTTTTTCTGCGGACTCATGGCTTGGCACGGCTCGCGCGCTGCATGCCTCGCTATCCTATTCTGGGTCCTGACTTTCGGACTGGTTGAGATCGTGGTTGAAGGTCTCGACACCAATGCGACCCGTAATGTCATCCAGCTTCTTATCTTTGGCGGTTTGGCTTTGCGTATGTGCGTCAATGCGTTCCTTTACTGGAGAGCGGTGCATAATGACGAAACGGCGGAGCTTGTCGGCCGGCCTTGGGTCCGCCTGGCGGGGTGGATTGTGGTTCTGCCGATATCGGCATTCTTGCTGGTCGGGGTTTTGGCGTCCGTTTTACCGGGTAATGTCAGCTTTAACATCGTGAGCGGGAGCGATATCGATGCTGAACAGTTGGCATGGATGCGTCAGGAAAATCTGCTTGATGCCGAAGAGAGACCTCTGCTTTTTTATTCGGACGGTTTTTTCTCCATCAAGGAAGATGGGAACCTGCTGACCGACAAATATTTGGGATCCTGGTGGCAAGAGTCAGATGGTGAGCTCGTCTCAGCGTGGATCAGGCTCGGCGCGATTTGCAAAGTTGAGCCGTCCGAAGCCAATTCGGATTTCCGCCTCAGTGCTTACGCGGCCTATTCTGTCGACGATAGAGAGCCAGTCGTGTTCTGGCTTCCGAAAGGTGATCCGCTGCATCAGGCGTTCATTGAGCGCATCGGCTACCTCAATGCGCGTCATACAAACGCAGAGCTAAGCACCGCCTGCGAGGAGGGGCGATCGCCGGACTGGTCGCGGGTGGCAAAGCTAAACGGGTTGCCGGGGGGCGCGATCGAAGCTCATGAAATCTCCCGGTCAATCCTCAACTGGCTGCGCGGGGAAGAGTACTTGCTCACCGGGGAAGAACCACTCTGGCTGTCCTCGACCGCAAGTTTTGACCTTGAAGAGGGCGGTGTCCTCATGTCCGATTCCTATTTCGGCGGCTGGTGGCAAGAGAGCGGCGTCACAGATTCAGTCTGGTTTGCGCATGGCGGAATCTGTGAGATTGAAATCCTGGCAGAGGAATCGAATGATATCACCACCCGGTACAGAGCTTCAGGGCCGGGCAACGAAAACTATCTGAGCTTCAGCCTCCCGGCCGGGACCGAGCGAACAGAGCAGCGCATTGCTTTGCTGAGACAGGTGACAAGTGAGCGCCAAACTTCTGAACAGGCTGAGGCTTGTGCGACCGGCGTGACAAACACCGATGCGGAAGACCGAGATGAAGAGGCGGACTCCGCGCGCGTGATTGACAACTAAGACGCCCCCTGGAGCCCCAGCTGACCCTTGCTCAGAATGTTGCGCTGGATATCGTTTGAGCCAGCATAGATCGAGCCGGCGCGGTCATTGAGATATTTGGCTGATCAGGCGTCGGGCTGGCGGAATGGAAGTCGCGCACCTCGTCGCGAAACGCTTCTTCAGTTTTTGAAAATTGAAGGTTCATGGTCGGCGCCTCCCATGGTGGCACACTACCATTTTCGATCGGAGCTGCGCATTCAAGCCATGAAGTCGCGTCCGGCGCCTGAGCTGGTTCAGCGCCAGTGCGTTTTTAAAAGTGTCGCGAACTCTTCCGCGCGCTCGACAACCGACCAATGTCCGGTGTTGGCATTGCGGTGAAGCGGTACACCTGTTTCGGCGCAGAAGCGCTCAGCGGTTTCGACCGGTACGAAGGGATCGTCGTCGCCCCAGAAAACCATGCCGCGCTCAGGAAGCTTGTCCAGGCCCTGCGACCATTCTGATGCGACGGTCTTGGCCGAGCGGTAGAGTTTGAGGATGGCTTTGCGCATGTGCGGCGTCCAGTGTGAGGCTTCCTTGCGAGCCAGGGTGGCAGGCAGTCCCGCTTTGGCCAGCCCGCTGGCGAGACGCGCTTCACTCGTCAGCGCCATGAACGCTTCGCCGAGCAGTGGGGTCTGAAAGATTTTGGCCGTGCGATGCCATTTATAGTCCTTTTGAGGCAGGGCATTCGCGACGGCCCAGCTGCGCACAAGCTCAGGCCGCTGGCATGCCACCCGGATGACCAAAAGTGCGCCCCAGTCATGCCCCACCAGGTCGACAGGCGCGCCGACGGCCTCAACTTCCTGAATGAGCCAGTTCGAATAGGCTTCTTTCGTGCAGCTGAAGCCCGCTGGGGGAGGGGTGACGAAACCCGGTAAAGCCGGGGCCGAGACTGGCCCAGCTGACGGACCGAGCGCCTCGATCAACGGAGCCCACATGGCGGGTGTGTCCGGAACGCCGTGAACAAAGATGCGCATTGCTGATTGCCTCCAGGCTGCTTGCATCACTTTGAGCCTGCCGGGTCAGAATAACAAGGCGCGCGATTGCGCCTCCTTTACCCGCCGGAATGCTTGCCCTTGATGGGTATCCATTGGCATTGTGTCCGCATTGATTTGGAGGAGATTTCCCATGAAGACGCCTATCACCGAAATGTTCGGCATCGAGCACCCCATTATCCAGGGGGGCATGCATTATGTGGGCTTTGCGGAGATGGCCGCCGCCGTGTCGAACGCTGGCGGCCTTGGCATCATCACTGCGCTGACACAGAAGACCCCCGCCGACCTCGCCAATGAGATCGCGCGCTGCCGCGATATGACGGACAAGCCTTTCGGCGTGAACCTCACCTTCCTGCCGTCAGTGAACCCGCCGGACTATCCAGGGTACATCAAGGCGATCATCGAAGGCGGTGTCAAAGCGGTTGAAACGGCCGGCAACAATCCAGCTCAGGTTCTGCCGGTCCTCAAGGATGCGGGCATCAATGTCATTCACAAGTGCACGGCTGTTCGCCACGCCCTGAAGGCGCAGTCCATTGGATGTGACGCAGTTTCCGTTGACGGCTTTGAATGCGGCGGCCACCCGGGCGAAGACGATGTTCCGAACATGATCCTCCTGCCACGGGCTGCCGATGAGCTTGAGATTCCTTTTGTGTCATCTGGCGGGCAGGCCGATGGGCGCAGCCTCGTCGCATCCCTCGCCATGGGAGCGTCCGGCATGAATATGGGAACCCGCTTCATCGCCACGAAGGAAGCGCCGGTCCACGAGAATGTGAAGCAGGCGATTGTCGCGGCATCCGAATTGGACACGCGTCTGATCATGCGGCCTCTGCGCAATACCGAGCGCGTGCTGAACAATGCTGGGGTCGAGCGTCTTCTTGAGAAGGAAGAGCGGCTCGGTTCGGACATCAAGTTCGAAGACATCATTGAAGAAGTTGCAGGCGTCTATCCAAAGATCATGTTGAACGGCGAAATGGATGCCGGCGCATGGTCGTGTGGCATGGTTGCTGGCCTGATCCACGACATCCCGACCTGTAAGGAACTGATCGACCGGATCATGGCTGAGGCCAATGAGATCATCGAGACGCGCCTGCGCGGTTTCCTTGGAACGGCTGCTGCCGTACCAGCCGAATAATCGAAGAGGAGGTGCCGCTATGGCTCATATCAAGAGAAGTTGGGCCATAGCGGCTGTTTCACTGGTCGCGGCCTGCAGCACAGGCAACAGCAGCGACCCCGCATCCATTTGCACGGGTCTGCTCGCTGGCGATCCGGAGGTAGAGAGTGACCTCGCAGATCTTGGTGCGTCGGTAGAGACCTATTGCGAGTGCTACGCCACCAATATCGATACGCTCGGCGAGGAGGCGCAAACCACCGTCCTGAAGGTCAGCCAGGTCATTGCTGATATCCGGAGCGAGCGAAACGTTGGTGTCGAAGGCGCCGCCGGCATCATTGAGGACGACGCAGAGGACGCCAACGCCTCGACCTACGATATTACGAAACCCGAATTTGAGATCACTGGCCAGTTCGTCGACGGCGTGAGGTTGGTCATGCGGGACAATGACGGCCAGTGTGCGCAGGTGGACATGCGCTGATCAGCGAGCCTCGGACGCGCCGAGTCTTGCGAGCTCATCGGCGCGTTCATTTCCCTCGTCGCCAGCATGGCCTTTAACCCAGATCCACTGGATGTCGTGACGCTCGCATGCGGTCTCAAGCATCTGCCACAAATCCTTGTTTTTTACCGGTTTCTTTGAGGCCGTCTTCCAGCCATTCCGCTTCCATCCATGAATCCATTTGGTCAGGCCGTCTTTCACATAGGTGGAGTCTGTGTGCAGCTTCACCTTTGATGGCTTCTTCAGCGCGTTCAGCGCTTCGATCGCCGCCATCAGCTCCATGCGATTGTTCGTGGTGTCTGGCTCTCCGCCATGAAGTTCTCGCTCGTGGTCACCCGCGCGAAGCAATGCGCCCCAGCCGCCCGGGCCTGGGTTTCCGCTGCACGCGCCATCGGTCCAGATTTCAATTTGATTCGACATGCGTTCTCGCTCGCTTGGTTTGATCGTCACGTCAAGCGGCCGTCAGAATACGTCTGTGGCAATGTCGGGAAGCTGTTGTTTTGGCCGCACAATGGCAAGGAAGAGCGCCGCACAGATCAGCCCTGCAATCGCGCCAATCAGCCCGCCGGACAGAAACGCCCCCAGGGTCGCCGGTCCCGGCATGCCACCGCCGACTAGCCCCGTCGTGCCACCGACAAGTAGTCCGCCCCATATGGCCCCCCAACGATAGTAGGGTCCGTGCTTGCGAATACCCCGGCGCGGAAACAGGCCGATAGAGAAGAAGAGGACAATCCAGGTAATCGGCACGACGATGTAAAATAAATACCAGTTGAAGCCCGCTATCATGATCGCGATGAACGCACCGGCCATAAATCCGTTGCCAGAGCCAAACTGCGATGTCTGCATACCCGCGATCGACATGACTGATCCGAAGGTGAACGCGATGACGGCGGCGACCAGTGCAACGGTGATTGACGCGGCAATCCCACAGAGGAAACACGCAAGCGCCACGCGCCGGATGCGAATTCGCCCATCCCGATCAGCGCGATAATCGTCGTTTCGCTCGTCCCTCGTGCCGACGATCGCCCCGTTGGTGCCGAATTCCGTCATGATGTCCCTCCACCTGTCCAGCGTTGCACGGCAAGGGTGACATGAAAACCGGTCAATCAGGCAGGGGCTGGTTGAGAGGGCGGCAATTTTCAGGCACCATAGTCGCCAGCCGAAACCGCTTTGCGGTGAAAGGCGAGTTTGTCGGCGTACTCCAGCGGGTTTTTGGGGCGCACCAACGCATCGGCCGGGGTATCAGTCCAGTCGACAAGTCTTGTCAGGAAGAAGCGCAGCGCCGCACCGAGACACAGCACAGGCAGCGCGTCGCGTTCGGCGGCCTCTAATGGACGAACGCTTTCATATCCCGCGATCAGCGCGGCGCCCTTGGAGTAATTGTACTCGCTGCCATTCTCGAAGGCCCATGAATTGAGGCAGACGGCAATGTCGTAGGCCAGCACATCGCTACAAGCGAAATAGAAGTCGATGGCGCCTGTAAACTCGTCGCCAAGAAAGAAGGCGTTGTCGGGGAACAGATCCGCGTGGATCGTGCCGCGGGGAATCTGCAGGCTCTGTGGCTTGGCGTCTGCAATCGCTTTCAGATCAGACTTGATGCGCGCGGCGAGGCCGTCTTGCAGGCTGTCTGCTGTTTCGGCGCGTCCACGCCAGAGACCAGGCCAGCTCGCGGGGCCGAGAGAATTTTGCCGGCGTTGATCAAAGTCCGCCAGGGATGCATGCATGCGTGCGAGACCGGCTCCGAGCGAGCGGCATTGTGGCGCGTTAGGTGATTTTGGAGACAGACCATCCAGAAAGGTCACGATGACGGCTGGCCGGCCTTCGAGCTGCCTCAGCGCTTCTCCGTCCTTCCCGGCAACGGGGGCAGGGCACGGAAACGATTTCTGGGCAAGGTGGCGCTTGAGATCGATGAAGTAGGGCAAGTCTTTCGGGTCTGCCCGCCTTTCGAATAGCGTGAGGATGTAGCGGCCTCGGTCAGTCTCCAGATAGTAGTTCGAATTCTCCACACCCTCGGCAATGCCCTTGAAACTCCGAGCTTCGCCGAGGTCATATTCTTCCAGAAACGAGGCAAGCGCTTCATCGCTTACAGTAGTGTAGACAGCCATAGGGGCCGTCTATGCGCTCTTGGCCACCATGTCACGCTGAAGCGTACGACCGGCGAGCAAATAGTGAAGCGCTGCCCACGCATAGACACAGGCGAAAATGACGATGGCGTATTGAAGCCCCTTGCTGTCAGCGTGTGTGCACAAGGCGACAGCTTCTGCGCTGAGGTCGGCGGGCACCTTGCAGGCTTCAATCGACAGACCGAGATCCGACCCGGACAGAATATTGCTCTTGATCAGGCTGGACAGCATGCCTGAAGTGGTGGGTCCGAGCGCGAGGCCGATGAGGTTGGTGAAAAAGAGTGTGATCGCAACCGATGTGGCGCGCATACGGCTGTCCACGACTCCGCCCGAGACGGCATACATCGGGCCGAGATAGAAGTATTTCAGCAGCGCCGCGATCATCAATGGCGGCATGGTCAGCCACAGGACGTTTTGCAGGAAGCCGAACACGTAGAGCGGCACGGCGCACGCCATACCAATGGCGGGCAGCCAGGACAGCGCATTCGGGTGCCGCGATGAAATGCGGTCCGAAATATAGCCGGAGGAGAAGACGCCGATGGCGCCACACAGGCCGAGAATGAGGCTGTAATAGATCGCCGCCTCGCTAAGAGAAAGCTCATGCGTGCGCACGAAATAAGCAGGAACGAAGTGCCCAATGCCATAGCCAGCGAACGATGCAAGCGCTGCACCGATCACGACATGAATGTAGGTGGGTTTACGGGCCAGGATGCCAAGAACCTGCGCAAAGCTGGCCGGTTCGAGCTTTACGGCTTCTGGTGGGTCGGTGTAGCCGCGCGGTGGCTCCTTCATGGTCAGCATGAGAATTGTCGCCAGGATGACGCCCGGTAGGCCCACCAGGATGAAGGCGAGCCGCCAGCCTTCAAGTGATTGCCAGTCGAGCAGGCCTTGCGCCCAGCCCATTCCCGAGCTGCCAAACATGGCGTGGATGTTCTCGCCGGTCACATAGTCATTGATCCAGCCGCCAGCGACGCCGGCAATCATGGCACCGAGAGGAACGCCCAGCGCATAGATCGACACAGCCGTCGCCCGGCTTGTGGGCTTGAAATAGTCGGCGATCATTGATTGAGCCGGCGGCGTACAGCCAGCCTCGCCAATCCCGACGCAGATCCGCAAGACAAACAGCATGATGAAGCTGGTTGCCAGGCCGCACAGGACGGTCATCAGGCTCCACAAGAGCAGGGAGACGATGATGATCCATTTGCGATTGACGCGTTCTGCAACACGGGCAATCGGGATACCGAGTGTCGTGTAGAGCATCGCAAAAGCCAGCCCGCCCAGAAGGCCCATGTGCCAGTCTTCGAGTTGGAGGCTTTCCTTGATCGGGTCGTTGAGGATGGCAAGGATCGACCGGTCAATAAAATTGAAGACGTAGACCAGCAGTAGCGAGCCCAGAATGTAGGCTCGGTATCCGGCGGTCGAATACCCCTCATTTGCGCCGCCAGCGGACGCGCCGCTTACGCCTTCGCCGACCGTTGGGCCTGAAATTGCCATTGTCACTCTCCCAAATTTCCGCTGCATCCTGAATGGTCAGGCAGCGTTATTCGTCGATCCCTTCCGTGCGCATCATGCACGCAGTCCCGCCCCCTGTCTCGCAAAACCGGACCCGTTGACGGTTTTTGTTTCCTAATCGTTTGCGACCATGTCACGCTGAAGCGTGCGCCCGGCGAGAAGGTAGTGCAGGGCTGCCCAGCCATAGCCGCAGATGAAGACAATGATCGACCATTGCAGGCCGCGCGCGTCGGCGCTCTTACAGGCAGCGGCCTCATTTTCCACCAGGGTGGTGAGGTCTTTACACGCCTCGAGCGTCAGGCCGATGCCGGCGCCATTAATGAACATGGTTTTGAAGAAAGTGGACAAGATCCCGATAAGGGGTGGCCCGAGACCATATCCCAGCAGATTGACCACGAAGAGCGTGATGGCGACCGATGTTGCCCGCATGCGGCTGTCAACGACGCCGCCCGCAATGGCGTACATTGGTCCAAGGTAGAAATAGTGAAGCGTTGCAGCCGCCATGAGCGGCGGCATTGCGATCCACAGATTGTCCGCAAGATAACCCATCGCATAGAGGGGGACCGAGAGCCCCATGCCGATCGCGGGCAGCCAGGACAGCGCAGTCGGGTGTCTCATTGACAGCTTGTCCGCGAGAAAGCCTGACAGGAACACGCCGATGGCGGCCATGAGGCCAATAACGATCCCAAACAGCACGGATGCTGTCTGGATCGTCAGTTCATGCGTCCGGATCAGGAAGGATGTCGTGAACTGGGTCACGCCATAACCGACGAATGAAGCCAATGTTGCACCGGCAACGATGTGCCAATAGGTCGGCTTCGACATCAGGACTTTCAGGGCCTCGCCAAAGCTCGCCTTTCCGAGGTTTTGCAGCTTCTGCGGGTCGGTGTAGCCGCGCGGGGGTTCCTTGACGGTGAGCTTCACCAACAAGGCGATGAGCAGGCCCGGCGCGCCGACGACCACGAACGCAATTCTCCAGCCGCTGACGTTCGACCAGTCAACGCCGGAGAAAAGGCCCCCGAGACCGATGGATCCGATCCACGCCCCGAAATCCGCGCCGCTAAGCCCCGCAATCTGTCCGCCGAAGAACGATGCAAGCATGCCTCCCAGCGGCACGCCAAGGGCATAGATTGATACCGCCGTCGCGCGTGATTTCGGCGTGTAGTAGTCTGCAATGATGGACTGCGCTGGCGGTGTACATCCTGCTTCGCCAATGCTCACGCCCACGCGGAACAGGAAGAGCATGAAGAAGGACATCGCAAACCCGCAAATAGCGGTGAAAAATGACCAGAGTGCCACCGAGATGACGATGATCAGAACGCGGTTGTAGCGTTCCGCCGCGCGCGCCAGCGGAATGCCCAGAAATGTGTACAGGAAGGCGAAGGCGGGGCCGCCGAGCAAGCCCATCTGCCAGTCTTCCACGCCGAATTCGAGTTTGATCGGCTCGGTTAGAATGTTGATGATTGTGCGATCAATGAAATTGAAGATGTAGACCGTCAGCAAAGCGCTGAGCACATAGGCCCGGTAACCTTTGGTCCCGTATCCGGTATTGATCGCAGCCGGGGCTGATGTCTCCTGATCGACAGACGCCATCTCATTCCTCCCTTGGTCGCGCGTCTCACCCTTTGTTTGGATGGCGCTGCTTATTTTGTGTCAGGAAAGCAAATCGCGAGCGGCTGTACCAGAGCAAATAACCCAATCGCGAAATTAATTTCACATGTGAAGTATGCGGGTGGAAACATCCCGGACCGCGTTCAGGCGATCCGGAATGTCCAAGTGTCTGTTCTGTAGCGATGTTTACACTTCTGAGGACCAGCGATCCTTCAGGAAGTGGCGTCCCGCCATGAAGAAGCAGAAGGCCGCGACCAGGAAGAAGCAGGCTGTCGCCGCCATCGATTTGCGAAGGCCATTGCCATATGCATCGCAGAGAGCTGCTCCCGTGCCGTCAGCGGGGTCCATGCCCGCACAGAGTTGCGGGTTGAAGGTCTGGAACGCTTCGGTCAGTCCGGCAGACGCGATCTCATTGTTCATGAACATGTCTGACATCATGCCGACGAAGAGCGGCCCGATACCGTTGCCGATCAGGCTGACGAGCAGCAGAAGAACGGCAATCGTGGTCGCTCGCGAGCGTGGGCTCACAATCGATGTGCCGATTGAGTACTGGGCACCAAGATACGAGTAGTGGCAGAAGGCCGCGATCAGCCAGAGGCCGAAGGTCAGCTCGATTGTTGGGGCAAAGAAGGCCGAGATGTAGGTCGGCACCGCAATGAGCAGACCAACTGCTGGCAGCCATGCCACGACGGCAGGGAACCGGTCCGTCAGCTTTTCGGATATAAACCCACCAGCAAACGTGCCCGCTGCAGCAATACCGGCCAGCGGGGCGCCGTACAGTACGGCGGCATCCCGAACGCCGATATCATAGACCCGCTGCAGAAACGGAGCCTGGAAGGTCTGCAATCCATAGCCGACGAATGCGACCAGAGCAGCGCCGATGGAGCCCCACCAGAATGTCTTCTTCGCTCCGAATTCCTTGAAAGCTTCAAATATGCCGGCCTTCTCTATCTTTCTCGAGCTTGGCGGCTCTGTGTAGCCACGCGGCGGTTCCTTGATGGTAAACCAGAGAATGGCCGCGATAATCACGCCCGGCGCACCCACAACGATGAAGGCGATTCGCCAGCCGCCCACTTGCGACCAGTCGATGCCGGAGAACAGTCCACCAAGGCCGATCGAGCCGATCCAGGCTCCAAAATCCTCGCCCTGGATGCCTGCAATCATGCCACCAAAAACCTGAGCAAGAACACCGCCCAGCGTCACGCCCATCGAATAGATGCCAATCGCGTTGGCCCGACTTTTCACGGGGAAATAGTCGGTGAGGATCGAGTTGGCGGGCGGCGTACAGCCAGCCTCCCCAACGGCAACGCCTACGCGGAAGATGAGCAGCCACAAGAAGCCGGCGGCGACACCGCAAAGCGCCGTCATCACCGACCAGATGATGATGCAGAGCGTAATCACCATCACGCGGTTGGAGCGGTCCGCCCACATCGCGATCGGAATGCCCATGACGGCATAAAACAGAGCGAAAGGAGGTCCCGAGAGGAAGCCAAACTGGCTGTCCGTCAGGCCGAACTCGTTGATGATGGGCTGGGCTACGACCGTGATCAGTGTGCGGTCGATAAAGTTCAGCGTGTAAATCAGCATGAGGGCGATAAGGACGTAGAATCGATAACCCCTCGATCCGAAGCCTGTAATATGCCCCTGATGCTGCGCAGCGGTTGTGTCGCTCATGATGGCAGTTCTCCTCCTCAACGCCTCTCTGGGCGCCCAATTCAGTGTTGTTGACTAACATAACCTCGCTGGCAACCCTTTACTTGAAAGTGTTGCGGAAACTGCAGTTTACGTTGGTTTCGGCGGATTTCGTGGGGTCATCTGATCGCGACAGGGTTGATGATTGCCTGGACGGTTCCTTCCAGCTTCGGCACACCCAATGAGAAGAAGAACTCGGTGACCCCATCGGCCGCAAGCTCTTCAGTCACCATGTTTTCCAGGATGTACACGCCATTCTTCGCCAGGAGCGTCAGGTGGACGTCGAATGGCCGGGTCTCGTTCTCGAAGGGAATAGCCTCAACAGCCCAAGTGTCAGACCCGACCGCGACAACCCCGAGATCGGCCAGATACTGGGCACCCTCGACTCCTATGCCTGGCTCGGTTTGTTTCAGCGTATCGTTATCGGCGTTGGCGGCCATATAGCCAGTGTGAAAGATCACGACGTCGTCAGATTCGATGGTTATACCCGCAGTTTCTACAGCGGCGTCGATTTCGGCGCGATTAAAGGCGGTGCCATCGGGGACCGGATCTGCTCCGGTCACCTTCGTCATATCGAGCAGGATGCCACGCGTCGCAATCGGGGGCAGGGCATGCGTCCCGAATTGGGTGAGCCCTGCGGGCGTCACGAAATCAGCGACACTGACGCCATTATAGTATTGGTGGTCGATGCCCATATGGCCCAGCCCGTCGATCTGGCTGCCAATCCCGACCCAGACATCGACGATGTCGTCATTGCCGGTGGCGAGATTGGTGCCGAGCGGTGTGCCGGAGCCGTCCGAGAGCTGCAGAATGGTGACGTCATACTCCCGCGGACCATAGGCGGGCGTATCGCGTCCCGTGGTCATGCCGAGCGCGTAAGTCTTTCCCGTTGTGATCAGCTTTGCAGCCTCGGCCGTTTTTTCAGGCGTCAGATTATTCACTGCGCCTAGCCGATCATCCGGTCCATACTTCGACGGGTACCAGTCCGCCGCTTCCTGTCCTGTCGCACATGCCGCAAGTGCCGCTGCGCAGATTGACGCCAAGCCCAGTCTTGTCATGACCTACCTCCCTTTATTTTGTTGGTTACGACTTTGGCGATGACGCCATGCGCTGTCCAGCAAAACCAGAGCGGGAGGAGGGCGTCAGGCGGCCTTGGAGAGACGGCCTCGACCGTGCGGTTCATCCCAGTCGAGCGCAGGGCCTGCCGGATAGATCCGCGTGGGGTTCACCATGTCATGGCTCTCATAATAGTGCCGTTTGGCATGCATCTGGTTCACCGTTTCGGCGATGCCGGGCCACTGATAGAGGTCGCGCGCATAGGGCCAGAGGTTCTCATAATCGACGATGCGTCGGATATTGCACTTGAAGTGGCCGTGATAGACGAGGTCGAAGCGATACAGCGTCGTCCATAGCCGCCAGTCAGCTTCAGTCGGCGTGTCGCCAGTCAGGAAACGCGAGCGCGACAGCTTCTCGTCCAGCCAGTCGAGCGAATCGAAGAGGGGGTGAACCGCGTCTTCATAGGCCTGCTGTGTGGTCGCGAACCCGGATTTGTAAACGCCATTATTGACCGTGTGGTAGACGCGCTCATTGATCTCGTCGATCTGCTCGCGCTGGTCCTCCGGATAATAGTCTCCAGCTGTTGCACCGACGCCGTCGAAAGCTGAATTGAACATCCGGATAATATCGGCCGACTCATTGTTGACGATTGTGCCCGTCTTCTTGTCCCAGAGCGTCGGAACGGTGACCCGCCCCGTATAGTGCGGGTCGGCCTTCAGATAGACCTCATAAAGGAACTTGGACTCAAAAAGCTTGTCGCTGACGATCCCGTCCGCATCGGATTTGAAGGTCCAGCCATTCTCGCCCATGAACCAGTGCGTATAGGAGACGTCGACCATCTCCTCGAGACCTTTGAGCTTGCGGAAGATCAGCGCCCTGTGGGCCCAGGGGCAGGCATAAGAGACATAGAGATGGTAGCGCCCCGGTTCGGCCTTGAAGCCGCCGTCGCCGGTCGGGCCGGGTGAACCGTCAGCCGTGATCCAGTTGCGGAACTGGCTCTCATGGCGTTCGAATTTTCCGCCGGTCGAGTCCGTATCGTACCATTTGTCCTGCCAGATTCCGTTGTTCAGTAATCCCATTTCTTTCTCCGTGACTTTGCTACCAAACCAACTGGCGGGGCGGCGCAATGTTTCAAGCGGTCAGACTTATTCGTGGCACGCATGAAAAAGGCGGCCCGATCACTCGCGCCGCCTTTATCGATTCGGTCGTGGGAAGGGGCTCACGTCTCACCCTTTCACGCATACGACCTGGCGCAGCGTGTGCACCACGTCGACCAGCGAGGACTGCGCCGCCATCACCGCGTCGATGTTCTTGTAGGCCATCGGCGTTTCGTCGACGACGCCGCCATCCTTGCGGCATTCGACGCCTTCTGTGGCCGCGATGTGATCATCCACGGTGAAACGCTTGCGCGCTTCGGTCCGCGACATGGCCCGTCCGGCCCCGTGCGAGCACGAGCAGAACGAGTCCGCATGGCCCTTTCCGCGCACGATGAAGGATTTCGCCCCCATCGAGCCTGGAATGATGCCAAGCTCCCCGTCGCCAGCGCGCACGGCGCCCTTGCGGGTGACCCAGACATCCGCGCCGAAATGGTGTTCCTTCTCCACATAATTGTGGTGGCAGTTCACCGCGTGCTTGTCCGTCGTGAAGCTCGGGAACGTCTCCCGCAGCGCCATCAGGACGCGCGCCATCATCACCTCGCGGTTCATCCGGGCATAGTCCTGTGCCCAGCCAACCGCATCGACATAATCGTCGAACAGCGGCTCGCCTTCGACGAAGAAGGCAAGGTCACGGTCCGGCACATGATAGCCGAGGACACGCTTTTCGAGCGCGCGGCGGGCCTCCTCAATGAAGTAGGTCCCGATCCGGTTGCCCGTCCCGCGTGAGCCGGAATGCAGCATCACCCACACATCGCCCGCCTCATCAAGACAGAGCTCGATGAAGTGGTTGCCGCCGCCCAGCGTGCCGAGCTGCATGGTGTAGGTCTTCGACGCGATTTTCCCGTGACGCTCACGGATCTTGTCGAACCGCTCCATCAGCTTCGATGCCTTGAGGCGGCTTTCCACGGTCGCCGGCACGTACTTATGGCTTCCGCCCTTGCCGTTGCCGACCGGGACGGCCCGCTCGATACCGCGCCGGATGCCTTTCAGGCTGTCGGGCAGATGCTCCGCCTTGAGGCTGGTCCGCACCGCCATCATGCCGCAGCCGATGTCCACGCCGACGGCGGCCGGGATAATGGCGCCCTTGGTCGGGATCACCGAGCCAACGGTTGCGCCGCGCCCGAAATGCACGTCCGGCATCACAGCGAGGTGGGAATGGACGAACGGAAGCCCCGCCACATTCTCCAGCTGATCGCGCGCCTTCGATTCGACCGGCACGCCTTTTACCCAGGCCTTGATCGTCCCGCCGCGTGCGGTCTCGATCACTTCAAAATCACTCATTGGTCTTTCAGCTCAATGTTGAGCTCTCCTTTTTCCAGAGAACCCTCCACGCGGCAGTCTGATCGGGCGAGAGAAAGAAAAAACCCTCCAGGCTGAAGCGCGTGGAGGGTGCGTATGAACCGGTTTCCCGGCTGGGCTGTTCGTCAGCCCGTCATCCAACATCCTCCATAGGCATGGGTTCGCACCCCTGTGGCAGGGCGGCGACATATGCCTTCAGATTAAAGTCGCGCTGCGTCATTGCCCGCTCCTCGTCGTTAAATGAGGGCGGGCTAATGACAGGATGTCGCAGGCTGGTCAAGCGGTGCTGGAAAAGATTTTATCTGAAACCATCCGACTGTGGCACATGAGTCACGCGACCCGCGCGGGCCGCGTCAGGTCTTCGGCTTTTTCGGCTTCTTGCGCTTGGGAGGCTTGCTAGCCGTAGCGTCGAATCGGTGATCATGTTTCTTCGGCTTGGAGCGCTTTGGGCGATCACCCGGTGCATTCTTGCTGTCGAATGACGTCGCTTCGCGCGGCTTGCCTGGACCTTCATCCGGAGACCATTCGGCCCGGTGTGGCTTCGGTTTGGGGCCCTTGCGATGCGGCTTCCTATCGGCTTTGGGAACAATCCGTGCGGTGGAAGGCGCTGAGCGTCCGGGTGGCTGGTCGCCCTCACGCCAGGCCGTAATCGATTTCTCGATCCGCCCTTCAGGGCCGATAACGGCAAAGAAACTCTCGACGCTGTCGGGTCGCAGCTCGACCCGAGAGTGACTGTCCTCAATCCGGATTGCGCCAATCTGGCTGCGGTCCAGACCACCGGATTTGCATAGCATCGGCAACAACCACCGCGCTTCGGCGCCCGACTTGCGTCCAACCGATATGTTGATCCAGACGCCATTGTCGAAATCATCGCGCGACTGGCGGGGTTCGCGTCGCTCACGCGCAGCGCGAGGCTCGCGCGGACCTTTTTTGAAATCATTGTCGCGGCCACGGCCCGTATCTTCGGGCACAGGCATCAGGTCTTCGGGCGCAGAGCGTTTGGCGCGCTGCGACGCCACGAAGGCCGCAGCGACCTGCTCGGCACCGTGCCGCTCGATGAGCGCAGCGCCCATGGCGAGATCAATGTCGTTCGCTGTTTCCAGCATCAAGGGATGTTCCAACAAACGCTGATCGTCACGCCGTTCAATGTCGGCCGCGCTCGGTGCATTGGTCCAGTTCGCTTCGACATTCGCATCGGCCAGTAACCGGTCAATCCGGCGACGAGCCTTGAACGGCACAATCAGGACGCTGACGCCCTTGCGCCCGGCCCGGCCCGTCCGACCGCTGCGGTGAAGCAGGCTTTCCTTGTTGCTTGGAAGGTCGGCATGAATGACCAGGTCGAGTTCCGGCAGATCAAGGCCGCGCGCGGCAACATCCGTTGCCACACAGACATTCGCCCGCCCGTCGCGCAGAGCTTGCAGGGCATGCATACGCTCTTTCTGGCTGAGCTCGCCCGACAGCGCCACGACACTCAGACCGCGATTGTGGAAGCGCGCCAGAAGGTGGTTCACATTCGCGCGGGTCTTGCAGAAGACCAGCGCATTGCTCGCCTCATGATAGCGCAGCACATTGATGATCGCGTTTTCCGCGTCGGCAGGTGCTACGACATGCCCGACATATTCGATGTCGATGTGCTGGTCGGTCTCTGAAATCGTGTTCACGCGAACCGCATCGCGTTGGAAGCTCTGGGCGAGCCGCGCAATCGGCTTCGACACCGTGGCAGAGAAGAGCAGGGTGCGGCGATCTTCCGGCGCGGCCTTCAGGATAATCTCGAGCTCGTCGCGAAAGCCCATGTCGAGCATTTCGTCGGCTTCATCAAGAACAACGACTTCGATCTGGTCCAGCGCGAGCGCGCCGCGATTGATATGGTCGACGAGACGCCCTGGCGTGCCGACGACGATATGCGCGCCGCGCGACAGGGCCCGGCGCTCGTCGCGCGCATCCATGCCGCCGACACATGAGACGACGGATGCGCCGGCTTTCGCATAGAGCCAGCTGATTTCCCGTTCCACCTGGATC
Organism: Henriciella sp. AS95; assembly: GCF_038900055.1. Lineage (NCBI taxonomy): Bacteria > Pseudomonadati > Pseudomonadota > Alphaproteobacteria > Hyphomonadales > Hyphomonadaceae > Henriciella > Henriciella sp. AS95. The sequence continues at coordinate 1,781,479 of NZ_JBBMQM010000001.1, forward strand.
GCCAATTCCCGTGTTGGCGCAACGACAAGAGCGCGCGGCGAAGACGCTGCTGGCAGGCGCGCTGCGTCGCCGAGCAGGGCCGGCGCCATTGCGATGCCGAAAGCAACCGTCTTGCCAGAGCCCGTCTGCGCCGAGACGAGAAGGTCATGGCTGGCGAGGTCAGGATCGAGCATGGCTGACTGTACGGGGGTCAGGCTGTCATAGCCGCGTTCGGCAAGCGCCTCGCCAAGTGCGGGCGCAACGGCTGTTTGATGAGTCATGAAGGTCGTCTTTCAGGAAACCGTTTGCTGGCCGCTCAGCTCAGGCGGCCTGACGACGGATGGCATTCACTGCCGCTCCGGTCTGTCGATGTCGCTCCCATAAGCCCATTCTGACAGAAACACCACGTCCTCAGTCACATTTGCTGCGCGAGGTTCAGATCAGGCCTTGGGACCGAAAACTCAGAACGCCGGAACGGGCGGCGATAAGGTGGTCGTGGACGCTAATGTCCAGCGCATCAAGCGCATCGATGATTTCCCGCGTCATGTCGATATCGGCGCGAGACGGCGTTGGGTCCCCCGATGGGTGATTATGCACAAGGATCAGACTGGAGGCCTGCAGTTCCAGCGCACGTCGCGCGATTTCGCGCGGATAGACCGGCGCATGATCGACCGTGCCGTGCCCCATGACCTCGTCGGCGATGAGTTGGTTCTTGCGATCGAGGAACAGGACACGGAATTGCTCGCGGCCTTCATGCTGCATCTCCTGCTTTACATAGGTCTGAAGCGCGGACCAACTTGAAATGACGGTCCTGGCCTGAAGGGTTTCACGGCTCGCGCGAGCGCCAATTTCAGACGTCGCTTTCAGGTAAGCGGCGACCGTCTCGCCAACACCCGCGACTTTCGTCAGATCGGCCGGCCGGGCTGCCAGAACACCGCTGAGAGACCCAAATCGCGTTATCAATGCCTTGGAAATCGGCTTCACATCCCGGCGAGGAATGAAGGCGAAGAGCAGCGTCTCCAGCAGTTCGTAATCCTCAAGCGCACCCGCGCCGCGCTCCACAAGCTTGGTTCGCAGACGCTCTCTGTGGCCTTGCCAGTGCGGCTTGGGTGCTGAGAAGGGCCGGGCACCATCAAGGCCAAGCAGGGGGGCTTCTTCAACGGAACGCATGATCACTCCCAATCAAGGAATGTTCTTTTTATGTTCCAAGCTCTTGAATGCGTCAACCCCAATGAGGGGCGCTTATTTCTCGACCGTATGCGGCTTGTGCCAGCCCTTCGGTGAGGTCGTGAAGATTTCCACGCCGTCCTCGGTCACGCCGACTGAATGCTCATACTGAGCTGAAAGCTGGCGGTCGCGCGTGACGGCCGTCCAGCCATCCGGCAGGATCGCCGCATCCTTGCGCCCGATATTCAGCATGGGCTCGATCGTGAAGAACATGCCAGGCTTCAGTTCCGGGCCGGTTCCAGCGCGGGCTGAATGCACGACATTGGGTTCATCGTGGAAGAGCTGGCCGAGGCCGTGGCCGCAAAAGTCTTCAACGACGGACAAACGGTTTTTGGCAGCGATCGATGAGATAGCCGCGCCGATATCACCAAAGCGATTGCCGGGCTTCACGGCCGCAATACCGGCCATCATCGCGTCATAGGTCACATCCATCAGACGTTCGGCTTTGCGTTTTGGGGACCCGGCCGCGTACATGCGAGAATGGTCGCCGTGCCAGCCGTCCACGATGACGGTGACGTCGATATTGGCGATATCGCCATCCTTCAGGGGACGATCTCCGGGAATGCCGTGACAGATGACATGGTTGAGTGAGATGCACGAAGCGTGGCGGTAGCCGCGATAGCCAATCGTCGCTGATTGCGCGCCGTGATCGTAAACAAATTCGCGGATAAGATTGTCGAGATGGGTTGTCGTGACGCCTGGCTGGACCTCCGGCACGAGCATGTCGAGACACTCTGCGACAAGGCGTCCGGCCTTACGCATGCCTTCGAAACCCGCGTCGTCATGAATCCGGATTTCTCCGGTCCGCATTGGCATGAGGAGGTCTGCTTCAGTCATCAATTCGGCCTTTCATCAGGCGCCAATATGCCATCGCCGGGTTAAAAATTCCACCGGCGCTGTACCGGCGACTGCACTTTCCCAAAACATGCGTAAGGCCTAGGCTTGCTGGCAAAAGATATGATCGGAGGAAAAGTCATGAATGGGCATGTCGCATAACAGGTGTTTGCGCGGTTTGAAGCCCGGCCACTGAAGCCGCAGATAGGCCTTTGTTCCAGGCATAGAAAAAGCGGAGCTGTGGCGCCCCGCTTCTTCAGATGAGTTGACGTCCCCGCCCTAGGCGAGATTTGCGTCCAGTGTAATTTCGATCGCACCCAGCGCCTTCGACATCGGGCAGCCCTCCTTGGCTTTCGTCGCCAGTTCCTTGAACTTGGCTTCGTCGATGCCCGGAACCTTGCCTGTTAGTGTCAGCGCGGAGGACTTCACTTCGAAGCCGCCATCGACCTGCTCGACAGTGACGACAGATTTCGCATCAAGGTCTTCGGCGGGCGTGCGATTATCGGCGAGGAAGTGCGAGAGCTGCATGGCAAAACACCCGGCGTGCGCGGCTGCGAGCAATTCTTCCGGGTTCGTGCCGGACTTGCCGCTTTCGTCTTCAAAACGGGCTTTGAAGCTGTACCCGTGGTCTTTCAGGGCGCCGCTTTGTGTATCGATCGTGCCTTTGCCCTCACCAAGTGAACCGGACCAATGGGCTGTTGCGTGACGTTTCATGATATCTCCTGTTGTGGGTTGTCATGAAAACAACGTGGCGCTCGCTCCTAAGTTTCAGGGCGCGGCCCGGCTCGTCTGCAAATGATCGTGATCAGATCGAGTTGATGAATGAAACGAGCGCCGTATTGACCGCATCAGCCTCTTCCTGCTGCACCCAATGCCCGGTCTCCGGAAGCAGCGTTACGCCTCTGAAGTCGGTACAGACCTTGCGCATCATTTCATCCAGCTGCTCGGCATTTCTTCCACCGAGGACCACGTCCTGCGCCCCAGCGATGAATTTCACCGGGATGTCGATCGTCACGCCTTCCAGGTCGGCCGTTGTTTTCCAGTTGCGGTCCAGATTGCGATAATAGTTGATGCCACCCCGGAAGCCGGCTTTCTCAAATTGCTGGACATAATAATCGAGATCGGCGGCCGTCAGCCATTCCGGGCGCTCTTTCAGCTCGCCCAATCTTGGTATCCACCCGCCGGCAGACATTTTCGGGTCGGTCACCTTCGGAGGAAAGCGGGGGCTGTCGGGTGAGCGGTAGAGGCGGCTCAGAATCGCCCGGGGATCTGCGTCGAATTCCGCTTCGGCGACGCCCGGCTCCTGGAAGTAGAGCATGTAATAGAAATTGTCGCCGTAAACCTTGTTCAGAATGGTCGTGGGCGCTGCTGCGCCTCGTCCGCCATAAGGGACAGAGAGGGCAGTGAGAGACTTGAAGCGGTCTGAATGCATGTGAACGGCGTTCCATGAGACCACTGCGCCCCAGTCATGTCCGACAAGATGGGCTTTTTCCTCTCCCATCGCGTCGATGATGCCGACAATATCGCCAGCGAGGTGATGTATGTCGTAATCCGCAATCGCTTCAGGCGCATCGGTGCCGCCATAGCCGCGCATGTCTGGCGCCACGACATGGTAACCCGCCTCAGCAAGCGCTTTGATCTGATGGCGCCAGGAATACCAGCTCTCAGGCCAGCCATGGGCCAGAATGACGAGCGGTCCGTCGCCCATCTCCGCGACCCGCATATTGATCCCGTTGACCGTGATCGTCCGCAAGGTCGGCTCTGCTTCGCTTGCAGCCACATGTTGGCAGCTGGCGGAGATCATCGCGGCGGCCGAAATGCCGTAAAGCACATGGCGCCTATGGATTTCTGGTGTTGTCATTTCATCCCTCCCAAATGGAGCTGGCAATCTGCGACCCGCCCAACTTCTTTTGCTTTCGATCTTGCTCAGCGTCCCGCACTAAGTAGATGTAGCTGTATATACAAAACAAGGGGAGGCTCGGCTAATGGCCATATCTAATCGCAAATCATTCCTTCTGTCGTGCGCAACATCGCTGGCGTTTCTGGCGACGGCTTGTGCGGCGGCGCCTGCAGGCGGTGAAGGCGCCGTACAGTCGGCGGCCTGGCCGCCTCTGGGACAGGTTGAAGACGCCAGCGACTTTGATCCTGCCGGTCTCGATGCCCTCGCCGCGGCCATGCAGGGCTTCGTTGATGACGGCCATGTGATCGGCATGCAGACCTTGCTCGTGAAGGATGGCGAGACCGTCCAGTACGGGCAGTATGGCGTCCGGCACGTCGCCAATGACGAGCCTGTCCAGCCAGGGACGATGTATCGCATCTATTCGATGACGAAACCCATCACGGGCGTCGCTTTGATGCAGCTTTATGAAGACGGCGCCTTCGAGCTCGATGATCCGATCACAAAGTACATTCCGGGGTTTGAAGACCTGCAGGTTCTCGCCGGTACGAACGATGATGGCACACCCAAACTGGAGCCCCTCGAACGGCCTGCCACCATGCGGGAGCTGATGAGCCATACGGCCGGCTTTGCATACGGCCTTGGCGGCAATGATTACGCCAATGAGCAATTCCGTGAGCAGGAAGTGCTCCGTTCGCCAGATCTCGAAACGCTGATCGACAAGGTTTCCGGTATTCCGCTGCTCTATCAGCCGGGTAAGACGTGGTATTATTCGGTGGCCGTCGATATTCAGGGTTACCTGGTTGAAAAGCTGTCCGGCATGCCGTTCGGCGAGTATCTCGACGCCAACGTTTTCACGCCGCTCAACATGGATGACACCGGCTTCTACGTGCCCGAAGAAGAGTATGACCGGCTCGCCGACCTGATGGCCTACTATGAGCCCGCTGGTGGCTTCGTCCCGTCGCGAAGCGAAGGCACGCAGTTTCGGCAAAGCACGATCCCGTTTGAGTCGGGCGGCGGCGGCCTCGTATCCACGATTGATGATTATGCGCGCTTTTGCCAGATGCTGCTCAATGGCGGTACGTTGAGCGGAAACAGGGTCATCGATGCCGAAACCATTGCGCTGATGACGACTGACCAGCTGCCGGAAGGGGCCGGCACAGGGTTCGATGGTACGCAGCGTGACCCGAACGCTGGTGAGCCGCACAAATTCGGCCTCGACTTTGGTCTCATCACCGACCCGGTCGCCATGAAAAGTCCTGCTGGTCAGGGCACGTTTTACTGGGGCGGTGCAGCCGGTACATGGTTCTGGATCGACCCGGAAAACGACCTCTTCTTCATCGGTATGATCCAGCGCTTCGGCGCTCTGCCCGGTGAACAAGCTGATTTTCGCGGCGAATCGATGCGTCTGATCTATGAGGCGCTTGAAGAATAGGGCGGGCGGTAGCAGTTTGCGGCGATGACAGATACAAATCCGACCGCCGCAATCTGCCTCATCGGCGATGAACTCCTCTCAGGACGCACTCGCGACGTCAATGTTCAACAGATTGCGAGCTTCCTCGCTCCATATGGAATTCCGGTAGAGGAAGTCCGGATCGTTCCAGACGTTCATGAGCGGATTGGTGAAGCGGTCAACCAGCTTCGCGAACGCTACACTTACGTTTTTACGACCGGTGGTATTGGTCCGACGCATGACGATATCACGGCTGATGCGATTGCTGGCGCATTCGGTGTCGGGATCGACCATGATCCGGACGTCTTCGCGATGCTGCAGGCGCGCTATGATGACATGGAGACGGAATTCACCGAAGCGCGACAGCGAATGGCTCGACTCCCGCATGGCGCAACGCCGATTACCAATCCGGTGTCAGGTGCGCCCGGTTTCCAGATGGGAAATGTGTTCACGCTGGCAGGCGTGCCATCCATTGTACAAGGCATGTTGGGCGACATCGGCCACCGCCTCCAGCAGGGCACGGTGGTGAAAAGCGTGACTGTTCGCTCCGCTGGCCTGCGCGAAGGCGATATCGCTGAAAAGCTCGCGGCGCTGGCAGAAGAGGCTGATGGCGTGAGCCTTGGGTCGTATCCGTGGTTCCGGTCACCCACAGATCACGGCGTCGCCCTTGTGGCCCGGTCCGGCGATCAGGAAAAGCTCACTGCGGCAGAGATGAAACTCGCAGACCTCATTCGCAGTGTCGGCCAGGAACCAGAGGTCCTTCAGGACGGGGCGACGTGAACCTGATTGTGTCATTCCTGACGCGTACGCCGGTTATCATCGCGGCGTTCGTCGCCACCATAGTGGTAGGGTGGAGCTTTACGCTGATTATCGCGGCCGTAGACGGTGCGCTTCTGGATACAATCTTGACCGGTGATGAGGCCAGCGCCCGTCTCGCAGAAATGACCGGCGATCAACGCTATGTGCATTTCATCGGCACGATTGCAAATGACACCCTTTTCCCCATCGCCTATGGCAGCTTTTTTGCCGGGCTGGCGGCACGTTTCGCGCCTGAGAAATTACGCACCTGGGTCGTTCTGCCGGCGCTTGCAACGGTGATCGTCGATCTGGCGGAAAACACCGTGCAGGCGCTCGCGCTAAGTGGGACGGCCGACTATTTGGGCTTCAAGGATGTTCTCACGCCCCTCAAATACGGCTTGTTCTATCTCTCGCTGATCCTTGCGCTGGGTTTTGCGGCACTGGCGTTAGCGCGCTGGCTGGTCCGCAGACTCAATTCATAAAATCCACTCTAGAAGTTTCGGAGGAAATCCATGTCTGACCCAATCGTGCTCGTTGAAAAAGACGGCCCTGTCGCAATCGTCACGCTGAATCGACCGGACGCATTGAATGCGCTGAGCCGCGCATTGCGCCGCGAGATCGTGCAGACCTTTCAGAAGCTCGCCCAGGATGACGATGTCCGCGTTGCTGTCCTGACGGGTGCCGGTCGAGCGTTTACCGCGGGCGTCGACCTGAAAGAGGCCGGTGAGACCGGCTTCGCCCTTGGCGTCGATGGCGGCGACATTGATCTTGCCAGAGGGCTGGCTGAGTTCCCGTGGCCAATCATCGGTGCGATCAACGGTTTTGCGATCACGGGCGGCTTCGAACTCGCCCTCATGTGCGACGTCCTGCTTGCATCCGAGAACGCTAAATTTGCTGATACTCATGCCCGCGTCGGCATCATGCCAGGCTGGGGACTGAGCCAGAAGCTGTCACGCATGATCGGCACCAGCCGCGCCAAGGAGCTATCCTTTACAGGAAACTTCCTCGACGCCGACACCGCTGAGCGCTGGGGACTCGTCAATCGGGTGTACAAAGCCGACGAGTTGTTGCCGGCAGCGATCAAACTCGCCCATGATATGGCATCTTGTGACGCGGCCATGCTGCGCAAATACAAGAAAGTCATCGACGAAGGCTTCGCATTAAATTTTGGTGATGCAATGAAGCTCGAAGTCACCCGATCTGCTGAACATGCTGCAGGAGTCACGGCAGATAGCGTCGAGGCTGCTCGCAAATCCGTGACCGAACGGGGCAGGGGACAGAAAGGTTGAACTACGGTAAGCTTCCAGACGGGAGCTGAGTGCGTTCAGGGTTTTCAGCTCCTGTCCGGAACAGAATGTCAGGAGCCTCCTCAATGTCCCCACGCCACAAATCCCTTCGCCGCATATCGGTTTTCACCGCACCGCTCGTTTTTGCTTTTCCAGGCTGGTCGCAGATCGCGACCAGCAATGAGGATGGCGCAACGGGCGCCTATTCTTCGGAAGTTGATTCTTCTTTCGTCGCAGAAGGCCGTTTCGGCCCGCGAACAGCCATCGATGACCTTCGCGCCAATGTTGATCGCGACCGGGAAACCGTCGAACGGATCCGGCTTCAGCAATTGCGCGAATTAAGGCCCGAGGCTCCAGTTGAAGGCCCGCCCCCACCCCCTGCGGCGGAGGACGGCGATTCGCCGGTTCCAGATTCTGTTCCTGCGCCCGAATAGCGGGTCTCCGGGAACTGGTCTGCGTAAATCTCGTTGGTTCACAAACAATCTGAACCAAGGAGTTCGCCATGTCCGCCCGTCTGGTCGCTGTATCGCTTTCTGCAATTTCTATTGCAGTGCCAGCTATCGCGCAGAGCGCCGGTAATGCGAGTGCAGCCTCAGCATTTGATTCGCGGGGCTGGTCGACCGAGACACAGGTCATCCGGTCTGGAACGAGCGAGCTTTTGGGCGGCCCGGTCAGGCAACCGGGGGAAATCAGGCTCGCGAACGATACCGGTCCGGATTACTACTATGACCATAAACCGGCCTCAGCTGGCGTTTATGCGCGCGTGCCGGCAGATCGTAGCGAGACAGACATTTCGCGGGACGCAGATATCCGGCCCGCAGCTATCAAACCGGCGACAGCGTCGGGTATCTCTGAACAGGATGATTATGTGCGGCCAGGCACGCAGGTTCAGACGATTTCCGGAACACCTCTCGGCCGAATAGCGCTGGTAGGCCGCGCTCAGTCTGACGGGGTAAGGTCGGTCTGGGTACAACCGCCCAATTCCAATAGCGCTCAGATGCTACAGGTGAACATTCGGTCGGTCACTTATAGCGGCGGCGAATTCATCGCTGTTGCAGGCTGATTTGTTTACCTCCGCGACGACCTGGCACTTGCAAGCCTGACTGCAATTGAGTGTAGTCCGCTTCAATTATTGGAGGGAATTACACTATGAGAGACGTCGTCATCTGTTCGCCGCTTAGGACCGCCGTGGGCGGGTTCGGCGGTAGCTTCCGGGACCTACATGCGCATGAGTTGGCGACAACCGTCATTAAGGAGCTGATGGCGCGGACGAATCTGCCAGCAGAAGCCGTTGAGGACTGTGTCTTCGCGCAATGCTATCCTTCCATGGAAGCGCCAGCCTTTGGGCGCGTGGTCGCTCTTGATTCCGGTCTCACGATAGAAACGGCCGGCATTCAGATTGATCGGCGTTGCGGGTCCGGGCTGCAAGCCGTGATTTATGCGATCATGCAGATCGCGACCGGCGCCAGCGATGTAATGATCGCCGGCGGCGCGGAATCGATGTCGAACGCGCCATTCTTTTCAAACAATATGCGTTGGGGCCTGAAAGGCGACGGGCTCATGCTTTACGATGGGCTTTCTCGTGGTCGCTATACGGCTGGCGGCAAGAACTTCCCTGTGCCGGGTGGAATGATCGAAACGGCAGAAAACCTGCGGCGGGACTATGAGATTTCGCGCGAAGACCAGGACAGATTCGCTGTGAACTCTCACAAGAAAGCCGCTGCGGCACAGGCTGCAGGCAAGTTCGATCAGGAGATCGTGCCGGTCACTGTGAAGACGCGCAAATCCGAAACCATCGTTGATAAGGACGAGCATATTCGTCCGGACTCCAATTACGAGAAGCTCTCAACGCTTCGGCCTATTCGCGGCAAGGTCGACCCAGACGCGACGGTTACGGCAGGAAACGCGTCTGGTCAGAATGATGGCGCCGCCGCTTGCATCGTCTGCACTATGGAAGCTGCCGAGAAGTACGGTCTGACGCCGCTTGCCCGCCTTGTGAGCTGGTCGGTCGCCGGCGTCGGCCCTGGCGTGATGGGCATTGGCCCCGTGCCGTCATCGACGAAAGCGCTCGACCGGGCCGGGCTCAAACTTGCCGATATTGATGTAATCGAGCTGAACGAAGCCTTCGCCTCTCAGGTGCTGGCTTGCACCAAGGCGCTCGGTTTCGAAGATGGGGACTATGATCGGCTGAACCCTAACGGGTCCGGTATTTCACTCGGTCACCCGGTCGGATGTACCGGCGTGCGGATCCTGACGACCATGCTCTATGAGATGCAGCGTCAGGAAGCGCGTTATGGTCTCGAAACCATGTGCATAGGCGGCGGTCAGGGCTTGGCCGCTGTGTTCGAACGAGTATCGTAGAGGCCGGCTTGCGGGCACGAGGCGCTAATCCCCGTGCCCGTTCAGGTCATTTCCTTTCAAGTTCCGCTGCTTCTGCGAAGGCGTCATCAAGATAGGCCGCAAGGCGAATGCCACCTTGAGAAAGGCGCGTCCGGATAATTCCGAGATTGTCATAGACATACTGGTAGGAGAGATCGCGCGCGGTCTCCGGCGGATACACCTGTTTGCGTAATTCCGCGCTTTCGTCAGCCCAATCGGCCGGACCGGATGCGGCCCAGGCCGTTATGTCTTCAGGCGAAATCTTCGCGTTCAGCCAATCTGACCATTCGGTGTAGGAGAGCTTCTGGCGATCAATAATTTCGGCATCCCACACAGAATGTAAATTGGTCAGCTCATCGAAGAAGGACACGGTGATATCGTTTCCGCCTCGGTCCGACCCATTGCCAGCATGCATGGGCTGCTGCAGGTCGCCAACCAGATGAACAATGAAACGCAATGCCAGCTGCTTGTCTTCATGGCTCGAATTGGGATCGATCAGCAAGGCGCGGTACTTGGCAAGGGCCGTAACAGCATCGCCCTCTTCTGGTTTAAGAACAGTGGCGTAACTTTCATTTTCGGGAATGGTAACATAGTGCCATGGGTTGGCTTCGCTGCGCCAGAAGTCGCCAGGGGCGGAACGCATGAAGTCTGGCCAGGTTGATGCTTCGGCCAATCCTTCGCTGCCGAGGATTTGTTCAACAGCGGCTTTGCTTTCAGGTGATAGGTGACGTTCGGCTATCTCACCGATTACTCTGTGGCCAGTCTTGTCCCAGGCGCTGGCGGGAAACGTCGCCGAAGCGATAAGTAGCGCGGCAGTAGCAATGCAACGGATTCGTATAATCAAGGGACAACCTCCAAAAACGCAGATGGAGGCTTCATTTCTAGACGTTCGGCTCTTCACGTCCAGAAATGCTCAACAGAGGCAATTGCAATAGCTGTGATCCTTCAGGGCTTGTATGGCACGCCCATTCCCTTGTATGCGATCGGCTCGCTTTCGCTGCGGGCGTGGCGAAATTGGTAAACGCAAGGGACTTAAAATCCCTCGGCCGTATGGCCTTGCCGGTTCAATCCCGGCCGCCCGCACCACGCTCGACTTTGTATTTTAGGAAATGCGGTCTTCGCCGCGCTCTTCGCGGTCGGCAAAGGCATCAATTTCAGCCCGGCACTCGGGAATGTTTTCCAGCACTGTAGCGCTGACAATCAACGCAGAATGCACTTCGCCATCTCCCTCAGACAGAGGAAGGGCGTATTCGCCGGTGTCATAGCCGTAATCAGAAGAAACTGGAATGAGCGGTAGGCCCACTTCACATGCTTGGGTGACCTGAGTGAGTTCGACCTCGGTGAGGGCGACGGACTCGGCGTTAGCAGCGGCGGCTCCTGTGAAGAGCGCTACGGCGGCTACGAAGAATTTCAAACGTGTATGCATGGGATCTCTCCCTTCGCTTTCTGCTGAATTACAAACAAAAAACGCTGCATGAGCAGGACGGTTCCGGCGCCGCTGAAAATATGTTTACGAATGCGTAATGAAATTCGGCCCGGGGGCTCGAATCAGGCTGTTCGCAACAGGATGAAAACGAACGCTGAATAAAGCGCGGAAAGCGTCACAAATTTTCCAGCGGCAGCCAGCATGAAGGGGCGCAAATCGTTCCAGCTGGTCTCGCGTGCGATTTCCGACACCTTTCGAGCGACGTCCTGGGTGAGCTCGTCCATCTTGTGGCCGGCGAGGGCGAGCATGATATGCGTTGCGCGGCCGGTCTTGATTTCCCCAGCCTCGTCGAGGACCTGTTCGAACACGCGCGCGGCGATGGTTTCACCAATCGCCCTCTTGGGGCGCCAGCCATGACCGTGGAGCTTGGAAACAATCAGCCGACCGGTCGGAAAAAATACGATTGCATCGCGAATCAGGAAGACGGCCAGCATGACGACGACGATGCCTGAAAAGACAGGGTGCGGGTAAAGGCCAACCCGATAGAAAAACCATGCTGCGATCAGCAAGAGCGCCTTGATAAACACGGCCTGCACAAATTGCGTGAGGCTTTCGCGCAGATAATCCTCTGCATGACCGCGAATGCGCTGTCGGGCATCCTGCGCGGCCTGCTCAATGAGTGACTGTTTCTTGCGATTTACCGCGCTGTCGATGGCCTTGCGGCCAAGCGTGACGCCTGTCGTCAGTGCGGAAACGAGTAGGAAGGCTGCTCTCAACACGAAAAGCCCTCCGCATGGGCGAAGGGCTCGTCGGTCGGATGAGCCGGCAGCTGGTGCATCACCAGTTTACATCAGTTCGTCGGCGAGTTTTTGCAAGCCTTTAGCTGCCTGCTCGGGATTGGCCACAATGAAATAGCCAGCAGCCAGAGCGGCTGATGCGGCTGCAATTGGTCTTTTCTCAACCAAAGCCGCAATCGTGTCGAAAGGCAGCTCAGCCAGCATATCGGCTGTCGCATTTTCAAATTGATCGAGCTCTTCCTCGGTTGATTTACCAGGTTTTATGAAGATGATCGCGCAGATGCATGACAATGTCAGCATGATGCACGCCATAGTGAAACTGCCCCAGATCAACCCAATGGTTGGTGCCAGAGCGAGCGCGCCAGCGACGCACAGAGCGGAAGCGCCGATGAGGCCAAAAAAAGCCGCACCGACACTCGCTACTATTCTGATTTTGGCTACATCCATCGCCAATTAGTCCTATTTGCGGCGCAGGGCTGCAAGAAGGACACCCGTGCCAAACGCAATGCCGACGGAGGTCAGCGGATTGGCGCGGACTTTATCTTCGAGATAGTCCTTGCCTTTGGTGGCTTCGGATTTCGCCTTATCAAGGTATTCCTTGGATTGCTCGACGCCTTTGTCGAGGCTCTTGGCGGATTGGCCCTTGATGTACTTGCTGGAATTGCCAGCCAGTGACTTGACGTCGTCGCGCAGCTGGGAAATGTCAGCTTTCAGTGCATCATAGTCGCTTTTGGCGGCTTCAGCAGCGTGCTTGATATCAGTATTGCCGTTTTTCTTCTGGGAAGTGGTCGTGATAGCCATTCTGCTCTCCATTCGTGTAACTTCGCTTAAACAACGGCGGGGTAGGCCATAGAGTTCCGAAAAATCCTGATAAGGGGAATTTAGGAACCTCCGCCGGGGTCGAGCTTTGAAAAGGGGATGAAAGTGTTCCGGAACAAATTTTCCCAATATGTGCGCCTGTCCGAAGATGCGTGGACGCCATTCGATGATCTGGATCAGCGCTCAGAAACCTTTGAAGCGGGCGAAGATCTCATCGTGGCCGGGCAGGACGCCAATGAAGTCTTCGTGCTGCAGGCGGGATGGGCGTTGCGATATCGGCTTCTGGAGGATGGTCGTCGGCAGATTGTGAACTTCATGCTGCCTGGCGACGTCTTTGATCTGCAATCGCTCTCTGATCTTAAGGCTGATCACACAGTGACCGCGATCACCGATTGCGATGTTACCGTCATTCCGTCCCGCCCCTTTGTGAAGATGCTCCAGGAATCGTCGCACATCGCGGCCGCTTTCTGGTGGTCGGCGGTTCAGGAGGATTCGATCCTGCGAGAACAGATTGTCCGTATCGGTCGTCGTTCGGCGCGCGAACGGATTGGTCATATGCTGCTTGAGCTTCACCGACGCTATGCGGGCGCCACAGGTGAAGAAACAGACGAATTGGTCATGCCGGTGACTCGCGCCGATATCGCCGATGCCTTGGGTTTAACCCCCGTACACGTGTCGCGCACCATGTCGGCCATGCGCCGGTCGGGGCTTATTGAGGAGGAGCGCGGATCGATCAGACTGCTTGATCGCGAGCGCCTTTCACGTCTGTCGCATTTCGACACCGATTATCTCCATCTCAAGAAGCTGGACCTGCTGAAAAAGGAGATGGCGGCGAATGGAAAAGGTGACGCAGCCGGACTAACTCAGATTAATGCGCGCGAGAAAGAAGCGCCGTAGAATCGCGAATTTAAGGATTCGTATTGCAGCTTTCTATTCCACATTCTTCGGAGCGAGAACCGCTCTTGCGTCGCCTCCGTCGGATGGGCCGGATCCTCACTGGGGATCAGAAAGTTGCCGATAGCGTCTTGGAAGATGCTTTTGTGCGCGCCAGATCCGCCATTCGGGCGCCGGAGGCGTTCATCGCCGCAACCGATATTTTCAAGCTTGGCTTTGACGCGTTCGATGACGCTGTTCACCGCAAGGGCGTGGTCGTTTTGCTGAACCGGGCAGGGGCGCGCGACGGCTCGCTCGGTGAGCGCGTCAATCAGCTCAGCTATGTTGAGCGTGTCGCGATTGCCTTGCTTTTGATTGAAAATATGAGCCCGAAAGTTGCAGCAATCCTGTCGGGGCGTCCCGCTTCCGTGCTGGAAGAGAGCCTTTCGAGTGCGATCGAAATTCTAAGTGAAACGAACGAGACTAACGGACTATGAGTAAGGACAGCAGTTTGAGAAAAAGGCTCAAATCCAAGCTGAAAGATATCACCGCCGACAAGCCAGAAGCTTCACTCATGCAAGCGTTTGAGGCGCTGGGTGGGGAGATGGCGGAGCCAGACGGCATTGATGCGCTTCCGCCAAAAATCAAAGCGCCGCGCAGACGAAAGGCGGCGAGAGTGACCGATGATAAACCTGATGGCGAACAGAAGTCTGGCTGACCCGGCGGCTACTGCTGCCTAACTGTCGAATATGCCTTGGGCGGCAGCGATCGAATTCAGATCCCGCAATGAGTAGAGGTATGCGGCGAGGCGCCAGTCCCCTTCGCATTCTTCGGCGGTCGCCGCCAGCGCATGGGCTGATGTCAGAAGCCGGTCAGACCACTGAGCTTCATGTTCTTCCGGGGAGACTTTTCGGCCTTTCTGAAAGACGAGCCATTCAAGATAGGATGCGACGACGCCTCCTGAATTGAACAAGATGTCTGGCCCGACCGTCACATCGCGGTTCCGCAAGATTTCGTCAGCTGATGACGACACGGCCGCATTGGCGATTTCCAGAACAAATCTGGCATTCAGCTCGGTCGCATTTCCTTCCGTCACGGCGTCAGAAATCGCTGCCAGACATATGACGTCGGCGGGCACACCAATAATCGCTTCGGTATCGTCAGTATAATCAAGCGTGCCGTCTGCCTTGGCCTGCAGTACATCGTCTGGATTTAGACCATCCTCGTTTCTAACCATGCCGGTACTGTCCGACATCGCGATAATCTTGCATCCAGCCTGCGCGGCTGAGCGAGCAAATTCAGCCCCCGCTTTACCCATGCCCTGAACGGCGATGCGAGACTTTGCCAGATCAAGATCCAGATCAGCGGCGAGCTTGTCGAGAATGAAGAAGGCGCCTTTGCCCGTCGCACCCTTGCGCAGGGGAATACCGCCCATGTCTTCCGGTTTTCCAGTGACGGCGCCTCGCGCCATACCGTTGGCCTTGTGCCGGATACCGGCAACCATGGCCTCCATGTCATCCGACGTCGTGGCCGTGTCAGGCGCGGCTATGTCGTTATCCGGTCGCAACACATCCGAAAAAGCCTCACCATAGGTTTCGGCAAGCTGGTAGCGTTCTTTGTCGGTCAGGCCTTCGGCCTCGATGCGGACCGCTCCCTTCGCGCCGCCGAAGGGCAGATCGAGGAGGGCGCACTTCAATGTCATCAGAAAACCGAGTCGGGACACCTCATCTGAATTCGCACTCGCTGCAAAACGAACGCCGCCCTTGGTTGGGCCTTTCAGATTATTGTACCGGCAGCGCCAGGCGCGCGCATATTGGCGTTGCCCATCGTCGCGCCGGATTGTGAGTTCCCGTTCGATGACTTCATGAGGGAGCGATAGAAGCTTTCGGATGTCTTTCAGGTCAGGATCGGCGTCCACTGCGCGATCTAGTCGTCCGACGGCTTGTTCAAGTAATTCTGGCATGAATGGCCTTCCTATCCGAGCAACGTCGCAAGAGAAGGCCGGTTCCGTGTCTTACTGGGCCGCAACCTTGCTGTCCGAGGGATGGAAGAACAGTGCCTGACCAATCGCCGCCTTCACCGTGTTTTCCTGGAACGGTTTCGGGATGAGATAGGTCGGTTCCGGACGCTCGCCTGTAAGCAGGCGCTCGGGGAATGCCGTGATAAAGATGATCGGCACGTCCATTTCCTCGAGAATCTCGTGCGCAGCATCAATGCCGGATGAGTTGTCAGCGAGTTGGATATCGCAAAGGATCAGACCCGGAGGGTTGGCGCGCGCCATGGCAACGGCTTCCGTGTGAGTCGTTGCATTACCGGTAACATCGTGGCCAAGCTCTTCGACCAGGCTTTCGAGGTCAGCTGCAATGACCGGCTCATCTTCGATAATCAGAACCTTGGTCGACAGCGTCGCTTCGATGTCTGCGTGCGCCTTGGAAATGAGTTCCTCAACCTGCTGCACTGTCTTGCCGAGAATGGTTGCAGCTTCCGAAACCTGAAATCCTTCAAGTGCGGTCAGCAGAAACGCCTGACGTTCAATCGGCGCGAGCGCCTGAAGACGTTTTTCCGGGGAAGTGCCCGCATCATCAGCGCGCTCCAGGCGCGCGCCGGTCGAGCCCCAGATGACGTGGAAAAAACGATACAGCGCCTGGCGGGGTGGCAGGTCGCTGCTGACTTGAGTCGGATCTTCTGCGAGCGCGGTGAGCGATGCGCGTATGTAAGAGTCACCGCTCTCCTGACTACCTGTCAAAGCCCTCGCATAACGGCGCAGATATGGCAGGTGTGGACCAAATTGTTCGACAAGACTCATAATTACCCTCGTAATCTTTGTTACACCAATAACTTGTCTTCATTAGAAAGGTTGCAAGCTTCTGCAGTAATTTTTTGCATTTCCTGGAACTTTCTCGTTTCGGCGCGTTATACAGGCATATTATCGATGATGCGGAATTCCATGAATTACAAAGCGAGCTATATGAGTCAGACCAAAAAGCCTGATGCAGATGCGAGCCGTTCGAAGACGATCAGGCAGAAACGTATCGGCGATCAGCTACGCCGTTTGTACGATGATGTTACAAACGAACCCGTGCCTGATGAGTTCATGAATCTTCTTGAGCAGGCAGACAAATCCTCGAAACAGAAATAGAGATAGTTTTGACCCAGCCGACCATGGATGATCATGCGTTCAAGTCAGAACTTGCTGAACTCATCCCACACCTTCGTGCTTTCGCCCGCAGCCTCTGTGGAAATGCGACTGCTGCAGACGATCTAGCCCAGGAAGCCATGCTCAAGGCATGGAAAGCCCGCGCCAGCTATCAGGCTGGCACGAATCTGAAAGCCTGGACCTTCACGATTCTGCGCAACCTTTTCTATTCCGAAAAGCGTCGAAGCTGGCGTCGTCAGCAACTCGACCCGGAAGTTGCAGAAGCAACACTGGTTTCAAACGACGATCCGTCCGCTGCGATTGAACTCCTGTCCCTCCGCAATGCGTTGGACGAACTGCCTGAAGACCAGCGCGAGGCTCTGATCCTCGTCGGTGCAGGTGGCTTGTCTTATGAGGAGACCGCAGAAATCTGCGGATGTGCAATCGGCACGATCAAGAGCCGGGTCAGCCGCGCTCGAAAGGCCGTTACTGAAATTCTCGAGGCCAAGATGTCTGGCCTCGCTGGAGACCATTCGCTTAGTGCCGCGGATGCGTTCGAGGATATTATGAGACAGGCGGACGAGCTATCGCGTGACCTCCCGGCAGACGCCTGAGACCCGCCAGCCCGTTCAGAGAGGGTCGCTTCGCCTGCGATTGTTGTTTACAATCGCAATGGCGTTGACGCCTATTCTGATTTTTGCTGGCTTCCGCACCTATCTGAACGCACAGGACTCACGGGCCGAACGCCGCGGCCAGCTCGTGGGAATCGCAGATCGCGCGCTCGACGAAATCGAGCAGGTGTTGTCCACGGTCGATACGCTGCAGCAGATTTATGCGAGCAATATCGTATCTGGCCAATGCGAGCGGGTCTTCAACGATATCTCTCCACGGGTGCCGCAATTGGCAAACGTCGCCTATTTCAATGCTGAGGGCGTCGTAAAGTGTGTGGCGGTTGGCGAAGCCGGTGGCAATACGGCTCAGCCCGGAGCGCTTGAATTGCTACGCGGCGGCCAGAATTCGGTTCGAACCGATGCCTTCTATGGCCCGCGCAGTCAGGCATGGCTTTTTTCCACACTTCGCCGCGTGGACGATGATGATGGTCAGTTTGCCGGTGCGGTGTCATTTGCATTGCGAACAGAAGGCATCATTCGCACGCTGCAACTCACCAACCTCCCGACTGACGTCGAGCTCGCTATTTCTGATGGCGAAGGACAGATCTTTGGCAGTAATCGCTTCGTGGAGCTGCCCGTAAAATGGATCGCTCAGGCGACAGGCGACGAGGATGGCGAGTTGTTTGTCGCAGAAGACAGTGAATTGGGCTCTCTCGATGTCGTCGTCCGTGCTATTGTGGACGAGCGCATGTACGCGATCATCTCGCGGCCATCGCCCGGCCTTTTCAGTGAATTCACATTAGAGCCGATTGAAACGGTGGGTATTCCGCTCTTGTCTTTCAGCCTGGCGCTGATCGCGGCCTGGCTTGCTGTGGACGGGCTGGTCCTGAAATGGCTCGCGCGCCTGCGCCGACTTGCCCTCATCTATGGCGAGGGTCATTACAATTTCCGCATCGGCGAAGAGTTTGAAAACGCGCCCGATGAAATCGCTAATTTCGCGACAACCTTCGATGGCATGGCCAATCGGATTGCTGAGCGTGACGCGAAACTTCGAAGCGCCATCGCGACACGGGATGCAGCGGTGAAAGAGATCCATCACCGCGTGAAGAACAACCTTCAGATCGTCGCGAGTTTCCTGAATCTCCAACGCCGCCAGGTCCAGGATCCGAATGCCCGCGAAGTGATCTCGGCCGCCCGTCACCGCATCGATGCATTGTCGATTGTGCACCAGACTCTTTACCAGCATGAGCGGCTGGAAACCGTTCACATGCAGCCATTCCTCGAAGCGCTGCTGTCACACCTTGGTGGCGCGTTAGGTATGGGCGAGAGCGGTGTCACCATTGAGAGTGATATTGCCGACATTGATCGGCCGGCCGACGATGCCATTCCGGTCGCTCTGTTCATTCTTGAAGCCGTGACCAATGCGATGAAATACGCCTTCGATGAGGATGGCGGGACCATCACCGTCAGCCTGCTTGAAGATGGCGAAGAAATCGTTCTCAAGATCATTGATGACGGGTACGGCGCGGAGCTGGATGAAGATGCTGCGTCCGGTTCAACAGGCCTCGGCGCGCGTCTGATGACAGCTTTCGCAAAACAGCTCCGCGGAACGATGAACCAGACCTCCAGACCCAATGAAGGGTTCATTGTGGAACTTAGAATGCCGAAGGAAACTGCTGAGAAGCAGGAGGGGAACTTCTAGTCTTCTTGGACGGCTTCACTGCCAACCGTGACATGCGGGTCGGCAGAATTGGCATCGGGGTCAAGTCTGTGTGGCTTCTCGGGAACGAACCTGTCACCATGCAGCGCGTATACCGTCACCTCACATGTTTCGCCTGAGACATCGATGACGTTGAAGCTCGCTGGATAATCACGCAGGCGCGTCGATAGCGTACCTGCTGAGACGGCGACGTAAGACTGGTCGAGATGATCCACGACCGTCACGGACGGCGAGTGCACATGTCCTGTCAGCAGAAACCCTATACCACTCTGCGCCAGTCGACGGCTGGCCCGGCGTCCGCGCCGCGTCGCCGTACGCATCGGTGCTTCAGGCGGCGACAGGAAGGGGTGGTGGCAAATCAGGAAGCCATGCCTCTCATCAAGAGGGGAGACCTCCGAGATCGCCGTTTCAAGGTCTTCCAGGTTCACAGAGCCTTCCGCCCAATTGCTACGAGTCTGCCAACCGCGGGACGTGTTGATGCCCACAAGTTTCGCCTTTTCCAGCACAGCCGGTTTTGACAGGTCTTCGAAGTAGCGATCGTGTCGCTCGAACGGCGCAACGACGCGCTCATAAAGGTTCAGCAGGGGCGTATCATGATTGCCGGCAACCACGACTTTCGGCATGTCGAAGCCGTCCAGCCAATCGCGAGCGGCCTGGAACTCAGCGCGCTTGCCACGCTGGGTCAGATCTCCGCACACAGCCATAGCATCGGCGCCAACCGCTGATATGCAATCGTCGAACGCGTCTAGCGCGCGTGTATTTTCTGTACCGAAGTGAATGTCGGCAACCTGGATAATTCTGGTCATTCAATCTGAGCGGATATCGCCTTGCCCGCCTTGCTGATCCGGCCGAACTTGGTACCCGACTTAAGCCGAACCGGTTCGCCGTCGAGGGTAACGCGCAGTTCGTATCCCTTTTCCTCTTCAATCGTCACTTCGCGGGCGCGCAGCGTCTGAACACCAGAAGCGTCTCGCCAGTCGGAAAAAAGCGCGCCAATGCCCGATGCCGCAAGCTCCAACGGATTGTCCGGGTCGATATAGGCATACTCCAGCGTGTCGTCGCCTGCTTCGCCAACGAACATTGCGGTTGCGGTCGCAAAACCATCAATCACTTTGTTCTGCTCATTGGTTAGTTTGAAAGTCATATTCGTGCGCAAGTCGAGAATGTCGCTACCGGCCAGCTTTTCGATCGCTTGCAGGAACTTGCCTTCTCGAACAGCCTCCCTTGGCCCGGCAAGATCTGTCAAGGCACCGACCATAGCGGCGACGTAAAAGCGTCTGTCGCCCGCGCAACCGGCCGGCACATCAATAATGCGGCCGCCATCAAGCGCGCGTCTCAGGCATTCGTCCCAGGTGCACGGACCGCCGTGAATCTGCTTGTGAAAAAGGTTCATCGTCCCACCGGGGAGGGGAAGAATAGGGGGGCCGTCAGATCCAACGCGTTCGAACGTGCAGGCGATTGTGCCATCGCCGCTCCACACGATGATCATGTCTGGCTCTGACTCGATACAGGCATCAATCGTTTCGACGAAGTCGCTTTCACCAAGAACCGTGATGTCACAGTCTTTGCCGAGTTCTGCCATCAGCTCCGACAGTTGCGCTTCGGCATCAGCCGGCACACTTCCTGAATTTGGGTTTATCAGCGCTGCAATCCCGCTCATCGGCTGCCTCGAAGCGCCTTGATGAGTTCGTCCTTCGTCATGTCTGAGCGGCCACTGATGTCGAGCTCCGCAGCACGATCATAGAGGTCGTCCTTGGTCCACTCTTCATAGGGCGGTGACTTCCCGCCTTTTTCGGACGGGTCCATATCTGGATTAGCTTTCGCATTAGCGATGCGCGCGGCCGTGCCTTTCGAATAGCCATCCTCGCGGAGGGCTTCGTATGCGTCATCATCTTTTATGGAGGGGCCATGCGATTTGGCCATGATTGCGGACCTTCAATCTGTTGAATGTAAAAACTAAACGTCAGGCGATTTTTTTTGTTCCGCCGCGGGAACCGCGCATCCTGCAGGCGCGTATGCTTCTCATGACGCTCGCATTAAGATCCTATAAACCGACATACCACCCCGCAACGGGGCCGATCGGAGACGTCGGAAGGATCTTCCGCAGGCTGGGCGGCATGTCGCGCCTGGACGTCGTATTCTCGATGCTGGGCGTGGCATGCGTTGCGTTCTGGTCGTGCCTTGTTTCTGATAAACGGAAGGTAGCGTCGGCGGCGATAATGCCTGCCGTTTACCTGCTTACTTACATCCCGGCCGAACCGGTCGCGGCATTCGCGGAATAGTCAGCGCCATGCGGCGTCGAGATTCAGCGCGAACAAGCCCCTCCTGTCTAATATTCCGAGAGCACCAGGGTTGAGTGGGGTTGGGGTAACGGCACTGCTTCAGGCGAGATCACCAAAGTCTACACCCGGAAAACAACGGTCGAACTCAAAGGCAATGACATTAAACGGAATGCATCGTCTGACGAGCCGGCCTGTCTGATTGAGCAATCTGATGGTGCCGACGTGCTGAAATCGCACAGCGAAGGTCCGTAAGGCCGACTGATTTTTTTTATTATCAAGCACGCATAAAAAAAGCGCAGCTCGAAAGCTGCGCTTTTCCCGTGTCAGTGTCAGGCGACTATTTAGCGCCTGCATCTTCCGCTGCTTGATCGACAGCTGAACCGGTCGCTTCAACGTCTTCGCCGACGCCTTCTACCGTATTACAGGCGGCTGCAAAGAGCGCCATAAGGCTAAGGCCGGTGACGAGAAAGATGTTCTTTTTCATGGAATTCTCCTGACTTGTTTTCGGAAGAGAGGCAACGTGCACACATGGTAAATGGTTCCAAAAAGAATTTCAGGAACCGAATTCATGGAGCGTCCGTTGGTTAGACATCGGCGAAAGGCCGTTGAAACAAAACTAACCGTAGGAGATTATCATGCTTGGTTGGGCACTCACATTTTTCGTACTGGCGGTCATCGCCGCAATCTTTGGCTTTGGTGGTATTGCTGGCGCATCTGCCGGTATCGCACAAATCCTGTTCTTCGTGTTCCTCGCACTGCTCGTCCTGAGCTTCGTGGCACGCGCTCTGAGAGGCCGAAGCGTACTCTAGCGACGCAGTAGACCCGAAATCAGCGGGGCGGTTGTCTTGAAGGCACCGCCCCGTTTTCAATTAACGGAGACACTTCATGGCTACCAATTCGGACGTCGCCCCCTCGTCGGGAGGCATTCTCATTATTCTATTGTCGGTGTTGCTCCCGCCTGTCGGCGTGGCGCTTTCACGGGGCATCGGTACGCAGTTCCTCATCAATATTGTGCTGACATTGCTCGGCTATGTGCCCGGCCTTGTACACGCCGTGTGGCTCGTAGCCCGGTCTGACTGATCCAAACCGACATCATTCATCAAAATTCTCAGAAGGAGAAACCCAATGGCAAACCTCGACAAACTCAAAGAAAATCCAAAAGAGCAGCTTTTCGACCATCTTGAAGATGTTCGCGCAGTCATGCTCGGCTCGCCTGTTCACGAACAACATATGCAGCCAATGGCGCCTCAGATTGATGAAGAGACGGGCACGATCTGGTTTTATACCAACAAGTCTTCCGATCTCGTGAAATCGCTTGGCCAGGATGGCGGCGAAGTTCACATGTGCGTGGTGGAGAAAGACTATCAGGCCTGCCTGCTGGGCGACCTGACCGTCGATCACAACCAACAGAAGATCGATAAGTTCTGGAGCTCGGTTGTTGCCGCCTGGTTTGAAGGTGACAAGAACGATCCAGACCTGACAATGCTCTGCTTCCGTCCCAAAAACGGGTCGATCTGGGCATCCGACAAGAACCCGATCACGTTCGCCTGGGAAATCGCAAAAGCGAACCACAAGGACGAAAAGCCTGACATTGGTGAGCGCCAATCGGTAGATTTTCACTGATTGATGACGAAATCGCCCTAGTGCGAAGAGCCAGTCCATTTTATGGGCTGGCTTTTTCTTTGCCCGGCAATTGCCTATGGAGGTGAGATGCACCTGTTCGAGCCTCAATGCGTCGCGCCGACGAGCTGTCTACTCGGTCAAAGCCCGGTCTGGAGCCCGTCGGAAGGCCTCCTGTGGTGGGTCGACCCCAACCGCGCGAAGCTACACCGCTACAACCCCAAAACCGGCAATGCACGCCGCTATGACCTGCCACTGAAGGCCAGCGTGATCGCGCTCTCTCAAGGAGAGCTTCTGATGGCGGGCGAGCAGGAGATCGGATTCTTCGACCCTTCAACTGAAGAATATACGCGACTGGCCAAACTCGACGGCGAACCGGAGGGCAATCGAATCAATGCAGGCGGCGTGGCGCCGGATGGCAGCTTCTGGTTTGTTACAATGGACGGTAATGAGGCCGATGCGCGAAGTGCCTGGTACCGGCTCACGCCAGACCGTCAGATCCACCCGCTAAATGTGAAACCGGTCGTCATTCCCAGCACGGCAAGTTTTTCTCCGGATGGCTCAACCTTCTACACCTGCGATACGACGGAGCAGGAAATTCACGCCTTCGATGTGGAGGCCGGAGAGCGGCTGACCAATCGGCGCATCTTCACCACGACAAGTTCGGGCGCAGGCTATCCGGATGGTTCCACCATCGATAGCGAAGGTTATCTCTGGAATGCGGAATGGGACGGTGCTCGCATCGTGCGTTATTCGCCAGAGGGCGCCGTTGACCGGACGATCAAACTGCCTGTGAGCAGGATCACCGGCTGCTGTTTCGGCGATCGAGACCTGAAAACGCTTTATGTGACAACCGCTCGCACGGGGCTTACCAGCTTCCAGATGGACATGCAGCCCTTTGCCGGCAGCCTTTTCGCGATCGCCACAGATATCCAGGGAAGGCCGTGTGGCGAGTGGTCGGGGCGCTAAAACAATGCGTTTGTGTCGGCGCAAAGCTTGCGAAGCTGACTTCCTGCACCCAGATGGCTTCACATTGGATGCAATGCAGAGTAAGGCACTGGCGGAAGCGTCCCTGACCGCTTAAACCCCCGACTTTCAGGATTTGATGGATGGCCGATAAGGACAAAAAGAAAAGCGTGGACCCGGTGACATTCTTGCGCCAGGTCGAAGCCGAAGGCCGCAAGGTCACCTGGACCTCGCCGAGCGAGACGATTCAGGCAACGATCATGGTCGTGATAATGTCTATCATCGTCGCGCTCTTCCTGTTCTTCACTGACCAGATTATCGCTGTCCTGATCCGTCTGATCACCGGTCTCGGCGCATAGAATTCAAGGAGAGCCAAAGATGGCCGCTGCCAAATGGTACATTGTTCACGCCTACTCGAACTTCGAAAAGAAGGTCGCGCAGGCCATTCGTGACCAGGCTGAGATGAAAAACCTGTCCGCCCTGATCGAAGAGATCGAAGTGCCGACAGAAGAAGTTGTTGAAGTCGTTCGCGGCAAGAAGAAGACGGTCGAGAAGCGCTACTTCCCAGGCTACGTCCTCCTGAAAGCTGAACTGACAGACGCTGTGTATCACCTCGTTCGTGACACGCCGAAAGTCTCTGGCTTCCTCGGCGGTGACGGCGGCAAGCGCCCGCTTCCAGTCCCGCAACGTGAAGTCGATCGTATCCTCGGAACCTCTGATGAGCCGGCAGCCGAACGCGTGCGCCCGCAGGTCACCTTCGAGGTTGGCGAACAGGTTCGCGTCAACGAAGGGGCCTTCCAGGGCTTCGAAGGCGGCGTCGAGGAAGTCGACGAAGCAGCAGGCCGCCTGAAGGTTTCGGTCTCGATCTTCGGACGCGCAACGCCTGTCGATCTCGACTATTCACAGGTCGACAAGATCAGCTAGGCGCTTGCCTCTAAAAGAAAAATTCAGAAAACGCCCTTCGATTGCTCGAGGGGCGTTTTTTTATCCGCGCAACATGTCAATCAGATGGTTGGTGACCGGATCGTTTGACCCTTCACCGCCCGGCTTCAGACGTCCGGCCATCGTCTTGCCGCGCTCGACGCCCCACTGGTCGAAACTGTTCAGCCCCCACAGGACCCCGGCGAGATAGGTGCGGTGCTCATACAGCGCGATGAGCGAGCCCAGCTTTTGCGGTGTCAGGACAGGGGTGGAAATAAACGTCGAAGGGCGGCCGCCCGCATGGACCTTCTGCGCTGCGATTTCCGCCGGAAGCTCAGGCTCTTCTTGCTGTATTTCTTCCAGCGTGCGCCCATTGGCCAGCACTTCAGCCTGCGCGAGTGCATGGGCTGTCAGGCCTGTTACCCCGTCATCATCAGACCGTGCGCCGGGCGCCAGGATAAACTCTGCCGGGACAATGGACGGGCTCTGGTGCAGCCACTGATGGTAGGAGTGCTGACCAATCGTGCCCTCGCCGCCCCAGAGCAGGGGCGTTGTTGAACCGCCCACACCAACACCGTCGGGCCCGACCGACTTGCCATTCGATTCCATTTCGAGCTGCTGAAGATAGGCCGGAAGCAGCCGCAAACGCCGTGAATAGGCCAGCAGGGCGCGCGCGCCGAAGCCCATGAAAGAGGCGTTCCAATAGTCCAGCATGGCGAGCTGGATCGCCGCGTTTTCGTGTGCGGGCGCGTTCTGCACATGAGCGTCCATATCCGCCGCCCCGTCCCGAAAGCCCTTCATCACGTCGCTCGACAGGGTGATCGAACAGGCGACCGAACCGGCTGACCAGATCGAAAACCGGCCACCAACGCTTTCAGGCAAGTCGAGGATCAGGCCGTCGGCCCCTTCAAGCCATGCCGTGGCGCGTTCCGGATTGGCAGTCACCAGCACAAAATGCTTTGCCCAGTCAGCCGACACATCTTTTCTGAGCCAGTCGCGGGCACGAGAAAGATTGTAGAGCGTCTCTTCGGTGCCGAAGGATTTCGAGACGCCAACGACAAGGGTTTCAGCCGGGTTCAGGCCGTCCAGTGCAAGCTCAAGGTCCAGCGGATCGAGATTGGCGCAGAAACGCAGCTCGACGCCGGGCAAGCGGCTGTCATGGAATGCGTCTGCGATGAGGCGCGGGCCAAAATCCGATCCACCAATCCCGATATGGACGATCGCTTTGAACGGCTTGCCGTTCGCCGCTGTCTTTCGCCCATTGGCGATGTCGCTGGCCAAGGCTTCGGCGGCCTCTGAGGACGTCCTAACACGGTCTGCGTCGGCAAAGTCAGTTTCATACGCCCGCAGCGCCCAATGAAGCGCGGCGCGTCCTTCGGATGGATTGACGGTTTCGCCGGAAAAGAGCCGGTCGATAGCGCCTGGCAAATCCTTTTCAGCGACAGCCTCCGTCAGCGCACGCTCTGCGGCTTCATCAAGGTATTGCCGCGAGACATTGATGTCCCAGCCGCAGGCATCGAACTCGCTGATGGTTCGACCTGCCTTGAGGATTTCACGAAAGGGAACAGGGCGCAGCCTGTCAGCATGGGTCATCAAATCCATCGAAATTATCCTCTCAGGAGCGGTAGAATACGGTCAGCGCGTCGCCAGCGGCCTTGCGCAGAAGATTGATCGGCAGGTCCGGCTCGCCATGCTCGTAAATGCTGCGCTTTTCATCGCCCGTCATCAGAAGAAGGATATGCCGCGCGCGGGCAACCGCCGGATAGGTCAGCGTCATGCGCTCAGTGATGTCTCCGGTAACGTCGCTCTTCGGCGCATCAATCGGCGCAACGCTGAGGAGGCCGCCCGGGTCTGTCGCAGCACCGAGGCCCTTGGCATCTGCAAACCAGGAGAGGGTGTGCCCGTCCGGCCCCATGCCGAGAATGAGCACGTCGATCACGTCCGCCGCGTCCGAATATGACTTGTCGAGTTCGGCTTCACTGCCAAACGCCGACTCGCCATCGGTTTTCATCGGCAGGAAGGTCGCCGCCTCGGCCTTGTCGCGCAACAATGTCTGGCGGATGAGCGCCGCATTCGACGCCTCGTGGCTCTCTGGCACCCAGCGCTCGTCGGCGAGGCCGACCGTTACATTTTCCCAATCGAGCTCCGCGCCCGACAGGGATTGGTAAATTGGGCCCGGTGTCGATCCGCCAGAGCAGAAAAGCGTTGCTTTCCCGCGCCGCCCCAGAGCGTTTTCAAGCCGCTTTTTGATCCAATGCGCTGCGTCCGCTTCGAAGGTCTCACGGTCGCTGAAAGTGTGAAATTGAGTGCCTGTTGTCATGCCTTCGCAGGGACACGCGCACCGCCTTGCTGTCAAGTCTGATACCATCCGTCTGCGCTGGAATTGTCATGGGTGCTTGAAAGCTCGCGCGCGCGTGTGTATGTCGCCCGCTTCAACGGGAATCAAAGGCCCGCTGGCAAAAGGAACCTGAACCCCGTCCGGCGGGCCGGACATAACTAGAGGAGGCCTCTCATGGCCAAGGAGAAGTTTGAGCGGAACAAGCCGCACGTGAACATTGGCACGATCGGCCATGTTGACCACGGTAAGACGACGCTGACGGCAGCGATCACGATGACGATGGCTGAGACCTATGGCGGTGCAGCGAAGTCCTATGCGGACATCGACAATGCGCCGGAAGAGAAGGCACGCGGCATCACCATCAACACCGCGCACGTCGAATATGAGACCGAGAGCCGTCACTATGCGCACGTCGACTGCCCGGGCCACGCTGACTATGTGAAGAACATGATCACCGGTGCGGCCCAGATGGACGGCGCGATCCTGGTTGTGAACGCTGCTGACGGCCCGATGCCGCAGACCCGCGAGCACATCCTTCTGGCTCGCCAGGTTGGCGTTCCGGCGCTTGTCGTGTTCCTCAACAAGGTTGACCAGGTCGACGATGAAGAGCTTCTCGAACTCGTCGAGATGGAAGTCCGTGAGCTTCTGTCTTCGTATGACTTCCCGGGCGACGACATTCCGATCATTGCTGGTTCTGCTCTCGCAGCCGTTGAAGGCCGCGACGAGGCGATCGGCAAGGAGAAGATCATCGAGCTGATGAAGGCTGTCGACGATTACATCCCGACGCCAGAGCGTCCGCTGGACAAGCCATTCCTGATGCCGGTCGAGGACGTGTTCTCGATCTCCGGCCGCGGTACGGTTGTGACCGGCCGTGTTGAGCAGGGCATCATCAAGGTTGGCGAGGAAGTCGAGATTGTCGGCATCCGCGACACCCAGAAGACGACCGTGACCGGCGTTGAGATGTTCCGCAAGCTGCTCGACCAGGGCCAGGCTGGCGACAATATCGGCGCGCTGATCCGCGGTATCGACCGTGAAGGTGTCGAGCGTGGCCAGGTTCTTTGTAAGCCAGGCTCGATCACGCCGCACACAACGTTCGAAGCCGAAGCCTACATCCTGACCAAGGAAGAGGGTGGCCGTCACACGCCATTCTTCACCAATTACCGTCCGCAGTTCTACTTCCGTACGACGGACGTGACCGGTGTTGTGAAGCTTCCAGCGGACAAGGAAATGGTCCTGCCGGGTGACAATGTGAAAATGGAAGTCGAGCTCATCGCTCCGATCGCCATGGACCAGGGTCTGCGCTTCGCGATCCGCGAAGGCGGCCGCACCGTCGGTGCCGGCGTCGTCTCCTCGGTGACGAAATAAGATAAGGCGTCAGGACTGCGAACCCCGCAGCCCTGAGCCCGATCCATCGCGATAGCGGGGATCAAAGCATCCAGGGCCGCTCCATACCGGAGCGGCCCTTTTTTGTTGCGGTCATCTGAAGCCCGATCCATCGCAAAGCGGGGATCAATCCAGAATCATCGGACCGTTTTTGGTGTGATTACGCGAAGCGCGGTCTTTCCAACCATCACTGGCAAATAGCTGCGATCTGGTGCAGACACATCAGAAGAGGTATCTCAGGCACGTCACTGTCAGACAGGCTCACCCATGTCCCACGCACAACGCTATTTCGAAATGCTGGGCATCGCCTATGAAGTCCCGTCGGAGACTGACAGGTTTGACGCCTTTCTGAATGCCGCCATGGCCTATTTCTTCAACGGTGAGATCGATGACTCGCACCTGGCAGCAGATGTGCCACGCCATAAGGGAGACGATGAGACGCTCGACACGCACGGCAGGCGTATCGGCGCGCTTATTGAGGAAGCGTCACGGCGGGAACAGGACACGAGCGAGCGTTTCCACGCAATCATCGATATTTCGGCGCGCACTTTACTGGTCACCGGCAATCCTGCCGCGGCGCATCTTACCGGGTGCACGTTTCCTTGTCCGTTAGATGACTTTCCACTGGACGCCGATGCCATCCGCGAGATCCGATCGACTCTCCGTTCGGCCGAACATCAGCGACAGGACAGGATCATTCTTGCCAGTGTCGGCGAGACGCAGGCGCACCCTTGTCTAGCATTGATTCAACGCCCCAAAGACACTGCAGATATGGTTCACGTATCGCTGTCCTACATCGACTGGTCAGAGGGGCTCATGAACCGTCTTGGTGAGGCCTTCGGTCTGACGCCGAGCGAAACTGAAATACTCGAGGGCTATCTCGGAAATCTTGGCCAGAAGGAAATCGCCCACCAGCGGGGCCGTTCTGTTGAGACGGTCAAGGGCCAGTCAAAGGCAATCCTGCGCAAGACCGGGTGCGCGCGCATGTCCGACGTTGTTCAGCTGTGCGGCAGCATCGCTTTCCTGATTCGCCAGTTGCCAGAGCAAGCCACCCCTCCAAGCACTGAAAGCTGGATCACACCGACGGATAATATGCAGCTCCTTCCGCGCGGAAAAGGCCGATCGCTTGCCTGGTACGGTGTCGGCGAAGGGGACAAGCCAGTCCTGTTCATTCACGGCTATCTTCAGGGGCCATTCTTTACCCGGCAGTTTCTACAGGCCCTGGCCAGAACCAATGTTCGACTGATCGCGCCTTCGAGGCCCGGATTTGGCCATTCCAGCCCCAGCGCCACGCGTGCGGACTTTGATGACACGGTCGTCAGGGACGCGCTCGCTCTGGTCAATCATCTCGGTATCGAAAAGGTCAGCCTCTGCGTCCACCAGGGCGGGGCTTCGCACGGATTCAGAATCGCCAAGGCGCTTGAATGCCGGATGGGTGACATGCTGGTCATCGGTGGCGGCATACCGATAGATGAAAAGGTGCATCTCTCGCATATGGACCCGCAGACGCGCTTTGCGGCCATGGCGACGCGTCACGCGCCATCGATCATGAAAATGGTCACCTCCATCGGTCTGCCGGTCTACCGGCGGCGCGGGACGAGAGCCTTTCTGGAAAAGCAGTTCGCGAAGTCGCCGACTGATCTTGCGACTTTATCGGACCCGGAACTCCTAAAGGTTCAGGCGCAGGGGCTTTACCATGCGGTCGAGCAGGGGGCCGGGGCGTGGGTAAGCGATGGCGCTGCGGCGATGGCCGACTGGACAGCCGATCTTGAGGCAGTTGATGCTCGTCAGATATGGCTTCAGGCCCGTGAGGACTCGATCATATCAGCCGAGGATGTGCGCTCTTATATGACAGGAAAACCGAACGTGGAATTCCATATTCTTGAAGGTCATGGCACCAACATCCTGCACACCGCTATTGAGGACGTCATAACTGCACTGGATCGCCTGCAATGACGCGGACACCTGATTTTCAATGTCTCGTGACGGTTTGAGGCCTATGCCAAAGCGTATCGATTTCATGATTGCTGGCGTCCAGAAGGGCGGGACGACGTCGCTTGACGCCTATCTGCGCCAGCACCCAGACATCTCGATGGCGAAGAAGAAGGAAGTTCACTTCTTCGACAAGCGCCCGCCAACCGGCATTCGACCGCTCGACTATGCCATCTACCACCGCCAGTTTCACTGGGCCGAGCAGGCGCGCGGCGTAAAGCTGGGCGAGGCAACGCCAATCCTCACCTGGTGGACGGGCGCCATGGAGCGGCTCTGGCAATACAATCCGGACATCAAGGTCATCATGCTGCTGCGCGACCCGGTTGAACGCGCCTGGTCTCACTTCCGGATGGACAAACGCCTGCAGCGCGAAGGTGAAACCTTTTCCAATGCGATTCGCACCGAACGCGAGCGCGCCCGCCGCTCGCTTCCAAAACAGGACCGCGAGCGCAGCCAGGTCTCGCGCGGCTTTTACGCCCATCAGGTCCGTAATCTGAAACGCCTCTTTCCGGACGAGCAGCTTCTCTTCCTGCGCAGCGAGGATCTCTCGACAAGCGCGCAGCCCGAACTCGACAAGGTCACAGACTTTCTCGGCGTCTCCCGCTTCGCCTTCGCAGAGGAGCCGCGCCACAATAGCGCCACCGACGGCGAAACCATGCCGGCGGACGATCGTGCCTTGCTGGAAGAGTCGTATCGGCTCGATGCTGAGGAGACCCGGCGGCTGCTTGGATGGGACCAGGGGCCGTGGAGTGTCTGAGATGGTTTGCAGTGTGCGCGCCGAAGCCTGTTGCACTCCGCGCCCTGATCGGGCATTACACCGCTTCGCCTGAGCGGGTATAGCTCAGCTGGTAGAGCGGCGGTCTCCAAAACCGCAGGTCCTGGGTTCAAGTCCTAGTGCCCGTGCCAGGCGATCTTCACCATTTCAGATCATTTGATCAGCGGTGTCACCTGCTCGCGCAGTTCTTCCCTGAAATAGCTCTTGGCCGAAACGCTGAGGTGTCCGCCGTCGCGATAGAGTAATTGTCCCTCATCGGCGCGAATCGGGCAGTTGGACGGGCACTGAATCTCGAACATGTCGATCCAGATGTCAGCAAATTTGTCCTTCAGCGATTCCTCAAGACTGAGGACTCGTGGCAGGATTTCAGATCGCGGGAGCTCACTGGAAAGTTCGGGGTCGTCCAGGTAAAGCTTCGGGATCGAAACTTTGAACCAGGGCCGCTGACCCGTGATCAGCACCTGTTTTCCGCTGTCCTCAAGATGCGATATTGTCTCCTCGAGGCCAGGCAGCGTGTCATCTTTTGTGTACCGGTCCCAGCGTGCAGAAACGACAATCCCCTTCAGCCGGTCGTCTTGAGAGAGCTCATTGATTTCGAAGTCTGCGAAATCGACGCAGTTCTGATTCTCCTGCGGCGACTGAGCGGACCTGATCAATGGTGGGCAGGCGGCCATGTTGGCTTGGACAAAGTTCAATTCGGGAAAGGCGTCTTTCAGCAACATGTAGGTTTCGCCAGCATAGCTGTCTCCGATTATGAGCCAGTTAGGCTTGACGTCCGACATTTCGAAACAGGCATCCTTGTCCCATTTTTTCATCGGTACGCCGCGACCAATGAAACATGTTCCCCACCTTGAATAAGGCGCGAGGTCCCAATGCATCGTTTTTGTGTCCGTGACGATGATAGGCTGGTCCGTAGTGCTACTGACGCGAGGAGCGCTGAGGGCCCAGGCGTGGGCGCCTGCAAACACGGAACCTGCGATCGACACCGCCAGAGCCGTGTGAATCATACCCTCTCTGAAACTTGTCTTCGCCCATCTGAAACGCGCTTCGACCAGCCAGTGCAGCAGAGTGCCGATAACTATGGACGCAATGAAGAGAACGGCGCTCTCGGTCAGATTAAGTTCGAGACCGGTTTCCTGGCGCCAGAAGACTATGATTGGCCAATGGCAGAGATAAATGGAATAGGAGCGCTGACCAATCCAGGTCATTGGCGCGCTGCCAATGGTATGCGCAACGAGCGAACCTGAGCTTGCCACTATGAGCGCGGCAGCTGCGACTGCTGGGGCGAGCATCGCCGAGAGGACGGTCCCCGTCGAGCCATTGATCGACATTGACAATGCGACGAGGGCGAGCGTCGCTATAATGGCTAGCAGGAGGCCGAGCCGCCCGCCAAGACGGAGATTGAGAATGGCGATAATGGCCCCGCAGGCGAATTGAAAAATGCGAAATGGCGTGAGAAAGAAGACAGCTTCTGGCGCTGTCGGTTGCAGCATAATCGCACCAGCCAGCGAAAGCGCGAACATGACGGTCACAACCGCGATGAGGACGGGCTTTCCAAGCTTGGCCGTCAGGAAAATGATGGCGGGCCAGACCAGATAGAACTGCTCTTCAACGCCAAGAGACCAGGTGTGGAGCAGAGCTTTGGTTTCCGAGCCCGCTTCGAAATAGCCCGAATCAAACCAGTAAAGGACGTTAGCGAGGGACAATGACGCGTAGACGGTTTCCTGGCCGAGGCTCTTCAGCTCCTGCGGATTCATCAATATCAGGCCAGCTGCCAGCGTTGCTAGCACCGTTACAATCATTGCCGGAAGCAGGCGTTTTATGCGTCGTTTGTAGAAATTGCTGAACGAAAAATCGTCACCCTGGCGGAGGATGATCCCCGTAATAAGATAGCCGGAGATCACGAAGAAGACATCGACGCCAATAAAGCCGCCTGCAAATGCTTCCAACCCGACGTGAAAGAGAAGAACCAGCACAACTGCGATCGCGCGCATGCCATCAATTGCGGGGATGTAACCATCCCTGTTCTGCGGCTTGAAGACCATTCACTGCTCCGGTTGAATCGTTCATAATGTCGGTAGGGCAATGCGTATGGATGCTCAACGGCCAAGTAAGATGATTTGCAGCGAACGTTGATCCGCAGGTCTGTCTGCATGCTGTCGGAAATGTCTCTGCCGGGTTCATCTCGACGAGACCGATGAACATTGGTTCGGTTTTCCAACATCCTATCTGACGGATGTGGTCGGCATGTATCGGAAAATCCGTATTGGACTAAGCGCGCTCTGTCTCATGACGGGGCTGTTCGCCTGCAATCGGCCCATAATCGGCCTATAATTTGACCCCGATCGCCCACTTCACAAACGCGGCCAGCGTCGTCATGTTAGGGGACATAATCCAGAGGAAACTCCTGAGAGGTCCATTATGAGCGATCACGCCAAATCCTACCCTGTCCCGGAAGACTTTGCGGCAAAGGCCAATCTGACGCCGGAGAAGTATAAGGAGATGTATGCGGCCTCGGTCGATGATCCGGAAGGCTTCTGGGCCGAACATGGCAAGCGGATCGAGTGGATGGAGCCTTTCACCACGGTGAAAGACGTGTCCTGGGACAAGGATGACCTACACGTTCGATGGTTTTCCGACGGGACGCTGAATGTCACCGAAAGCTGCCTCGATCGACAGCTCGAGACCCGCGCTGACAAGCCTGCCATCATCTGGGAAGGCGACGAGCCGGACGATAGCCACACGCTGACCTACCGCCAGATGTACCACGCCGTCTGCCGGTTCTCGAACGTCCTCAAGGAGATGGGTGTCAAGAAAGGTGATCGCGTCACGATTTACATGCCGATGATTGTCGAGGCGGCGATGGCGATGCTCGCCTGTGCGCGGATCGGCGCCGTGCATTCAGTCGTGTTCGGCGGCTTTTCTCCTGAAGCGCTGGCTGGGCGGATTACTGATTGCGAATCCCGTTTTGTCATTACGGCAGACGAAGGCGTGCGCGGCGGCCGTATCGTACCGCTGAAGGCCAATTGCGACAAAGCCTGCGATCACGCCAATGGTATGGTCGACAAGGTGCTCGTCGTTCGCCGGACCGGCAATGCTGTCGAGATGAAAGAGGGCCGCGATCTCTGGCTGCATGAAGTTGGCGCGGACGTCGCCGATACCTGTCCACCCGAACCGATGAATGCGGAAGACCCGCTGTTCATCCTCTACACGTCAGGCTCGACCGGCAAACCGAAAGGCGTGCTGCACACCTGCGGCGGCTACCTCGTCTGGGCGTCGATGACGCATGAATATGTCTTTGATCTAAAAGAAGATGATGTCTTCTGGTGCTCTGCCGATGTCGGCTGGGTGACGGGCCACACATATATCGTCTATGGCCCGCTCGCGAATGGCGCGACATCGGTCATGTTCGAAGGGGTGCCGACTTATCCGACCGCGTCGCGCTTCTGGGAAGCCTGCGACAAGCACGGTGTGACGATTTTCTACACGGCGCCGACGGCGATCCGCGCGCTTATGCGTGAAGGCGATGGCCCCGTGAAATCGACCGACCGGTCCTCCATCCGCCTGCTGGGCACGGTGGGTGAGCCCATCAACCCGGAAGCCTGGGAATGGTATTTCAAGGTTGTCGGCGAAGAGCGCTGCCCGATTGTCGACACCTGGTGGCAGACCGAGACAGGCGGTACCATGATCGTGCCACTGCCGGGGACCACGGAGATGAAACCGGGTGCAGGCTCACACCCCTTCTTCGGCGTGAAGCCTAAACTGGTTGATGCCGAAGGCCACGAACTGCGCGGCGCCACCGAAGGCAATCTGATTCTTACCGACAGCTGGCCTGGCCAGATGCGGACCGTTTATGGTGATCATCAGCGCTTTATCGAAACCTATTTCTCGGCCTATCCGGGCAACTATTTCACCGGAGATGGCTGCCGCCGCGACGAGGGCGGCTTCTTCTGGATCACCGGACGGGTCGATGACGTCATCAATGTCTCGGGCCACCGTATGGGCACGGCAGAAGTCGAAAGCGCTCTGGTGTCTCACGATGGCGTGGCTGAAGCAGCGGTGGTCGGGTATCCGCACGATATCAAGGGGCAGGGTATCTATGCCTATGTCACGACCGTGGCGGACGTAGAACCGAGCGATGAGCTAAAGGCCGAACTCGTCAAACATGTACGCTCGGAAATCGGCCCGATCGCGAGCCCCGATCTCATCCAGTTTGCCCCCGGATTGCCGAAGACGCGTTCGGGGAAAATCATGCGCCGCATCCTGCGCAAGATTGCAGAAGACAGCTTTGACAATCTAGGCGACACCTCGACCCTCGCTGAACCCGAAGTCGTCGACCAACTCATCGAAGGGCGCCAGAATCGCAAGGTCCACGCTTGAGCACAAAAAAAGAGCGCAGGCCCGACAGCCTGCGCTCACTCTTGATGTGCGCCCCCGATGGGGACCTGCTAAACTTTAACGCAGCATGGCGGTCGAGACCGCGTTCGGCTTTACAGTCTCAGTGTCTTTCTGCGTGTCGACCGTATCTGAAGCAACGCCGAGCCAGCTGATAAGTACGGCTACAAAGAAGTCGCGTACGGCGATCAATGCGGCAATCATGATTCTGTCCACCTAATAGAAATTCGATAAAGTATTATACGCTGACAAGGTTTCATAGGCAATTACAAAAGTAGCGCGCTTGTGAGATTGATCTTTAACGAGTGGATAAGCAAAGCCTGCGACTAGTGTGCGCAATATCAGAGGGCTGATTTATCCATGACAGCGCGCACCGAAATCGACATCGAACATCTGCTTTCAATGACCGGGGGCGATGCGGATCTTGCTGAAGAGGTCATCGACATCTTCAGGCAGCAAGCGGCCATCTGGTCGAGATTGCTTGATCCGCGCGCCGAGCCTGGCCAGTGGGCCGATGCGGCTCATACCCTGAAAGGCGCAGCGCTCAGTATTGGAGCAAATGACCTGGCGGACTCTTGCAAGAAGGCGGAAGCGGCCGGACGCGACCTTCCACCAACTGTGGCGGGGGCGGCCCTATTGCTAAATGAGGTGAAGGATCAGATTGCCATGACGCTGGAAGCGTGCGGGCGCGCAACTCATGCCTTGTCCAAGCCGGGCTTGAGAGCATCGAAAGCTTCAAATTCGTAAGCAATGCAACGATCGATCAGCGTCCGCCAGACAGGTTCGGCGATTGCTGGAGACAGTCCTTGCCGTTTCGCCTCAGCGACCACTTTGGTGATGACATCTTCAATCCGGGCGCGGTCATGCACGCTTTTACGGGTGCCTTTGATTCGCGCGGCGGCATCCATGAACGACTGTCGTTCTTCCAGGAGTTTGACGAGTTCGCGATCAAGGCGATCAATCTCGTAACGCACATCGGCCATTGTTTGCGCGGTCTGCGCGGTATGGCGGCGAGTATCGGGGGCGGCGGTATCTGACATGTCGGCTCCTGATAAACCCCTATGACTTCTCATCAAATAAGACGAGCCGCCAGACACAGTGGTGTGGCGGCTCGACGCATATATAGTCGGCAGAGTGAGTTCTACCAGCTTTGCTAGCGCTCAATGAAGGCCGGTCCGCGAGCTTGGACGGGCGACCCATTGAGTACGCCTCCTTGCTCGATCAGCATCTGGACGCGCTCATCCTCCAGGACCTCTGCGGCTCGGGCCAACGTGCCGAGATCACTGGCTGACGCTTCTGCCATCGGACCGAAGCCCGGGAGTCCGCCCTGTGGCACAGGGTAGAACATGATGCGGCTTTCTTCATCGTCAGCAATTCCAGCGAGTTCGCGGGCTTTTTCGATTGCATCCATCAAGCCGCCAAGTTGGTCCACAATGCCAACTTCCAGGCCGTCCTGTCCCGTCCAGACCCGCCCCTTGGCGATTTCGCGGACATCCGCTTCGCTCATATTGCGACCTTCCGCGACGAGGCTGATGAAGCGGTCGTAACCCCGTTCGAGCCAGGCGTGGAGGCGGCTGCGCTGTTCTTCATCAAAGCCTTCGAGCGTTGTCATCGCACCAGAGAAGGGGCCGCCAACCGTAATCGCTTCGGTATTGATGCCGATTTGACGAAGGCCGTCAGCGAGGGCGAACTTGCCGCCAAAAATGCCGATGGAACCGGTAATCGTCGAAGGGTTGGCAACAATCCAGTCGGCGCCCGTCGAAACATAATATCCACCTGATGCTGCGACTGACCCCATAGAGACCACGACCGGCTTGTCCATTTCCTGAACGCGTTGCACGGCGCGCCAGATCTGATCGGATGCGGTCGGAGAGCCGCCGGGACTGTCAACGCGGAACACGATCGCCTTGACCCGGTCGTTACGCCCAGCCTCGAGGATCGCGCCGGCGATTTGGTCGGATGCGAATGCAGGGCCGCCATTGAATAGGTCGCCATTGCTTCCGCCGGTCACGATTGCCCCTTCGCCGCCGACGATGGCGATTGCGGGCGTGCCAATCGGCGCCGATTTCGGGGTGTAAGAGAGAACATCGATGATTTCAGTGCCTTCGCCGCCGCGCTCCTTAGCCATGTCCATTGCGTCTTCCGGCCATCCGAGCTCCGTAGCCAGACCGAGGTCGATAAGCGTATCGGGGCTAAGCGGTGCCGCATTGAAGGCGTCTTTGACCGCTTCGACCGTGAGGCCGCGATCTGCAGCGATGTCCGCGACTGTCGATTCCCAGAGCGATTCGGCGAGCACCGTCATCGCTTCGCGGTGCGCGGGCGTGTAGTCGGTCTGCTTGTAGACGTTGGGGGCGTTCTTGTACTCGTAGAACTGTTCAATCTCCGCCCGGACGTCGAGCTTGTCGAAAAGGCCTTTGAGGAACATGGTTTCAAACGTGATGCCGCCCGGCAGGAAATCTCCGCCCGGTTGGACAACGATGTCGTCGGCTGCTGCCATGATGCGCATCATGGACGGCCCGCCCGCATAAGTG
Source organism: Henriciella sp. AS95 (assembly GCF_038900055.1). NCBI lineage: Bacteria > Pseudomonadati > Pseudomonadota > Alphaproteobacteria > Hyphomonadales > Hyphomonadaceae > Henriciella > Henriciella sp. AS95. The sequence continues at coordinate 1,819,917 of NZ_JBBMQM010000001.1, forward strand.
CCTTGTGAATGCACGATTACGAACTTGCCCTGATCGCGCAGCTCATGAATAGCGTCGCGCAATTCTTCGGCACGCGACGAACCGACAGAGTATTCGCTCGCTCTTATCAGGACGCCTTTGACCGATGGGTCGGACTTGGCGGCATCGAGGCGCGTCAGAACGTTGACGAATCCCTTCTCACCAAACAGCGCACCCAATCCGCTTGTTGCGGGCTGATCAGCAAGCTGGTCACGAAGATCTATGGAAAGAACCGCTGAAGCGGGGGTCTCATCTCCGCCCGACAACGAGGCGCCAGCTGAATTGATCCATCCGCCTATGGCAGCAGAGGCGATAAAGAAAAGTAGGACTGCTCCCAGCAGCGCGCCAAGAACCGCGCCTCCAAGTGCCACAAAAAATGTCCGCACGACCAAAAACCTCCGAACCGTCACGTTTATCAATAATCGATATGATCTTTATCGAATAAAAGTAAAGAGCGGATGTCACTCATCGATGGGATTGCTATGGAACCTGAAGAAGGGAGATTGGTCGGAATAGGAGGATTCGAACCTCCGACCCCCGCCTCCCGAAGACGGTGCTCTACCAGGCTGAGCTATATTCCGAGCCGAGGCGAGCGCCTATATAATAGAGGGCTACAGCTGACAAGGCGGACCGTCTGACGAGTTACAGGATTTCGCAGCTGTCTTTTGCTTCAGTTTGGGAGTTGCAAGCTGAAACCGGATTGAGTATGTCCCGGCCTTCTTCCGCTGTTGGGGTGTCGCCAAGTGGTAAGGCACCGGTTTTTGGTATCGGCATTCCCAGGTTCGAATCCTGGCACCCCAGCCACTCTTCTTTCACATTGAAATGTCGTGTAGCGCTTACGCAGTCGCGTCGCTGTGCCTCGACTATTCAAGCCGTCCAATAATCGATCACTCCTGCATCGACTCGGCCCTTATTGTGCTGTCATCGTGATTTTGTCATGAAAATCAGTACTGTGATGCGTGATTGTGCTTGCGCTACAATTCGGTAAGTTTTTTAAACGGTTTCTAAAGGGCCATTGATCCGGAGCTTAGCTGTTGCTAGCGTCGGGTGCGGTGGTCGCTTCGGCGACCTTCAGGCGTTAGCCGTAAATCTGAAGAATAAGAGAGTGTAACAAGCACTCCGGAAAATTTGGGGGAGGTCAGAGGTGTTTCCACATCTCCTCCTTCGACTGCGGACTTGTGTGTGTGTCCGATTTAGCAGAGTGGCGGCCCGGCAAAATTATCAGGGGGCAGGGCCGCAATTGAAGTTTCACCGTGCATTGATTGCACGACCATTCGGAGAGTGAGAGGCAAACCTCATGAAAAAAGTACTGACACCGGCGCGAGGTGCCGTGGCAGCGGCGCTAGTTGCCGGCATGGCAATGCCCGCGGTGGCCCAGGGCCAACTGCGCCAAGCCCTGGATACGGGAGAGCAGGCGACTCGCAAGGCCGAGCGAGTACAGGAGCAGATTAACCAGCTGGACGATCAGCGTTCCGATATGGTCAGCGAGTTCCGGACTCTCCTTCAACGGACCCAGGCTGCTCAGCTCTATGCGCGCCAGCAGGAAAAAGTGGTCGAGAGCCAACGCCGCGAACTGGCCTCTCTTGAGCAGCAGCTCGGCCGCGTGGATGAGATCACGGCTCAGACGACGCCAATGCTGATCGACATGATCGCGGATCTCGAAGCCTTTCTTCAGGCTGATCTTCCCTTCAAGATCAATGAGCGTACCGAAGCGATCAATGAGCTGCGGGCCGCTATGGAAAACCCGCAGGTTCCGATCGTTGAGCAGTACCGCCTCATCATCGAAGCTTATAAGCGTGAAATGGAGTACGGTCGGACGATCCAAACCTGGCCGGAAGAAATCGACATCGACGGTAAACCGGTGATGGTCGACATGTTCCTCTACGGCCGCGTTGCCCTCGTTTATCTGTCGCCAGACAACAAGTACGCCGCTCGCTATGACCGTGCATCCAACGCTTGGGTGCCCGTGCAAAGCAAGTTCAAGGAAGACATTGCACAGGCCATCAAGGTCGCCAAAGGCACCACGACGCCGAGCGTTCTTTACGCTCCAGCGACGCGCCTGAATGTGTCTGCCCAGTAAGCGCCAGAGGATTATACAGATGAAAGTATTCAAAAAATCTCTGCAGGCCCTCGGCGCGACAGCGCTGGTCATGGGATCTGCAATTGCCTTTTCCGCCCCTGCGGTGGCTCAGGATGTGTCGCTTGCCGATATCCTTCGCCGCGTTCAGCAGGATTCACAGCAGATGTCCGCTGAAGACCAGCGTCGTTTGCAAGAGTTCAAGGCTGATCGTGATGAACAGGCTCGCCTGATGGGCGAAGCCCGTGGGCAGCTCAACGCAGCTGAAGCCCGTGGCCGTACGCTCTCCGCCGAATTCGACGAAAATGAGCGTCAGCTGACCGAGCTTTCCGCAGAGCTGGAAACGCAAGCCGGTGACTTCGGCGAGCTTCTTGGCCAGTTCCGTACGGCGGCTGGTGAAACAATGCCGATCATTCGTGAATCGCTCTCAAACTATGAGTATAGCGGTCGCGCTGAAAAGCTGGCTGAAGTGTCCGAAGCCCGGTCGCTTCCGACCCGCGAAGACCTCGACGCACTGCCAAAGGCGATGCTTCAGGAAATGGTCGCTCAGTCTGAGGTGAAAACCTTCACGGGGTCGGTTGCCGGCGCTGGTCCGGACGCAACCGTTGCTGATGTCGAAGTTATGCGTGTCGGTGTTTTCACCGCTGCAACCACTGACGACACACGCTTCCTGGAGATCATCACGGCAAACACCGATGAGCCTTATCTGCGTGTCCTGAAAGCTCAGCCCAGCGGCGACTTTGCGTCTGCCATGAAAAAGCTGATCAACGCCGATGAAGGCGAAGTGGTCATCACGCCAGTTGATCCAACCAAAGGTCAGCTCTTCGCCGTCGAAGGTGAAATGCCGTCGATCGGTGAGCGGATTAATCAGGGTGGTATCGTTGGTTATGTGATCCTCGTCCTGCTCGCCATCGGTGCAGCATTCGCAATCTTCAAGATTGTCACGCTGTTCCTCATGGGTGGAGCGATGCGCAAGACGGCGAAAACCCGTCAGGCCGGTACGGGCAATCCGCTTGCCCGCGTGTTCGAAGCTTACGAGACCAATCGTCATCAGGACATCGAGTCGCTCGAGCTGAAGCTTGACGAACAGATCCTGCGTGAGTCGCCGAAGATCGAGCGCTTCAACGACATCGTTAAAGTGCTTGCTGCTGTTGCACCGCTTCTGGGCCTTCTTGGAACGGTTATCGGTATGATCATCACCTTTACCGCCATCACCAACTTTGGTGCCGGCGATCCGAAGCTGATGGCAGGCGGTATCTCCGTTGCTCTTATGACGACTGTTCTTGGTCTGGTTGCAGCTATTCCGCTGCTTCTGCTCCACGCTGTTGCGGCCTCTTTGGCTCGCGGCAATCAGCAGATCCTTGATGAGCAAGCAGCCGGCCTCGTCGCCGAGCGTGCAGAGTCCAACACGGGAGTGGCGTAACGCCACTCCCTCCTTCGGGAGGTTAGTACATGGACTTAGGACTAAACGATCTTGAGGCCTTTCTGGCACGGGGTGGACCAGTCCTGCTTGTCATCATGGTGGCCACATTCATTATGTGGGCACTGATCCTGGAGCGGCTGTTCTACTTCCGCTTCGCTCACAAGGCAGTCGCTGAAGATGCGATTGCTGAGTGGAATGCCCGGGCGGACCGTAAGTCCGTCTTGGCTCACTGGGTCCGCGACAAGCTGGTATCTGAGGTTCGCGCCAAAGCAGAAGCCAATGTCAGCATGACAAAAGCCATGGTCGCCCTTGCGCCATTGCTGGGTCTGCTCGGCACGGTGACAGGCATGGTGACTGTGTTTGACGTCATGGCCATCACCGATGGTGCTGACGCCAAGGCTATGTCGGGCGGCGTGTCTCGCGCCACCATCCCGACAATGGCTGGCATGGTTGCGTCGATTTCCGGCATCATTTTCACCTCGGGCATGGACAGTAAGGTCAACCGCCTTGTCCAGCAGGTCGAAGACGAAATGGAGATCAGCTAATGCGCGGAAGACAAGGCAAAGCGCCTGAAGAGGCCAGTGTCGATCTCACGCCGATGCTTGATGTGGTGTTTATTCTCCTCATCTTCTTCATCGTGACCTCGACGTTCATTCAGGAGGAGGCGATCGGACTCGAGCCACCGCCACCTCCATCACCGGACACGCCGCCGGAAGATCAGCAACAGTCGATCCTTGTTTATGTGGGTGAAGACAATCTGATTACCGTGAACGGTCGCTACACCGAACTTGCTGGTGTGCGGGCGAACATGGAGCGGCTGCGCGCGGAAAACCCCGACAGTGCTCTTATCATCCAGGCGCACCCCCGCGCTCGGACAGGCATTATCGTGAAGATCCGTGACGAGGCGTACAACGCCAAGATGGATCGCGTGAACATCGTTCAGAGCGAAGAGTAGGAGACAGTATGGCCCGTAGAAAACGCATGTTGGTCTCTGAAGGCAGCGATGAGGATATCAACCTCACGCCGATGCTGGACGTCGTCTTCATCCTTCTTATCTTCTTCATTGTGACGGCTCAGTTCATCAAGGAGCCTGGCGTCGATATCATTCGTCAGGACGTTGATAATCTGGAGCGTCAGAATCCTCTCGGTATCCTTATCGCCATTGATGACAATAGCGATATCTATATCGACAAGGAGCAGATCCCGATGCAGGAGGTTACTTTCCGCATTCGAGAGCTGCGCGAGGATAATCCGAAGGGTGAACTCGTCGTTCAGGCTGACCGGGATTCTGAGGCTGGGGTTCTGATCGAGTTGATGGAAGTCATCAACAAGGTCGACGGCTCAAACGCCATCAACGTGTCGGTTGAGCGAGAATAGGAGACAGCTATGTTAACCAATCCAGTTATTAGACTGGTCATCGGCATCCCTCTCGCCGCGATCGTTGTCTATCTTCTCTTCACCTTCATGTATTCCATGATCAATCAGGACTATCAGCAGCCTGAGGTCGAAGAAGAGCGGGTGCTTGCGCGGATTACACCGTCCGAGGAAGACACTGAAGTTCGCACGCGTGCCCGTAACAAGGCGCAGCGAATTCAGTCGGCCGACAAGCCGCCTCCACCGCCGAAAATGTCGGCGACGCGTTCAGATATCGATCTGCCAACCCCGAACATTCAGGGGTCCGCGCCGACCGAACTGAACATCCAGCGTCTCGATTCGCTTGCGATCGACCCAGTGGCGATTTCGGACCGTGATGCGCAGCCGATCCGCCCACCAGTGCCGACCTATCCGTCACGCGCTGCTGAGCGGGGGATTGAAGGTACTTGTGATGTTCGCTTCGATGTGGATACGCGTGGGCGTCCTTATAACGTCCAGGCGAACTGTTCGGACAGCGTGTTCAAGCGCGAAGCCGAGCGTGCTGTGAGCCGTGTGGAGTTCGCGCCGAAGATTGTGCGTGGACAACCAGCTGAACGCCGTAACGTGGTTTACCCGCTGGAGTTTCAGCTCGACAACTAGTCTGCAGCGCAAGCAACGAATTGATAAGGGGCCCTTCAGATCTGGAGGGCCCTTTTTCTGTTCGGAGATCAACGCAAGCGATTCTCAGTGACTGGCCTTGGTCATTCTGTGGAAGCGGCTGAATTGACGTAACGTAAGATGAAGGGTAATATTATTACATAATAACAACAATTGGAGGCTAGCTCATGTTTCAGAATGCGTTCTTCCGTCCGGCTTTCGGTCTTCCCTTGGCGGGTCTGATCGTCTTCGGACTTTACTCGTTCATGCAGTCTATGATTGCGGTAGATTATGTGCCGCCAGAACCTGTGCCGGAACGTGACCTGACTGCGTTTATCGCCAAGCCGACTTCAAAAGACGACCCGGCGCCGTCAACGAGACCCGAACTCCTGCCGATAGCGGAACGGCCGACGCCGCCACCCAAGTTTGCAGCAGCGCCAGGGACAATCAATATTCCGGTTGTGCCTTTTTCTGGCGCGGTCCCCGCGACCATCGACACGAATATTCTCAGCGGCCTCGATGTCGAGCCAGCTGTAATCGGAAATCGGGACATCCAGCCGATCAGTCCCCCTATTGTCGATTATCCGAGGTCTTTGGCTCAGCGCGGCGTGGAGGGTGAATGCGAAGTGCGATTCGATGTCGACACGCGGGGGCGACCCTACAATGTGTCTGCAATCTGTTCCCATTCAGGATTCGAACGTGAAGCCACCAGAGCCGTTTCCCGTGTTCAATTCGCCCCAATGGTGCGTCGTGGACAGGCAGTTGAAAGGCAAAATGTCGTCTATCCGATCGAGTTTCGGCTTTGAGGGCAGTTTGATGCACAAGGTCGGGCGCAAAGCGTTGACGCGGCGAGCCTGACCGCTCATATCTTAATGGAACATTATTTCGCGAAAGTGATCGCCTATAACCCTTATAAAAAGAGGGCGGACCTTTCAGACAAATCGTAGTCGCTGTTGCAGTTACAGCGTCTGCCAACGACGACCCGCCGGTGACGGCAAAAGGAGTGAGACACCATGACTATCAAGGCGATCTTGAAAGGGGCGGTCATTGCTAGCGCCATTTCTTGTTTTGGCGCCGGTGCAGCGATTGCTCAGGCAGCAAGCTGCGAAGCGACTGAATTTGGCTCTAAAACTGGCGAGCTTTATCTTAAAGCTGAATCGGAATTGCTGCAGAACAAGAATGCCCAGGCAGCCCTTCAGGCTCTAAACCAGCTGCGCAATCTGGAGCTTAACTGCTATGAGCAGGGCGCTGCCCTGAAACTCGGTGCGGCGATCAAGATTGAAGCAGGCGACGCGGCTGGTGCTGTGCGTGACCTCGAGGCAGCTCTCGACCAAGGCTACATTCCTGCCAGTGAGGCGAAGAACACCTACTACAATATCTTCCAAATCTATCTCAGCCAGAACGACTTGGACAAGGCGCTTGAGTATTCGCAAAAGTGGATCAGAGCGGGCGGCAAACCCGATCGTGACGGTATGTGGCAACTGGCTGTTATCAACCAGAAGCTGGACCGCAACGAGGAGTCGCTCAAATGGGCAGAGCAGGTCTTTGCCAAAGACGGCCCGAATGCGGACCGTCAGGTCTACGACTTCCTGATCTATCTCTACGACGCCACCAACCAGCGCGCTAAAAAGGCGCAGCTGCTTGAGCAGCTTCTCGCGAAGAATCCGAATGAGCGGAAACTCTGGGATGCGATCGCTGGCGACTACTTCCAGGCTGAAGAAGAGCGCAAGGCGTTCGAAGTCCAGAAAGCCATGTACCTTGGCGGAATTCTGAAGACCGAAGACGAACTGATGCGGATCGTGAACTTCTACAACCGCTTCAATGCGCCTTATCCGGCTGCTCGTATCCTCGAAAAGGAAATGAACGCCGGTCGTATCTCGAAGACGTATGAGCGTATGGAATTGCTGGCCAACCTTTATCAGGTGGCTCGCGAGTTCGACAAAGCGATCCCCGTCATCGAAGAAGCCGCCCGCATGAACAATAGCGGCGCGATGTATGAGCGTCTGGGTCGGTCCTACGCCGAGCTACAGGAGTGGGCAAAGGCGGAAGACTCGCTGACCAAGGCGATCAATACGGGCGGCGTGAAAGACAAAGGTCTCGCCTGGGTGCTGATCGGACAGTCGCGCTATGAACGCGATGACCGTGCTGGTGCCCGCGAAGCCTTCAGGAACGCAAACAATCGCGGTGGCCGCGGCTGGCTCGCCTTTATGGACTCCGAGGAAGCCACCGAAGTTGCCCTGGTTCGCTTTGAAGCTCAGAGCCTCGTTCAGGACACCAAGAATGAGAAAGAGCGTTGTGCTCAACTCGCAGTTCTTGGTGAAGGCAACGCTCCAGAGGCTTGCGCCACAGTTGACGAGCGACTGGCAGCTGCAGAAGAAGAGCTGGCGAAGCTCGGCGGCAGCTGATCTTTCAGCCTAATTAAATTACGGAGAACCCCGGCCCTGGCGCCGGGGTTTTTCTATTTCGGCTCGCAAGTCTGCTTGCATCTGCCTGTCAAATGGTTTCACTTGCAACCAAAGTTCGGGAGATATTGATGGCGAAACCAGACAAGTCCTATCGCAAGCGCAAGATCGGTGAACATGAGCTCAAGCCAGAATCATTGGTGATGGGCTACGGCTTCGATCCGGCCATGTCTGAGGGTTCAATCAAGCCACCAATTTTCATGACGTCGACTTTTGCATTCAAATCTGCGCGCGACGGTGAGGCTTTGTTCCGTCAACTTGCCGGAAAGAGAGAAGAGGGCGATCCGGACGAAGCTGACCTTATCTATACGCGCTTCAACAATCCGAATATGGAAGTGCTCGAGGATCGCTTGACGCTGTACGATGCTGGCGAACACGCGCTTGTTTTCTCATCCGGGATGGGGGCGATTACAACCGCGCTTCTGGCGTGCGCAGGTGCAGGCACGACGATTCTGCACTCCAGCCCGCTCTATGGCGGTACCGAAGTCTTCATGCGGACCTTCATGCCGGATTTTGGTGTTACGCCATTCGAGATGGACGCGTGGGCCACGGAGGATCAGATTCTGGAGCAGGCTCGGAAGGCCGCCGCGGAAGGGCCGCTCAGTGTGATCTTCACAGAATCCCCTGCGAATCCCACCTGTGCGCTGGTTGATATCGAGGCCTGCGCACGGGTCGCAGACACGATTGAAAAGGAAACCGGCAATCGCCCCATCATCATGTGCGACAACACAATGATGGGGCCTATCGGTCATGTTCCGTTGAAGCACGGCGCCGACGTCGCGCTGTACTCGCTAACAAAATATATCGGTGGTCACTCTGATCTGGTCGCTGGCGCGGCCATTGGCAGCGAAGATGCGATCGCCAAGATCAGGCGCGTGCGAAACTATCTCGGTACGACGCTCGATGCTCACACCTGCTGGCTGGTGACAAGGTCATTGGAAACCGTTCGTTTGCGCATGGAGAAAGCGTTCGACAATGCGCGCATCTGTGCAGAATTTCTGCGCGACCACGCCAAGGTCGGCAAGGTGATGTACCCGGCATTCCTGGAGGCGGGTGATCCGCAAAAGAAGGTGTTTGATGAGCAGTGCGAAGCGGCTGGCTCAACCTTCTCGTTTGACGTGAAGGGCGGAAAGGAAGCGGCATTCCGATTGCTCGACTCTCTCCAACTGGTCAAACTTGCAGTCAGTCTCGGCGGTACTGAGAGCCTTATGTGCCACCCGGGATCGACGACGCATTCGGGGGTGGCAGAGGACATCCGTAAACGTATCGGATTTACCGATGGATTGGTGCGGTTTTCGGTCGGCATTGAGGCCCCGGAAGACCTCATCGCCGACCTCACCCAGGCGCTTGAGAAAGTCTAGTTGCCGAAGGCGTAGACAATAGAAGCGCGGGTCACTGTATCCGTCGCTTCAAAGCCCTCAGGCGGGTTTGTGTCATGGCGCACATCAAACGAGAACCGTGCTGAAAATGTGTCGGTCAAAGCAGCGGTGAGCGCAATGACATTACCGAGCTGGGTCGATTCCTGGGCGTAGATGGCGTTGGTGGAATTGGTCAGGCTGACCGCTTCGTTGAATTTATGGCTGAAGTCCGAACTCGCAATAACAGAGAAGGATTGTTCGGTTGAGCCTGGCACCAGTGTCGGCACGCCATTGACGTCGACGAATCTGTCGCGGACCTCGTCAATCTTGATGCCCGGACCACCCTGTACACTCCAGTTCGTCTGTTCCGTTTCGATGAGCGGATAACCCAGGCCGACGCCAGCGAAGAATCGCGAATCAAAGCCGGAGAACTCATCTTGCTCATAGGAAGTTCGCCCAAAGCCGAACAACTTGTCGCCAAGCTGCCGGTCGACTTCACCCGCAAGGAAAAAACGGTTCTTTGTTTCGATGGACTCTGTTTCGCCGTAATCAGCCGCCGCTTCGCCGGTATACGTCCAGATGCCGACGTCCCGATTCAGTTTCACTGCGAGGCCGAGGTCGGTCGTTTCGGTATTACCAGTCGTGTATCCTGCGCTAAACGAGCCTTCACCTGTCCAGCCATCATCAGCCGCTGCGAACGGGGCAAGGCAGATGCTTGCGGTGAGGATTAAGGAAATACGCTTGGTCATGGTCAGTCTCTTGGTTGCTTTTGCCCACCTCCTCTCAAATCACTGGAAACAACTCGTTAACCAGAAAGCCTGTGGTGACACGCCTTCTGTGCATGAGTCGGGCTTGCAGGATTTGATTTCCCGTGAAACCAAAGGGCATGACTGATTTAGCGATAAAGACCCCTGAAGATGAGGCTATCTGCGAGCGCATTGCCGCGTCCGAAGAGCGGCTGCAGAAACGTACGCTCGAGTGGGCGTCAATCAACACGGGCAGCCACAACCGAGCAGGTCTCGACCAGTTGGCCCCGATGCTGGCAGACGCCTTTTCGGCGCTCGATGCAGACGTGCGGATGGACAAGTCCCTGCCGTTCGAAAATGTGAACGATAAGGGCGAGACGGTCGATTTCGAGACAGGCCCCGTCATTCGTGTCAAATCTCGACCGGACGCGCCGGTGCAGGTCATCATGAGTGGTCACTATGATACCGTGTTTCCGGACGGCACGTTCACGGAGATCAAAGACCTTGGCAACGGCCGGATGAATGGGCCTGGGCTCGCGGATATGAAAGGCGGCTTGTCTGTCATGATTGGCGCTCTTGAGGCGTTCGAAGCTGGCCCGCTAAAGGACAATCTTGGCTATCAAATCGTCATTACGCCCGATGAAGAAATTGGGAATTTTGCAAGCTCAGGCGCGCTCAAGGAAGCCGCGCAATCTGGCGCTATGGTGGGCATGACGTACGAGCCCTGCATGGAAACGGGCGCCATGTCCGGCGGACGCAAAGGCTCAGCCGTCTTTGATATTGTTCTGCATGGACGATCGGCCCACGCCGGGCGGTCCAAGGAAGACGGTCGAAGCGCGATAGAAGCCGCTGCTCACATGGTCGTGGATCTGGAAGCCCTGAATAATCGCAGGGACGGTGTTTCGTTCAACGTCGGAGCGATTGACGGTGGCGGCGCCGTGAACATCGTGCCGGATCTCGCCATTGTTCGTTTCGGTGCCCGCGCACCCGATGCAGATGCAGCGCAGTGGGCCATGGGCGAAGTTGAACGCCTCTTCCGCGAAGCGAAAGCGCGGGACGGAATTTCAGGACATATTCATGGGGGCTTCTACCGCCCTCCGAAGCCGCGAAATGCTGCACAGGATGCTCTGTTCGATGCTGTGTCCAACACTGGCAAGGCCCTTGGTCTTGAGTTGGAGTTTGTCGACACTGGTGGCGTTTGCGAGGGCAATAATATCTTTGCTGCTGGCGTTCCCAATGTTGATACGTTGGGCGTGATGGGCGGTCGCATCCATTCGCACGAGGAATATGTCGTCATGTCTTCGTTCGTGGAACGCGCGAGTCTGTCGGGCCTGCTTCTTAATCGTTTCGCGGATGGTCGTATCGATGCGAAGAAAATCAAGGCACTAATGGAATGAGTTCGTCTTATGTCATGCGGCCATCGAGGCTGGATGATTTCGAAGTGCTGATGCAGTTGGCTGAAGAATCGGGTCCAGGATTCACCAGCCTACCTGTGCATGAGCGCATCATTCGTGAGCGGTTGGAAAAATCCGTGAAGTCGTTTGCCGGCGCTCTGCCAGAGCCGCAGTACGGCAAGTATCTCATGATGCTTGAGGACGCTGAGACCGGCGAGATCGGCGGATGCAGCGCGGTGAAAGCCGGTGTCGGAATCGACCAGCCTTTCTTCAATTACCGGGTGATCACTCTGGCGCAGGCCAGCCAGGCAGCCGACAGACGGTTCGACATGGATGCGCTGGTTCTGACGAATGAGTTCGTCGGTTACACCGAGGTTGGTACCCTTTTCCTGCGTCAGACGCATCGAGGCAGCGGTGCAGGGCGCCTTCTTGCGCAATCGCGCTACTTGCTCATGGCAAGCGATCCAGAACGGTTCGGGGACATGGTGCTTGCTGAGTTGCGCGGCGTTGTGGATTCGGAGGGCAAAACGCCGTTCTGGGACGCGATGGGTCAGCACTTTTTCCGCATGGAATTTACCGAAGCGGACATCTTGTCGGCCATCACCGACAATCAGTTCATTCTCGACCTGATGCCGAAATACCCCATTTATGTCGATCTCTTGCCGCCTGAAGCGCGAGAAGTCATCGGGCGCTGTCACTCTGATGGTGTTGGCGCGATGAAACTCCTCGAGTGGGAGGGGTTCAGGTTTGAGCGCACTGTCGACATTTTCGATGGCGGTCCGCTTGTTGCGGCGCCGCGCAACATGATCCGCACCATTCGCGAGAGTCGCGAAGTGACTGTCAAAGTTGGTGAAGCAAGCGGCGCGGCCGGGATCATGTCCAATGACCGGTTCGGTGAGTTCCGCGTGTCGATGGCTGAAGGGGCCCTTGAAAGCGACGACTTATTCGTCACATCGCAAGCGACGCTTGACCGCCTGCATCTGAAGGAAGGCGACCGGGCAAGAATCTGGTTGAGGAGCTGATTATGGCCAAAGGGTCTTACATCGACGGGAAATGGAGCGCTGGCGAAGGTGACTGGTTTGAGAAAACCTGTCCGGCAACCGGCGATACGAGTTGGGAAGGGCAGGCGGCCAGCCCCTCCCAGGTCCACAAGGCAATAGAATCCGCCCGCGCGGCTGGCGAAAGCTGGCGCAGATTACCTCAGCATGACCGCACGACGGTTCTGGAGGCATATGCCGAAGCGGTGGGAGAGCGCGCCGAACGCATTTCTGAGGCCATCAGCCGCGACATGGGCAAGCCCCGGTGGGAGTCCATGGGCGAAGCAGGCGCCATGAAGGGCAAGATCGCTATCTCAATCGCTGCGCAGGTCGAGCGTGCTGGCGGGCGGCATGATGAAACAGCTTTCGGATCTGCAATCCTGAGCCACCGTCCACACGGCGTGATGGCCGTGTTCGGCCCCTTCAATTTTCCTGGACACCTCCCGAATGGGCACATCATTCCTGCCCTCCTGGCGGGTAACACCTGTGTGTTCAAACCGTCCGAGCTGGCACCTGCCGTCGCTGATATCATGGTGGAATGTTTCGAGGCAGCGGGACTGCCGGCGGGCGTTCTGAATGTCGTGCATGGCGGGCGATCAACTGGATCCGCCCTGTTGGATGGCGATATCAATGGCGTGTTGTTTACTGGCTCTGCTGCGACGGGCACAGCGTTCCATCGGCACTTCGCCGGCCGGCCAGAAGTCATTCTGGCGCTTGAGATGGGGGGCAATAACCCGTTGATCATCTGGGACCCAGCCGATGTCGACGCGGCGGCCGATATCGCGGCGCAATCCGCGTTTTTGACTAGCGGTCAGCGTTGTTCATGTGCCCGGCGCGTTTTTGTGCCGGACAACAAGTTTGGCGAACAGGTTGTCGAGGCAATCGTAGAGCGTGCGCGGGGCTTGAAGATCGGTGCCTGGGACGAAGACGATGTGTTCATGGGGCCGTTGGTTTCTGAAAAGGCCGCTGCAGCCGCAACGGACTTCCAGATGATGTTGTCGAAAGCCGGCGGCAAGCCACTTCGCCGGCTGAAGCGTATGGATCGCGGCGGCGGTTTTGTTACCGCGGGCGTTATTGATGTCACTTCCGCCAGCGATGTCCCGGACGAAGAGCTGTTCGGGCCGTTAATGCAGATATGCCGCGTCAAGACATTCGAGTCCGCTATCGCGAGAGCGAATGATACGCGTTTCGGCCTGTCTGGTGGCCTTGTGAGTGACGATGACGCTCTCTGGTTGCAGGCGCACCGAGAACTGAAAGCTGGCATTCTCAATCGCAATCGTCCGACGGCCGGCGCAGCTGGCAACATGCCTTTCGGCGGGCCGGGCTTGTCAGGCAATTTCCGCCCCGGTGCCTACTATGCCGCCGACTATTGCGCATGGCCGCAGGCAAGTCAGGTCTCGGACAAGGCCGAGCGCCTCAAGGCACAGGGATTCCCCGGCTGATGAGCACGGCAGTTGAAGTCAATTTCGATGGTCTGATTGGGCCAAGCCATAATTATGGCGGCATGTCGCATGGCAATCTTGCAAGCGCGACCAATGAAGGTGAGGTCTCAAACCCGCGGGAGGCGGCGCTCCAGGGGCTTGAAAAGATGCGTCTTCTGATGAAGGCAGGCCTCGTACAAGGCATCCTTCCCCCGCTGCCTCGGCCCAATTTCGATCTCTTGGTTTCGGCAGGTTTCTCAGGATCCGACGCTGAGATAATTGAATCGGCAGCAAAAACGGCGCCCGGCCTTCTGAGGGCCGCTTATAGTGCAAGCTCCATGTGGGCCGCGAACGCGGCGACGGTGTCTCCGTCTGCCGATACGAAAGATGGCCGGCTTCATCTGACAACCGCAAACCTGTCGACGATGCTCCACCGGTCTATCGAGGCGCCTGATACCACCGCGACGCTGCTTTCCATTTTTGAGAATGAAGAGGCGTTTGGCGTGCACGGTGCCCTGCCGGCACATGCCGATTTTTCGGACGAGGGGGCAGCCAATCATGTTCGCCTTTGCGCTGAGCATGGGGCATCGGGCGTTGAGCTGTTTGTTTACGGGCGTGAGGCTGGCGAAAGTGCAGTCGGCTTTCCTGCCCGTCAGACCCGCATGGCAAGCGAGAGCATTGCCCGCGCTCACGGGCTGGTTGCTGAAAACGCAGTGTTCGCGCGTCAGTCCAAAGCAGCGATTGAGGCCGGGGCCTTCCATAACGATGTTGTTTGTGTGGGATCGCTGGACACGCTGTTTTTCCATGAGCTCGCATTTGAGAATACCGATGAAACTTTGGCTAGCCTTTCTCAGGCGGCGGATGGCCGGTTTGAGGTAAAGCCCGTGATGGTGCCGCAGGCTGAAGTGCCGATAGAAGACGCCATCAAGTCCTATCTGTTTAATTCCCAGCTGCTGCATTGGCCCGGCGAAGACCGGCTGGTTCTGCTCGCGCCGTTAGAGACCCAGGAAACGGACACAACGCGGGCCTTCTGTGAGCGCATGACCTCTGGAAACGGACCGATAGGCCGGGTGCAGTATGTCGACGTGCGCCAGTCGATGCGCAACGGTGGCGGTCCAGCCTGTCTTCGCTTGCGGGTAGTGATGACGCCTGAGGAAATCGCGGCCTGTCATCAGGGGGTTCTTCTGACCGAAGAGAAGATTGATGCTCTGCAGGATATCGTACGCCGGACCTATCGCGACCGGCTTTCGCCGAATGATTTCGGAGATCCAAGCTTTGCAAGCGAGTGCCAACTGGCCCGTGAGGCTTTGCTGGAGGCGTTGGGGCTCAGCGGACTCGTCTAAGGCAGCCCTGGAAAGTTCTCGACCATCCTGATTTCGATGTCCGGGAAACTGTCGACATATCGGATCGTGAAATCGGGAAAACTCTCGACGAACTGCCATTCGCCGCAGTCGTCGGGAAAGCTCGCCACAGTCTTTACGTCGAGATCTGGAAAGCTGGATACGATCTTCACGTCCAGGTCGGCAAAGCTCTCGACGATTTTCACTTCGCCTCTAAGGTCGATCCCTTCGAATGTGCAGTCGTCTGCGATGGAAGACTCGGCAAGGGCCGGAAGCGCCAGAACAAGCGGCAGGAGTCCGACGAAAAGTCTCAACCGTTGTGCCCTGCATCAGCCAGACGACCACCTGCTTTGGCGTAGGCTTGAGTGCCGCGATGGATGATCTCATCATCGGGCAGAACATCTTCAGGTCTGAACGCGAATTTGCCCTTCATTTGGTCATACAAGGGCGCGAAATCGGTATCCACTGTAGCGCGGAAAAGCTGGTCATAGGAATCGATCACGAAATAGGTCTGCTGAAAATCGTCGATGCGGTAATCAGTCTGCATCAGGCGCTCCAATCCAAATCCGATGCGGTTTGGAGAAGCATCTTCGAGCGCAAAAATACTCTCGGTCTTTGATGAGACAATGCCGGCACCGTAGATCCGGAGCCCCTCATCGGTCCGGATAAGGCCAAACTCAACCGTGTACCAATACAGGGCGGCGAGGTTCTTCAGAGCCGCGAAATTGAGGCTCCGCAGCCCGCCCTTGCCATAGGCTTCCATATAATCTGCGAAGACAGGGTTCGTCAGCATCGGCACGTGGCCAAAGACATCATGGAAGACGTCTGGTTCCTGCAAATAGTCGAGTTGGTTGCGCGTGCGAATGAACTGGCCGGCCGGAAACCGGCGATTTGCGAGATGATCAAAGAAGACGTCGTCCGGCACCAGCCCCGGCACCGCGACCACGCGCCAGCCCGTCAGCGATTCCAGCTCGTCAGACATGGCTTTGAAGTCGGGAATGCCACCTTTGCCGAGGTCCAGCGCTCTCAGACCGTCGATGAACTCGGGCGCAGCCCGGCCCGGAAGCACGTCCATCTGCCGCTTGTACAACAAGTCCCAGACGGCATGCTCGTCTGAAGAGTAATTTGACCAGCCCTGGTCGATGGTCCAATCGTCCCGAGCGTGTTCAGGTTTCTGCAATTGGTTGCTCATGCAACTAATATAGCGCAATACGCGCTGAATAGAATGATAATTGTCGGCGCAGTCTCGTGGAGCCTCGTGAGGTTCAGCAGCGCCAGAAAGCAAAGGAAGGACACTCATGAAACTTGCAAGCCTGAAATCCGGACGGGACGGACACCTTGTTGTCGTGTCGAAAGATCTCACGCGCTATTCCGACGCCAGCCATATAGCGCCGACACTGCAGGCTGCGCTCGATGACTGGAAGGTGATGGCCCCAAAGCTCCAGTCTCTGGCGCAGGAAATCGAAGTTGGCTCCGTCCCCACGGAGCGGTTTCATGAGCATGACTGCGCGTCACCGCTGCCGCGCGCCTATCAGTGGGCTGACGGATCAGCATACATCAATCATGTCGAACTCGTTCGAAAGGCTCGCGGCGCTGAAGTGCCTGAGAGTTTCTACTCCGACCCGCTGATGTATCAGGGCGTGAGTGGTTCGACTTTGGGGCCGCGCGATCCCATTCCACTCGGCGACACTGCATGGGGTTGCGATATGGAAGCGGAGGTGTGCGTGATCACAGATGACGTGCCAATGGGCGTGAGCGCCAGCGACGCGGCGGACCATATCCAGCTCATCCTGATTTGCAATGACGTCTCACTTCGCGGGTTGATCCCCGCGGAACTCGCCAAGGGCTTTGGCTTTTTCCAGTCGAAGCCGCCTTGCGCTTTCTCGCCAGTGGCCGTGACGCCCGATGAGTTGGGCGATGCGTGGCAGGATACGCTCATTCATTTGCCCATGCATGTGGACTATCGCGGCGAAGCTTTCGGCCGCGCCGAGGCAGGCGTGGATGCGACCTTCAACATGGCTCAACTCGTTGCGCATGCTGCCAAGACACGGCCATTGGTCGCGGGTTCAATCATCGGTTCGGGAACCGTGTCGAACAAGGGCGCTGACGGCGGGGCAGGCAAGCCCGTCGCAGAAGGCGGGCTCGGTTACTCATGCATCGCTGAAATTCGAATGATCGAAAAAATTGCGAGCGGAGAGTTCAAAACGCCATTCATGGATATCGGTGACACGGTGCGCATCGAGATGTTGGACAAGTCAGGCCACAGCATCTTCGGTGCCATCGAGCAGGAAGTTGTCAGCGTATGAGCGAACTCAAACTATACGACTATTGGCGCTCTTCGGCCTCTTATCGCTTGAGGATTGCGATGAACTGGAAGGGTGTCGAATATGACACCCTTCCCGTGAACATCGCGCCGGGCGAGGACGAGCAGCTGAAGGAACCGTATCGGGCTTTGAACCCGCAAATGCGCGTTCCGGCGATCGCTCTGAATGATCGCATTTCAAACCAGTCCATGGCGATCATCGAATGGCTGGAGGAAACATATCCCGAGCCGCCATTGTTTATCGGCGATGCCTGGCGCCGGTTGGAAATCCGGGCCTTTGCCGACACCATTGCCTGCGACATCCACCCGCTAAACAATCTGTCCGTTCTTTCGAAGTTGCGGGAGAGTTTCGGTGCAGATCAGGAAGCGATCAATGAGTGGTATAGAAGCTGGATCGTCAACGGGTTCACAGCCCTGGAAGCGATCGCGCTAAGACACCCGGGAAGCGACTTTCTGTTCGGTGATCAGCCCACATTGGCTGAGGTGTGCCTGGTACCTCAGGTTTCTAATGCGCGACGATATGACGTTGACCTCACGCCATTTCCGAAATTGAGCGAAGTGGATGCAAGATGCCGCGAGGTTCCAGCTTTTGCGAAGGCTGCGCCGGATGCGGTCAAGCCAGGCTAATTAATGCGCGTGAACGCTTTTCAGCATGTAGCCGCTCGCCGTCATGTCGAAAAAATCCAGAATGTCAGGATGTGAGACCGGTGTGTCTGTGTCATCCGGCAGCAGATTTCCCTCCGACACGTACGCAACATAATGGGTTTTGTCGTTCTCGGCGAAGAGGTGGTAATAGGGCTGGTCTTTTGAGGGGCGCATGTCTTCCGGGATTGCCTCATACCATTCGTCGGAATTGGCAAAGACTGGGTCGACATCGAAAATTACACCGCGAAAGTCGAACAGCCGGTGACGAACGATCTGCCCGATCTGAAATTGCCCCTGGCGCCGATCAATGGCGTAATGCGGGTATCCGTCTTCGCCATAAGCGGGCGGCGTTTCTGAAGAAACGGATTCCGGTTTGCTGGAAGCCGGAGACTCCTTTTGGGGTTCCGTCGACGCCTTGCGGCGTTTGAACAGCGCTGCGATGCGCTTTGCTATGCCTCTTTCTTGGCTCATTGGTAACCAATGTGATAGAGGTTTCGTCAACCGACAAGATTTGGGCCACACATGGCTGAAAAAAAATCGCGCAGCCGGCGGCCCAGGGGACAGCCGGCGCGCAAAACCGGAGGGGCACCGCTCTACGCGGCGGTGGACCTTGGGACCAATAATTGCAGACTGCTGATCGCCGCGCCCAACCGTGGCGGCTTTAGCGTGGTCGATTCACATTCGCAGATTGCGCGCCTTGGAGAAGGCCTCGCCGAAACCGGCCGTCTATCGGACGCGGCGATGGACCGGGCTTTCAGCGCGATGGAAGCGATTTCCAAGAAGCTCAAGGCCAAACGCGTTGGGCGTATTCGTTGCATCGCAACGGAGGCTTGTCGCAAAGCAGAAAACGGCGCTGAATTCATCGCTGAAATTCGCAAACGGACCGGTCTTACATTCAAGATCATTGGTCCTTCGGAAGAGGCTCGGCTGGCGCTGATCGGTTGCCACAACCTTATTGATCAGGCGGCCGAACATGTCCTCGTGTTAGATATCGGTGGTGGTTCGACAGAGCTGTCGCTCGTTGATGCAAAGCGGGCGCGCGAGAATGGCCTGGCCGGTATGCTCAAGCACGCTCCCATAAAGGCATGGACAAGTATTCCCTATGGCGTTGTCACGCTGACCGAGGAATTTCAGCATCTTGGCGAAGCCGAATCATACCCAGCAATGCTGGACGCGGTCAAAGCCCATGTGGAACGCTGGGCGGAGCAGCATAACATCCGAGCTGCGCTGGAGTCCGAGACATCTCACATCATCGGGACGTCGGGCACGGTGACGTGCGTTGCAGGGGTTCATTTTGGCCTTGAGCGCTACCGCCGTGATCTCGTTGATGGAAAATGGATGGATCGGGCAGGGGGGCTTGAGACGATGCAGGCCCTGATTGAGGCGGGGCCGGAGGGACGCGCCGAGTTTGCGACGATCGGAGAAGACCGCGCTGGTCTGATGCTTGCCGGGTGTGCCTTGATGGAGGCCGTTTGGTCGTTGGCGCCGCATGCGCGGATCAGAGTGGCAGATAGAGGGCTTCGTGAAGGCCTGCTCCTGTCCATGATGCGTGGTCCAAAGAAAAGTCGCCGTCGCCGAGGTGGGCGAGGCAAAGGCAAGTCGAGCTCAAGCTCAGCAAAGGCACAGAAGGTGGCAGAATGACCGATGATGGAAAGCGCCGCTGGAAGGGCCCGCCGAAGGAGGAGAAAAAATCCTCCGGTCGCCGGATGACCGAGCGGAAAATCATTGCGCACAACGCCAAGGATGAAAGCTCCAAACGCTGGATCGAGCGGCAGCTCTCGGATCCATATGTCCAGCAGGCCAAAAAAGACAACTACCGTGCGCGCGCCGCTTACAAACTGCTCGAAATTGATGAAAAGACGCGCCTTCTGAAAGGTGTAAGCCGGGTTGTTGATTTGGGGAGCGCACCGGGCGGTTGGCTTCAGGTCTGCCTTCGAAAAGGTGTGAAAGAGATTGTCGGTATCGATCTGCTTGCCGTGGATCCGATCCCGGGAGCCCACATCGTCCAGGGCGACATCAATGAACCAGACGACGTCGCGAAGATGATGGAAGGCCTCTCAGGACCTCCAGATCTTGTTCTCTCCGACATGGCTGCCAACACGACCGGGCATAAGCAGACTGACAGCTTGCGCACGGCCGCCCTTGCGGAGATGGCGCTCTGGTTCGCGGGGGAGCATCTGGTTCCGGGCGGCAGTTTCTGCAGCAAGGTCTTTCAGGGCGGCGCGACGCCGGACATGCAGAAACAGCTCAAATCGATGTTCAAGACTGTCAAACATGTGAAGCCGCCAGCGAGTCGCACCGGCTCACCAGAGCTTTTCGTCGTCGCTCAGGGCTTCCGCGGAAAGGCATGAGCATTTCGCGAATTGCCCGATTGAATGCGCCGGGTGAAGTGCGCGCAGTCGCTTTCGATTCCGAAGACCGCGCCGTGTCGACTTTTATCGAGCGCTGGGATGGTCAGGGGCAGCCTGCTTCGCTCGGCCAAACGATGACTGGGCGGCTTCGAAAGGTTTCGCCATCCGATGGCGGCGGTTTTTTTGAGCTTGCCAGCGGCGAAGACGTATTTGTGCGCGGCGCCATTCCGGACGGCCTTACACTGGGGGCTGAGACCTGTCTTTTGATCGTCGCGGAACAGCGTCACGAAAAACTGGCGCGAGCTCGGGTGGTAGAGTCGACTGATCCGAGCCAGCCAGGCTTTGAGCGCTGGCGTACCTCTCTGCCAGGTAACACGACCGACGACGTGGATGAGTCGCCTGAGGCTGCGGATGATGTCGAACGCGTCTTTGATGAGGTACTTTCACCCACGGTCGGATTGCCTGGCGGCGGGGCGCTTCATATCGATCGAACGTCTGCTTTGACGGCGATTGATGTTGATAGCGCAGGCAGGACCGGCAGGGGCAGCGCGGGAGCCCGAGCCTATTCTATCAATCGCGAGGCGGTCGCAGAATCAGCGAGACACATAGCATTGCGGCGCTTGGGGGGGCTGATCGTCATCGACTGCGTCGCCCCAATTAATCGAGACGCGGGCGAGAAACTGCAGGCAGACTTCCTGGCCGGCTACAAGGCGTGTTCGAACGATGCAATCGATGCGCTACGACCCTCCAAATATGGATTGCTTGAAGCCAAGGTCGCCTGGGGAAGGACGCCGCTCAGTGATCTGATGCTGGACAGCACAGGAGCGCAAACACCAGAAACGGAATTGCTGGCTGTGCTGCGCGCGTTACAGCGCGAAGCTGCCGCAGATCGCACAAGCTTTTTCAGTCTCGCGCTGTCTAAGGCGGCCATGGGGGCCTATAAACTTCGCAAAGCCGAATGTGACACGATCCTGAAGAATGGATTTTCGGGTCGCGTGACAATTTCAGATGAGATGAGCGAGACAAGCAAGGTGGTCCGCACATGAGCAAAGCAAAATGCCCCGTCTGCGAAACCAGAATGGTAGATCCGGAGTTTCGGCCGTTCTGCTCCAAACGATGCGCCGACGTTGATCTGTCGCGTTGGCTCAAGGGCGGTTACGCAATTCCGGGGCGGCCCGCTGACCAGGCCGAAGAGACGCCGAGCTACAAGGAAGAGCGCGACGAATGAGCAGGAGCGCGCCACGTGAGGGTGTGACAGCTGCGGAACCAGAAGCTTCTGAAATCATTGAGTTTGTCTCAATTTGAAGGACCGATCGGATGAAACTGTTGTTCTCGACTATCGCCCTCGGATGTATCGTGGCCTGCACCGGCCCAATTCCTGGAGAGGTCACAGAAGACACTGTCCAGACGGCAGATGGCGAAACGTATCAGCGCATAACCTTCGAAGACCGCGAAGCGACCGAAGCAGAAACCAGTGCCTGTGAGGCGGTGGGCGGCGAAGTTAAGCAAGCCGGTTTGCTGGGCGCGGAGCACTGCATTCAGGCGCTGCCAGACGACGGGATGGTCTGTTCTGACAGTTCAGACTGCGTCGGCCGCTGCATGATATCCGGCGAGTCGGTCGAGCCGGGTACGGAAACGACCGGACAATGCGCGGCGACAGACAATCCGTTCGGCTGTTTCCAACTGGTCAAAGATGGCCGCGCTGACGGTATGCTCTGTGTAGACTAGGCGCGGTGGCTTCATCTGAAACTTCAAGAAAAAGGGGCTTTTCGAACCGCCGCGACTCCCTTATTAGGCCGAAAAGGGAGCTCCCCACATGAAAATCCGACAAGCTATCACTTTCGATGACGTGCTTCTGCAGCCCGGCCCGAGCGAGGTCATGCCTGCGAATGTGGACGTCTCGACGTTTCTGACGAAGTCCATTCCTCTCAATATCCCGCTGCTGTCTGCGGCGATGGACACGGTGACCGAGGCGCGGCTGGCCATTGCCATGGCGCAGGCTGGTGGCATTGGCGTCATCCACCGCAATCTCACCTTCGAAGAGCAGGCCGGACAGGTCATGCAGGTCAAGAAGTATGAGAGCGGTGTGGTGATGAACCCGATCACCATCACGCCGACAGCGAGCCTGAAAGAGCTGAACGACATCAAGGCACGCACCGGCTTTTCGGGCGTGCCGGTCGTCGAGGCCGATGGCACCGTGGTCGGCATCATCACAAATCGCGATACGCGCTTCCTTGATGATCCGAATGCGAAGGTCGCCGAGCTGATGACGCGCAACGTCGTCTCGGTGACGATGGATACGCCAATTGAAGACGCGCGCCAGCTGCTGCACAAGCACCGTATTGAGCGCCTGGTGATCGTCGATGACGCTGGCAAATGCGTCGGCTTGCTCACCGTGAAGGATATGGAGAAGGCGCAACTCAACCCGAATGCGGCCAAGGATGCGCAAGGGCGGCTTCGTGTTGCGGCGGCGTCCACGGTGGGCGATGCCGGGTATGAGCGGACCCAGGCTCTGATCGAGGCGGGGGTCGACGCGGTTGTGATCGATACTGCGCATGGACATTCGCAATCTGTGCTCGACGCGGTGACGCGGGCGAAGAAGCTTTCCAATTCGGTTCAGATCATTGCCGGTAACGTGGCGACGAGCGACGCAACCAAGGCCCTGATCGATGCGGGCGCAGACTGCGTGAAAGTCGGTATCGGACCGGGGTCGATCTGCACAACGCGGATCGTGGCGGGCGTCGGCGTGCCACAGCTTACCGCGATTGAGGATTGCGCGAATGCTGCGTCCAAGACCGGCACGCCGATCATCGCCGATGGCGGGATCAAATTCTCTGGCGACTTTGCCAAGGCGCTGGCCGCCGGCGCATCGACGGCGATGATGGGCTCGGCTTTTGCCGGGACCGAGGAGGCACCGGGCGAGGTGTTCCTGTTCCAGGGGCGCAGCTACAAGGCGTATCGCGGCATGGGCTCGCTCGGCGCGATGTCGCGCGGCTCGGCGGACCGGTATTTCCAGAAGGATATCGAGGGCGACAAGCTCGTGCCTGAAGGCATTGAAGGCCAGGTGCCGTTCAAAGGCCCGATCGGCAATATCCTTCACCAGATGGTCGGCGGTCTTCGCGCGGCGATGGGCTATGTCGGCGCGAAAACGATCGACGAGCTGCACGAGAAGGCCGAATTCGTCCAGATCACCGGCGCCGGACTTTCAGAAAGCCACGTCCACGATGTGACGATGACGCGGGAAGCGCCGAACTATTCGATCGGGCGGTAGGCCCGCATCAGCTGAAGGCGACACTGAAATGAAAAGCGCATACGCCGGCCTTTGTCTGGCCGCCATCACGTCAACCATGTTCGCGGGAGCGGCGGTCGCGCAGGGCGATGGTGATTTCTGGACGGGCAAGTGGACTGACCAGACGTTCGAAACGCGGACGATGCCGGACGGATCTGAGACCCAGCGGGAAACGAGTGTCGGCTCTGTCTGTATCGATGCGGGCAACGATATGGTCTCGTCAATCGAAGACACCTTCCTCAAAGTGTATTCCGACCGTCAGTGCACGATCTCCGATCTGACATTCGAAGCCGCAACGGAAAACCTGACCGCTATGAACGGGCAATTGACGTGCGGGCCACTCACCGGAACGCTCGTGGTCAAGTATTCCAATGTGCTGGTCAATGTATCGAGCCTCTTCACGATCGATACCGGCAGTGGCGAAATGACAGTGCACACGCGGTCCAGATGGGTGCGTACGGGAGACCCTTGCTGAACCGACATTGATGCCTGCCTGACCCGATTTGACCTTTCGCCGCGCCTCTTCTGATAGGCAGCGACAAGGCGGAAGTCATGGAACATCACGTTTTTGCCCGTTCACAAATCGGACCGAAAATGAAGGTTGGTATGGAGGGCGACCGCGTGACTGTGAGGGTTGGCAAGTCGACGAAGACGATCGCGCTGACGGATGTGACGGGCGTGCGCTGGCATCGCACGACATCGCTGAACAGAACCGATTTTGGCCTTGTGGTGCAGGGCGCACGGCGCAAACTTGTTGTCAGCTCATCTGATGTCGTTCCGGACGAGGACCAGACCCAATTTCGCGCAGCAGTGTCAGGCGTCCTGTGGAAGCTGGCCGAAGTGCGACCCGAGCTGCAAGTGCGCTACGGGACCAGCGTCGCGACCAGTCTGGCGATGTTTTTGATCATGGGCGTTCCAGCATTTTTCGTTTTGCTATTCGGCATACTGGTTCTGCCTGAACCAGGTGGGCCGTTCTATGCGATCGGCGCGCTGGTCATTGGCGCGCCGGCAGCCCTGTTAGCCTGGGGGTGTCGTCCCTGGCAGACGCCGGACCGGTACGGATTGGTGGAACTGGCTGATGCTATCTGGCGGGCACGACCGAGTTGAAGCCCAAGAACTTCACTTGCGCGCGAAAGCGGACCCTTCCAAAAACGCCCGGCTCCAGACCGGTGCGTTGCTGACGGGCGGGCGCGTTCCGCCTTTCAGAATGGCGCGAATATAGGGATAGAAGGCAAGGAAGGTCAGCGCCATGGCAATCGCGCTGATCACTCTCTCATCGATGGGGAAGGTCATGGAGCTGGCTGTGGCTCTCGCCACATGGGCGCCATGGGTGGAGTAGAAGCCGTGATTGGCGAGATTTGAGTTTTCCGGATAGACTGGCAAGCCTGCCTTGTCTGCAGCCGCCAGAACAGGGGGAAACATGGCCTTGCCGAGGCCTTTGCCGCGCACGGCCTGGCATGTGCCGATGGTGAATAGATAGACGTGCGGCTCTTTCGGGTGGTGCTTTTCTATGGCTTCGCCAGTGGCCATGCCGCGCTCACTGCGCCTATACATCCGGCTTTGAAGGAGAGACCATGGCTAAATGCCCCACAGGACCTCTTAGACCCGAGAATATGCGCTCGCTAGCGGTGCTAAAGGCCGCTCGTGAGAGAGAAAGAGCTCGCCGGGAAGCGCTCAACCCGAAGCCTGAGCCTGTCGTCCTGGATATTGCCTTGCCGGACCGGATTAGGCTTGGCCAGCTTGCTGCCCTGATGGGCGCGCGGGTGGCCGATGTGGTCAAGGCCTTGATCCGGCGCGGCGAGTTCCTTCGGGCGCATGATGAGATCGACTACGAGACTGCAGAGAGCATTGTCGAAGAGTTCGGTCACAAGCCGCGACGAGCAGAATCCTGACGGTGCCAGCTCTTCTCGCTTGAGGTGCGTGATGACCGCCTGACCAGTACGAAGCCAACGAATGCTAGACACGCTATGCCGACGGCGGCGGGGAAGAGGGCTGTTGTCCAGGAATAGTGCTCCAGGGCGAGGATGACGAAGCCGTTGCGGATGGCGCCGATGGTGAAGAAGAGCGCGTTTTCTTCGTGTGGAAGCGCCCACGCCTTGCGGATCGACGGGCCGAAGCCGAGGAGGTCGACGCTGGTCAGGATGAGCACGGCGGAGAGCGGGTCCGAAGTTAGCCACCAGAGGGGCAGGGCCGTCGCGGCAAGGATCAGGAATACCCAGTCCATACGGATGATCGAGGTGTCGGCCGCCTTCGACAGGGCGAGCAGGGCAACGCCGCCGGTGATGAGCCCAGAGAGCGCGATCGGCCAGGCGCCGACGCCGGCGCCGCCCGCCAGCTGTGCGATGGCGACAGTGAACGTAACCGCCGCCCAGATGAACCACGAGAAGACGTGCGGGCGCGTTCTGCCTTTCAGAATGGCGCGTATATAGGGATAGAAAGCGAGAAAGGTCAGCGCCGCAGCAATGGCGCTGAACACTCTCTCATCGATGAGGAAGGTCATGAGGCAGGTTGCGGCGCCCGCCACATCGGCGCCATGGGGGGCCCGTCGGGGCCGACGGCGAATTCGTTGATCTTCTCAAAGCCATGGGCGGCGTAGAAGCCGTGATTGGCCGGGTTGGAGTTTTCCAGATAGGCGGGCAGGCCCGCGCGGTCGCAGGCCTCCAGCATCGGGCGCATCAGCGCCTTACCCACACCCTTGCCGCGGGCCGCGGCCGTCGTGCCGATGGAGAAGAGGTACATGTGCGGCTCAGCCGGGTGGTGCTGTTCCATGAGGTCCGCGAGGTGAAGCGCGCGCTTCATCGCGCCTTTCGAGCCGTGGCGCAGCTGGCCGATGGCGAAGACGATCTGCGGCCAGAGGCCGAATGTCGGGGCGGAGCCGGGCGGCAGCCACATGGTCGCGCCCTTGTCCTCGATGAGGAAGCTCTCACCCACTGGCACATAGACATGGTGGGCGAGCGCCATCATCGCGGCGCGCACGCCTTCGGCCGTGCCGAAGAGGTAGCGGTTGACCGGATCGTCCCGAAACGCTTCTGCAGTTATCTCGCCAACGTCTCGCCAGTCGCCTCTGCCGGCGCGGCGCATGTGCGATGGCAGCTGGATTTTCATGCGATGTGCGCCCCCCGGTTTCCTCAGCTGTGATTGGACGCTAACACGACGCTTTCAGCAAGAGAGACATTTCGAACATGCGCGATGGCGGAAGAATAGCAGCAGCAATCGACGTCCTGACGGATGTTCTCAACCGGCATCAACCGGTGAAGTCGGCGGCGCGCGACTGGGGCAAGCGGGCGCGGTATGCCGGGTCTAAGGACCGGGCCTTCGTGTCGGGCCTGGTGCTCGACGCGCTGCGCAAGAAGAATTCCATCGCGCATGCCATGGGCTCTGATGAGCCACGCGCGCTGATCCTTGGCGCACTGGCGCATGCCTGGGGCTGGGATATCATGAAGATCGACAGTGCCATGGATGAGGACCATGCGCCGTCGAAACTCACCCTCGATGAACGCGAGCGCCTCGTCATGGCGCCGGATGTGATGGCGGAGCCATGGGTGTCCGGCGATTATCCGGAGTGGATGGAACCCATGATGGACCGCGTCTTCGGTGAGGAAAAAGTGATTGAAGCGCAGGCCATGGCGGTGCGCGCCGATGTCGATATCCGGGTCAATACTTTGAAAGTTGATGCTGAGAAAGCTGGCGGGCCGATGCGGTCTGCCGATGCCCAGACCTCAACGCTCCTCAAAAACGCTTTCCATATCCCAGCACGAGATCCTTCTCAGCGTGAAACGTCGCTGGAGAGCATTCCGGCTTATTCGAAAGGTTGGGTCGAAGTGCAGGATGCGGGCTCGCAGATCGCAGCGGCTGCGGCCAACGCAAAGCCTGGCGAGCAAGTGCTCGACTATTGCGCAGGCGGGGGCGGTAAAACGCTCGCCATTGCCGCGATGATGGAAGGAAAAGGCCAAATTCACGCCTATGACATTGATGGTCGGCGGCTGTCTGCGCTTATCCCACGGCTGAAACGCTCCGGCGCTCACAACGTCCAGCTTGTGCATCCGCGCGAACCCGAAGCGCTTGAGGCGCTGAAAGGGCAAATGGATGTTGTCTTCGTTGATGCGCCGTGCACCGGAACAGGCACCTGGCGCAGGCGGCCTGATGCGAAATGGCGCCTTAAGGCCAAGCAGCTTGAAAAACGGACCGAAGAGCAGACCGAAATTCTTGAGGCGGCCTCAGCCTTTGTGAAACCGGGCGGCAAGCTGGTCTATGCCACCTGTTCCTTCCTGATCGAGGAGGATGAAGACCGGGTGGCGGACTTCCTCTCGCGTCATGATGGCTTTGAGCAGCTGAACGCCGCCGAGGAGGCGGTCGCGTCGGAGCTGCTGACCGATGAGGGCGCGGCCACCGTAAAGGCAGGGTGCAAGGCGGGCACTTCGGTGCGCCTCACACCCCGCAGTGCAGGAACGGACGGGTTTTTCTTTGCGGTGATGCGGCGGCTCTGACCGAAGCGGGTTTGGCACCGCCCCTTCGAGCAGCGTTTCATGCGCTGGGTAACGGGACGATGCGAGGAGCTCTTTTACGACACTCCTGGCCGAGATTCGACTGGTACGGATGGTTCCGGCATTGATGGACGAGGCCTAGCGTGCTGCTGCCGGACTCGCCTTTGATGGGATTTCCGAAGTGGCATTGCGTTTTTGCTGGCCGGTAATGAAGCGGAACTCGCTGCCTCTAAGCCGACGTGCGAATTTGGCGCCTGCATAAATGTTGTTTTGCCACGTTACCGTCGCGCGCAACCACTTGTCTTGCACTTTGAATTCGAGCCGGCTTTCACCTTCCAGATCATTGTCGTGCCTGAGCTTCATCCCGCTATTGCTAATGTCTACGATCGTAAGAATAGCGGTTCGCCCGCTCATCCGGACGGGCACGGGCTTATGGCATACCTGGCGCGCCCGACGCCTCTTGGTGCCGGATTTCTTCCGGCTGTGAAACACCAATCGCGCAATCCAGGCTAGACACAACAAGCAACCGATCAGGGCGGCATTCGCCAGCGTGTAATCGAAAATACTCCGACCTTCTTGAACGGGGCCTCGTTGCAGATTGGATTGGTCGGTGTGCGAGGAAGTTTCGGCTCCTACCGTCTTGTTTCTTCTATGTATCAGCGGCTGGGGTGAGGCGGCGGTCGTATGACCGGTTCCCACAGGCAGACTGCTTCGCGGCGGCCGTTCCAACACCTCAACCGAGTTTTTCAGGCTGCAGCCCTCGCGCCGCATCAGTTCGGCGAGGCCGGAGCCGACTTCTGGCGGCACGGTCGCATTCGCGCGAATCCCCGCGACCTTCGCATCACCGAAATCATAATAACCGATCGCCGTTGACAGGTTCTCGATGAAGGTGGAGGTGCGCGCATATTCCTGCGCCAGCTCGGCTTGAGCTGCATCTCCGTACATTTCCGCCAGCGAGACGCTCTCGAGCGCAGCGCCCAGCGCCTGGTATTCTGTCGCCGACATGTGTTCTGGCGGACTGGCCTGGATGGCGCGGACCGTCGACAAGGTCGCCAGAAGCGGTGAGTACGCTTCGCAGGCATCCAGCTCATTCTGCATCTCGGATGCTGCCGCCAGCGGGCTGAACGCCGCAGCGAGGCACATCGCAGAAAGTGAAGGCATGCAATTCATGAAGGGGATACTCGGGTGTCTCACAAAAAAAGAAGAGGCCAGTTCAGCACTTGTTCCTCAGAAGACGGTTTGAATGCATTAACGGATCCTGCCTTTGTGTTAAGAAAACTGGTGAGCTTTTACCGACGACTGCTATTTTTCGCTCCTGATTCCAGGAATGCATGGCTGGCGCAGCGCCGCGCGGTGACCGTCCGCGGCGCAGCAGGCGGCGTATTCTCGGCGAGGGTCAAAGCAAGATCGGTGGGTAGGGCACCGTTCGCGGCGTTTTCAGCGAGCGCGGCTCTTCCAGCATTGGCCAATAGCGGCTAGGAGGCTGCCATGGCCAATCCTTCTGATTCCGTTGCAGACAAGCACGAACACGTCCTCATCGTCGATTTTGGCAGCCAGGTGACGCAGCTCATTGCCCGGCGACTGCGCGAGCTTGGCGTGTACTGCGAAATCCACCCCTTCAACCGTGTCGACACAGCGATGCTGGATGCGTTTGAGCCGAAGGCAATCATCCTGTCTGGAGGGCCGGCTTCAGTGTATTGGGACGACGCGCCGATGACAGATCAGTCTGTTTTCGAGCGCGGCGTTCCCGTGCTCGGGATTTGCTACGGCCAGCAGGTGATGATGCACCAGCTCGGTGGGCGTGTCGAAGGTGGCACAAGCCGCGAGTTCGGCCGCGCCTTCATCGAAAAGGTTGTCGATGATCCGTTTTTGACCGGACTGTTGGAAAGCGGTGAACATGAGCAGGTCTGGATGAGCCATGGTGACCATGTCGCGGAGATGGCGCCGGGATTTGGCGTGATCGCGAAATCGCCGGGTGCGCCCTATGCGATCATTGCGGACCCGGAACGGCGCTTCTATGGCACTCAGTTCCACCCGGAAGTCGTCCACACGACCAATGGCAAGCAGATTCTACGCAACTTCATAATGGATGTCGCTGGTTTGAAGGGGGATTGGACGATGGCGGCCTATCGCGCTGAAGCCATTGAAAAAATCCGGGCCCAGGTCGGCCAGGGCAAAGTCATTTGCGGGCTGTCCGGCGGCGTTGATAGTTCTGTGGCGGCGGTTCTGATCCACGAGGCGATCGGAGACCAGCTGACATGCGTCTATGTCGATCATGGCCTGATGCGCCTGAACGAGAGTGAGCAGGTCGTGGGTCTGTTCAGAGACCACTACAATATCCCGCTCGTGCATGTGGACGCGAGCGAACTGTTCCTGGGTGAGCTGGCTGGCGTCAGCGACCCGGAGAAAAAGCGCAAAACGATTGGTAAGCTCTTCATCGATGTCTTTGAGCAAGAGGCCAAGAAGATCGGAGGTGCCGATTTTCTCGCCCAGGGGACGCTCTACCCGGACGTTATCGAGAGCGTGTCACCGACCGGCGGGCCGAGCGTCACCATCAAGAGCCACCACAATGTCGGCGGGCTGCCCGAGCGGATGAACATGAAGCTGGTCGAGCCGCTGCGCGAGCTGTTCAAGGACGAGGTGCGCGCGCTTGGCCGTGAACTTGGCCTGCCTGAAGCCTTTGTCGGCCGGCATCCGTTTCCCGGGCCCGGCCTCGCCATCCGTATTCCGGGCGAGATCACCCGCGAAAAGGCGGATACGCTGCGCAAGGCTGACGCGATTTACATTGAAGAGATCAAGGCCGCCGGGCTCTATGACGAGATCTGGCAGGCCTTCTCGGTGCTGCTGCCGGTCAATACGGTTGGCGTGATGGGCGATGTCAGGACGTATGAGGCGGTGCTGGCGCTGCGCGCGGTGACGTCCACCGATGGCATGACGGCAGACTATTATCCGTTCGAGCACGCTTTCCTTGGCCGCGTCGCGACGCGCATCATCAATGAAGTGAGCGGCGTAAACCGGGTGGTCTACGACGTCACCAGCAAGCCGCCCGGCACGATTGAGTGGGAATGATTTCATCACTCTCATGATCTTTCGAAATCTTTTAAAAACGCCATTAGGTTCAAACGCTTAGTGGCGTATTTCTTTCGACTCCTATCACCATTTTTTACCGCCAAATGCGAGCCGGTGACGGTAAAGCTGACGGTATGCGTTCCCGGCCTATCCCTCTAAATTGCCATTTACCGTCAAGCCAAAATTGCCCCTGACGGTAAAAATAGAGAGCTAGGCAATTGAAAGAACAGGGAAAAGTCAGGTTTTACCGTCGCCATTTCGAGTGACGGTAAAAATGACCGGAAAGGGTTAGGATGCTGACAGACGTAGCCATCAAGGCGTTGAAACCAAAGAATAAAACTTACAAGGTCGCGGATCGGGATGGCATGTATGTAACCGTCTCACCTGTAGGGACTGTGACGTTCCGGTATGACTACCGGATCAATGGGCGTCGAGAGACGCTGACCATCGGGCGTTACGGGAGCGGGGGCGTCGGTTTGGCAGCGGCTCGCGAGAAATGCATGGATGCGAGGCGGCTCGTAGAGTCTGGTGTTTCGCCGGCCAAGGAGAAGAAGCGGTCAAAGACGCGCCTGTCCGAAGCGGGTTCATTCTCCGACATGGCCAATCGATGGATCGACAGCGATGACATGGCCGAGAGCACGCGCGACATGCGCCGGCACATTCTGAACAGGGACATCCTTCCCGCTTTTGGGAGCTACCTGCTGAGTGAGGTTACACCGGAGGATCTCCGGGCCCTGTGCGGGAAGGTGAAGAAGCGTGGCGCTCCGTCTACGGCGCTTCACGTTCGGGAATTTGTCCATCTGATCTACAAATATGCCAGGCTGCATGGCGTGAAGGTCGATAATCCTGCTGACGAAGTTGCGCCGGCCTCTATCGCCAAAGTGCGCCCGCGGGACCGGTCTCTCTCACCGCTCGAGATCAGGATCTTCTACAGCGTGCTCGAAGAGCTGATCGCGACCCCAACGCTCAAGCTCGGGCTGAAATTCATCTTGCTTACCATGAAGCGGAAATCCGAAGTCAGCCTGGCGACCTGGGACGAAATCAGTTTCGACAACGCGGTCTGGTCCATCCCGAAGGAGCGGATGAAGACGGGACTGCCTCACAATGTCTATCTGTCACGTCAGGCGCTTGATATTCTTGTGGCACTCAAGACCTGCGCTGGAGGATCGCGCTATGTCTTTCCGTCCCGCTACGACTGCTACAAGCCGATCTCAAACGCCACGCTCAATCGACTAACCTCGGCGGCCTGGGAAACGGCTCAGGAGGCGGGGTTGCCGCTGGAACGGTTCACCGTCCACGATCTGAGGCGCACCGGTTCTACGCTTCTGAATGAGCTCGGCTTCAATCGGGACTGGGTCGAAAAGGCGCTCGCCCATGAAGACCGTCGCACGTCACGCGGTGTCTATAACAAGGCCGAGTATGCCGATGGCCGGCGTCACATGATGCAGGAATGGGCGGACACAATCGATGCGTGGTCACAAGGGCATCAAAGGCAACCGGTGCTTACGCCGCCGGCATCGGCTGAATTGGGTTTTGATCTCCAGCTTGATCCTAAATTCGATCCATAATCTTGCTCGCAAGCGCCAATGTTGGCCTCATGACCGTGCAAATTCCATCAGGGCAGTGATGTCATGGCGGTCCGCCGCACGCAGGGCTGCAATGTATTGGCCTCTGAGCTCGCCCATGTCAGCAATCTGGCCACCCAGGACCTCGCTGCCCCAGCTGAAGGCTGGTTGGCCCAAGCGTTGGATCAGGAGGTCGGCCATCATGCGAGAAAGGCGCCCGTTCCCATTGGGATAAGGGTGAATGGCGACGAGCCGGTGATGCAGGCGAACTGCAATCTCGTCGGCGGGATAGGTCTCGTGGTCGACCCAGTAATTTGCGTCGTCGAATAGCTGGGCCATCTGGACGCCGATCATATAAGGCGCGACGCCGACATTGCGTTCGGTCGCGCGGTAAGTGCCTGCCCACGCCCAGACGTCATTGAACATCCGGCGATGCAGGTCGTTCGTGAATTCGACGCTGAGGATGGGTGCGCGCCGCCGCCGGAAGACCCAGGCGGCGGCGGTATCGATATTGTCCTGCTCTGCAGCGTTCAGTTCAGCGCGTGTTGCGATCCAGTCCTGCAGAAGTCCTGCCCGTTCGTCAGGATCGAGGGGCGTTGCGTCGTCTGGTTCCTGAAACAGGTCAGTCATCAGGACTCCCAGAGGTCGCGCTCATCGAGGCTCTCTCGTATGAACCGGTCGATCCGCTCATTCAGTTCCTTGTCAGGCACAGCCTGATCTTCCATGGCCATTGTATGAGAGATGGCTCGGATCTGTTTCGCCGCGATTTCACGGGCGCGGTTCATGACGCGTTGCTCTAGCCGGTCCCGCGGCAGGAGGAAGTAGACAACTTCGCAATCAAGCGCGTCGGCAGCACGTTCAAGCGTTTCCAAGCGGATCTTCCCCTCGGTTTCAGAGCGTTCGATGTCAGCAAGACTTTGCGGCGTGATCGACATGCGTTTTCCGAGCTGGATACGGGTCATGCCCAGCGCCTCCCGAAGCGTCCGTACCCAACCTGACTTTGGCCGCGCAAAATCTACCGCTTCCCGAATGGTCGAGAAACGCTGGTCCAGGGCCTGGCGCGAGCGTTGGCGGGTCTTTTTCATAAGGCTGCAACCTGTTTTTTACGATTCTAAAAACAGGCTATATCCTTATTTAAAATATTTTGTAAACAGGCCGCTACCTGTTTTGTGGCGCTCAATTACATGTCGGGCGGCTCTTCCGCTGATGAACGTCGGGAACAGGCGTGTCTTCGGGCCGCCCGTCTTCAGTAATACGCCGACGCTCCTCGATCCATTCGAGCACGTCCTTGAGCGGCCAGACGACGCATTTGGGTGTTAGGTAGAAGCGCTTTGGAAATTTCCCCCGACGTTCAAGTTCGTAGATCGTCGTGTCAGACAGGGGAACCAGTTTGCGCAATTCGGGGCGCCGCACAGTCCTGTTGTTGGCGATGAGCTGGCGAAACGTGTCGTCACGGGACGATTTCGCGTTGGACCCGGGCCCCGGACCAAAGGAATAGACATCCTTTGCGAGGTGCTTGAGCGACTCCAGTCCGCCTGTCCGCAATTCATATCCCATGACGACACGTCTCCGGTTCAGTTCAGCTTCTGCCGGTTCCAGACCAGCACGCCGCTACCATCCTCTTCCTTCTCGAAGAAGGCAGCCCGGATTGGCTTGTCGAACCCCGGATCATCCAGCTTCACGGCGAGGTAGGGGGTTTCGCCATCCTTGCTCTCTTCCTGCCAGGCCGCACCTAGCTCGGCGCCGCCTGCGAAGATGCGGTAAGCCGGCCCGCCTTCTGCCGGTTCGGCAACCGGCACCATCTGCGCTTTCACATTGATCGTCATGGTCCGGATCGTCCCGGTCCATTTTCCGTCCTTCTGGCTGAAGGTACCAATTGTTGCCATCTCTAGTCTCCTTTGCTGGCTCTGGCATGAAGGGCCTTGCGGGCCCGCTTGAACCCGGCATCCGATGCGAGGAAGGTTTCCAGCATGACAGGAACCAGGGTTTCGGGTTTCTCTTCGGTGCCATAGGTCTCGGCATAGATCGCCGCATAGTCGGCAAGCGCGGACGCGAGATCGGGTTCAACAGAGAGGGTCAGTTTGACCGGCGTGCGATCCGGCAGTTGGGCAATGCGAAGGCTCATCAGCGGCCTCCCTGAGAATAAGGCCGCAGGACAAGATCACGCGTCACGATGACCCGCACCGGCCAGCCGGGCCGGATACGAAGGGTCGGCTGGATGCCGAGGTTGCGATCAACGACGCGCTCCCCGGCCTCAGACACGCTGTCGCCGAACCCGCGCCGTATGGCACGTTCGATATCATCCTCGTCTGATCCTAGTTCCGCGCCGATGCCGAGAACGGTCGCAAGACCAGCGGCGACAAATACCCGGTCCCAGTGATGGTCTGTGCGGTCAGAAAGGCCCGCAAAACCCTGCTTGTCTGCGGCAGGTTCAGATATCTGCACAGAACTGCCATCCGGGAAGATCATTCGGTCCCAGATCAATAGTGCGCGCTGCTGGCCGAATGAGATTTCGGACTGGTAGCGCCCGATCAGCCGGGTACCCTGCGGAATGAGAAGATAAGCTCCGGTGACGGTGTCATAGACCGGCTGGGTGACCTGTCCGATGATCGAACCCGGCAGATCCGAGTTGAGGCCTGTCACAAGCGAAGCCGGGATAAGCGTGCCCGCCATGACCTGGTAGGGCGAGACCGGTGTCTCGAGATCATGCGGGTTGTAAATCGCCCCATCGCGTGCCTCGTCCGCGAAGGCGATCTTGCGGGCTTGCAAGTTGTCATCCTTACCTGGACCTGTCGGCAAGGCACCGGCGCTTTGGCTAGCGAGCGCCAGCAGCTCAGAGCCGAACGAGGCCGGAACTCCGGCAGACGGCAGGGATGCCGGCCCGATGCTCGGCCCAGCGCCAATGTCAAAGAATACGGAGGATTTGCCCGCTGCGTCGGCAAGCTTAGCCGCGACAAGACGTTCGGCCCGAAGGGCTTCATCTTCAGGCGAGGGCCTGAAATCATCCGAGGCTGCGACATCCCACTCCGGATCGAGCCCCCATTCGCGTTCCTCCGAAACCACTGTCCCGCCGAGGTCGCCGGCCATGGGTGCGCCAAGCTTTGGCGTTCCGGGCGACGGCGTCCAGGTCGCATAGGACGAGGGAAGTTCTGCCAGTCCATCCGGCGCGCGCTTCGTGGCCGTGTTGTAAAGTTCCTGGCGATCCGCGGGATCGACGGCCTTGGGCGGATCGAGCGCAATGGAGGCGGCAGCAAAGAGCCCCAGCACACCGAGCCCGGCGCCGACCATCAGGACTTTCCGGTTGATCCGTGTGACGGGTCGCGGCCGCGCGCGCAGTTTCAGGGCATCGGCCTGCTGCGGGAAAGGGGCTGGCTCGCTCATCCCTTGCTCCCGAACAGGCTGACCAAACCCGACCGCGGCTTGCGTTTGCGGATGCGCACGACGGTCTGGGGTTTCTCACCGAGCCGAAGTTCGGCGGCACGGAAGAGACGATCGACGATGTAGTAATTGCCCTTGAGGCGATAATTGACGAGTTCGGCCTCGCCAGAAGCGCCAAGGACAAAGAGGGGCGGGGCCTCCATGGTCGACAACCCTTCCGGCATCTGGATGAAAACCTGCCGCCCATCATCGAACACGCGGACGGGTCGCCAGTCTGGACGGTCACCATCGATCAGGTAATCAAAGTCCAGCCGGTCGAGAGCAACACCCGGCATGATTGATGTCTCTTCCCGCGCGAGCGCTGCGCTGTTGCGAGAGATGAGTTGCGAGAGCTCGTCGGCCGGATAGCGCCAAGACAACGCCGCCATATAGGTGCCGTCACCGCTCTCCAGTTCCAGATGATAGGTCCGCCGGTCTGTCGCAATCATGAGATTGGTCGAGAGGCCGGCGCCGATCGGTTTGACCAGAACATGTGCGCGTGCTGTTCCGCCTGAACCGGAGGATGTATCTCCCACAATCCAGCGCACCGTATCGCCAGCCGAGACAGAGACCAGCGTCTCGCCGGGCTGCAGCGCAATGTCGGAGACCTGTCCCGGCGCGGCATACAATCTGTACAGCGCCCCTTCTGTATAGGGATAGACCTGAATGGCATTTACATAGCCGTCCACGGATGGTTCGATCCGGGCTTCTGATGTGCCCTTGCGGATCGTCTCGGAGGGCGAGGTATAGACACGGGTTACCGTGCGCTTGACCCCGTCGACCGGTTTCATCTGGCCGGGAAGCGGCAAAGGTGTTGGTGTTTCGACGATCTCGACAGGACGGGGCTCTGCGTCCTCGACCTGCGCGGCGGCGACAAACAGTTCCGGCTGGATCGGCGCGGCCTCCGGAACGCTGGCGCAGGCGGTGGCAAGGGCCAATGTGGATACCAGTGTGAGAGTGCGGATCATTTGTTGTCTCCTGTGACAAGGTCTTCGCCCCAATTGAGGCTGTGGATGTAGAGGCCGAGCGGATTGGCGCGCAGCGCCCCGGCATCGCGCGGCGGGGAATGGACAAGCGTGAAGAGGCCGGTGAACCGTTTGACCCCCGTCAGCGCGCCATTCTCATAGGTCTTCTCGAGCCAGCGGGCCTGGAAGGACTCGTCTGAGACGCGCACCACGCTGACGACATCAACACTGCGCGAGCGCCGACCGATCTCGGCGAACGGGTCATTGTCGCGCGCATAGTCACTGAGTGTGATGGCCGCCTTGTCAGTCACATAGTCATAGGCGGCAAGCCAGTTCTGCCGGACGATGACGGGATCAATGGATAGGCTCCGGACATCGGAGATGAAGTTGGCAAGGTGATGCGCGACCTGCGCATCGGTCGGGTCGTAATTGGAAAGCGCGGGACCAACGGCTTTCACAGAGCCTGTGTCGTCCACTTCGACCACATATGGCGTCACCGTGGATTGCAGGCTGCGCCAAACAAGGGCGGCTGAAGAGGCCGTCAGAAGGACCAGCAACCCGAGTGCCATCAGCCGCCAGTTCCTGGCCTGTACGCGGGCAGATCCGATCCGGTCATCCCAGATCTGGCCGGCTTTCTGGTAGGGCGTTTCGGGATGCGGGCTTTGCCCGTAATGGGTGGAAGTTCGCCTGAACATGGGATCAGTCCTCGTCTCTCTGGAGTTTCGGGTTGTCGCCTGCCATGCCGCGGTCGCCATCTTTCAGGGCGTGCACCGTGATGGCCCCGGCATGCTGCAGGCGTTGTTCTGTTCGCAGGCGCTGCGCCCAGGCCGGACTGGAACCGGACGCGCCGGACTCATTGGAAGATGCGCCTGTGGTGCCGCCCGTCGCGGCGAAAGCCGCTTCACTGCCACGGCGATAGGCGTTGCCAACAGATCTGAAGGGCCGGCCCGCCATACGGCGGACGGCGTCACCTCCGGCCTGGGCCATGCCGGCCACGCCTGCGGCCCGCCCGCGCCAGCCATCCGCGCCCGAACCGAGCCGTCCAAGGTCATAGGAGGTGCGGGCCGCGCCCGACATGGAAGCCCCGGCCTTGACCGCTGCCGAGGCCCCACCGATAGCGGCACGCCCGGCTGCAACTGTGCCTGTGCCCGCGAGGATCGCGCCTGCGCCAACTGCCGCCGTCGTGCCGACGACCGAACCGGCGCCAAGCTGCGGCGCCCCGGTGACAAGGCCCGACGCAATGCCCGGCGCGAACACACCCATCCAGAGAAAGACGATGGCGGCAAGCACGGTGCCCATCACTTGCGCCAGAGTCGTATCGCCCGGCCCGGTGAAAGCATCGGTGATCGAAGCAAAGAGCGTTGAGCCGATGCCAATGACGACAGCGAGCACCATCAGCTTGATGCCGGAGGTGACGACATTGCCGAGCACGCGTTCAGCGAGGAAGCTGGTCCTGTTCCAGAGCGCGAACGGGATCAGTACGAACCCGGCCAGCGTCGTCAGCTTGAATTCCAGGATCGCCACGAAGAGCTGAACCGCGAGCACGAAGAAGGCGACGAGGATGATCGCCCAGGCCAGGAACATGACAGCGATCAGGATAAAATTGTGAAAGAAGCTGATCGGGCCGAGCATGTCGCCGATTTCGGCCAGCAAGGGTTCTGCCGCCTCGAACCCGACGCCGGCAATATAGCCTGGTCGCATGAGATCACCTGCGGTCAGCGTGCTGGAGCCCGCTTTCACACCGAGGCTCGCAAAGCTCTCGAACACGATATTGGCGAGCAGGGTGAAGTTGCCAATGATGAAGGCGAAGAAGCCGACATAGAGCACCTTCTTCAGCAGCCCTGACATCACATCGGCATTCTGCGACAGAGCCCAGAAGAGACCGGCCAGCGTGATGTCGATCACGATCAGCGTTGTTGTCAGGTAAGCGACATCGCCCGCGAGCAGGCCGAAGCCTGAATCGATATAGGCAATGAAGGTTTCGAGGAACCGGTCGATGACGCCCATCTCTTCCATGGCGGGTCAGTCTCCGAGGAAGGATTTAAGACGGGCCCGGCCGCGTTCGGCCTCTTCAAGCTCGCGCGCGCGGTCGAAAGCGATGGCGCGGTAATGGGCGGCCATCAGCGCTTCCATCTGGATCAGCTGTTCGGCCGAGAGTGCACCGATCTGGTTGCCGGCCTGCAGGGCCTGGAGATTGCCGATGGCTGTCTGGCTCTCATCCACCAAGCCGGTCAGTGCCTCGGAATCCTCGGCATTGTTGCGCACGGTCTCAGCGACCATGAGGAGCGTGTGCTTGTGGGCACTACGCGACTGGCGCCAGCGGGTGCGGGCATCCTCGACGAGTACGTCTGATTCAGGCGGCGTGTCACCATAGGTTTCAGGATAGAGGTCCTCATACTCCTCCTCGACCTCCTCGACGCCGTATCCGATGCCTTCGGCGTCGCGCATGAGTTCTCCGATGCGGCGGATGCGGTCGGCGATGATGGCGCTGGCGACTTCGACAGGCAGGGTTTCGAGATCGCGCGCCATTTTCTCGATCATATCGATCTCATGGGTAAGCTGGCGGACCTGGTTGTCGATTTCCTGAAGTGCCCGTACGGCCTGCAAGATGTTCTGGGCATGATTGGCCGGGTCGTAGACAGCAAGCTGCGCCGAGGCGGGCGGGGCCATCAGGCCAGACAGAGGAATGGCAACAAGCGCGACGGAAGACAGAAGGGCTTTCATTTGGGGGCTCCTATTCAGCGGCGATTTGTGGGAGGGGTGCGCTCGGCTGCTCGGCCAGCAGGTCGGCGGCCCAGCCAAGCTGTTTCAGCTCCAGCCAGCTCCGGGCGAAGCCCGCTTCCGCGCCGGCTTCAAGAAGCCCATCCATCTGCTTCTGGTCGGTCGGTGAGGCAGCGCCGCAAAAAGCGAGCGCGACTTCGCCAAGGCCAAGCTCGAACAAGCGGCAGCCAAGCGGCGAGGTATAGTAATAGTCGCGCTTCGGTACGGACTTCGCGATGATGTCGATCTGACGATCATTGAGGCCGAAGCGGCGATAGACAGATTGTGATGTCGGCTCGAGCGCGCGCTCATTCGGCAGGAAAATACGCGTCGGGCAGGATTCGATCAGGGCCGGCGCAATCGAGGCCCCCTCAATGTCGGCAAGCGACTGGGTCGCGAACACAACCGCCACATTCTTCTTGCGCAGCGTCTTCAGCCAGTCGCGTAGGCGCGCGGCGAACACCGGATGGTCGAGGAACAGCCAGGCCTCATCGAGGATGAGCAGGGTTGGTCGGCCATCGAACCGGTCTTCCAGACGGTGGAAGAGATAGGTGATGACCGGCGCCACCGCAGATGGGGTCTGCATCAGCTCGTCCATCTCGAAACAGGCAACCGATGACAGGTCGAGGTCTTCGGCATCGCTGTCGAGCAGATGCCCGTAGGCGCCCTCCAGCGTATAGGGATGCAGCGCGGCCTTCAGCGTATCCGATTGCAGGATCAGGCTGAGTCCCGTCAGCGTGCGTTCGGCCTCGGGCGCCGAAGCCAGTGACCGCACGGCGTCCCACAAGACGGACTTCAGGTCCGGCGTAACGGTCACGCCTTCGGCCTCGATCAGACCGAGCAGCCAGTCTGCGGCAAAGCTCGCACCGCGCTCGGTGTCGATGTCACGAAGCGGCTGCAGCGCCGGACGCTCATCTCCGGCCAGCGGCAACCAGGTGCCGTCCGTGGCCAAGGTGACCGCCCGCGCGGATCGTCCCTTGTCGAACAGGAATATCTGGGCGTCCTCATAGCGCTGCCATTGTGCGGCGAGCAGTGACAGGAGCACGGACTTTCCGGAGCCTGTCGGACCAATGATCAGCGTATGGCCGACATCGCCGACATGCAGGTTGAGCCGGAACGGTGTCGTGACTTCGGTTTGCGCTTCGATCAGGGCGCGATCTGCTAGATGCGCATTCCACGCATCGCCGGCCCAGACCGACGAGATCGGCACAAGGTGAGCGAGGTTCAGCGTATGCAGGATCGGCTGGCGGACATTGGCATAGACATGCCCCGGCAGAGACCCAAGCCAGGCTTCGACGGCGTTCAGCGTCTCGCGGATCGTCGTGAACCCGCGCCCATTGATCACGCGCTCCACGGCGCGTGTGCGCTCTTCGACTTCTTCACGCGAGGACCCCATCAAGGTCAGCGTGGTCGTGACATAGCCATAGGAGACAAGATCCGAGCCGAGTTCCTGCAGCGCTGCATCGGCATCGGCGGCCTTGTTGTCGGCATCATTGTCGAGAAGTGCGGCCTGTTCGTTGAACAGTGTCTCCCGCAGGACCGCGCCTACGGATTTCCGCTTCGCAAACCAGTGTCGCCGCTTCTTGGCGAG
Source organism: Henriciella sp. AS95 (assembly GCF_038900055.1). Classification (NCBI taxonomy): domain Bacteria; kingdom Pseudomonadati; phylum Pseudomonadota; class Alphaproteobacteria; order Hyphomonadales; family Hyphomonadaceae; genus Henriciella; species Henriciella sp. AS95. The sequence continues at coordinate 1,861,662 of NZ_JBBMQM010000001.1, forward strand.
GAGCTTTTCGGCCTCGGCCTTGTCCATCGCGATGTATCGCGTTGTCCAGCGATAGGCGAAGCCAAGCCGGTTGAGTTCATCCAGCATGCCGGGCAGTGTCGAGGCCGGAAAGCCCAGCAAGGTCAGCGTCGCGAGGTGCGCCTCGCCAATCCGCGGCTCCAGCCCGCCTGCAAAGCTTTCATCGGCGAGTACCGCATCGAGAAATACCGGCAGCTCCGGCACAGACACGCGGTGCCGCTTCGACGAGATGCAGGCATGGAGATAGGTAAGCGTCTCTTCATCCGAGAGCGGATGGATCTCATCCAGGGCCGTCGCAAGAAGATCGAGCGTCTGCGCGGCGCGTGTCTGGAAATGTTCGAGCCGCTGGCGCCAGTCCTCACCATCCCGCTTCTCGGGCCGCTCGATCAGCGCCTTCTCGGCCCGGCCCGTCGCATCGGCCGGCGGGAGCCAGAGCAGAGTGAGATAATAGGCGCTCTCGAACCGGGCGCCGGTCTCTTCGGCGGCTGCGCGTCGTTCCTGCTCAATCAGCCAGGCTGCCGAGCATTCAAAAGAGCTTTCCTCTAGCGATACGGCTTCCTCCCGCACCGCTTCGAAGACGAGCGCCCAGCCGGACCCGAACCGGCGGAGAACATTGTTGACCCGTGCAGTGACTGCAACGAGTTCGGCTTCTGTCGAGCTTTCAAGGTCGGGGCCCCGATAGCGGAAGCTTGCCTGGAAGGCGCCGTCCTTGTTGAGGACGACGCCCGGCGCGACGAGGCACGCCCAGGGGAGGTAGTCTGAGAGGTGTGCCGGTTTCGCCGCGTATTCGGAAAGGTTCAGCATGAAAGATGTTCCTTGTGACGGGCAGACCGGATTGCGACGGCGAGAAAATCCGGATCGGACCGGGCCATGAGGACGGCTAGCGAGTGTCCCGCCACCCAGACCACAAGCCCCGGTATCCAGAGCCGGAGGCCGAGGGCCAAAGCGGCTGACAGCGTCCCGATGGCGATGGCGGCCGAACGTGGCGCGCCGGCCATCAGGATGGGTTCGGCGAGCGAGCGGTGGAGGGGGATCTCGTAGCCGTCGAGCATCAGAGCACCGCGCCGCCGCCGAAGCTGAAGAAGGTCAGGAAGAACGATGTGGCCGCAAAGGCGATCGACAGGCCGAACACGATCTGGATCAGTTTGCGGAATCCGCCAGAGGTCTCGCCGAATGCGAGCGTCAGCCCGGTCAGCGTGATGATGATCACCGCGACAATCCGGGCGACAGGGCCTTCGATCGATTGCAGGATCTGGTCGAGCGGGCCTTCCCAGGGCATGCCGGTGCCTGCGGCATGCGCCGGCAAGGCGAGCAGGCCGACCGATGCAATTAGCGCTGCTGCCTGAACGCTGCGATTGAGCGCCTTGATCTGGTGATAGTGCATGGAATCTCTCCTCAATTGACGATGCTGATGAAGGGGGCGGCGAGCGGCTCGGTGCGATAATCCGCGCCGTCAAAGCCTGTAATGCGTAGGGCCTGCTCGACGCGCCGCGACCCACTGGCGCGGGACATGAACACGATTACATCAACCGCCTCGCCGATCAGGGCGTAGGGCAGGGCGCTGGTTGCTTCTTCGACCAGCTGTTCAAGCCGGGTGATCCCGCCTAGCGCCGAGTTCGCATGAAGCGTGGTGATCCCGCCCGGATGGCCGGTATTCCAGGCCTTGAGAAGGTCGAGCGCTTCGCCGCCGCGCACTTCGCCGACGATGATCCGGTCGGGCCGGAGCCGCATGGTCGAGCGGACAAGGTCGCGCAAGGTGATGCCTGAGCGATGCGTGCGAAGCTGTGTGACATCATCGGCTGTGCAACGGAGTTCGCGGGTGTCCTCCAGGATGACAATCCGGTCGTCTGCCAGAGCGGGCTCAGACAGGAGCGCATTGGTGAAGGTCGTCTTGCCCGACGAGGTTCCGCCCGCGACAACAATGTTAAGCCGGTCTTCCAGCGCCTGGCGCAGTCCGGCGCAGAGAGCGGGTGTCAGCGCGCCGGTCTCGACATATGTATCAAGAGCAATCGGACAACCGGCAGGTTTGCGGATCGCAAAGCAGGGCGCTTCGGCAATTGGCGGCAGGATGCCTTCGAACCGTTCGCCTGAGCCCGGCAATTCGGCTGACACAATCGGCGAGGACCGGTCGCAGGCTTCTCCGACGGAGGAGGCGACAAGCCGGATGATCCGCTCGCGTTCAGCGCGGCCGAGCGTCTCGGATGCACGGCGCAAACCAAAACCCGCCTTTTCGACCCAGACTGAACCATCGGGATTGGCGAGGATCTCGATTGTATCGGGCGCTGCGAGTGCTGCCCCAACCGGCCCATCAAAGGCGGTGCGGAGCATCGCCGTGCGGCGGGTCTCGGTCTCGCTGGGCTGGGGCATGGCAGACATGGCAGGGTGTGGTCCTCATCGCTGATGAGACCAAGATCACGTCGTTGCCGGTCGCTGCACAGATGGGCTAGAAGGGGACCGAAGGATGGGGAAGGATAGGGAAGGAGCCCAAACGGGCCAGTATCTACGCCGAAGTTTTGCCAACGCTGTGGCGTTGTGGAAAATGAGTTGAAGAATACCCGGGAGAATCTTGTTACCTAGGGGTTGAAACAACAAAGGCGACTTTCATTGGCTAAAGCGGCGTCAAAGCGAAGGAAAAAAATTGAGTTTCTCGACGGGTACCAGCTTGGCGAGACATACCTCGTCCCGCCCGACGCAAGAAGTGGCCGAGCGGGAATACTGGAAGGGTTTTCACCGGCTGGAGATGAAGTCATTGTTCGCGAGTGGCGACGAAAAGCCGGTGACGAAGATCTCGTGGAGATTTGGAAACACGAGCTCCGGCAGCTCTATCGGCTCGCCGGCTATCCGGGGGCTAGCGAACTGATTTGCCAGGTTGCTGCAGCCGGATTTGACAAGGACTCTTATTATATTGTTCTTAGCCCGTCCCAACGCCGCCCACTGAAAGTGTTCCTTGAAAGTACAAGTTCACGCGCCGCGTGGTTGCGCGGGCTCTCCCAACCCCAAAACCGCATCCGCATTTGGAAAAATGTTCTTTGTATCGTGGATGGGATCGGGATCCTCCACAAAGAGGGAATAGTTCATCGCAACCTAGACGAATGGGCTATCTTGACGTCCGCAGGGGATGAACCCGACTTCCAGCTGACTGGTTTCGAATGGTCCCTCAGGCTGAGCAGCACTACTGACAAGAAGCTTGACGATTTATTGGGTGATAGTGGCGTAATTTCCTTTGCTAGGGATTGGCATGACTTGGCGCTCTTGATTGCCCGCCTGTTCAACATTGAAGAGCAGCGACTCGGTGACCCCAAGATCGCCGACCATCGTGTCCATGAGCACATAACAGCCGCCGAAGTGCGCCTGCTGAGGGACATGCGAGCCCCCGGCCTGTTCGACAATTTCAATAGCTCCCAAGTCCGGCAACGCATCAAGGAAATAATTACTAACCTTCAAGCCTTCTCGGTCACGAATGAAGCGTCCTGGCTCCTTGTCTTCAACTTGTCGCAAACAAGCCCTCTCTCAAGGACAGTGAGGGAAGCGTCGTCGCAGGAAGTGGAAATGGACGACAAGGATGGACAGCTGAGATGGATCAGCGACGATCTGTCCCCGAGTGCAATGCTTGTTTCCACGGAGCATGATGGTCGTAAGCGCTTCTGGCTCAAGGGCAGGGAGCTTGCCTTTGAATTGCGCCAATTCGATTCGAGGAAGCGAACCCCGAGCTGGCGCATGGCGTTTGTGTCAAAAGGCATTCCGAAAGGAGAACTCATAAAGCCGTCCGAAGTCGAAGTGCCAATTCGCGTAGATGCGTTGAGGCTGTTTGATATCGGGAAAGCACATGAAGCGTTTGACAGGGTGATCGACAAGGCACCGGATTGGGAGACGCTGTTTTCGACCCTCAACAGCTCGGACAAGGACTTCTCGAGTCCATCCGACCGCCTGGTAACCGGATTCCATTTATTGCACGCGATCGATGTGGCGCTTGCCGCCACTCTCGCATTTCCAGTCGAAATTGTATCCCACCAATCCCAAGAGCGAACTATCAGCCTAAAATACAGGCGCGATTCGTCGCTTGAGCGGCTCTCAAGCGCCCTGGGTATGGAACATCCTGCTGAACGCCTCGCGCAAGCGCTTGCCGAAGAGGAATTGGACAGCAGTGATGGTTGGATTCTCAGTGAGTCGCTCAATATTGGGCGTACCAGCCAATCAAACATTGAACTCGAATTTGCGCATCTCTCTGAAGAGCCGGCTGATGATCCGCTATATACATTTACGGAACAGTTGGGGGTCAATATTCCAGGCCGGAAAGGGTACCTGCAACCCTTGGACCTGGTCGGGACCTTTACGCAGTTGCAAAGGCGCTCCAAGGCGCTGCAACTCTTAAGCGAGCACACCGAGCTAGTTGGAACCCTGGTTGATCCCAGGAGCCGTATCTCGGATACGCATGAGCGGGTGAAAAAGGACAGTTCATTCCAAGAACTGGATCTACCCAAACAAAGGGCTCTCGAGGATATCCTCTCGGTATTGCCCTTGTTCACGCTCCAGGGGCCGCCGGGGGTTGGGAAGACTTTCCTGCTGAGAGATCTCTTGGAACGCCGCTTCAGGGGCGACCAGACTTCGAGGCTATTGGTGAGCTCCCAAGGCAATCACGCGCTAGATCATTTGCTGCATGAGTTCCATTCGGGTTGGCAGGAATCTGGTGAAGAACAGCCGCTTACTGTCAGGTGCAAGTCTCGTTTCAACCGGAGTCCTCCCTCCGACTACGATATTGACAGTGTGCGAAAAAAATTGGCGACTGGTATTACGTCTTCCAGCTTGATCAGTGTTGCTTCCGGTCAAGTCGAGCAGCGCCTGCAGGACTGTGCGTCGGGATCGGGGAGCGGCGAGCGGGAAGGACGTGCGCTTGAGGCGCTTATTCTCAGGTCTGCGAACATCGTCTTGGCAACCACCAACTCTGAAAGCTTGGCGACGCTGTTGGATGAGCATGCCCAGTTCGATTGGGCAATCATTGAGGAAGCTGCAAAGGCCACCGGAAGTGAGCTTCTTTCACCAATGATGTTGTCCCACCGGCGCTTGCTAATTGGTGACCACAAGCAACTCCCGCCATTCGGCACGCGCGAAGTGGACAGGTTGCTGGGCGACCCCTCCAGGCTGAAAGAAATAGTTGTATCCCTGCCTTCGCTCTTGGACCGCAGCGTGGCCCACCTCCTTGACGACGAGATTGAAGTACGCCTTGGGAATTCAGTCGAAGAAATGGAGAAAACCTGCGGACAGGCCGCTCAAGCCTTTTCGCTGTTCAAGTCTATCCTGTTGGACGAGATCGACCGGCAATCAACAGGGAGGCCGGGCCGGAAGACCGGAGGGGCGCTGACGGAACAGCACAGGATGCACCCTGCGATCTGTGAAGTCGTGTCGAAGTGTTTCTATGATAACAAGCTCGTGACGTCTGGGCGAAGGGAGGTCTCAGCGAAGCGAAATGAGTCTTGGATCGGAACCAAGGACCCGTCGAAGTTACCATCTGCACCTATTGTCTCACTCAATATGCCATATGAAAGGACGGAAATCGGTGCGGGCCGGTTTGAACATGAGCCGAGATTTACAAACCCCTCGGAATGTCAAGTCGTCCTTGAAGCTATCGCAAACCTTTCGGTCCAGGAGCACCGGCTGGGATTACCCTCGCTTGTGGTGCTGACCCCTTACTTGGAGCAGGTCCGTTTAATTCGTCGCGAAATCAACGACTCGGAAAATGCCAAGCAATCCCTCAAGCAATTCCGGTCAGTCTTGCCAGATGGTGGTTGGGTGGCAACTGTCGATAGTTTTCAAGGGAACGAAGCAGACGTGGTCGTATTCTCACTTGTGAGGAACAACCGGGCAGCAACAATCCGCCGTGCGTTGGGATTCATAGCTGATGAGCGCCGGTTCAATGTCCTACTCAGCCGAGCCCGGGAGCGCCTAGTTTTTGTGGGAAGCCGTGAGTTCCTGAAGACAATCTCAGAACCTTTGGGATTGGAATCCAGGCAGGACGCTGCCTTCCTGAGAACCTACCTGGAAGTGACCGGCAAGTTGGGCAAAAGCGGACAGCACAGGGTGAGGGACGTCCGGATCGAGGATATCAAGGCATGAAACGGCCCGTCTATGTTGCGATGCCCATGTTGCAGCAGTCATACGAGTTTGAACTTGAGAGCGGTCGGCGCTGGAATGCAGTCGAGCACCTAATCCTCCAAGCGATTTGCCAGAAGGCCCAGTCCGCCGGCGATATTTCACGGGCGGGCAACATGCCTCGGCGGGTCGCACTCGAAGCACTCATCCGGCTAATGAGGGCCGGATGGGTCGAGTTGAGCCAAGCTGCAAGCGAAGTCCACTTTTCCGCGACGGACCGCGGACGGACTGTAGCACTGTATGAAGATCTGCCATTCACGACAGAAACGAAAACCAGGCGGCTGAGCTTTGCAGTGGATCTAGTGTCGGGCAAAGTCCTCAACAAGCGCGAACTCAAGCTCATGCGACCCGATGAATGGCGCGAATTTGCAGAAGGGAAAGTTGCAGTTGAAGTCTCCAAGCCAGATATCAGCAATACTGATTTTGGCCATACAGCGCCACTGATCCGGGCGTTGGTTCGGGAAGATGAAGATGTCGTTCGAATAAAGCCATCAGTCCATCCTCCTTTGGATAGGCTGGCAGTATTCCTCGTGCGGGGGGATAATGTTGAAGGCTTGCCCAGAGATGCAGCCGGACTGAATGGTTCGATACTTGAAGCAGCCAGTAGAGTGCCAAGCGAGGCAAAAGCAGATGGGGCGGCCAAACAGGTCAAGATAATTGCACCGGACAAGGAACAAGTCCGGCCGGTCCGTCATACGGCGGTGAGGCATGCGGATTATGTCCTAGGCGGAGCTGATCACCGTAGCCTAATACAACGGACGCTGCGCAAGGCTCGGAAACTAGTGGTTATTCACACCACGTTCCTGCGCGAGGGGGCTTTCCTCGCCCTCCAAGAGGATTTCAGGGCAGCAGTGAATCGCGGTGCAAAGATCCATGTGTTCTGGGGGCAGGGTGACAGCGCTACGGAGGCCGCCAGTTCGAGGGCCGAAGCGGAAAGGTTACGCATACAGTTAGGGAACTGGGGGTTAAATTCCAACATAACAATTCACAACGCTTCGACCAATTCTCACGCCAAGATACTCTTAGCCGATGACGGCAGCGGTGATTTTACCGCTACGATCGGATCGTGCAACTGGCTGTATTCCGGTTTCGACAGCTTTGAAGCGTCCGTTATCTTGCGCGACCCGCGACTGGTCTCGGATGTGTTATTCGAGCTGGCTGAAATGGTGCGAACGTCAAATCGGGACTTTACCGATATTGGCGTCAATTTTCTACAACTCGCCCGAACGCTCGCGATCCGCTCACCTAGGAATGGGACCTCCGAGGTAAAGATCTTGATTGGGGAAGAGCACGATGATTGCGTGCTTGATGCTAGGGACAATGCGCAGCGGCAAGTCGACGTCATTAGTCACAGGCTTGGCGTCACAGCCGTGCCAGCAATTATCCTGCCCATGGTGTCAGCGACACGGGCAAGGGGTATACAGACAAACCTGTTCTATTCAAAAGCAAGCGGGCCTGTAAGCAGCGAAGACTCACAAGAGGTGCGGAATGGCTACCAGGGCGAGGGCGTCAGTATCACCCCCGTTTACTCTCCAAGAGTACATGCGAAGATGCTCCTGCGCGATGACGATCATGGGATCATAACCAGCCTCAATTGGCTATCCGCCGATACCTCCAATGCGCGGCCACACCAAGAAATGGGCGTCATGATCCGTTCCCCTGGCTCGGCGCGGCACTTACGGGAACAGTTCCAGGTTAAGCGCGAGTATGCAAGCTAGCCGGTCCTGCAACGATTAGTTCCAGATATGCGGGTTGGAGCGGTCGACGACGCGTTTGGTCAGCGCTTCGAGCTCGCTTCGCGCACGAGCTGCATCCGCCGGCGTTTCGAACGGGTTATTGCCCGGCCGCTGCTTCAGCCATTCGAAGATGAATTCGACCAAGAGGTCCGTCTGGAACGCTGTTCCGGTCTCCAGCTTCTCGATCTGGTCTTCAACGCGCTCCAGCCGCTGGATGATCGCCGCATCGGGCCGATCTTCAGGCGGCGTGAACAGCAGGGTCAGCGCCTCATCTATCAAGGTGCCGACGTGGACGCCATGCTCTGCAGAGAACTGCTTCACCTTGCGATGGTTCGTCTCGGAGACGCGGATATGAAGCCTGGGATTGCGCGCCATGTCCTAGATCTCCCGTCCGCCATTTTCCTGGGCATGCAGGTAGTAGCGCGCAATCTGGTCTTGGATGCTACCACGCTGCTGCGGTGCGCGTTCTTCCTCCGCCGCAATATCCTGCGTGGCCTCATCCTCATCGCCGATGTCAGGGCCTACGGACCGCGCCAGCCCACCTGCATCGTCGTTAGAGGGCGACGGACCAGACTGATGATATCCGCCAAACCACGATGTATTGGCACTGGCAGCCACACTCGGCAGAGCACCGACCCGCTCGGTGAAATTTCGGTCTTCATAGTAGCGGAGTTTCTTCGCGCGGATCGGTGGATGGCTCGCCAGAAAGATCAGCGCGTCATCGGTCGGCATCTGCATCACTTCGCCGGGTGTCAGGAGCGGACGCTGTGTTTCCTGCTGCGAGACCATGACATGACTGAGCCAGGGCGCGAGCCGGTGACCAGTATAATTCTTCTGGTTTCGCTGCTCCGTCGTGGTTCCGAGCATGTCGGAAATACGCTTGGCGGTGCGCTCGTCATTCGTCGCGAACGCGATCCGGACATGGCAATTATCGAGGATCGAATTGTTCTGCCCGTATGCCTTCTCGACCTGGTTCAGAGACTGAGCAATCAGGAAGGCGCGGATCCCATACCCAGCCATGAAGGCCAGCGAACTCTCGAAGAAGTCCAGCCGTCCGAGCGCCGGGAATTCATCCAGCAACAACAGGGTCTGCCGACGGTCCTGCCCATGTGGCAACTCTTCACAAAGCCGGCGCGCAATCTGGTTGAGGATCAACCGCATCAACGGCTTGGTCCGTGAGAGATCAGACGGCGGAACGACTAGGTAGAGCGATGCTGGAATCTCTCCCCGGAACAGGTCCTCGATCCGCCAATCCGAGCCGGATGTCGCCCGCTGCACGACCGGGTCGCGGTAAAGCCCCAGGAACGAGATCGCCGTCGACACGACCGACGACTTTTCATTCTCAGACTTATTCAGGAGTTCTCGCGCTGCTTCCGCCACAACCGGATGCGTCAATGGCCGGTCACGGCTTCCCAGATGGTTCGCCTCAAGCATTCGCTCCAGCGTGTCATCGATCGGCCGGGCCGGATCGGACAGCAGGGTCGCCACGCCCGCGAGCGACTTATCATCTTCAGCGTAGATAACATGCAGGATTGCACCAACCAGCAGTGAATGCGCCGTCTTGTCCCAATGACTTCGCCGCTCGAGGGATCCATCCGGATCGACCAGAATGTCTGCCACATTCTGCGCATCCCGAACCTCGTGCGCGCCGAGCCGCACTTCCAGCAGTGGATTGAACCGCGAACTCGACAAATCCGTCGGATCGAAACGGACACAGCGAGAGAAGCTCGATCGCCACTTTGAGGTCAGCGCCCAGTTCTCTCCCTTGATGTCATGAATGATCGCATTGCCGGTCCAGGAAAGAAGGGTAGGGATCACCAAGCCCACACCCTTGCCCGACCGGGTTGGCGCAAAGGCCATTACGTGCTCGGCGCCAGCGTGCCGGAGATAGCGTCCGTTGAACTGTCCCAGCACCACACCTGACGAGCCAAGCAGGCCGGATAGTCGGACATCCCGAACCGATGACCAGCGCGCGGAGCCATAAGTCGTCGCGTTCTTCTCGCGTCTTGCCCGCCAGAGCGACGCGATGATCGCCATCACAATCCCGGCGATGCCCCCCAGCGAGGCAATCAAACCCGCACGCGCAAATACATTCGGCGCATAAGCGTCATAGGCATACCACCACTGGAACAGCCGCCAGGGTTTGTAGACCGGCTGACCCGCCACTTCGAACCAGGCTCCGCCCAAACGAGGTTGATGGTCTAGAACCCCAGCCACCCACTGCGTCGCAATCCACACCGAACAGGTGATCAGGAAAAGCGTCAGAAGAAATTGGCCAAAGAGGAATTTGGTAGGGGTCATGATCCGCCCGTCCGATTGAGAACCGGTAGGAGAATTGCCCGCCAAGCTACATCAAGCGACATGGAGCTTGAGGAGTTCCAGGGAACCAGAGGTCTCGGGGACGCGGGGCAAGGACTGGCTAGGTTCAGAGCGATTGCTTAATGTCCAACGCAATTTGTTGTTCCTCAATTGTTCTGGCCTGGGTATAAGTATGGCCATGGATCAAGCAAAAGAGAGCGAAAGCAGAACACTGCCCCAATCCCAACTTGAGGCGATTGCGCAAGCTCTGGGGGATACAGAAGACGGCTTAACGAACAGCGAGATTGATCGGCTGATCGTCGAGTGCCGAATGGTTGATCCTGGACCGGGCACCAAATGGAAGCGGATATATAACGCTTTCGCTGAAGTGCAGAACCGCAAGCAAAATCGCACTAACGTACTTGAGTTCATCCGTAGAGCGATGGCGCCGGTCAAATACATGAAATCGCCGGAACGGTTTGAGACCCTCCGCAGAAACCTCAATGGCGTTTTGCTGTTCTCGGGGATGCTGGTGGATGATCGGGGTAAATTGGTTCCAACAACAACGGCAAGCACTATCTCAGATGCCCGGCGGCGCGCAAATGATCTACGCGCTGATCTGAAAGATCGCGGTGTTCATCCTGATGTGTTGGCTTTCTGCAAGGAAGAGCTTCTCGCGGACAATTACTTTCACGCGGTCCTAGAGGCGACGAAAAGCATCGGTGACAAGCTTCGTACCAGAACGGGCTTGCAAGACGATGGAGGCGTTCTCGTTGACCGGGCACTATGCGGTAACCCGCCAATGCTCGCGATAAATCCGCTTAAAAAAGAAAGCGAAAGGTCTGAGCAAAAGGGTTTTGCCAACCTCGTCAAAGGAACATTCGGGATGTTTCGGAATCCCACCGCGCACGAAGCTCGCAAGAATTGGAACATGAGCAAGGATGATGCGACGGATTTGTTGTCATTGGTCTCGTTGATTCATCGCCGGGTTGATGCGTCGCATATGCCTGACAGGACAACAGCTAAGAACTAAGAAGATGAAGAGGTATTTGGTTTATCCGTTTGACTTTGACACGCGCGCCGAGTTGTTGCGCACGGAAATTCAAGATTCATGGGAAGAGAAGATAAAGGCGCAATGGCGCACAAATAGGGAGAGTCTTGAGGCGAGCCTTCGCAAGGAACTTGGTGACCACAACTTCGATATGAAGTTGAAGAATTTTAGAGACTGCGGATCAGCACCATTTTCCATCGTTTCGTATCACAACCCATTGTACCATCAGGCGCGGTACGCGTTTTATCATGGGTACTACTATCCCGCGCTTCTGGCCGCCTGTGCTTTGGGAGAGCGTATGCTCAATCATATGATATTGGACCTGAGGGACGAGTTCAGTGGCACAGAGCAATACCGAAAGGTTGCTAGGAAAAACTCGTTCGATAATTGGGACGTTGCGATCAGCACTCTTGAGGCTTGGGATATCTTTCAAGCCGATTGCGTTACCGCCGATTTCCGCGCCTTAAAACGACTTCGGCACCGTTCTGTTCACTTTTCTCCTGAGACGTATCGAACGTTGCGTGAAGACGCCCTCAGCGCTTTGCAGCATTTGGCGTCGATAATCCGCGTACAGTTTGGATTTGACGGGGCGGCCAGATGGATGCTGCCTGGCACGAAAGGAAACCGTTTCATTAAGAAGGACAGTGAAGCCGACCCCTTCCTGGTGAAGTATTATCTTCCCCAATGCCCGCTTGTCAGCCCGATGTTTTCGATCAACTTCCAGCCTCAGGGCATCGGCTTCTTCGACTTTAAAGACACCGAGGATCGAGAGGTTTCCGATGCCGAGTTCGCTCGTCTCTACAACGAACGTGATCCGACCTTGATTGCACCGTCAAAAGTGCCGCCGGAAGACAACATAGTGTGGTATCTGCGCCAATAATGAACCTGCGCTGTCTTCTTGTTGTTTCTCTCGGATGCAGAAGAGCGGCCTGGCCACGTTTGCCTATCTCAGAGCGTCTACAATCGTTGACTAAGTTCGATAAGGCGAGAATCGGATCGCAACGAGGGATCGGCTTCTGCAAGAACTGACAAAGCAGTTTCAGCCCCATAAGGCCATCGTGACTTGTCATCGGGAAGGACCGCATACAACAGGGTCAACATGGCGGTTGGGTGTTGTCCGGCAATCGTTTCATCGCTTTTACGGAGTTCGGGGATGAAAAGCCGATCATCGCCGACTTTTGTGACCAGGGTTGCTACAATCTCTGCAATTTCCGGAAATTTGTCTTTCTGAGCTAGAGCCAACTCTACAAGGCGTGCTGACATCTTACTGGTGCGCAATGATTTTTGCTTCGGCCACACGTTGCGAAGGAATTCGACCAAATCCTCCGACCATTCTTCTTGTTTACGTGAGAAACGGTCTATTCTCCATAGAATGTTGCTCTGGAACCGATCACTCCCCTCGATGATCAGAGAACGTAGTTCTTCGTTGGAAACCACACGTTTTCCGTCGATTGTTGTTTTCCACCCCGACAAAAAGAAAACAGCCAGGAATTCGGAATTCCTATTCTCATCGTCCTCCTGTGTTCGCACAACAGCTTCAAGGTGGGGGCGGAGCGTAGTGTAGAGAGGTATTTGTGGAATGGAGCCGCTACTGAACACGCCAGCCCAGAATGCTTCAACATCGCGGCAGTCATCATAGCCATCTTGCAGGACGGAAAGGAGGCTGTCTTGCGTCCATGATGGGTCAACATAGTTGAACCAACGAATGCGCAGGCAGAACACACAAATGCAAAATGCTCTTGTGTCTTGAGGCAGGGCAAGAAGTTGTTCGGCGCTTCGTTTCCAGGATGCAGGAAGTTTTTCGCCTTTTTCAAACTCCTTATCGCCTATAGCGCTCACCAGCATTTCGGCCAGCCTTCCGGGGGAAGAATTTATCGCCGCACTCACCCAGTCACGCTTACGTTCTGTGTCGACTATTGCACTCTGTCCAGCAGTGTTGCACTGCTTCAGAGTTTCAACAAATAGCGCCCAAAGTTTCTGGTAGCTCTCTGGGGCATCGCTCAGGAGAGCGGGAGCCACTGATTCAAACCAGAATGAAGCGGAGTGAGACAGGCTTGAAAACTGTTCATCTGAGAGCTTGCATAGAGCGGCAATAATCTCTTTGCGAAAGGCAGTTGTGTCACCTTTCCGATTTTCCACCCGAAGGAACTTGTCCCAAAACTCCTCTTCAAAATGGCCGCTTGAAAGACGTGCACACAGCGCATCCAGTGCTCTCCGGGGTTCAGCAGCGCTTAAGCCGCTAAAAGGTTGGTACTCGACCAACTTACCCACAGGCCTTCGATTCATATCCAGAAGCATTGGAATGATATCTGCGCTTTCGACGCCTTTTAAAATACCAAAATCCGTATCGATGCGGACCATTCCACCACCTCCGTCGTGAGCACTTGCGGCGCTTTGCGCATATGTGTCACTCCAGTCGGGGGCATCCTTTCTTAGAAGTTCGAGTTCTTTGTCGAGGTCAAATGTGAACGAGCACCCTTGGGTGTTGAGCCATATCAGTCGTCGCAGAACAGAATGAGCGACGTAGGCTTTCTGATCATCTCTTGTCCCGCGCTTGGTCTTCGCGCGACCTGCACGAATACGCTTTTCGATTTGCGTTCGCTTCTCGATGCTAATCTCGTTCCAGCGCCTTGACAGTCCGAGAAGCAAATCTCGCTCACCTTTGAACGGCCAGAATGCATCACGGCTCAACGCCAACATAACGTCAGCAAATTCGTCTGCAGGTGCAATATCCAAATTCCCGAATGCCCAAACGCGCAAGCGTTCCCACATTCTTCCACCAGTCGGCCAACTTCTGAGCAAGGCGAGCGCCTGCGCGGGTGAGATAGCCGCCATACGTTTGAAGAGGTCCGTAAAGAGGATCACGTGCCCGGAGAGCTTGTAGCTTCGATGAAAGCTGGAATCTCCCTCATCTTCGTTCGGCTCGTCAGGCTCGATAGAGCAAATGTCCACCCACGATGAGCGGCGACTTTCAAGGTCCCAGGCAAACTCCAGTGAAGATTTCAACTTGGGCAGTAGCGCTGGAAGATACTCATCCGGAACTGCGACCTGACGAATCCCTTCTGAATAGTCCACCTCAACTTGCACAAGGTCGGAGGTCTTAAGTTTTTTGGATAGTTTGGGCGGAACGGGGCGACGGCGGTAATTTGTTAGTTTTAGGCATGGACTGAATATGTCCGCATATTCCCGTGCAAGCGATTCGTACCATCCTGTATTTCCCGTGTGTAGCGTGAGCGCATAGGCCTTATCCTTGTCGGCTTTTAAAGAATGAAATTCCCTTATCGCGCGCCAGGCGTCGAGAACCGCCTGACTGGTTCCCTCCTCCTGTTTGCGAAACAGTGAGAAATCGACGCCATCCATTACACGACGATGGATATTGCCCTGCTGGCCCGCCCACCAAGCGCATGCAGGTTCATATGCAACCCGACCTATCCAATCAGCTAAGTAGTCTATGCGTGGCGGGAGGCGTGGCACTTCATCCGCATAGTATCCACGCAGGTGAGTTACATTGTCATGCGATATACTGCGGAGATCCTTGGGCGTAGGGGAGAATGCATCCCATGTTTCCGGCGGAATACGGCCTACCCGCATCCCACCTTGTTCTTCTTTTCGTGGCGGGTGATCGCTATCCAGCTTGTAAAGGTCGAAAGGGTTTATGTTTTTCGTTTTATCATAGGAGCCGTCTTCTGGTGCAGGCTCCCCATATCGAATAACGGGGTCGAACACGCAGAGCCACTCAGATGGGAGCGGCGGGCTATACTGAGCGAATGCTTTTGCTCCCGCCGTCGAACGAACGATATGGGCAACTGCGCCTCGCTCCGCAGGGGTCAATCTTCGTGGTCCTCGTGCCGCAGATTTTAGTGTTTTGGATCGCCACTTCGATGGGTTGACTGAGCGCTTTGCCCAAACTTCAAGACTGTCCCATAGAGTACGATGCCCGCATCCGCTGTGTGTGTCGTAGAGGATGGGATCAACGCCTTTCTCGTCCCACTCGGCGATTGCTTTAGGATCACTCGCGTCCTGAAATGCATAAGCCCGTCCTTGTGAGGCATCGGATTGCCTTAGTCCTTCCAGCAAGTAACGGATCGGGGGGTCGTCAGCAGAATAGCCGACAAACACGGCGACATGCCTATCAAGTACATTTTTAACGAACTCCCGTGCCCAACCCGCCGCGAGATAGGCATCGCCAAATGAAGCACTTGAAAGGACGAACCCATCCTGTGTTGCTCCGCGATAGTCTTTGTCAACGACACCATGAAGATGTACGATCCCCCAGTCCGCCTCATTGAAAGCTATGTGAGGAAGATTTGACCGAGTCGATGTGATCAGGTTCTTCCCGGCCGTCTCAAACAACCGATCAAAGTTCGTCGTTACAATACGAATCTGTCCGGTTAGCAGGGTGCTCAGTTTGAGCAAGGTTCGATGAGCACCGAGGTCAACTTCGCCGACGCTCGATAGCGCTTCTGCGACTGCGGCTTCAATCTGAGTTCGTGTGAACTCTCGCTCCAGCAGGCCAAAAACCCTATCTGATGTAACGACACCAGATAGTTTATGCTGATCTTCGACGGACTGACCGACCTCGTATAGGCGTCTAGCTGGACTGTCATGCTTTGCCCCCAACCTGTGCAGAACGTCGGTTGTAAGGCGTTTGAAGTCGGGCAGGTCTGCGCGTGCTCTGGACACTCCCGCTCCACAGAAGAAAACAACTCGGCCTTCGTCCTGCGCCCAAAGCAGATCATCGGGTATGTCTGGTCCATCGGCAATGAAGCGCATTTGCTATCGTCGGATCTTTTACTGAGAGTTCAACGTTTCTCTGACCGTGCTATCACGGTTTGTGCTCGAGGTGATGGATAGCTTTTTCAATTAGCTGCCTTCTATGCTAATCGTCCGTGGCAACTCCTCTCAGTCGTGCTGATAGTTGTCCGTCTCGACTATTGCAATCACCTTCGATAATCCAACGGATCAGGCGTCAATGCACTTAATTGGTTGGTTCGTGAGGTTTGTTGTTCGCGAATTGCTGGAGCTTGTTTCTTTGTACCCATCTCCGGTTCGGTCAGGCTCAAAATGTTGTGCACGAAGAAACTCAGAGAATGATTGTACGTCCTTTCGCCAGCCGCCACTGAACCGAGCTTCCAGACCGCTCCAAAACCAATTCCTTGCCACGCCACAACGCATTTCGCTTAGACCATGCCGCTAGCGCAAATCCATCAGTGCCTTCAACGACCGCAAATCGTCCCTGAGCCAAGTCGACATTCCGAGTGTAGACCCCCTGAAAGCCTCGCTGAGAACCAAGCGGCACAAATGCCTTACCCTGACGCGTTTCCTCAGCCGCGATCATCTTCTCCATTTCCACTCTGCGAAGTCGAACGATAGCGTCACCCGAAAGCCGCCCATCGGGTCCAAATTCATGGCCTTCCCGGCCTAGCCAGGCAGATCGTGCCTGAACAGCAGACCTCACCTCCCGTGCAAAATCCCCGCGCCACGCTTCGATATCCTGACTGTCGATCCCGTCCAACCAGGTCTCGGCTTCGCGTTCAACCAGGGCTTCGACCTGCAACCACGACCGGACGTTGATGGAAAAGCTCCGCTGTCTCGCATCAGCATCCAGCGCGCGCCTCCTTAAGTCCGCAGGAATGCTCCAGCTGCCATCACTCCTTCGCTCAACAATACTGAGGCGCCGCAACGCCTCCAGCCGACGCTTGTGAGCAAGCCGAAACGCCGACGAACTCGTCGGGTCTGCGGCCTGGTGCAGTTCCTCAGAATACTCCCCACCATTCTGCTTTGCGATTGCCGCAATTGTGCGATCTGCAGGCTTTGGTTCGACCGTCTTCCGTCCGACTGAAACAATCCCGCCCGGCTTCGGCAGCTGAACCGCTTCCTGTTCGGTCATCTCGACTGACCAAACCCGACCATCGAGGCCTTCGATCAGTGCCGTCGTTCCATTCCGCAATTCGTCACCCGGCAAGGTGGCGGCCAGCCGTCCCAGGATTTCGCCAGCGGAGCTCAAATCACGGGGCAGGGCATGGACACGCGACGCATCGATTTTCCGGCCCTCAAGATTGGCAAGCGACCGAACCATGTCTCCGCGCCTGCCGAGGGCCCGCAGCGTATCCTGCCAACCGTCTTGCATAGCCCAGCTGCCATTCTCGTGTCGTGCCGCAAGGTCGAGCGTCCGAAGAAACCGCAGACGCCGCTTAACGACCGCACCATCGAACCTCGATAATCCGCCGCGTTCACTCTCTGGTGTGTAACGACCATCGGTCAGCGACCGCGCAATGTCATGATCGATCGCCGTAAGCGCCTCACGTTCGGCATCGTTCGACCTCGCCGCAGCCATTTCCCGCAGCCGCCGCTGGCCAAGCTCGAGCGATACGAGCTCCTGCGCCCGCGCCCGAAATCCGTGCGTGATGTATTTGCGGTCAATCAGCAGCTCGCCATTCCGGGTATTGCCGCCGCGGATCACGATATGAACATGCGGCTGCGCTGTGTCGTGATGGTTGGCAGCCACCCAGTCGAGCCGGCGGCCGAGATCCTTCTCGACCTGGCTCATGAACTCCCGCGTGAACCGCGTCAGATCCTTCATCCGCTCGGCATCCTCCGGAGAGACGATCAGTCTGAACTGCCGCCTGTCTTCAGAAGCGCGTTCGTTAAACGATTTAGCATCGGCCTCATCGACGCTCCGGTCATAGAGCTTTCCGCGCTCGCCCTCGCGCCCGGCACCTTCGCGGCGGATGTAGGCGACGTGCTTTGTAAAACTCGCCGCGCCGGTCGGGCCTGCCCGCGCAATATGGACTTTCACAATGACACGCTTGGCCCGCTGGTTGGACCAGTGCCGGGCAAGGGCGGCCTGCACCTTGCCTCGTCCTGCATGACGCACCGCTCCCGGTGCCAGAGAATTGCGGCCACGCGATCCAAGCCGCCCCTTCGCGACCACGCGTTTCAACCGCTTCAGCTGGGTCTTTGCCTTGCCCTGCGACCTGATCTTCCCGAGTCGCGGAACGAAGTCGAAATCGTTGCTCACGGCTCTAAGCGCGCTGCGGATTGCAAATCCGTGCACCCGTCTTCCGGCGCCGGGTCACACAAAAAAGGATGTGCAGACAATGGGTTAAGTGTCGCCGGGTGACACTCCCTTAATCTTGCCCTCCGGGACACAGAAGCCATTCCCGTCCCGCTATCTATCGCTTTGACGGTCGCCTGATCCTCAGCCGACCGGTTGCCATAAGTCCATATGGACCTGGCGACGCCAATGATGCGCGCGCCGTCCTGAACGCCGAAGTATCGTCCATCGACTGACAGGGGATGAGAGTTGAGCAGGAAAACTTCGCCGGCTTTGAGGGTCTGACAGCCCTGCCAGACGGGAAGGGCGCTGCCGGACTCGGTTACTTTGAGCGCATCAACAGATGTGATCCCGTTGATGGAGACCTGCGTATCGCATCTGCAAATCTCGTCACCGGATAGGCCCGCAACATGCTTCAACAAGGGCCAGTCAGAGCCAACAATTCCCTCATCGTTCAGCCAATGTCGAACCTCATCCGAGGGCGCAAACGCTACCAGATCGCCTGTCGAAATTCGCGCCGACCGGTCAACAAAGTAAAGGCCCTTGGGCACGCTTTCCGTCCGGTTCCAGATGAAGTCGGACCGGTTGATAATGCTGGCGGAGACCATGAGGCTTAGCCCGCATCCCATGCCTAACAACGCGGTTCTACGACTCATCGCGAAGGCCTGTCCCCATGAACCTACGTCCATTAGTGTAAGCGATGATGTCCTTGCCGCGATACCAGACCTTGGCGCCGATCTTGTGATAAACCGGGCCTGTTCCCAGCGAACGCATATTGACCAGGGTCTTCGGTTTGAGGCCGAGATGGTCAGCGGTTTCATCCGTGTTCATCCATTCGGTCGGGGTTGGGAGGTTTGATTTGGGTCGAAGCTCCTCTCCACTTCTATTTGTCTCTGTCATAGCGTTGCTTCTCCTTTCCTCTACGCAACTCGAAGCCCTGACAGACTGCCAACTCATCCTCAGATTAAGAGTGTCGAACTTGCACCACACGCTCGCGACACCCTTGAGTTCCCAAAGAAACCTCACGTTAGAATGCAGCGCTGATAGGCGTATCAGCACCTTCGTCTCAGACCCTTTCGGCATGAAAGAAGACCGCTCCGGAGATGTCTCCGGAGCGGCTTGGCAAGGCTGTGATCTACCCTAGTCGCGCGCGTTCCAGAGGATGACGTGCCGGCCTTTCTTGCCCTTGACCGGGGCAAGGTTCGCAAAGATCCGGCGCGGTCCGATCTGCGGGTCTGCCAGCGTCAGCGAGACATAATCGCGTCCCGATGCCTTCGACTTGCGCATCCAGCCGCCGCCGATTTCGGTCGAGGTTTCACCGGCATAGATGCGGTAGTCCGGATGACCGTCTTCGGTCTTTTCCGCATTCTTCTCTATGCGGATTGCAGCTGAGAGGTTCATCATTGCGAGGGTGCCTTCAAAGCCGGACTTGGTCTCGCTGACATATCCGAGTGCGTTTGCCATGGGGGTCTCCTTTTCTTTCCTTGGCTAAGTCTCCGGGGACCCCTTGTCCCCGTCGACGCCGGACCGCCCGGACGGGCTGAGCTGGGCCTGAACCGCATGCGGGCGTAGCGAAGCGGAGCACCGGACGGGCGGGGAATTTTGTTGCGCGAGGAAGGCGCGACAGCGCCGGGGAAAATTCTTCGTCTGTCCGGTTTCAGGGCCGGGTCAGCGCGCCCAGGTCATAAAGGCAAAGACGGGAGCAAGGGGGCCGAGGCATGCCTCCCGGAAAAGAAATCAGAACTCCCCGAAAACGTCCCGATAATGTCATTCGAGACCTCAAGACGCGCGATTTTTCTGAAGGCATTTTACAATCGCCCAGGCCTTACAGCCGCCAACCGCACGCCCGAGAATGCGCGGAGCCGCCCGGTGGTAGACACCGGACGGCTCCATATGCTGCTGAACAGGAGACGAATGCTCAGGCAGCGTCCTGTTGCGTCTCACGCGTCTCATCGGGCGTGGCTTCTGCCTCCGCTTCGAACAGTCCTGCGACCCGTGTCCACGCATCGGCGGGTGGTGACCCGGCCCCTTCGACAAGGCGTGTCGGTGGCACCTGCATCCAGCCCGGCCGCCAGTCAGGATTGGCCTCACACCCCTCACCCGCAATCCGGTTGGCCAGCACCTGCTTCTGCGCCTTGCCCGTCTCGGTCCGGCAGGAATCCGCGAGCGATGCGGTGGCAATATCCGCGATCATCGCATTGATAGCGCGCTTGTCCTTGGTGAGATCGAAGAAGGTCTCGTCCGGTTTCCAAGCCGCCGAAAGGTCGGTGCCGCAGACATGCAAGACGGCTTCGACAATGCTATTCCCGGCCTCGAGCGTGCGGGCCATGACACTTGCCAGAACCGTCAGGACTTCCTCATCCGACATGGCGAGCAGCGCAGAGAAAAGCTCGCACAAGCGGTAGTCATCGCCGTTCCGGCGAAGCGCTGGACTGACGTTGAGCGCCTTGAACAGAGCGTCGGTCTGCGCCGTCGCTTGAGCGACCGCCGCCACAGATGCCCCACCTTCCACACTCGCCTGCGTCTCATCTTTCCGGGCGCGAAGCTCGTGAGGACGCACGTCCCAAAGCGCGCTCCCCGCCATGGCATGCGCCACCATCAAGCGGAGGGCAATCGCGGGGGATGTGGCCAAACTCGCCTGAGCAGCCGCGTGGCGATGAAGCAGGATGTATTCCGCGAGCGGGCCGGACATTTCTGGCCGAACGGCTGCCGGAACGGCATCGCCTTCACCCTTCGAACCCTGTTGCCGCTTGCGGGCCTCGGCCGAGGTTACTTGTCCCTCGTGGAACTGGACCGTCCCGTCATGGCGGATTTCGATGAAGACCTTGCCGCCGTCTTCCTTGGCGCACTGGACATACTCCCATCGGTGGAAGTAGGCCCCGCGCTCAAGGCAGATAACATCGCTCCAGCCGTCGGCCCTGTGGGCCTCGACCCGCTCGGCAATCGCGGCGGATTGTGCCTTCCAGAACTGATCCGCATCCGCAAAGACGCCATGCTCGCCAAAGAGGTCGGCAGTGACCTGTCCCTCATAGGCATCAAGATCGAACAAGGCCTTGTCGGTCGTGATCGTCGTTCCGCCCGTGATCCAAGCCTTGCACGACCGCCCCATCGGGGCGCGTTCGGTTTCGCTCTGGAAGAGGCGGAACCATTCGGCCTGCTGTTCTGGCGTCGCAAGCGTAAGCGCGCGGATCGTTTCGCGGTCCAGTTCGTCTTCGGCGTAGAGTTTCCGTATCGGTTCGTCGAGCGAAGCAAGCGCGAGCACACGGCGCACCAGAAGCTCAGTCACTCCGAAGAAGCTGGCGATATCCTCCAGCGCCTTGCCTTCATCGTTGAGGCGCTTGAACGCCTCATATTGCTCCATTTCTGTCGCAGGCAGGCGTCCGACATTTTCGATGACAGATGCCGCAATCGCGGAGGCCGCATCCTTTTCAGTCATGATCGCGCATGGAACGAACGGCACCTCGCCTGTCTCCTTCGCGATTTCTTTGAGCGCAAAAAAACGGCGGCGTCCGGCGATGACGCCATAATATTTGCCTTCGCGGCGAACGAGCAAAGTCTGACGCAATCCGCTCTCCCGGATGGACGGCAGAATGTCGGATACGTCCGGCTTCTTGCGCCCATGCCGCATATTGAGTTTGGAAATCCGAAGCTCGTCGAGCGGGATGTGTTTGAGGTCGGGCTGTGCCATGGAGGTCTCCTTTTCTGGCGGGTAAAGCGAGAGACCCAGCGCCCACGCGGGGCCTCTCCAGTTGATCTTGGTGAAGGGAAAGCCGTCCGCGTCCCGGCTTGGTTGGGGGTCGGTCTCGCCCCAGTCATAATCGCGGATCGTGATCAGCGGCGCGCGGCCCTCGACCCAGATTTCGGCGACCTGGGCCTCGGCAACGACAAGCGTCATACGGGGCCGTGGGCCGAGCAATTCAGTGAGGGTGCGGGCCGCGCTCATGTCGCGGCCCAGCCTGTCACGGTCGCCGCAAGCCGCGAGGCTGCGGCACGCCCTGCGTCCAGCGCCTCCGGCAGCAGCTCGCTCGCAAACGTGGTGAGATAGCTGTTATCCGTGCCGGGATAGTTGCATTCGACGCCCCAGAGGCTGGCGGCATGACGGTCCAGTTCAATGCCGTCGCGCTCGACCGAAAGCACGATCCCGCAATAGAACCACTCGCTCTTGCGCCATGCTTCCATGACGGCTTCCGCCTTGGCCTGCGCCTCGGCGAAGCGCTGGCGGAAGCTGTTGCCCGGCCCGATGAAGCCGGGCGCATCCTTGTAGAGCGACGGCCAGAACCCATCCTGCCGCTGGTCCGGCGCATCGAGGCAGTCATCGGCAACAATCCGGGCCGTGACAATGAAGCCCTTTGCCTCGCAGCTGATCGCATCGCCTTCGCAGGCGTAGGCATCGAAGTGCTCGGTAAAGCTCATGACGCCCTCCGAAGCTCGAATCCCATCCGGTCGCAGAGTGCGCGCAGCTCGCGCGCCTCTGCCTCGTCGAACCCGTCACCGGACTGGTGATAGATCGTGCCCTGCGCGAACCCTTGCGGGGTCTTCACGACATGCGCCCAGCGATAGGGGCCAAGGCCATCTTCGCGCGGTCTTGCCTGAAATCTCGCCATGGCGCTCATCGCGTCCAGAAGACGTGAACGTCTTCGAACCCTGTCTCGAACACCATGATGTCGCCACCCAGCTCCATGTCGCGGGCGAGCGCCGACCAGTCGATATAGTATTCGAGGGCTGCGGGAATTTCGGTGCCGGTGTCGCGGTGCAGGTCCTCGGCGAAGTCTGCCCGGCTCGCATAGGTGCCTGCATAATCGTCGAAGGACGCTTCGGCCTGCTCAAGGTCGTCGCCAAAATGGCGATGGACCAGCGCGCCGAGCCTGCCATGTTCGGCAATGAAGTCGGCCAGATTGCAGACCGTCTCGAAGCTCTCATATTCCGACAGGTGCGCGCCTTCGAAGCCTTCATAGTCATGGATTGCCCATTCTTCGGCATCGGGCAGCGGCGAGTCCGCCAGCATGGCGCGAACCTCGGACATAACCTCATCTGGCGTCGTCGCCTCGATCCAGCGCCCGTGCAGGCAGCCATTATTGTAGGCGGCAAGACAGGCCACATAGATACGGGGGCGGATTTCAGGTGTGGGTGCAGCGTCTGCCGCAAGGGGGGCTGAAGGTTGCGGTGTGGTCATGGCGTCAGTCTCGTCTCCCCGCCCAAATGTCCCTCCCGCATCAGGCGGGGGTGGGCGGCGAGAAGGCCGGCAGGCCGGACCCATTAGCCGGTTGGGCAAGGCGGAAAGGTAGGACGCTGCGACCGCTTCCAGACACCTTCAGTCCCGGCGCCTTGCGCAAGCGGCGGGTCCGGGCAGACCGGTCGTTCGCCCACCTCCGTCTGAGAGGGAGATTGTCATGGACGCCAGGAAGACCGATGCGGACCAGGCTGCAATGCGCTTCAGCTTTCACCGTCAGACGATCATCGAAAACGTCATAGGTCCGCTTTCAAAGGCCACGCAGCCTGTGACCCCTCTGCATTGCAGTGGGAAGCGCAGGCTGGCGCGATCACCGGCGAGACACCCGCATGCCGCTGGGCTGCCCGGAAGGGCAGGCCAGAGGTCCGGAGACGAGCCGGGCCGCTGGCGGCGTGCCGCCCGCGAAACAGCCCCCTCGCGTCAGCGAGGGGTGATCGCCGGATCAAGGTCTGATGCCAAATTGGATCTGCTCAGGTCTGTGCAGTCAGGAGGTCCCTGTATCCGCCATCCCGGAGTTCACGTCCTCGCACGAGGGCGCGGCGCATTTCGTCTTTCATGGCCCGGCTGGGGCTCTGCCAGGCTTCGGTGGCGCGATCCTCGCCATAGATGATGGCAGCGGTTTCAAAATAAGTTAGACCGGTCTCATACGCATCGAGCGCAATGAGCGCATTGCGAAACGCAAGCGATGAGCGTGTCCAGGTGTCGTTGAAACTCGAATCGTCCTTGCCAAGAATACGCTGAGCCTTGCCGATGACTTTAAGTGTTTCGTCCATGCTCGACACATTATCGATGATCAGTTTCATGCGGACGGGTTCGACGCTGAGTAGTGACAGACCAGAACAAGCGACCTGGATGCTGTGGCCGTGCCCACGGATCATCAGGTATTCCCGGCCGACGCGATCTGTGAGGTGAGTGACTTCACACACATTGATCGTCTGATCGAAAATATCGTCGCGCTCGCTCGGATGACGCGGTACGACCTGCATGGTCAGGGCGCGAGCATAGAGGGCAGGGATCCAGAAGACGTCGGCCTCATAGCCATTCGCGTCTATGTCGGGAAAGAAAACCAAGCCGAATTTCTCAGCGTCGATCTGGTCGCATAGCGGCCGGAGCAGCCGGATGCCATGACAGGCTGGCTTTTCAGATATCTGTGAGTCGCCAGCCCGCAGGGCGGCTTGCCTGAATTCGCTATTTCGCCGAAGAAATTCCCAAGCCCAGCGACTTCTGGAGAGTCGGCAAGTATAGGCGTAGTCATCCAGATCAATACGGACCGAGGGTGTGTCGGCGGGACTCATCAGGTGCCTCCTTCACAAGCGGGTGCTGCAAAAGAGGTGCCAAAATTCTACTTCAGGCTAAAAGAAGCGCGTTTTCGACGGGTCCGAGAAGCGTTGCATAACCGCCGTCCCGCAGGTCCCGGCCGCGGGCAAGGGCACGTCTCATCTCGTCTTTCATCGCTCGGCTTGGGCTGTCCCAGGCTTCGCGGGCCCGTTCTTCGCCATATATGAACCCCGCCGTCTCAAAATATGAGAGTTTGGCATCATGACAATCGAGTGCGACCAGTGCATTGCGAAGGGCCAAGGAATGGCGAGTCCATTCCGGGATATCCGCCTCTGCTTGCGGGTCATAGACACGCTGGGCGCGCTGGAGCGTTTTCAGCTTGGCCTGGAATTCGTCGAGACTGTCGATGATGAAGCTGAGCTTGACAGGTTCGCGGGCCAGAAGTGACATGCCCGTGCAGAATACCTGAATGACGCAGCCATTTCCCTTGAGAAGAAATTGTTCGCGGCCGGCGAGGTCGGTGAAGTGCGTTATCCTGCAGATGCCAACAGTGCGATCATAGAATTCACAGGATTCATTAGGACCACTCGGAGAAACTTGCATGTGAACCCGCCTCGGATAGAGACCTCCCGACCAGAACGCGTCGGCTTCAAGGCCGCTTTCCTCTGGATCCGGGAAGAAGGCGAGCCCCCATCGCTCAGCAAGCGCCTGAGAGGCTCTAGGGCGCACGAGGGTGATCTGATGGCAGGCGGGAGCGAAACTAAGCTCACTCGCGGAAGGAAGCGACGAGTCCTCAAGAAACCGGCGGTTTCGGCGCAGGAACTCCCAGGCCCATCTGCTGTCTGACAACAACCATGTGTAGTCATAAGCACTTATATGATCTGCCAGCCGGGACATTTGTCCTCGTTTCCCAAGAGAGATTCAACTCAACAGGGAAAGCAAATTCAATGCCGGAATAGAAAGTTGATCGAGTAAATATTTGTTACGGTAACGCTTGGGAACCCATCATGCGAGGCCCAGTGACGCTGCGCGCGCACCATTTTGAGAATTTTACGCACTTGTTTCATTCCGGGTTTGGGGCATCATCCTGACTGATGCTTATCAGCATGCGCATCGCGCAGAATATCGATTCCACCATATACCGCAATCGCCGCGACTCCCAATCCGACAAGCAGATCTGGCCAGTTGGACCCAGTCCACAGTACGATTACGCCCGCGAGAATGATCCCCCCATTCGAGATGAAGTCATTGAAACTAAATGTTGTAGCGGCTCGCAGGTTTACATCCTTCTTTTCTATTTTTTTCAAAAGCCAGAGACAGATCAGATTTACAACACCTGCAATCGCGGCCATTGCCAGCATGATGAGACCGAGGGGTTCAGATCCTTCAAAGTATCGACGGATTGCGTCGCCGGCGACGCCGACGGCAAATACAAGAAGCATTCCACCTGACAGTCGAGCGGCGTTGCGTTTCCAGATCTGCGAACGTGTAAGTGCAAGCAGGCTCAAGCCATACACAATCGCGTCCGAGGAATTATCCAGCCCGTTCGCCAGGAGGGCATTGGAGTCGCCGAACCAGCCTGTGACAAAAAAGCCAATGGCTATGAGTATGTTTAGCCATAGTACGATTTGAAGAGTTCGGCGCTCGTCTGACGTCTCGATTTTCAAGTCTTCGCTACCCATCCTATGATTTTACCAACCGTTGTCTGTGAGGGGAGATGCACCGTAAGAATTTTATCGAAGCGTCTCCGTTAGAAAGCTTGGTATTGCGAGCGTATTGAGGATAGCTGGAGTAGCGGTAGGGCCCTGAGGTGGCAAGTGTGCCCTTGGCTCTTGGTGTCTCGTCGAAACCGAACCGGAAATCTGCGCGCCAAACCACCATATTCGCGATGATGAGAGGGGCAAACCCGAGGCCGAATATCGCCCAGCAGGGTACGGGAGCGGTTCCCCTACCTGAAGCCCCAATCGACAGCGCCGCTCCGAAACTCGTGATCGTACCCATCCAGATGATTGGTGCCACAAAACGCGAATAACGCTGCGGGAGCCAAATTCTCTGCGCGGGGAAGGCTGCAGACCAAATAGGAATCACAGCAACTGCGCCACCTGTGGCAATGCCGAGTATCTGGATTGTCGTATCGCCACTCATGTTGCCTCCTGCGCTTGTGTTTTCAGCCGTCAGGGTTATTTCCTGCAGTCTACAGTAACTAGAGGGGCAAGGGGCGCTATCATGGCCTTGATGACGATCGGAAAACTGTCAGGGGCGACGGCCGTAAAAGTCACGACAATCCGCTATTATGAATCCATTGGCCTGCTCGACGAGCCGCAACGCAGCGCAAGCGGACAGCGGTTGTACGCAGGGGACTCTGTAGAGCGTCTCCGTTTTATACGTCATGCAAGGGATCTGGGGTTTCCCGTCTCAGCGGTAAGGGAACTGATTTCGCTGCAGGTAGAGCCAGGCAGGGAGTGCGTCCTGGTTGACCAGATTGCACGTCGCCAGCTTGACGAGGTTCGCCGCAGGCTGACCCAATTGGAGGCGCTCGAGGCCGAGCTCAAGCGCATGATCCGCGCTTGCGAAGGCGGCAAGATCGGATCCTGCTCTGTACTCGCTGCCCTTGGCCAGCACGAGAATTGCTTGCACGAACAGCATGATGGCGCCGAGGTGCTTGCAGGGCTTCCGTCAAGAGGCGCTTGACCCTCCAGTGACTGGAGGTGCTAAAAAGAGAGTGAGCCTGTTTACCCGATCGTAAAAGAAAGTAGCTAGCCCAGCAATCATGTTTTCGTTCCAAGTCATAACGTGTTTACGAAGGTTGCTCGTCATGGTGATGGCGATAGCTTTTGTTATTGCGCCGATGACGGCTGCGGCGGATATCATGCATCCGGGCAATCAGGCCGCAGAGGAATGTTCTACGAGTGAGCTGGCCCAAGATGCCCCTGATAAGGAGCCATCGCATGAAGGTCATGACCATACCGCGCATCAGTGCGGAAGCTGTCATTTCCATCTGATAGGCGGCGGCGATCTAAGCGGCGCTCCGAAGTCTGTCGTGCAGACAAAACATTTGTTGCCTGGCGGTTCTTTTCTCGAGAACCTCCGCCCAGACGGTCTTTACCGTCCTCCTCGCGCCTAGACCAACGACACAGGAATATTTTGCGTGGCTACGGCCTCGCTGTCGTTGAATCTGGACGAGGAAACCAGCAAAAATGAAAATTCTTATATGCAGCGCGATCACCGCGCTCGCCCTGCCGGTCATGGCCGGTACGGCCTATGCGCAAGGGTGTAGTTCTGTCTATGTCGGCGCGACTGACTATGATCAATCCCGACCACTGACGCTCGACGCGGCTATTGCTCGCGCCGCCAATGCTTCGCCTGAAGTTCTGACGGCGGCTCTCGAGGCGAAAGCTTCATCGGCCGACGCCGATCAGGCGAGCCGTTGGCTTAATCCATCTCTGTCTGTCGAAACCGAGAACTTTGCCGGCAGCGGATCGCTTGAAGGCTTCAATGCCTACGAGACGACCCTGGTAGTGGCGCAGACCTTACAGCTTGGCGATAAACGAAGACTTTCCGAGCGGGCCGCCAGAGCTGAAGCCGCATTGGCGAGTGCCGAATGTTCTGTACGAAGCCTGGAAGCTCAGAAACTCGCAGGGGAACTCTATCTGGAACTTCGTGCCGCTTACGACATGGCCGAGGTCGCTCAGGCCTCAGCCGATCTCGCATCCGAGTTCTCTGGCGTCGTCCAGCGCCGCGTGGACGCTGGAGCGTCGGCTCCGCCTGAGTTGCTGCGCGCGCGGGCTGAAGCAGCAGCGCTTCAGGCGGTTGCGGATGGTGCGCGGGGCCAGGTCGAAGCCAAAGGGCTAGCGCTTGCGTCCGTTTGGGGTAGTCCAGAGATCGACTTTGTCTTGTCTGGCACTGCGGAAATCGTAACAGATCCGGCGGGTGGGTCGGCTCAACCAGATTCTGGCGTTCATCCGTCACTTGCGGCGGCTAAGGCCGGAGCGACGGCTCGTAGCGCGGCGACGGACCGGGCCCGCGCCGGCGCATGGCCTGATATAACCGTATCGGCTGGTGTCCGAAGATTTGAGGACACGGGCGATAGCGCGTTTCTGGCGGGTGTCAGTGTTCCTTTGCCGGTCTTTGACCGCAATCAGGACGCAACGCGGGCGGCGGGATTACGTACCCAGAGTGCCGAGCTATCAGCACAGACTGTTGAGGCAAGGTTGCGGGCCGAGCAAGCGAGCCTCGCCGCGCAGGTGCGGGCTGCGAAGTCTCGCTTGCAGCGTCTCGAGGGCGAAGCGCTGCCGCTCGCAGAAGAAGCCTATACAGCTGCGGCAGAGGGCTACCGGGTTGGCAAGTTCGACCTCACAGCCACGCTCGATGCGCGGCGCAGTCTGATTGAAACCCGCGCCGCCGTAATCGATGCCCGGCTGGCGCTCCAGACATACACGCTGCGGTTGCGTGCGCTGATTGGCGCCGCGCCGTTCGAAGGAGAGATCCAATGAAACTGAATTTATTCTATGCGGCGCTGCTTTCGCCAGCGCTTTTGTATCTTAGTGCTTGCGGCAGTGACGCCTCCGATTCGTCTGGTGCAAACCGGACGCCCCCACAAGCCGAAGATGGCCATGACGACCACGAAGACGGTAGTGATGAGGAGCATGAAAGCCATGATGAGGCCGATGGCGACGATCATGAGGGACATGAAGAAGGAGGCGGTCATACCGAACACGAAGGTGAAGGCGGCGATCATGTCGAGCTGACCGCCGAGGAGGCGGAAGCTGCCGGTATCCGGACCGGGCGAGCCCAAACCGGAGCGGTTTCGGGCCAGCTGGAACTGCCGGCCGAGATCCGTTTCGATGCGGACCGTGTCGCAAGGGTCTCGCCACAGGTCGAGGGCACCGTTGCTCAGCTCTATGCAGGCGAAGGCGATATCGTGAAAGCCGGCGCCACGCTTGCCCGGCTGACCAGTCGTGAACTCGCCGGCCTAAAGGCCGATTATCTGAATGCCCTAAGCGCCGAGCGCCTCGCGCAAGCCGAGCTTGAGCGTGAGGAAAACCTCTGGGAGCAGAAAATCACCGCCGAGGCCGATCTGCAATCGGCGCGTGCGGCATTCGCCGCAGCCAATGCCGGCCGGGAAGCTGCTGAAAACAGGCTTCATGCGATCGGCATTGGTCATGGCACACTGGACAAGCTTAATGAAGCTGCGGATGGGTCACTTGCACAAGCCTATGTGACGGCTCCCCTTGCCGGAGAGGTGATTCAGCGGAGCGTTTCTCTTGGAGAAACCGTATCGGCTGGCGGCGCGCCCATCTTTGTCATCATCGATGATAGCGTCGTCTGGGCCGACATCGCCGTCTACAAGGAAGATCTCGGCAAGGTCAGCGAAGGCCAGACCGTGACATTCCAGCAGGAGGGTGGCCGCGTCCTGGCCGAGGGGACAATTTCAAATGTCCTGCCTGTCATCAATGAGGCATCCCGCACTGCGACCGCGCGGGTCATTGTCGACAATGCCGAACACAGGCTGAAGCCCGGTCAGTTCGTAACGGCGCGGATCGACACGGGAGAGGGGCGCCCCGTCGTGCGCGTTCCCTCCGATGCGATCGTCAGCGTCGAGGACAGGATTTCGGTCTTCGTCCCGACCGATGACGGGTTCGAACCGCGCGAGGTCCGCACAGGGGACAGCGCGAGGGGCTATACCGAGATCATTTCCGGGCTCGAGGCCGACGAAGCATTCGTTGCCGAAGGCGCCTTCACCCTGAAAGCGCAGCTTGAAAAAGACGCTTTCGGCGACGGCCACGCACACTAGGAGACCCGCAAAATGATCAATTTGATGCACCGCCTTGCGGGTGGCCGGCTGCTTGCCGCCATTGCCGCACTCGCCCTGTCGATCGGGGGGCTGTTTGCCTTTCGCAGCCTGCCTGTCGACGCTTTTCCCGATCCCTCACCTTCTCTGGTCCAAGTCTTCACCGAAACTGAAGGCCTGTCGCCCGAAGAGGTCGAACGCTATGTCACCTATCCGATCGAGACGGCCATGTCCGGCCTGCCCAAGGTCGACGAGATCCGCTCGACATCCAATTTTGGCCTGTCTGTCATCAATATC
Source organism: Henriciella sp. AS95 (assembly GCF_038900055.1). NCBI lineage: Bacteria > Pseudomonadati > Pseudomonadota > Alphaproteobacteria > Hyphomonadales > Hyphomonadaceae > Henriciella > Henriciella sp. AS95. The sequence goes on from NZ_JBBMQM010000001.1 coordinate 1,892,565, forward strand.
TATTTCGAGGACGGCACGGACGTCTATTTTGCCCGCCAGGTCGTCGGCGAGCGCCTCGGCGAGGCCGCCGACGCCATTCCCGACGGTTTCGGCACACCCAAGATGGGGCCG